>JBBQSO010000105.1:0-17435 GCA_038213805.1 Planctomycetota bacterium | reverse complement strand
TCCAAAACGCTATGGATCGGCCTCGACATGGTGCGGCATTTCGCCATGGCCCTGGAAGCTCAAGCGGAAATGGCCAAGGCTCAGGCTGAACAGCCGGAAAAACGAAAACGACGACGATGACTTGTGGGTAATGGGTAGGGCTTCGCCCTGGGCTGGTCCTCTGGCCGCGCCGTTGGCGCTCTGGGCAGACAGCCACGGTGTCCCCCGTGACCTGCCGAACGTCCCGCTGACTTGTGGGTAATGGGTAGGGGCGTTGCCCTGGGCTATCTTTGCGTCGCGCCGATGGCGCTTCAGACAAACTGCCCCGTTTGACGTGACGGCCTGGACGACTTGTGGGTAATGAGCAAGGCGTGAGCCCGGAGACCCATATCATGACGCTGCGAAAGCCCGCGGAGCGGGCGACATTGCGAACCATGGTATGACGCTGCGAAAGCCCGCGGAGCGGGCGACATTGCGAACCATGGTGTGACGATGCAAAAGCCCGCGGAGCGGGCGACACCATTTAGCCCAGGGCGTGAGCCCTGGGACCCATCGCCCAACCTAACCATCCCGCACGGTCTGCGCTTCCTGCCGGCACGAACCGCCGGTCGCCGGCATCAGCCTCGTCCGGCAGGAAGCGCGGACCGTACGGGATTTCGTCCCTGGGCGGGCCGAGGTCGATTGGTCATCCAGTGCACGCCTTTCATTCAGTTACTCCTTAACTTTATACGCCCCAATGGGCTCGCGGGGTATCGGGTGATGCTCGGGTGATGCCGATCCTACGCTGACGTTGAGCGGCGCTGTTCGTACCGGGCCGAGTTGGCGGCGCGCAGGCGTTCGCTTAAAACGAAAGGATGCGCTTGGGTGGCCGTCCTCGGAGAGAAATGACGGTGCTCATGTCAGTTGGCAGTTTCACCGAGCACCCCGCACGCAACATGCGGAAGAGGTGGATCATTGCGCTAGCGCTCGTTGCGGCGATGGCCGGATATGGCTTGTGGTGGGGCAACCGCGGATTCCCCGCGGAGTGGCGGCTCATCGCGAAGGGCATGACCCAGTCGCAGGTCGATGCGCTCGTCGGGGGACATGGCGGCCACCTGCTGTGCGGCTTCATGGGCAAGGAGCGGTACCACCCGGCGATCTTCGCGTCCGCGCACGAGTACGACCTCAATATCGTCTACAGCATGCCGGGAATGGGCGGTGCAGAGCCGCAAATGGTCGTCTGCCTCTGGGTGACGAAGCGCAACCGGGCGATGGAGTGGCTGCGCTCCTTGTGGAGCATGCCACAGGTGGCCACGACGTTGGACGATAGTATGGTTTATTCGTTAAACTGAACCTCCAGGCGGGCCTGTCCCCTGCTTCCAGATCGGCCGTCATGAACGATCCTAACGAACTCCGGCCTGGGCGGCGCGGATTTCGCCGCGGGTTGCTGATCCTCTCGGTATTCGTGTCGCTGGTCGCCGTCTACCTGCTCCGCTGGAGCCAAGCCGGCTTCCCGAGCACTTGGCGGCTCATTCGCAAGGGCATGATCAGGGCGGAGGTCGAAGCGCTCACGGGTTCGCGCATCGACTCCCTGATCGCGGATCAGATGTGGGACGAGACGTACAAGCCGTCGCTGTTCGTTTCCAAATACGAGTATTACTTAGCAGTCGTTTTCGCGCCGCCTGCGTACTCGGGGGCGGAAGCCTTTCGGAGCGTTGTCTCAGTACAAGTCTATCGCTTCAATCATTTCGCCTCTTGGCTGGAATCCATCAGGGATCCCAACGTGATAATGCGCTCTCAGCTGGATCCGTCCCCGCCTGCCATCTATGAAATCAAATGACAAGTCCGGTACGGCTTCGCCAGTCCGCCCTCACGCCGCCCACAACGGAATCCCCAACCGCTTCAAGCACAACAACCACGTCTCCCGCTCCTTGGCCTTGCAGGTCTTCAGCAGGCAGCGCAGTTTCTCCTCCTCGTTGAGGGCGCGCGCCTTGCGGTTGAGGGGCATGCCGGCCTCCTCGGGGGTGCGGTTGCTTTTGCGGTGGTTGCAGTCGCGGCAGGCGGTGACGACGTTGGCCAGGGTGTCGGGGCCGCCGCGGCTGAGCGGGATGACGTGGTCGCGGGTGCCGGTGCTCATGCTGACCTTCACCCCGCAGTACTGGCACAGGAACGCGTCGCGGATGAACACGGCCTTGCGACTGGGCGTGTCGAACATCCGTCGTCGGCGGTGGGTGCGGATATGGTTGCGCATCACCACCACCGCGGGCAGCTGGAAGGTGCAGTGCTGGCTGCGCACCACGTCGGGGTAGTGCTCCAGGGGCAGGGCCTTGCCGGCGAGGACGAGCAGCAGCGAATCCATCCAGCGCTCCTGGATGGAGAGGAATTCGAAACTGGCGTTCAGGACCATGCAGCGGGACATGGGATTTTCCCTCGCTGGAGGCGATGATGCGCCACGGCATCGCTTTGCCAGGGTGAGGTGGACGTTGCGGCGTGCAGCTGCGGAGGGTGTGGGGTGGCCAGACTCGGGGTGGGTGTGGATTTTCCGGGTAGTGAGCTGCGAGCTTCGAACAACGAGATGCGGCGGTAGACGAAATGCCGCGCTCGAAGCTCGAAGCTCGGGCCACGAGCCGCGACCAGCCATGCCCAGGGCGCGTGAATATCCGGTGGAGGCAGGGGGCATCAGAAGGCCGCGCGCCCCGGCCTGGGCCAGCCGCCGGGAACGTTCGTGGGCACGAAAAAAATACGGGACGGCCATCGGCCGTCCCGCACGTGAGACTGGTGAAGGATCGGCGGTCAACCCGCCGCGGGGCTCACTTCGCCCAGGGGGCGCCGGCGGCGATCCACTTCTCGAAGTCGGCGACCTGCTCGGGGCTGAGCTTCTTCTCATCCTTGGGCGGCATCTTGGTGTCGTCGTCGCCGCGCTTGATGGCGGCGATGATCTTGCTGTCGGCGGGCTTGCCGGCGACGAAGATCACGCCCTCCTTACCGCCCTTCTTGAAGGCCTCTTCCGAGTCGAGGCGCAGCTTGCCCTTCTGCTTCTTGTCGCCGTGGCAGCCGATGCAGGACGATTCCAGCACCGGCCAGATCTTGGCCTTGAAGAGCTCCTTGCCGTCCTCTGCGGCAGTGGCCGCAGTGGTCGCACCGAGCGCGCCGACCAGCAGGGTGGCGGCCGCGAGGCTCAAGAGGTGGGGGAGTTTGGACAGGCTGGACATGGCTGGAACCCTGTGAGGTGCTTGGCTACGGAGGAAGAAGGTCGTGCGCGCCCCGGATGTGTCAATGTGGGTGGAAACCCCATCCGTCGCGGGTGATGGACTGGTTTCGTTCGGTTTCTACGCCCTTGGCGCGGTCCGCGTTGGGTGCTGCACGTCGCGGCTTTCCTGCGCCGCACCATTATCTATCTAGAAAAATGTTCGCAAGGGATTATCCAATAATAACTTAGGTATTATTGACGTGGCTGCGGGAGGATGAGCCTCGGCTTATAAGTTGCGAGACGCGAGACGCGAGACGCGAGACGCGAGACGCGCAGCTCGCACCTCGCAGCTCAAAACTCCCCAACCACGCCACCACCGGACCCCCTGCCTCAGCGCAGACTCGCCAGCGCAGTGCGCAGCAACGCCTCCGCCGATAGCCCTGGTTGCACCACTTTGGCGAGCGCGTCGCCGGCGGATTTGCTGTCGAAGCCGAGCACGATGAGTGCGCGATGCGCCTCGGCGATCGCCTGGGCGGTGGTGGCGCCGGCGCCGGTGCCCGCGGGCTGAGTGGGCGCGGGGATGCGCTCGACCTTGTCGGCGAGTTCCATGACGATGCGCTCGGCGCTTTTGGGGCCGACGCCCTTGACTGCGCGCAGCGCGCCAAGGTCGCGGGTGAGCAGCGCTTGGCGCAGTTGGGTGACGCCAAGTGCGGAAAGCACCGCAAGTGCAACCGCCGGTCCGACCATCTGCACCGAGGTCAGCAGGTCGAAGGCCGCGCGCTCCGCCGCGTCGCTGAAGCCGAACAGCACGAGGTCGTCCTCCTTCACCAGTAGGCGCACGTGCACGGTCACCACCGTGCCATCGAGTGGGATGTTGCGGCGCGTCTGCTCGCTGATGCGCAGCGAGTAGCCCACGCCGCCCACATCCAGGCTCAGCCGGTTGGCGGCATCGAGGTTGGCGACGGTACCGCGCAGGAAGTCGTACATGGGGGGCATTCTGCCCGGGGTCCGGAAGTCCGGAAGTCCGGAAGTCCGGAAGTCACCGGCTTCGAGCTTCGAACTCGCGGCTCGCGGCTCGCAGCTCGCAGCTCTCAGCTCGCAGCTCCGAGCTGCTGCCAGCTCCCGGCGCTTTCCGGCTTCCGGTCCCGCGCATCAGGCCACCATGGCGCCCGTGACCGACGCCACGCCGCTCCCCGAACGCCTGCGCCCGGCCACCCTCGACGAGGTGGTCGGGCAGCCGCAGCTGCTCGGGCCGGGAGGGGTGCTCAGCAGGCTGCTCGCGGCGGGGCACCTGCCCAGCCTGCTGCTGTGGGGGCCGCCGGGCTGTGGCAAGACCACGTTGGCGCGATTGCTTGCGGGGCGCGCCGCACTGCGCTTTGCGCCGTTCAGCGCAGTGCTGGGTGGTGTGGCCGAGTTGCGCGCGCTGATCGAGGAGGCGCGCGCGGCGGCGGCGCTCGGTCAGCGCACCCTGCTCTTCATCGATGAGATCCACCGCTTCAACAAGGCGCAGCAGGACGCGCTGCTGCCGCACGTCGAGGCCGGCACCGTGCTGCTGGTCGGCGCGACCACCGAGAATCCCAGCTTCTCGGTCAACCGCGCGCTGCTCTCACGCTGCCGCGTCTTCCCGCTCCAGGGCCTGGACGAGGCGGCGCTCGATGCGCTGGTCGAGCGCGCCCGCCATCACCCCGAAGGTCTGCCGGGACTTGAGATCGCTGCGGACGCGCGCGGCGCGCTGCTGCGCCTGTGCGCGGGCGACGGGCGGCGGCTGCTCATGCTGCTGGAGAGCGCCTGGGCGCTGACCCGGCCGGCGCCGGTCGACGCGGCGGCGGTGGGGCAGGTGGCGGCGGGCGCGGTCAGCGACCACGACCGCGCCGGCGACAACCACTACGACGTCGCCAGCGCCTTCATCAAAAGCATGCGCGCCAGCGACGTGCAGGCCGCGCTCTACTACCTGGCGCGCCAGCTTGAGGCGGGCGAGGACCCGCGCTTCGTGGCGCGGCGCGTGGTGATCTTCGCTTGCGAGGACGTCGGTCTGGCCGACCCACAGGCGCTGGTGGTGGCCGCGGCGGCGCTGACCGCGAGCGAGAACATCGGCATGCCCGAGGCAGTCTATCCGCTCAGCCAAGCGGTGATCTATTGCGCCACCGCGCCCAAGTCGAACACCACCAAGGCCTATTTCGCCGCCGCTGAAGCGGTACGCCGCCACCCGGGCGCGAGCGTGCCGATGTTCTTGCGCAATGCCCCGACCGCGCTGATGGCGACGCTCGGCTACAAGCAGGGCTACCAGTACGATCATGACGCGCCCGACCACTTCGCCGGCCAGCAGTGCCTGCCCGACGAGCTGCTCGGCAGCCGCTTTTATGCGCCCGGCGCGTTCGGCTTCGAGAAGGACATCGCCAAACGCCTGGAGTGGTGGGAAGCGCGTCGGAAGCCGCGCGCGTGAGGCGCGTGACGGACAGTGGGTCGCTGCGGCTGCTCGCGTT
The DNA here is from genome assembly GCA_038213805.1 of Planctomycetota bacterium. Lineage (GTDB taxonomy): Bacteria > Planctomycetota > UBA11346 > UBA11346 > UBA11346 > BOG-1363. The sequence continues at coordinate 11,804 of JBBQSO010000105.1, read as the reverse complement.
GCTGGTTGCGGCGATGGCGGGCGGCCAGGCCGCTGAAGAGCCCGCGCTGCGCGCGCAGCACGGTGTCGCGGCCACGGTCTTCGCGGTCGATGAGATCACGTTGTCCTTCGCGGGCTCCGCCGCCCCCTTCGCCTCGCTGCCGGACGACCAGGTGCACGACGCCTACGACGCCGATCGCGATGGCGTGTTCCTGCGCATCACCGCGCGCTTTGCGCACGAGGATGGCACGCAGCTGGACGTGCCGGCCTTCGCCCTGCGCGATGCGCCGGGCGCGCCATGGCGCTGGGCGGTGCGCTGGGCACCGGACCGCGCCGGCGCGTGGCGCATGCGGCTGCTTCTCGACGGCTGCGCGCGGATTGGCGGAGCGCCACTGCACCTTGAGGCGGATGGCGGGGCGTGGATGGCGCTGATCGACGAGCAGCTCGATGGCCCGCTGATCATGCCTGGGCCGCACCAGGCAAAGGGCTGGTTGCGCGCGCGCCGCGCTGACGGCGGCAGCACCGCGACCTGGTTGTTCGGCGCCTGTCGCGCCTGGGTGGTCGACAGCGATCCGCACGGCGTGGGCTGGGCGCCGTTCGAGGGCCTCGACCGCGAGCGTGAGCTGCTGCCGCACTTGCGCGCGGCGGGCTATAACCTGCTCAACCAATGGCTGGCGCCGTGGGAGTTCCTGCTCGTTCATCAGGACCGCGCCGAGCACTGGCGCGTTGGCGGGCGCTGGCAGCGTACGGCATTGCCGGCGCAGGCGGCGTGGCGGCCGTGGGCCTGCTACGACCAGGGCCGCGCCGCGGCCTTCGACCGCGTGGTGGAGGCCTGCGCCGGCGCACCGGGCGAGCGCACCATCCGCCTGCTGTTGACGCCGCTGCCGCACGGCTGCATGACCGCGGCCGGGCAGCCATGGGGCGCGCAGGCCCCCGCCGATGCAGCGGGCTTCCGTCCGCCCGCGCAGCGCTGCGGGTTGAGCGCGCTGCCGGGTCTCGAGGAGTGCTGGGACTTCTTCGCCGCCGACCCGCGCGCGCCGGCGGACGAGTGGCGCGCGCAGCTCTTCGACTGGCAGGCGGCGCACCTGCGCTACGTGGTGGCGCGCTGGGGCGCCTCACGCGCCATCGGGATGTGGGTGCTGGGCGACGAGATCGACGTGGTCGGCGACGAGCTGGGCGTGATGCGCACGGGCCGCGGCTGGTGGGCGCACCCGGACTGCGCGCGCTGGCTCGCCGACCAGGTGACGCTGCTGCGCGGCGCGCTGGTGCGGCGCGACGGCCTGCGCTATGGCGGCGATCCCTGGCACCACCCGCTGCACGCCAGCACCACCAGCAGCGCCACCGGCGCCGCCGCCGACGGCAACCTTGCCTGGGAGGGCGGACCGGCGGGTGGGCGCGTCGATGTCGTCGGCTGGCACTGGTACCCGTCGTGGCCGCGCGGCGCCGGCATCGATGACGCATGGAGCCTGACCATCGACGGCATCATTGCCTTCGCCCAGCAGCCGGGTGCAGGCCCGCGCCTGATCAGTGAGTTCGGCGCGGCCGAGCGCGCTACGCCCGAAGCGGCGCCATCGCCGCTCTACCCGACGCTCTACCACCACGGCATCTGGGCGGCGGTGTTCAGCGGGATGGCCGGCACGGTGATGGACTGGGACGACGGCAAGGAGTTCGGCGAGCTGCGCTGGCGCGACGGCGGCGGTCCGTTCGGCGCCGCGCAGTACCCGCTCGACAACGGCGCGCAGCTGGCCGCGCTGCGCACCGTCCTCGCCGGGGTTGCGCCGGACGGTCTGGTGGCGTGCAGCGCACCGCTGGTGCGCATCCGCTGCATGGGCGGTGCGGGCGTTCGGGCCCTGGCCCTCGCGCACGCCGGTGTCGGTGCCGATGGCGATGCGCTGTACGGATGGGCCTTCGCGCCGCAGCGGCGCGGTGAGGCGGTGTTGTCGGGACTGCGCCCGGGCGCGTATCTGCTGACCTGGTTCGATCCGTGGAGCGGCACTGCGCTCGGGCCGGCGCAGCCCTTCAGCATGCCGGCCAGCGGCGTGGTGCGCCTGCAGCTGCTGCCGATGCTGCGCCTGCTGGGGGGCGAGGCGGTCTTCCCGCAGGGCACGCGCCTGGACCGCGGCAAGGATGTGGCGTTCCGCCTGGTGGCGGTGCCCTGAAGAGGGTTGGCCGGCGCGCCGCAGCGGCGATGCTGGGGGCGTGATGTGGTCCACCCTCTTCGCGGCGCTGCGCGGCTTCGGCGTTCTGAGTGCGTTCGCCGCGCTGGCGATGCTGGCCGGCGCGCCGCTCGGCGCTGGAGAGGACGCAGCCGTGGCGGCACCGGCGGCACCGGCAGCTGCCGCGGAACCAGCAGCTCCGGCGACTCCGGCGCCATCCGGAGCACCGGCTCCGGCAGTGGGCCAGGCCGCGCCAGGGGCGCCGGCCGCTGGCGCAGCGCTGCCTACGGCTTCCGAGTTGTGGCACTGGCTGAATGCGCAGCCCGCGTGGCTGGGGCCGGTGCTGGTGTTGGTCGGCATGATACCATTGTTCGCCGGCTGGCGGCTGATCCGCTGGACCACCGCGCTGCTCGCCGCCGGGGTGGTGGGCGGCGCGGTGATGGCACGCTGCGATGGCCTGCTCGAGCCCGGCATGGCGTGGACCGCGGCGGTCAGCGCCGCTCTGCTCGCCGGCGTGCTCGGCGCCTGGCTCTACCAGGCGGGGGTGGCGGCGCAGGGCGGGGTGCTGGGCTTCGTGCTGTTCGCCGCGCTCGCCGGTGCCGCGCTCGGCGCCGTGCCGCACCCCGGCACCACCAGCGGCGCGATCGCCTTCGTGCTCGGGGTGCTCGGCTTCGTGCTCGGCGTCGGCCTGGGCTGGAAGGCCGCCCCGGCCATCGGTATCATCCAGACCGTGCTTTACGGCGCGCTGCTGTGCCAGCTCGGCATCGTCATCCTCACCCACCCGGAGAGCGCGCAGCTGCCGTTGATCCTGGGGGTCACCGCGCTGGTGACGGTGATCCCGGGGGTGATCGTGCAGTGGCGGGATTTGAAGCGGGATTGAGGGCTCGAGGCTCGAGGCGCGAGGCGCGAGATGGCGGCCGCACGGCGAGGGGTAATGGAGTGCGGTCGGTTCCGCGCTGAGCACGGAAAAATCATGCGGTTAGCGTGACGCGAGAATACCAACGCGCACATCTGCTATCGTAGCAGTCCGCAGTCCGCAGTTGGTTGTCAGTTGTTTGCAGTCTCTCGCGTCTCGCGTCTCGCGTCTCGCAACTCTCACCTATTTCCGAATGGCGGCCCGACCGGCGAACCTTCCGAACGCCGCACCTGGTGCAAGCGGTGCGCGGTCAAGGGCGCATCTGCCCGTAAAGCGCGGAATGCCCTGATTTCACCGTATTTCTGCGTGATACGCGGCGGCGGCTGCAGGCAGGGATCGGAACAAATTCCTTCACCCCTGCGGCGGTTGGCATATGGTCAGCCGATTGCCTCCAGGCATTCGGGGCGAAAGCAGGAAGTTCGGCGGAGTCACGGGAAAGTACGCGTAGACGGCAAAGGAGCGGACCATGGGCAGGCACAGTCGGCACGGCGCGTCCCGGTGGTCATCAACGCTTCCACGCGCAAGCGGAGTGAGCGTGCGCGGTCGCCGCGGCACCCTGGCTGCGGGCTTGGTGGCACTGCTTGGCGCCTTGTGCGGGCCACCGGCCGAGGCCGAGGATGCGCGCATCGCAGTCGGCGCGACGGCGGTGCAGGAAGGCGACAGCGGCATCACCAATCTTGATTTCCCCATCACCCGCAGCGGCGATACCGGGGCCGAGGTGGTGGTCGGCTTCGCCACCGTCGACGGTTCTGCCAGCGCCGGCAGCGACTATACCGCCACCAGCGGCACCGTCACCATCGCCGCTGGCGCGACCGCGGCGGTGGTGCATGTGCCGGTGCTGGGTGATCGCATCTGGGAACGCGATGAGACCGTGCAGCTGCGGCTGACCGGCATCAGCGCGGTGAATGGTCCGGGCATGAACTTCGCGACCCGTCAGAGCCTGCGCTGTGGCAGCAGCCCGCACGCGGTGCTTGCCCGCGATCTGAACGGTGATGGCCGCTGCGACCTGGTCAGCGTCGACAGCGATGACAGCACGGTCACGGTGCTGCTGAACACCACCGTGCCCGGCGCGGCGGTGATGACCAGCGCGCCCGCAGTGGCCTTCGCCACCGGCCCGGCACCGGTGGCGGTGGTGGCCGGCGATTTCAACGGCGACGGCCGGCTCGATCTCGCGGTGATCAGCCAGGACCTCAGCGGGGGTACCCGGGCGACGCTCACCGTGCTGTTCAACACCACGCCGTCCGGCGCCTCCGTCCCCGCCTTCACCGCCAGCGCGTTTGATCTGCACGGCCTGCCGCTCGCCCTCGCCGCGGGAGACTTCGACCAGGATGGTCTCACCGACCTGGCGGTGGTGGTGTCCGGGCAGGTGCAGGTGCTGCAGAATCTCACCGTGCGCGGCACCACCGCGCTGGCCCTGGTGGCGCGCAGTATCCCGGTCGGCACCGGACCGTGCGCGCTGGCCTGCGCCGAACTCACCGGTGATGGCCGCCCCGACCTGGCGGTGCTCGGCGCCGGCACCCCCGGGGTGGCGGGTTCCGGTACGGTCGTGGTGCTGGCCAACGCCACGCCGGCGGGTGGAACGCCGACGTTCATCGCCGCAGGCGGCGCTGCCATGGAAGGCGGCTGCGTCGATCTCGCAGCGCAGGATCTCACCGGCGACGGTCTCGCCGATCTCGCCGTGCTGGTGCCGGGCACCAGTCACGCCCTGGTGCTGCGCAATCTCACCCCGGTCGGAGCGGCGACGACCGCGTTCGGCCCGGTGCTGACCGTGCCGATCCGTGCTGGGGCCGTGGCGATCGCCACCGCCGATCTCGACGGCGACGGGCGGGCGGAGCTGATCACCGTCAACCAGACCAGCAACACCATCTCGGTGCTGCGCAGCCTCGGCGTCGCCGGTGGCGATCCCGCCTTTGCCGCGCGCAGCGATTATGCGGTCGGAGCCGGTCCGGTGGCCGTGGCCACGGGCCTGCTTACCGGTGACGCGCGCACCGATGTCGCGGTGGCGAACTTCGCCGGAACCACTCTGACCCTGCTGCCCAACGTGCCGGCGACCATCGCTACCGCGGTGGCCCTGGGCACCATCCGCAACGACGATCCGCTGCCGACCGTGACGCTGTCCCTGCCGCAGGGTGGTGTGCTGCCGGAGCACGGTGGCCAGCTCGGCGTCCAGGCGAGCCTGGCCAATCCTTCCAGCGCCGCGGTGACGGTGACCCTGGCCTTCGGCGGGGCCCCGGCGGAGCGCTACGCCGCCTCAGCTACGACCATCGTCATCCCGGCCGGTGCGTTGGCCGGCAGCGTGGTGGTCGCCGCGATCGACAATTCCGCCCACGACGGCGACGCGGCCTTGGCCGTCACCATCGCCGCGGTCAATGGCGGCACCGCCGCCGGCGCCGGCGTCACCCTGACCATCGTCGACGACGATCCCGCGCCGGTGCCCATCCAGGTATCGCTGAGCGCGCAAGGCGCGCCGTTCAGCGAGCATGGCGGTGCCGCCACCGTCATCGCCACGCTGTCCGCGCCGGCCGCGACCGACGTCACCGTGGAGCTGGTCGCTGGCGGTGTGGCGACCGCGCGTTGGCGTCTTGCGCCGTCAACCGTGATCATCCCCGCCGGCGCGCTCGCCGTCAGCGCCACCGTCACCGGCGTGGATGATGACGTCCACGAGGGCGACCAGACGCTGACCGTCAGCATCGCCACGGTCAGCGGAGCACAGGCCGCGTCCGGCGCGTCCGCGGTCGCCCTGGTCGAGAGTGACGATGAGCCGGTGCCGGTGGTGACCCTGGCGGCGGATACCGCCACCGTGGACGAGCGGGGTGGCGTGGCCACGCTGACCGCCACCCTGTCGACCGCGACCACCGTGCCGGTGCAGATGGCGCTGACCGTCACCGCTGGGGTCGCGACCGGGCGCTATGTGGTGTCGAGCACGCAGCTGACCATCCCCGCCGGCGCCTTGGCAACCACGGCGACGCTCACCGCGGTCGATGATGCCATCCACGACGGCGATCAGGGCCTGACGATCGGCATCGGCGCGGTGGCTGGTGCCAGCGTGGGCGCGCCCGCGATGGTGACCGTGACCATCGCCGATGACGAAGCGGTGCCGTTCGTCACTCTCGCAACCGATGTGGCAACCGTAGCCGAGGCCGGTGGTGTGGCGCAACTCACGGCCACGCTCTCCGGCCCAACGAGCGTTGCGGTGCGCGTGCCGCTGGTGGCCGACGGCGGCGTGGCGGCGGGCCGCTACCTGCTAGAGGACGCGCTGCTGACCATTCCGGCCGGTGCGCTCAGCGCGACCACGCACCTGTCCGGCGTCGACGACGCGCTCTACGAGGGTGATCGCGTCCTGCACCTGGCGCTGGGCGCGGTGGTGGGTGCGCAGATGCAGCCGGATGCGACTCCGCTCGCCATCACGGTGGGCGACGACGAGAGTGTGCCCACCGTGGCCCTGGACGTGGCCGGCAGCCCCTTTGCCGAGAACGGCGGCGTGGCCACGATCAGCGCCGTGCTGTCCGGACCGTGCGCCGACGCGGTAGTGGTGACCCTCGGCTTCGGGGGTGCGGCGGCGCCGGGGCGCTATGCGACCTCGGGCCAGCAGATCATCATCCCGGCGGGGGCGCTGAGCGGCAGCATCACCCTGACCGGGCGCGATGACGCCGTGCACCAGGGCGACCAGGCGGTGGCGATCGCCCTGCTGTCCGCCCCCGGCGTGATCAGTCTGGGAGGGGGCGTGGTCGCGATCCTCGCCGATGATGAGCCGCTGCCGACGGCGATCCTGAGCACAGATCTTGCCGAAATCGCCGAGGCCGGCGGCGTGGCGACGCTGACGGTGGCGCTGTCGGGTGCGAGCAGCACACCGGTCGTCGTCGCGCTGACCACCGACGACGGGGTGGCAGCTGGGCGCTATGCGCTGGCCACGACGACGCTGGAGATCCCCGCGGGGGCGCTGTCCGCGACGACGACGCTGACTGCGGTCGATGACGCCGTCTACGAAGGCGATCGCGCGCTGACCATCGGGATCGTCATCGGGACGGGAGCGGTGGCCTCGCCCGCGACCGCGGTGGTGACCGTGGTCGACGACGAGACCCTGCCGATGGTGACGCTCGCCGCTGGCGCGGCCGCGATCGCTGAGAACGGCGGCGCCACCTCCCTCGCCGCCACGCTGTCAGGTCCGGCCGACGCTGAAGTGACCGTCACCCTCGGCTTCAGCGGCGCGGAGGGCCGCTACGACGCCGGCGCGACGCGGATCGTCATCCCGGCCGGGGCGCTGGGTGGCGGCATCGCGCTCACTGGTCACGACGATGGACTCCACCAGGGCGACGAGGTCGTGGTCGTGACCGGGTTGGCCGCCAGCGGTGCGGTGGTTGGTGGCGGTGCGGTGGGCATCCTGATCGTCGATGACGAACCGCAGCCGACCGTGACCCTGGCGCTGGATGCCAGCGTGCTGGTCGAGGCCGGCGGCACGGCCACGCTCACCGCCACGCTGTCGGTGCCGGCGGCCACGGACGTGACCGTGGTGATCGGCGCGCTGGGCGTGAGCGTGCCGGCGAGCGCGCCCGCCGCGCCGGGCGGCGCCGATCCCGACGTCACGGCCGCACCCGTGACCGCCGATCCGCTGGCGGATGGCGCGGAGCCGGCCAGCGCGGACGACTGGCAGCTGTCGGCACCCCTGATCGTCATCCCCGCGGGTGCGCTGAGTGCCAGCGTCACGCTTATGGCCGTCGACGATCAGCTTTTTGAGGGCACCGAGGCACTGGCGTTGCACATCGCAGCGGTGGTCGGTGCCGATGACGCCATGGTCGAACCGCTGGTGGCGCTGATCGTCGACGACGACGCGCCGCCGCTGGTGGCGCTGGCCGTCGACCAGGCGGTCATCGCCGAGGCCGGCGGTGTGGCGACGATCACTGCCACGCTGTCCGCACCGTGCGGCCGCGCGGTCACCGTGTCCCTCGCTGCCGGCGCCGCCCAAGGCCTGCTGACCGCACCGGTCATCGTCATCCCCGCCGGCCTGCTGGCTGGCAGCGTGCAGCTGGCAGCGCAGGACGACGGTCTGGCCGACGGGGACCAGCTGGTCGCGGTCGCCATCGTCGGCGTCCAGCACGCGCTACCCGGCGATCCGAGCCAGGTCGGTGTGGCCATCACCGACGCTGGCATGCCGGTGCTGTCGCTGACCGCCGCGGACGCCTTCGTCACGGCCGGCGCCGCCACCACGCTCACCGTGCGGCTCGACCGCGCGGCGGTGCGCGATGTCAACGTGGTCCTGGCCAGCTCCGGCAGCGCCGATCCGGCCGACTATGCCCTCGCGGTCGTGGTCCTGGTCATCCCGGCCGGCGCGCTGGAGGCGACCATCGTGCTCAGCACCGTCGCCGACGGCACGCTGACCGGTGACGCGACCGTGGTCATCGCCGCCACCGCCGATTTCGCCGTAAGCGATCCCGACGCTGCGGTGGTGGTGGTCATCGAGCCGGAACTCCCGCCAGTGCCGGTCGGAGATAGCTGAAGAGCCGCGAGTGTCGAGCTGCGAGCTGCGCGTCGTGACGCGCAGCTCGCAGCCCGACGCTCACAACTGCACGCTCACCGCACCAGCAGCCAGATCACCGTCGCCGCCAGCATCACCACCAGCGCGGCCAGGGCGGGCACCAGCCAGGCGGGCAGCGGCGTACGCGCCTGGCTGCCGCGCACCGTGGTCGAACGCTTAATGCCGAAGTTGCGTGGGCCCGGGGTCGCCGGCTGCTCGCCACGCAGCACGCGCTCGACATCGGCCAGGGCGGCGAGCGCGGAAGGCGGGCGCAGGCCGCGGTCCTTGGCCATGAAGGTGCGGATCAACCGGCTGCAGGCCGGGCTGATGTCGGGATTGATGGATTCCGGCGGTGGCGCATCCTGGGTGACCTGGGCCTGCATCTGGCCATGCGCGGATGAGGCGTTGAATGGCGACCGCCCGGTGACCGCGTGGTAGAGCGTCGCGCCCAGCGCGTAGAGATCGGCGCGGCCGTCGACCTCCTGGCCCTTGGCCTGCTCGGGCGCCATGTAATGCGGAGTGCCCACCGTGCGGCCGTGCTCGAGCATGAAGGAAGGGTCCGGGGCCGAGGCCTTGCTCAGGCCAAAGTCGCTGAGCTTGGCCACGCCCTGCAGGTCGAAGAGGATGTTCGAGGGCTTGACGTCGCGGTGCACCAGGCCGCGGCGATGCGCGTACTCGAGCGCGTCGAGCAGGTCGCGGGCGATCCCCAGCGCGCTGCGCTCGCTGAGCGCACCGAGGTCCTCGAGGCGCTGCTCGAGGGTGCCGCCCTCGACGATCTCCATGGCCAGGTAGTAGGTGCCCTTGTACTCGCCGAAGTCCACCGCGCGCACGATGTGCGGGTGGACCATGCCGACGCCGATCTGGGCCTCGCGACGGAAGCGCGAGAGGTAGTTGGGGTCGCCCGCGAGATGCTTGGGCAGCAGCTTGAGCGCCACGCGCGTGGCGGTGTTCGGCACCTGGGCGCGGTAGACCGTGCCCATGCCGCCCTGGCCGAGGCGGTCGACCAGCACGTAAGGGCCGATGGTGGTCAGCACCAGGCGCCGGCGCTGTTCCGAGAGCGTCGCCTCGAGCTGCTCGCGGTCGATCAGGCCCAGCTCCATGAGCAGGTCGCCGAGGGTGCGGTGGGGCTCGCCGGTCTCGGCCTGCGCGACCTGCAGACGGAGGCACTGGTCCAGCTGCTCGGCGCTGATCAGGCGCTTCTCGAGCAGCAATTTTCCGAACAACAGGTGGTCAGAGGGCGAGTTCATCGGCGCAGGTGGGGCGGAGGGCGGTGTTCCCGGCTAAGGTTGTACTCGCGAATCCGCCCGGAGTCGACCGGCACTCGCCCCTGGCGGTGGGCGGGCGGGCCCCACCATCACCCCAGCCGCGGCCCGTCCGCCCGGCAAGGACCCCCATCGTGCTCGCGCGTCTGCTCGGCTCGGCCTTCTGGATCCCCGCCTATATAGCCCTGGTCGCCGGCTTCTTGCTGCCCGGCGATTTCACCGCGCTGAAGCCGCTGGTGCCGGTGCTGCTTGGCGGGATCCTGTTCTGCTCCAGCCTCAAGGTCAGCCTCGGCCAGGTGCGTGCGGCCTTCCTTGAGCCCGGGGCGCTGCCGCGCCTCAGCGCGCTGATCGTCCTCAAGCTGCTGCTGCTGCCCCTGATCCCCTACGCTGCGACCCTGGCCGTAGCCCCGGAGTGGGCGCCGGGGATGCTGCTGGTCGGGATGATGCCGGGCGGATTGTCGAGTCTGGCCTTCGCCGACCTCTATGGCGGTGAGCGCGGCCTGGCGCTGCTGCTGCTGTTTGGAGGCAGCCTGATCTGCCCGTTGACCGCGCCGACCATGCTGCACCTGTTCGGCATCGGCCAGCACGTTCCCGGCCAGCCCAGCGAGTCTGCGTTGTTCGCGATGCAGGCGCTGTACATCGTGCTGCTGCTGGGCACGCCCTTCACGCTCGCGCAGGTCATCCGCGGCATGGCGCCGCGCCTGGTCGAGCGCAACCAGCACCGCCTGTCACCCGCGGCGATCGCCTGCCTGTGCCCGCTGATCACCCTGTCGATCGCCTGCAACCGCCACGCCTGGGCAGGCTGGACGGCGCAGCAACTGCTCGAGCCGCTGCTGCTGGTGTGCGCGGCGAGTGGCTTCTTCATCCTCGCCAGCCGGCTGATGCGCGTCTGGCTGGGCCGTGACCGTGGTGTGAGCATGGCCTGCTCAACCGTCTACATGAACAACGGCCTGTCCCTGGTCGTCGCCATCCAGTTCTTCCCTGGCGACGCCCACCTGCTGCTGCCTTCGGTGCTGATGCAGGTGCCGATGGTCATCGGCGTGGTGATCGTGGGTCGCTGGGTGGGGATGCCGGAGAGGGTCGGTGAGGTGGGGGGCAACTCCGGGGAGGGTGCGGCGTAGGAGTTGCGAGTTGCGAGTTGCGAGTTGCGAGTTGCGAGTTGCGCAGCTCGCAGCTCGCAGCGCATGTCCGCTGGTTCCGTCCCGGCATCCGGCTCCATCACCCCACGGAGGACTCCGCCATGGCCACGCCTGCAGTTCAGCTTCCGAAGGACGCCATCTTCAGCGAGCGCGACGGCTGGGTCTACTACGTCTCGAACTGGCAGTCCCGGCGATCCACCGGCGGGCGGGCGGTGCTGGTGCGGTTGAGCCCGCGGCACTTCGCGCGCTTTCAACAGCTCACAGAGAAGGGTCGCAGTCAGAAGACCATCTGTTACCTGCTGTTCCGCAAGAAACCGGCGGCGCTCGGGAAGCGCGTCGGCGGCGCGGTCGAGGCGCCGGCGGCGGGGCGGATCGAAGTCGACATCGCCATCCTTACCGTCGACCAGCTCGTCACCCTTGCGGGCGCCGAACTCAACACGCGCATCGGCGGCCTGCGCGCCTTGCCGCTCGCCGATCTGCGCAAACTGGTGCTGGCCTTGCAGGAGCAGCGGCGGAAGCGGTGAGGGGGTGTGGCGCGAGTGCCGACGGCGCGACCGGTGGGAAGCCAAGGGAACCGCCGTGCCCAATACCCACAAGTCAGGCTGATTGTGTGCGTCGATAGCCCGCGGAGCGGGCGACACATCGTAGCCCAGGGCCCCCGCCCTACCCATTACCCACATCTCGAATATTGACGAAATTCGCGGGAAAATAACCTCGAAATGCACCTGCCCAAAGCCCGCGGAGCGGGCGGCATCCACTAGCCCAGGGCGCGAGCCCTACCCATTACCCACAAGTCAGGCTGATTGTGTGCGTCGATAGCCCGCGGAGCGGGCGACACATC
>JBBQSO010000104.1:0-17537 GCA_038213805.1 Planctomycetota bacterium | reverse complement strand
CGCCAATATCGGAAACATGATCGGACCGTGGCTGGTGATCATCGGCGCGGGGCTCGGCGCGGCCCACCAGGCGGCGCATGGCGGCGGCCTGGGCTACACCCTGGCCCTGGCCGGTGTCGCGCTGTTCGGTACCGCCACCGCTTTTTCGCTGGTCACGGTGCCGGTGGAATTCAACGCCTCCGCCCGCGCCCGCGAGCGCCTCGTCGCCCTTGGCATCACCCAGCCCGGTGAGGAGGACCACGCAGTGCGTGGGGTGCTGCTTGCCGCCGGCATGACCTACATCGCCGGTGCGGGCATCGCGCTGATGAACCTGCTCTACTGGGCGGCCCAGGCCGGACTGCTCGGCGGCCGCCGCGACGATTGAACGACAGTGCCGTGGTTCGTCGGCAACGGGCTTGAGGCCTTCCCAACCGTTCCTAGAGTCTCGCCATGCCCTACAACGATGACGACAGCAGCCCCACCACCGCCGGCGCGCCCAAGGTCCTGATCCAGAAGATCAAGGATGCGCGCGAGGTCGACCTGCCCTCCCGCCTGCTGATGGACCGCATCGTCTACCTCGGCACCGAGATCGACAATCTCTGCGCCAACAACATCGTCCAGCAGCTGCTCCACCTCCAGCTCGAGGACGCCAGCAAGCCGATCACCCTGTACATCAACAGCCCGGGCGGCTCGATCGTCGACGGCATGGCCATCTACGACGTCATCCGCCGCAGCAAGGCTCCCGTGCACGCGGTGGTCGCCGGCATGGCCGCGAGCATGGGCGCGGTCATCCTCTCCGGGTGCACCAAGGGCGAGCGCGCCATCCTGCCGCACGGCGAGGTGCTGCTCCACCAGCCCCTCGGCGGTGCCCGCGGCCAGGCCACCGACGTCGAGATCAGCGCCAACCGCATCCTCAAGATGAAACGCACCTTGCTCCAGATCCTCGCCGACAACACCGGTCATCCATACGAGAAGCTCGCCGAGGACTGCGACCGCGATTACTGGCTGGATGCCGATGAGGCGAAGGCGTACGGGATCATTGATAAGATCCTGTAGGAGAGTGCGGAAGTCCGGGGGTCCGGAAGTCGACAGCCGACAGCCGTGCGCTATCGACGCAGGTAACGAATATAGGAAGCACGAGGCCGAGCTGGTTACCAGCTCGGCCTCCGGTTATTTCGCATCACTTCAGAATTCCGCTGCGACATCGTGGCCACGAGACTTCCGGACTTCCGGACCTCCGGACCTCCGGACCTCCGGACCTCCGGACTTCCGGACTTCCGGACCCGCCGCCAGGCGTACGGACTTCCGGACCCGCCGCTAGGCGTACGGATCCCGCCCATGGCTCGCCATCAGCACCTTGCGCGTCTGCAGGATGCTCAGCCACAGCGGGAAGGCGATCAACGGATAGAGCCAGATCGCGGCCAGGTTGGAGATGCCCTCGGCGGGGCCCTGCATGTGGAAACCCATACGCTCGAGCTGGATGGCGCCCAGATTGATCGCATAGACCGCCAACCCGGTCAGCCAGGCGAGGCGCCATTGCGCGCGGGTACGCACCCAGCGGCGCGGCAGGTTGAGACGGATGATCTCGGCGCAGACGAAGCCGGTGGCGGCTTCGATGCTGACGAGCAGGAAGATCAGCAGGCCGGCATGATCGTCAGGCATACGGACTCCGTGGGATCCGCCTTCAGCATACCACAGCGGCGCGACCCATGAAGGAGGGTTTTTCCCTGCCTGTGCACACCCTGGGCAGCGTTATTCGTAGACCTTGCCCACCGTAACGCGGTGCTGGTTGGTATGCTCGTTGATCGCGCACCAGCACTCGATGGCGAGGATCTCGCCAGGACGATGCGCGGCGAGGGCGCGCGCCAGGGACTGCTCCTGATCGGCGGCGACGCCGTCCACGCTCAGGATGACATCGCCGGCATGGATCCCCGCCGCGCTCGCAGGGCTGCCGGAAACCATGCGCACCACCAGATGGGCATGACGAGCATGCGTGGTTCCCTCGTCGAGGGTCACCAGGCGCGTCCACAGGCCGATCCAAGGATGTTCGCCGGTGGCAGCGAGCCGCGCCGGGTCGTCACCGCTGGTGCGGACGCGATCGGTGCTGGCCAGACGCACCGGCGGACGGGTCGCCGCAGCCGGTGCGCTTGCACCGGTGCCGTCGTCCTGCAAGGCCACCACCCCCGCATCCGCAGGCGCGCGGGCATGCGGCACGGCGAAGGCACCGATGAGCACGCCCAGACCCGCCGCCGCTGCCGCCGCGAACCAGCGCGGCATGGGGATGGCGATGGCGCGCTGCGCGCGGTCGTGGCGGCGGCGCAGCAGTTCACGGGCGAACTCGGGGCCCGGCGCATGCGCAGCATCCGGAACTCCGGTGGCGAGCCGGGACTGGAAGGCGCTCCAGGACGCGACCTCACGCTGCAGCGCCGGATCGTCGACGAGCAGCCGGGCGAAGGCCGCGGCCTCGGCCGGGGGCAGATCGCCGGCGGCATGGTCGGCGGCGGCGTGGCGCAGATCGATGTCGGGCTCAAGGGTCATGGCGCGTCCTCCGCGCCGAAGCGCGCCAGCCAGGCCTCGCGGAACAGGCGGCGCGCCTGGTGCAGGCGCCAGCGCGTGGTGCTGTAGTCGACGCCGATGTGGGCGGCGATCTCCTCGGCGGGGATGCCCTCCATCTCGCGCATGACGATGATGTCGCGGTATTTCGCCGGCAGTTCATCGAGCACCTCGGCGACGCGCACGCGCAGCTCCATGCCCTCCATGGCGGAGGGGGTCGAGGGGGAAGCCAGGGCGTGCAGGCTGTCGGGATGCGCGAAGCGCCGGCGCCGGCGCAGCGCGTCGATCGCGAGGTTGCGCACGATGTGCAGCAGCCATGGGCGGAACGGCTGGCCGGCACGGTAGTCCGCGTGGTGGCGCAGGATGCGCAGGAAGGCCTCCTGCACGCAGTCGTGGGCGGCCTCGCCATCGCCCAGCACGCGCCAGGCGGTCACGTAGGCGGCCTGCTGGTGGTCACCCACCAGCTCGGTGAACGCCTGCTCGTCGCCGGCGGCGAAGCGCGCGAGTTGCGCGCCTGCCGCGTCGGAAGCAGTGGTCTGCACGGGCTCGGGCATGGCGGGAGCCTGCCGCGCCCGGACGAGCCCGGCAACAAGGAACCCGGTGCGACCCGGCCCGGCGAGCGCCCAGGCGCTCACGGGGACCGCCCGCTGGCGAACCAGGCGTCGAGGTCTTCAGCACCCTTGGCACCCACGAAGCGTGCGTCCTCCTTGCTGTGGTCGAGGCGCACCACCGTGGGCAGGGCCTCGACCCGGTAGCGCATGCCGAGCTCGCGCACCTCGTCGACGTCGACCGAGAGCGCGGTCACCGCGCCACCATGGTCAGCGGCGAAGCGCGCCAGCACCGGGGCGAATTGCTTGCACGGCGGGCACCACGAGGCGTTGAAGTCGACGATCAGCGGCGTGGTGCTGGCCGCGACCAGGGTGTCGAACTGCTGCACGCTGGTGATGTGCACCACCGCCTTTTCTGGCGCCCCCGCACCGCCTGCGGTCGCGCCGTCTTCCGCGCAGCCTCCCAGGAGGGCCGCCGTGAAGATGGCGAGGAGAGAGGCGATCGGGATGCGCATGGCGGTGGTGCTCACGCATTGATACGCATCCCGGGGTAGCGGTGTTTGCCACGGCGCCAGTGGCGGCCGGCCATTCCCTCCAGGCTGTGCAAGGTGTGGATGAAGAGCGCACGCTGGGGCGGTACCGCTCGCCACCCTTGCCGAAGGCTTACCTGCGCCGCGGTCAGCTCCGCCGCTATCCGCAGTCATTCATGGCGCAAGGCTGCACGCGCAGCCAAGCACCCGAAGCCGTGTGGATGAGCCGCCGGACCTTGTTGAATCCCACAGCTCTTGCCCCAACACGCCCCGCGTCCAAGAGTACACTCATATCAAGCCAGGAGGTGAAGGATGCCCGCCACAGTCTCCCCGGAACTCGAAGCCCTGATCGGTTACCTCACTTCGTGTGGAGGCATCGATCGGTTCGAGCTCTACGACGCTGTAGGTGAGCCCGACCCGTCCGCTGCGCGGCAGGTCGCGGAACGCTTCCGCGCCAAGCTCGGTACCAATCTCGACGTGATCGCCTCGGTGGCCCAGACGGCCAACCGCGTGGTCGTCACTTTGCTCGTCGAGCCCGCTGCGGTGTGAGCCCTGTTCGCTGAGCGGCACCGCTGGTCAGTGCGCAATCTCGCTCCACCCGACCTCGTCGAGGTGGACCGTCTCCAGATCATTGGCCTGTACGCCATCCAGACCTGGTCGCGCCACGAAGGCGCACTGCGGATGGTAGAGCGGTATGAGCGGCGGGGCCGTCAGCAGCCGCCGCTCCGCTGACACCAGCGTCGCGAGACGCGCATCCCCATCTTCACCGCCCGCGCGATCAAGCAGGGCAGCGTACTCCGCATCGGCGTAGCCAGTGCGGTTGCTGCCAGCGCCCACGCGGAAGCACTCCAGGAAATTGGTCGGATCCGGAAAGTCAGCCTGCCAGTAGCCGCGCGACAGATCGAAGGCGAAAGCGCGTTCGCGCGTGCGCAGCTCGGTGGGCAGCAGCAGGCGCACCTCGATGGTCAGCCCCAGTTCGCGCCGCCAGCCGTCGGCGATGAATTCCGCCACCCACGCGCGCTCTGCCGGCTGGGCGGGCGCGAGCAGCACCAGTGGCGGCAGCACCCCAAGCGCGGCGGTGGCGGCCGCGAGGTCGGCGCGCGCCTGGGCAGGGGCGAAGTCGAGGGTGCCGAGCGGTGGCCGGTAGGCGGAGAAGCGCGCGAAGCCCACCGGCACGAAGCTGCGCGCCGGCACGACCAGCCCATGGAGCAGATCACGCGCGAGCGCCACCCGGTCGATGGACCGCGCCAGGGCGAGACGCAGGCGCGGATCGGCGAGCGCGCGGGTGGTGCGACCGTCCTCGCCGCGCGTGCGCGGCACCAGGCGGATGCGCAGGAACTCGGTGGCCAGCGATGTGGCGAGTTGCAGGCCAGGCACGCGCGCAGCGGCGAGATCGGCACTGAGGTCGGTGGGC
Source organism: Planctomycetota bacterium (assembly GCA_038213805.1). GTDB lineage: Bacteria > Planctomycetota > UBA11346 > UBA11346 > UBA11346 > BOG-1363. The sequence goes on along the minus strand of JBBQSO010000104.1, from coordinate 12,513 downwards.
AGGGAGAGCAGCGCATCGACCTGACCGGCAAGGTAGAGGCGCGCCGCCGCGGCGCCGTCCTCGACGATCAATGCGCGCAGCGGCCCGCGTGCAGGGTGCGCACCGCGGTAGGCGGGGTTGGGCACCAGATCGTAGTGGTGGCGCGGCAGATGCTCGCGGCAGAGCAGCGGGCCGTCGCCGTCCAGGGTGGTCGGATCGCTCCAACCGTCGCGCCTGCCGGCGAGGTCGGCGTCGAGCTGGGCGGTGGTGGCCGGAACGAACGGGGCGAGTGAGAGCAGCGCCGGCAGCCACGGCGCGGGATGGCGGAGGCGCACGATCAGGGTGTGCGCGTCCGGGCAGGCCAAGCCGATGGCCGCGTCGAGTTCGGCGAAGCGCGCCGGCAGGGCGCTGGCCGAGGCGTGCGCGCCAACGATGAGATCCTCGAGGTAGGCGGCGTTGGGTGAGCCGAGCAACAGATGGCGGAGCAGGCCGCGGCGCATGTCCGGGGCGGTCACCGGCCGGCCATCCCGCCAGCACGCCCGCGCATCGAGGTGGTAGGTCCATTGCAGATCATCGGCCGCAGTCTCCCAGTCCAGGGCCAGGCCGGGCTGCGGCGCGAGACTGACGGGATCGAGGCGCACCAGCGGCGTGAACAGCGCGGCGATCAGGCGGTATTCGTCGAGCCGCGAGGCCAGCACCGGGTCGAGCGTGCGGATCGGCCCGAGCACCACCACCGGTCCGGACTGGCTGCGCGCCGGCCACGCCACCCAAGGCAGCACCAGGCCGGCGAGCAGCAGCGCGGCGATCAGCGAGAGCAGGCGGCGCATGACTGCAATGGTGGAGGTGATGCCGCCCCGTCCAGCGCTCGCCGCGGCCTTGCACCGACCGCGTCCCGTCTACAGTCAGCCTCCCCGCCCCAGCCCGGCGGATTCCGGAGAGCTCGTTGCGCTGCCCCTTCTGCAACCAGGACGATGACCGGGTGATCGATTCCCGCGCCACCGACGACGGCACGGCCATCCGCCGGCGGCGCGCCTGCAACCCGTGCGGCAAGCGCTTCACCACCTACGAGCGCGTCGAGGGCGAAGAGGCGCTGCGCGTGATCAAGAAGGACGGGCGCATCCAGAGCTTCGACCGGCGCAAGATCCTCCACGGCATGCTCATCGCCTGCGAGAAGCGCCCGGTTCCGAGCGCCGAACTCGAGGCCGCGGTCAACCGCATCCATCAGCAGCTGCTCGGCGAGGGCGTGCGCGAGGTCGCCTCGACGCTGATCGGCCAGCTGGTGATGGGTGAACTGCACAAGCTCGACCAGGTCGCCTACGTGCGCTTCGCGTCGGTCTACCGCCAGTTCAAGGACCTCGACGAGTTCATGGTCGAGCTGCGCCGCGTCATCGGCGAGAACCAACGGGCCAAACCGTGAGGCCGACCGCGGTGGTGAAGCGCGACGGGCAGCAGGTGCCCTTCGAGGACGCGCGCATCGGGCACGCCATCCTGCGCGCCCAGCAGGCCGTCGGTATCGACGACGAGGCCCTGGCGGCGGAGCTGGCGCGGGTGGTCATCGAGCACCTCGAGCGCTCCTGCGACCAGGCGGCGCTCGGCATCGAGGACATCCAGGACGCGGTGGTGCACGTGCTGCACGAAAGCGGCAACTACGAGGTCGCCATCGCCTACGCCCGCTACCGCGACGCGCGCGAGCGCTTCCGGCGTTCGCGCCGCCTGAGCGGCGCGGGTGGCGAGAGCGCGGGCGCGCCCAACCTGGTGGTGCTCGACCTCGAGGGCCGCCGGCGCGCCTGGGAACGAGGCTGGCTCGAGTCCCTGCTGGTCGAGCGCCACGGCCTGCCGCCCAAGGCCGCCGCCGAGGCCATCCTCCAAGTCGAGGCGACCCTCGCCGACACCTCTCTCACCGAACTCGCCGTGCCGCTGCTGTTCAGCCTGGTCGACGCCGCGCTGGTGCGCTGCGGGATGCACTCGCTGGCCGCCGAGCGCGCGCCGCTGCGTCTCGAACGCGCCCAGGTGCGCGCCTATTCCGCCACGGCCAGCGACGGTCACCAGGCGGTGATGCGCTGCGGGCGCGGCGTGCTCGAGCAGCTGAGCATGGCCGAGGGTTACCCGAGCCAGGTGATCGCATTGTATGCGCGCGGCCGGCTGTGGGTCGACGGCCTCGACGACGCGCGCCGCGGCAGCAACTTCACCGCCACCGTCGAGGGCTCGTCGAATCCCTGGCAGGTGCTGACCCAGGCCTTCAGCGTGGCGGCCGAGGCGCGCCGTCACTGGCGGCGCATCAGCCTGGTGCTGCCTCCCGGCATCCTTGGCCACCTCGAGCGTGGCGGCGTGACCCTGGTCCAGCCGATCGCGGCGCTCGCCAACCTCGCCTTCATCTACCTCTACTGCGACGGCCGCACGCCGCTGCTCTCGCGCTGGCCCTTCCCGGGCGGTCGGGTCAGCATCGCCACCTACAACGACGACTTCCTGCTGCTGCGGCAGCTCCAGGAGATGCGCCTGCCGCTGCTCTCAGGTCCTCACTTGATGCAGGGGGGCTACCGCAGCCGCGTCGCGGTCGAGTTCGCGCTCAACGCCCAGGGCATGGAAGGCGAGTACTCGCAGATGGACGTGCTGGCGATGGGCCTGGCCGGCGCCGCGCGCGCGCGCCTCGCCCAGCTCGGCGACTCGCCAGTGTTCGCGGGTGGGGATCTGCGCTTCGCGATCTTCGGGCTGCCGCCCAACTCACCCTCGAACGACTACCTCGAGAGGCAGGTGGTGCAGGAAGGGCTGCGCATCGGACTCACGCTCAACCGCAGCAGCCATCTCAGCGAAGAGGCCTGCGCCCACCTGGGACGACTTTTAGAATAGGTTGTTATTGACACAGTGTCGGTTTTGGCCTATGAGGGTTCATAGAAACCCTATTGGAGCCGTGCCATGCCCGCCCTGACCTCGTCGACCGCGCCCAAGAGCCTGCTTAAGATCTTGCGCCCCGTGATCGGCCGCGCACCACGTCGCCAGCGCTTCCAGACACTGCGGGGTATCTGGCAGTGGCTGATGGCACCGATCGAGCATGAGCCTGGGGCGCTGCGCAGGATCCAGCGTGCGACGAGTATCCGTCCGCAATAAACCATGAGAGCGAATGAAATCCGCTCAACACGGCGCTGTGGCGGTCGCTACCTCAATGACGTCGCATTCCAGTCGGGCCCGCGGTTCAGGCTGGGATGGTCGGTGACCCGACCATGGTCAACGCCGCGACCTCCATGGCGATCACGTCGCGGAAATTGAGCCGGGCGCGCACCGGCATGCGCTGTAGGCGAAGCGTGTTTTTTAGCCGGCAAATGTATCTCAGACACCGTAACCGTGGTACCCCAAAGGGAAATTGTGCGGCCGTTAAACTAGGTGCGGAGGGTGCATGTGCGGCACGTGGGACCCCATAGGTCCACAACAACCGGACGATCAAGACGCCGATCCTAGCCAGAGCCAGGACGGCGATGGGGTGTGGCGTCCTAGGGGCACATAGTCTAATTAGGACATGAAGGTGGACATCGACGTCGGCGTGGTCCTGCACCAGAGCAACCCACCGACAATCACCTACTTGATCGACTTCATGGCTGGCTGAGTAGAGGCGGCCTGAATGGCCTTGATGGCCACCCTGATTGCGTTGACCCGACGGTCATTCAAGTCCCCAGCGGGAAATTCGTTCCGTGCGCATTGCTGGTTGAACATCGCAATCACTTCAAGTAAGCCCGGAATGGCGACCTTTGCCGCCGAACCATATGCGACGATCTCTTTCATGATTTCTCCTGTCCGGACTTCGCTGCCATGACCACCCTGCGTCATGGCCAACAGGACGCCCATTTCTATTCCTTCTCGGTATTTGTACTTGGTCAGCGCTTTGAATCCGCCCATGCGGATCTCATTGCCGAACATCGTATCGGCCGGTGCGCGCTCTTTGACGGCAGCAAGAATGTCGGGGGCGAGGGCGTCCATGTCCTCAGGCGACAGCTCGCGCTCGAAAAATCTCTTCAGAGTCGCCCGCGCCATGCCATCCGCGTTGTGTGACACCACACGGATCGCCGGGTAGAGCAACTTCGGATCGATGTTTTTGAGGTCGCTCGTCAATTGCCCCTGAAACAACGCGGCGGCCAGCTGGCCATGCGCCAACTGGATAGGATCGGCCCACATGATCGGCTGCAGCGGCTCTGCGGTTGCTACAATCGCCTTGAGGATCTCCGCCAGGGCCGGCTTGGCCGCACCATCCATTCTTCTGATCGCTTGCGCCGCCTTGTAGCGCACCCATCGATCTTTATGTGCAAGATTGCGCACCAGGACGGGGAGAGCCTCGACGCTGCTGAGCAGACCGAGCGCCTCGCAAGCACCCTGTTCGAGGTGTGCGTCCTTGCAGTCCGCCATGGCGATGAGCTGCGGAATCAGTTCCTTCGCCTCTGGCCGGCGGGCCAGTTCCTCTGCTGCCCAGCCACGGACAATGGGCGACCAATCAGCGAATGCAGCGATCAGTTGCTGCGGAGTCATTTTGGTGCGTTCACTATCGAAACGGCCAGAGGCGATAGCGTCTGCCACATCTTTCTTGCTCAGCCAAGTCGACTGAACGGATTCCTTGCCCGTGATAAAGATCTTCTTAAGTGGCAGCGCGTAAGTCAGTACATAGGTAGCCGTTGGGCTCAACCCATAGTAACCGCTTTTCCCATAATAGGTGTTGTCATCAGTCTTCCCAGGGCCGTATTGTTCGCCCCCATCATAGGTGAACGATCCGTCGCTGCGCCGCACCAGATCAAAATGCCATGATGCCTCCTTGAAAAATGCCGCCGTCGCAGCCGGTCCGCCCACGTTCGCGCCCAACGCACTCCACAGGTAGCTGAAGCCCTGGCCGGTGTGGCCGATCTCGCGATTCGCATAGCCAGCTGTCGCCATCTTGGCAAAGAACTGCGCCTCAAGGGTCCGTCCTTGGGCAGAAAAAAGCATGGCCGCCATGGAGCCTTTGCCGTTGTTCTCGTGATAGGGCCACGGTTCGTGTTCGCCATAGGGGATAGCGCCCTTGTCGACGTAATACCCGAAGAATGAAGATGCCCGTACCATGGCATCCTCAACCTCGGGTTCCCTGACGCCGCATTTCCTACCCAAGGCAATAGCAAGATTGCCAATCAATCCCGCTTCATTGACCGGCCCATAAGGAGGAATCGATCCATGCAGCTTGCCATCAGCGGTGGGCAGCGCGACACCATGACCAAAGGTGCCGTACATGCTCTGCCCCTTTGCCAATGTGACCGTGTATGTGGTGATGGCAGGCAACACCTCATTATCGCCAGTTAGCAGGTAATATTCGCACAAGAATAGAGATCGGTATCCCCAGTCCCATATCACCATTCCTTCACGCGCGGTCAGATTCAAGGTAGTGGGTCCAATCTTGTGGGCGAAATCACGCACGCGTGGCAGGTATTCAGGATTTCCTGACGCCATCAGCGCCAAGCCGTTTATCGCGCCATTCCAGTTTTCCTGCAGCGGTTCATGCGCCAGCACGGCACACGCCTCGTCAAAGATTTTTTTGGATTTCGCGCAGCCGTAGGGCGCTGAATCGCTGTAGGTTCCCATAACTTGGAGTTTAATGTTCACCTCCTTGACTGTTCCAGAGCGCCAGCACGTGAGCCTCAGGATTCCGCCGTTCTCCTGTTTCTCTGCGTCCTGGATTGCCAGGGCGATGCCTTTTCGCGCATCGTCCGAGAACAACTTTCCATCAACACCCAGAATCACGTCATCGACATGCAAGACGCCATCCGATGGTGATTTCGCTCCAACATGGGTGACCAATATTTGTCGGCTCACCGCTGTGGTCCGCCCTTGGATGCTGTCCAAGTAGGTCTCCGGCCTGGTGTAGATCCAACCGCGCAGACCAGTGGCGCCGAGATTATAGGTGCGCTCACGATCGACCAGCTGGGTATGCGTCAGATCTGGGGGAGATTCACTTGCCGATGCCGCTATTTGGATGAGCGACACAAGAGCCAACAATGCGATTGCATAGAAAATAACCTTTTTAATTAGTGATATTTGCAAATAAATCATGGTTTGAGCAAATCCTTCATGCCTTCGCCCAGACCGTCGCCGACCAGGAAATACGTTTCTGCATTTCCGAATTCGTGGTGGCCATGGCCAGGATTGGGAGATTCTGTCGACTTGCGTACGTATGAACTGGTCTCGACAAACTTTACCGTCCCCAAAAACTCATCCCGTTTCGACACCGCGAGCTGGGCGTTTCTGATTGCCAGCGCCGAAGCGGGAAGGCCACTATATTCCTTGGCCCAGGGTCCGGTCAGTTCGCCGATCACCACCGGTAGCTTAGGCGCCTTCAAATCTTTACGGACATCGTTGATCAGATTCGTAAGATTCTGTCCATAATTCATCGCCGCCTTTTCATCGACATAATCATTCCAGCCATGCCACCATACGAATCCTGCGATCACGTATCCCCTGCCATCATAGGACGGGAATGTCCTCTTCAGCGATCCCAGCGCTACCTGGATGTCCTGGATCATCCGGTTGTAGTACGGACCAACCGTTCCGCCTGAACTCGGCGGACGAAAGTCGACGTTCAGGCTCTTGCCACCCCATGCAGTCTTGATGATCAGGACTTGATCCGCCATCGCCTCGCCAATCACGTGGCCGAATTGCAACTCAGGCCCAAAATGATGCCGATCACCGTAGACTGAGAATCCAAGAGACAAAGGCCCCGCGAGCAGCGGCGCGTTTTCACGCTGATACCAAACCCACACGTCGTCACGGACGGCCCAATTCCCGTCCGAAGATTTAAGGTGCCCATATCTCGCACCCTTGACCGGATCGTTCATGAGCGCGGTTAGCGTCCCGCGGCCCCCGTTGTAGTCCGCGCCTGTGAGATCGACGACTCCTTGGCCCTCCATGTTCGATTGGCCCGCCAGGATGAAGACCTTCAGCAGCTTGCCCTCTGCCGTATTCGCTTGGGCATTGATCAGACAGAGGACCAAGAGCGCCAGCAGATAGTTCATGGAATTACCAACCCTGGTGATGGGTGTTGGGCACGACAGTGGATATTGAACAACATGAGCATGTGCATGATAGTCATGTTCCCAAGAGTGTACGATGACTATTCCGGACGCTCGTTGTTCGAACGTTTCCGGGCACTTTGACGCCTATCCCCGGTTGGGCAAATAATTTCGCGCCTGGCACTTTGCCCACACATCGCAGAATTCCTTCCCCAACGTGTGCATCCGGGCAACGACCTCCGCGAAATGTCGCCGGTGATTCGCGTCCAGCAGGCGACGGCTGTGGCAATTGCTGGATATCGCTGCCGCTGATGCGCCGTGGAAAAAAATGTGTAGCCGGGACGAAATCTTGGCTAATGGCATTTGCAGCAAACCTTTGGTTCGGCGGCCATGCCGATATCCATTTCCCAATCATCGTCGGTACTCCGGAACGGCGGGGCTTATAGTCCGGAAATTTCCGGTGCCCGTCGTTGTAAGTGTGTTCGCGGCGGAGCATGACTGTTCTTGGGACTGGCCCTGGAGTGCACTGATTGCAATGATGTTGCCGGCAAGGCTGCGCTTATGCAGCCATTGCCCTTCTCGGGCAGTCGCTGCCTACCATGACTCATTTTCACGCAGAGTCCGCTTTTACCAATGCTGCCCATTGATCATGCCGCTCTGAAAAACGTCCGATTGGCGATTTGCGATCGCGGGGAAATAATCGACCGGACTTGGCGCCAAGTGGTATCGGCAGACGTTTTCGATGGCTTGCCATGGCGAGCGCTGATCGCCAGTCCAAGCCCGGCCTTATCCACCAGAGCGATCGTAGCAGCCAGTATGCCGGTGACGACCATCGCACCGTGCTCCATGCCAACGGCATGGTCGCCAGCATCAATCGGCGCGGTTGCCGCTACGACAACGCGGTCGCCGAACGCTTCTGGCAGACGCTGAAGAACGAGGTGATCCACCGACGCGATTTCCAGGCTCGCGCTGAAGCTCAGAGCGACATTTTCGAGTACACGGAAGTACTGCTCCAACAAGACCATTCGCCACACCTCCATCGGCAACCTCATCCCGATGGACGTCGATCTCCAGCAGGCCGAGGCCGCGTAACCACCCGTACGCAGAATCGGGGGAGGATTCGAGTCGAGGCGCCCATCACTTCGCGTCGCGCGTCCGCGCCGGATAGTCGTCGGTGCGAAACGGCACCGCCGGCAGGCCGGCCTTGTTGAACAGGTCGCACACCGGGTTCGCATCCCAGGCATAGCGCACCGCCTCGGGGGCGGCGACCGCGGCGGCGCTTATCACCACGGTGTCGCCGTCGATCTGCGCGTCGGCCCAGGTGAAGACGTGGTCTGCACCAGCGATGGCGAAGCCGGTCAGCTTGTCGCCCTTGGCCACCAGCCCGCCACCGAGGTGGTCGAAGTGCAGGCGGATCTTCGCGCCTTCGACGTCCATCTTGGCGTACCATGGGCCCGACCACTCCACCGCCTGGTGATAGGTATTGGCGAGCGCGCTGAGCGCCAGGCGCCGGCCGACCTCGCGCTTGTCCTTGGGATGGATGTCGTCGGCGTTGCCGATATCGATGGCCAGGGCGAGACCGCAGTTCTTGAGCTGCTTCGCGGTCAGCGCCTGCGCCTCGCGCAGCTCGGCCCAATCGTTGTCGCCGGGCTGCGGCGCGCTTTTCATGAAGCCGGCCAGTGAGACGATGTGGAAGCCGAAATCGCCGCAGCCGAAGCGCGTGCGCCAGTCGGTGATCATCGCCGGCAGCAGGGTGCGATACTGCCAGGCGCGGCCGGCATTGCTCTCGCCCTGGTACCAGATCGCGCCCTTGACCGCGTAGGGGACGATGGGCTCGAGCATGCCGTTGGAGAGCACCGTCACCACGTTGGGGTTGCTGCTGTCGATGCGCGACGGCGGCGCGCCGAGCTTGGCCAGCGTGCTGCTGTCCTTGATCTTCCAGGTGCCCGCGAGGGGCAGCGGCGGAACGCCGGCGGGGCCGACGGAGAGCTGCTCCGGCTTGCCCCAGATGCCGCCCAGGCCGCCGGTGTCGAGCACGCGCACGGCGATGGAGTTGCGGCCCTTGCGCACCAGCTTGGCCGGGATGGTGTAGGTGCGCGCGATGTCGTAGCGCTCCGCGCTGCCGACCGGCTGGCCGTTGACCCAGGTGGTGTCGATATCGTCGATCGGGCCGAGGTTCAGTACCAGATCCTTACCAACCCAGTCGGCCGGAGCGTCGAAGTCGCGGCGGTACCAGGCGACACCGTCGAAGGTCTCGAAGCCGGGCACGCCGGACTGCTCCCACGGCTTGGGCACCGCGATGTCCTTCCAGTCTTTGACGTCGGTGCCGGGTTTTTCCCAGTTGGCGCCGGTACCGGGGTCGTTGGCCTTGTACCAGGTGGCAAGCTGATTGGCGTACTCGTCCTCGGGCACGCTGCGCGCAGCGACCACCTGGGCCAGGCGGTCGGCGAAGTCGGGCATACTGGCCAAGCCCTCGGCACTGGTCCATGCCTCGGCGATGGTGCCGCCCCACGAGGTGTGGATCAGGCCGATCGGGACTTTGAGCTCACGGTTGAGCTCGCGGCCGAAGAAGTAGCCCGCGGCGCTGAAGCCGCTCCACATGCCCTTGGTGACGGTGTCGGGATGGCAGGGCAGCCAGGTGAGGTCGGCGGTGTAGGTCGGCTCCTTGGCGACCTTGCGTGGCACGGTCAGCAGACGGATATCGGGGTGTTCGGCCGCCTTGATCTCGTCGTCATAATTGCAGGCACCGATGCCCATCTCCATGTTCGACTGCCCGGAGCAGATCCACACGTCGCCCATCAGGATATCGGTGACCGTCACCGTGACCGCACCGGTCACGGTCATGGTGTACGGACCGCCGGCGGGGAAGGGTCCGACCTTTACCGTCCAGCGACCATCGGCTGCGGCAGTGGCCGTACCCTGCGCACCGTTCATCGCCACCGTCACCACGCTGCCTGGCGCCGCCCAGCCCCACACCGGCACCGGCATGTCGCGCTGCAGAACGGTGTGATCACTGAACAGCGGGTGCAGAAAGGGCCGATCGTGCTCGTGCTCGACCGCACCAAGGCGGGACGCGAGCGGGGCGGCAAGGGCAAGGAGGGTGAGCAGCGGGGTGCGGAAAGCGGTCATGGCAGGCTCCGGAGGGGGCGGGCAGGTGCTGGGCATGAGACCGGCCGATCGTGGCGGCGTTGCGGATAAGGCCGGTATGGGCGGCGTCCATGCACGCGGTGGAGGGAATCCATCCGTGGATGGCGGTCTGCGCAGGATTCCTGCATCCGCGGTCAACGGCGTGCGGGCCGCCGCGTGACGGTCGTACCAGCGCTGCGGATGCGCTTCATGCTCGGAGTAGCCCTCAGCCGCGCAGTTGCCGCGCAGACGCGCGGATCACTCCTCGTCCTCGACCGGCAGGATCTTTACCCGGATCTCGCCAGCCTTGGCGGCGACGAAGGCAGGGTGGTAGGCGCCGAACGACACTGCGCCGGTGCCTTCGATCACCCCGGGCGCGAAGGACGCATTGCCGACGTAGACGATCAGCGCACCGATGAAGTGGTCACCCTGCTTGCCGGCCTGGACGTAGCCCTTCCAGTCGACGGTGGCCTGGATGCCGAAGCCGGCCAGCGACCAGGTGTCGGTCGGGTGCGGCACGACCCGCACCTTCTGCCCAGCGGCCAGGGTCAGACCGGCGGGCAGGTGGTCGGCCTGGACGCTGACGGTCTTGGCCGGGGCGCGCAGGCGTTCCCACTGGCGGGCGGTGAGCGCGTTCCAGTCGACATCGACCAGCGGCAGGAAGTCCTCGATCTCGGTGATGCGCGTGGCGACACGGGTGGCGCTGAGACCGGTCAGGCCGGTGGCGGCCTCGCGGTACCAGGTCAGGGCGTGTTCCCACAGCGCCTCCTTGGCCTGGTCCTTGGCCTTGGCGCCGAGGTCGTACCAGCCGTCGGCGAGTTCAAGGCGCTGGCCAGGACCGGCGGGCACCGCCAGTTCCATCTCGGACGGTTTCTTCCACACCGCATCGCTGCCGTGCGCAAGCATGGAAAGAGCCTCATCCCAATGGCGCGCGTCGAGGGCGAACCACTTGCCGACTGTGGTGTTGGCGTCGGGATCGTCCGGATTTTCGAGCAGCTTGAGCGCGGCGGCCGCGACCGGGGCGTGCAGTTTCGCCAGCCAATCCTTCTTGATCGCCTTGGCGTCCACGCCGGTGTAGTGCGTGGCGCGTGCATCGGCGGCCGTGATCAGCGTGGCGAGATCGCCACCGTCGGCCGCGAGCTGCAGGCTCTCTGCAAGCAGAGCCCAGCGCAGCGCGGCGTCGTCCGCGGTCTGCCCGGCCTCCTTGAGCAGGCGCACCGCGAGCCTGCGCTTCTGCGCCGGCTTGGTGCGCGCAAACTGGTCCTTGAAGAGTTTGCGCACCTGGGCGGTGGCCGCGCGCTGGTCGGCCGGCGCCGGCGGCGCAACCGCCGCGTTGGAAGGTTGCGCGGGCCGCGCGAAGAGCGTGCGACGCTTGGCCAGGTCGGCCTGGGTGGCGGCGGCCTGTGCCTGCATGGCCTTGCCCTGGGCGGCCAGACTCTGCTCTTGAGCCTTGATCGCTACAGGCGTGCCCGGAAAGCGCTGCGCGACCTCGAACCAGCGCACCGCGACAGCGAACTGGTCGGCGGGATGGTCGGTGGCGAAGCGCTGGGCGCGCGCGAAATAGGCATCGGCCTCGTTCGCGTCGACGCGACGGGTCGCCACCTCCTCGGCCTTGTCGAGGGCGGCGGTGTCCGTGGCGCTGCCGTCCTTGGCGGCGCGGAAGCGTTTGACGTCTTCCAGGTTCATGCGCTTCTTGCACCAGAAGATGTCGGCCTCGAGTTCGCTGATGGTGTCGGACTCGCCAGATTGTTCATAGTAGGGCAGGGCCTTCGAGAAGGCCACGGCCGCACCCACACTCAGGCTGGGGTCGTTGTTGGAGGCCTGCATCAGGCGCTTGCCCTCAGCGACCAGCTGAGCTGCTACCGCCGCACTGGGCGCTGCCTGGACCCCGGCGGCAGGCGGGGTGGTGGGTGGCACCCCCGGTGGGGTGGCATCCGCCGCGCCCGCCAGGCACGGCATGACCAGGAGCAACAGGGCGAGGGATGGATGCATGGTGACGCGGGGCATGGACGTTCCCTCCGGGTAGGCACAGCCTGGCAGGCATTATACAGGCGCGGCAGGGGGATGTTACGGCTGGAACAGAGGGGGGAAGGGGAGGGCAAGCGAGAGGAAGGGAGCATGGGAGAACGTCCATATAGTGACCAGAATTCCTGCTGTGTTCACCGCGCTCACACCGATTTTTTCTGCTGCCTTCCTCGCTTCCTCGCGCCCTCGCTTCCTACCGCCCTTCGTCTACTCCCCTCCAGCCGTACCCTCAATGCCGTTCACTTACGAACCACCCATAATATTAGTATTGACAACGCTTTAAAAAAAATTTCTTCGGGCCTAATGAGCCCTCATACTTCTGCGCATGATCTCCTCCATCACCTCTCCGTTGCGCTGCGCGGCGTGGCGA
>JBBQSO010000103.1:0-17757 GCA_038213805.1 Planctomycetota bacterium | reverse complement strand
ACTGCCTCCTGCTTGAATTCCTTGGTGTGCTTACGCCGCTTGGCCTTGGACGACCGGGACGGGGTTGGGGTGGTCATGGTGGATCATCCTATCAGCGGTTTCCCGCTTATCATGGCGTCCACAAAACCGGGGGAGGATCAGCTGCTGCGACCGATCCGCTGGATCGCCTCAGCTCACGCCCGGATTTCGCGGTGCTGGTGTACCCGGTCATCACCCTGGGCGAGAAGGGTCATGGTGGGACGAGAGCCAACCTGCTTGGGCCGAATCCGTCGCCGCAGCTGATTGCGTGGTATTCGAATGAGCTGCAAGTGACCGACCAGACGCCGCCCACGTACTTGGCGCACGCCAAGGACGACAGCATGGTCCCGCCGGACAACAGCCAGATGTTCTATGAGGCGCTGCAGGCGCATCGTGTGCCGGCGAAGTACCTGGAACTGCCCTCAGGCAATCACGGGTTGAATGGGTACCATGGTCCGATGTGGGATGCGTGGCAGACGGGGTCGCTCGCGTGGCTGGCAGCGATCGGGATGATCAAGTAGCCGGATGCCCGCTGCGGGGTGCGGCTTCGACCGCGTCAAAGGGTGACCTCCCACATGCTGGAGCTGGTGCTCGCCCCCGTACCCAGCGTCGGTGCCGAGAGTGCGCTCGCCGCTTACGTCGCCTGCACCGCCCGCTATATCCAGACGCATGTCCCGCTCCCGCCGCGAACGTTGCCGTTGGCGTCCGGATTCACGCTGGCGTCATGCCCAGCCGCCCGGTTCGTACGATGTGATCGACGGTGGCGAGCTAATCCGCTATGTAGGCCCGGAACGTGACTCGCATTCGGGACTGGCCATCGGCGTCTTCCAAGTCGCGAGCCGGGCACAGCGCGACGAGGGCATGCCGGCAGAGGTACGCGCGATGCTGGCCACTTCGCTGAGGTGGTTCGGCGACAACCTGGCGGTACCCAGACGGTTCTCCCACCATCGGGATGGCTGGCAGCGGTCGGCGAGCGGCACCTGGGTGCGCACCCCGATCGCGATCAGCTGGTTCAAGCCCGACGCCACCGTCCACCTGGCGCGCATCCTCACGGTGGTTGCGCTGCTGCGCGCGGCGGGTAGCCCTGTGCGCGAGATCCGTACGTGGCGCCCGGGCTACGTGACCTACGAGGACCGCCACCAGGTAGTGGCGGTCCCGTTCGCGGATACCCGGGTCGGAGGCGATGGTGGAAGGGTGGAACGACCTTATCTTCGGCCCGAGATCACTCCCTACTGCGCCCCAGGAAGCTTGTCGAGCGCGGCGAAATAGGCGCGCAGGGTACGCGCCGCCGGTCGCCCGTTGAGCGAGGAGGTCATGCCGGTGGCGGAGAAGTGATGGTACTCGGCCTTGATGCCCTGGACGAGCAGGGCCGCGCTGGGCGGAGCGGAAATGATCGCCTGGTGGAGCAGCAGCGCGTCATCGGGGAACTGCGCGAGCGCCTTCACCAGCAGCGGATCGTCGACGCGCAGATGCTCCCCCGCCGGAGCGGACGCGAACCAGCCCACCGCGAAGCGCGGATCAGCGCACGCGTCCCAAGCCTCCTTCTCTAGGGCATGCATGGCTGGATCGGCAGGCTGATTGCTCTCCTGCAGGTAGGCGACCACGTTCCAGATCATGGGGTCCTTGCTGGCCTTGGCCTGCTCGTGCAGACGGGTGCCGAACCAGGCCTGGGCCTGTTCCCGGGTGATGACCTCTGCGGAGATGGCGGACTGGAGCAACAATTCCACGAGCACCGGATCAGTCGGCAGGGTGTGCGCCCCATCGGTGATGAGGCCGGCCTTCAGGAGGAGGGCGCGGACGTCGTCCGCCTTGGGGCCTTCGTCCAGGCGGCACTCGCCGGCGCAGCGCGTCGCCGCGATGCGCGGCCCTACCAGCGGCGCGAGCAAGGCGAGGTCGTGGCGGAGGTAGGCGCGCTGTGGGCCACGGTTCCACCAGTCGCGGGCGAAGTCGCTGTCGAGGGCGATGAGGAGGACCGCTGCATCTATGTCGCCAGTGCGCACCCGCGCACACAGCTCCGCGCGGCGGGCCTGCAGGGTGGGGTCGCCGTGCACCGCGCAGACCAGCGATTCGAGGTCGTCCAGGGTCCCGCGCCGGGCCTTCTCCGACAGCATCCAGCGCGCGACAGCATCGTGCGTGCGCCCCAGCCGGATCAGGCAGTCGGCGGCCAAACCGTGCACGGGCGCGAAGTCCGGATCGAGCATGGAGTACTGGTCGTAGGAGGCCAGGGCGCCGGCGTATTCTCCCGCCCGATGCTGCTCGAGCGCCCATTCCATGGTGGTCAGCTTGTCGCCCGGGGCGCCCAAGGCGGCCTCGCGGTGGAGCGCGTAGGACGCCTTGGGATCCATGCCGAAAAGCACGTTGCCAAGCAGGAGGGACTGCGCCGGTGAGCGCGCGGGGCCGGGGAAGACCTGCAGGAGCCGCTCATTTGCAGCGTCCAGCCGACCGTCGGCGACCATCTCCTCGAGCTGAGGCATGACCGCCTTGAGTGCACCCTGCGCCGCCCGCACCTCGGCCATGAGATCTGCAGCCTTGAGCGCGGGTTCGCCACCGAGCAGCAGGCAGGCCACCGCGAGCGAAGTCGACAGTCGGACGAACGGTGTCGCGATCATAATGCCCTATTCCTGGTCCGGAGTGGGGCAGACCTTACTCCCGGCGTGTCATCTGGCAAGGCGGTGTCGTACACCATCGATCCTCGCGCGGGCGGAGCGCCGCCCGCGGCATTCAGGACTGCGAACGGGGCGCGCGCCGGAATCACGGCTTGTAGACGTCACCCAGGATCTCGAGGATCTTCGCGCGCAGCTCGTCGCCGTCGATCGCGCCGGTGTGCCGCCACAGGATGGTGCCGTCCTGACCGACCAGGACGGTGTGCGGCATGGCGCCGGGCCAGGCGGGGTCGAGCGCGGCGACCAGCTCATTGGCGTCGGCGCCGGCAAAGAGGTAGCTGTTGGTGGTGCGGCCCTCGGCCTTGAAGGCGCGCTGCGCGCTGTCGAGCGGACCAGCACCCTGCTTCTCAAGGAAGGCCTTGGCCTTGGCGGTATCCGTAGGGTCATCGAGGCTGATCGAGATGAACTCGAAGTCGCGCATGCCGAACTTGCGCGCGGTGGTGACCAGTTCCGGGAACTCGGCGACGCACGGGATGCAGCTGGTCGACCAGACGTTGAACAGACGCAGCTTGCTGGTGCCGTTCTTGACCAGCGCCTTGACCTGGGCTGCGGTGATCGGCTCGATGTCGACCGGGGTGTGCTGCCACTTTTCGGTGAGCTTGGCGATCACCTCCTTCTTGCCCAGCCACTTGGTCGAGCAGCCGTGCGGGCGCGTGGTCTCGACCGGAACCGGTGTGCCGGCGAGCAGCGCCTCGACCGCTTTGCGCGCGTCGTTGGACTTCACCGTCGCGGGGTCGAGGAAGCGCGAGTCATCGAACTGGCCCTTGTAGCGCAGCTTGCGCTGCGCGTCGAAGACGAACACGTGTGGCGTGGCCAGGCAGCCATAGGCCTTGGCCACCGCCTGCGTTTCGCCGTCGTAGAGGTAGGGGAAGGTGAATCCGGCCTCGACCGCGTACTTCTTCATGTCCTCGAAACCGTCGTTGTACTTCGAGTAGCCGAGCTCGTCGAGGCTGAGGCCGTCGGGGTTGTTGGGGTTGATCGCGACCAGTGCGAAGCCCTGATTCTTGGCAGCGTCGACCAGGGCGATGATGCGCTTCTCGGCGGCGTGGGAGTCGGGGCAGTGATTGGAGAGGAAGGCGACCATCAGCACCTTGGCCGCCTGGTATTCGGCCAGCACGTGGGTCTTGCCATCGATGCCCGGCAGCGAGAAGTCCGGCGCGGCGTCGCCGATCTTCAGGTCGTGGATACCGTCCTCTGCGTAGGCGGCCAGGCCGATCAGGCAGGCCAGGGTAAGGAGGGCGGTGGGCAGGATGGTGGTGCGCATGGGTGTTCCCGTGGTGGTGGTACGGATGGGCGGGAGCGCCGTTCGCAGGCTACCGCGGGCGCGGCGGGGTCAATCCGAGGGGTGGAAGTTGCGCTGGGCGCCGCTGCCACAGTCCAGGCGCCGGGTCGACACGCACACCTCCCGTGCCGACCCGTCTGGAGCGCGGCGCAGGGTGAGGGAACCACCGCGCGCACGTCCAGCTCGCCGGCTCCGGTTCCCGGATTGCCGATCTGCCAGCGCCACTAGAGTCCCGCACGAGGTCGACCATGCCCACGACGCCCACCACCCTCTCCCTCATCGCTTTGTGCCTGCTCGCCGCCGGCTGCTGCTCGGAGCGCTGCGCCACCGGACCCAACGGGGCCGTGGACTTCGCGCACGTCTCCATCACTGCGATCCAGGCGATGCAGGTGCAGGCCGAGTCCATCACGGCGCACGGTGCCGCGCTGGTCGCCTGGGTGCCCGGCGAGGCGACGACCGGCTGGGAGTCGCGCATGCGCGTGGTCGGCACCTTCCACTCCAACGACAAGGACCCCGCCAACGATGCCAACCTCCTGGCCATCGCCTACACCAAGGCCTCCGAGATGGCGGACACCCTGAAGAACAGCGGCAGCGGCGTGCGGCCGAAGCTGAAGGGTGAAAACGGCTACAAAGGCGGCGTGATCCGGCCGGTCGCCGGCGGCTACGTGATCGCGGCCTTCAGCGGCGCGAAGTCCGAGGATGACGTCGTGATCTCGGGCAAGGGCGCGGACGTGCTGGTCGCGGCGTACGGGGCGCCGGTCGGCAAGTAGGTCCTTCAGCCTGCGGGCTCAGCTCAGGGCTGCTTCACGTAGGGTTTCTTGGGCAGCTTGCCCTGGTCGATCACGGCGGTGATCGCCGTGAACCAGAAGGTCGCGAATTTCTTCTGCCCCTGGGCATTCGGGTGCACCACATCGCCCTTGTTCCAGTCGCTGGACTCCCATTTCAGCCCGGTGCCCTCGAGCGCCGCGCCGTCGCGGAAGAAGACGTGGCTGGAGC
This sequence comes from Planctomycetota bacterium, assembly GCA_038213805.1. Lineage (GTDB taxonomy): Bacteria > Planctomycetota > UBA11346 > UBA11346 > UBA11346 > BOG-1363. The sequence continues at coordinate 12,798 of JBBQSO010000103.1, read as the reverse complement.
GGCGTGCGGCGATGTACTTGAGTCGCGGATTGATCTGGTCGAACGGGCCGACCGGGAACACTGCGTTGATGTCCGGGTTGCCGCCGGGGATGATCGAGCTCATGATGATCGCCACTTTCGGATGCAGGCTGAGGATCTTGTCGAGCAGACCCGCATAGCGCGTGGGCAGATCGCGCACGAGGTCGTAGCCGGGATCGCGCTCCTTGATGTTCGCGAAGTCGTTCACGCCGACGTGCAGCAGGATGATGTCGACGTCCCTGGTCTTCGCCTGCGCCGGGCCGAGCCAGTCGTCGAGGTTGGCAAAGAGGTTGCCTTTGCCGTTCGTCCAACCATCGGCTGCGCTCGGTCCGGGACCGATGCTGAAGCCGCCGTGGCCCTCGTGATCCGGGTCGAGAGCGACCCCCTCCGGCAGGGACGGCTTGGCGGACTGCGTGCCGACGAAATGCACCGTGTGGCCCGCGTCGACCAGCATGCGGTAGAGGAAACCGCGGTAGCCGGGATCGGCGGCGGCGGTGATGGAATCGCCCAAAGGCATGATGGTGAGCGGACGCTCGGCGGCCGCGAGGGGGAGCCAGGCGGCGAGCAGGACGGCGAGCAGGGCAGTGCGCATGGGGCGGATCCCGGACAGGATGGATGGTGCGAGCAGGCGGGTGGGCCGGAACCTGGAGGAAGTCCATACCGGGGATGCCGGGCGCGGTTGGGGGTAAACACGCGTGACCCACTCACCGAGCATGCCGCATGCGCAACACTCGCGCCGGATGGCGACCTTGGCACCAGCGTGATAAGCGGCAGGGCGACCTACGCAGATTCCGCTCAGTGGTGGGCCAACCGCCAGATCAGCAGCGCCGCCGGCGCCAGCAGGAATGCGCCCACGTAGGCGCCGAGCAGCGCCACGCGCGTCCCGGTGGTGATGCGCGGCTGGGCGAGCGCGGCGGTGATGTCACGGACCATGCGCAGACGTTGGGGGAAGAGCGCTCGCCCGGTGACGGGGTCCTGCGCCACCGCGGCGCTGACCGCCTCGGTCAGCGGCTCGCCGACCAGACCGGCGATGGCCGGGTCGCGCATGATGCGGCTGCGCAGGCGCGCGATCTGGCGGTGGTGGACCAGACCGATGGCGAGGAAGATGCCGAGGTAGATGAGGATCGGCGAGGTGGCCAGCCCGAGCGCGACCATCGCCACCGCGGCGAGCGCGCGGAACACCAGGTCCAGCCACGGGCGGCGCGCGAACAGCACGCGGCAGAGGATCTGGCCGCCGTCGAGGGGCAGCACCGGCAGCAAATTGAAGAGGTTGATGGCGACCAGCATCAGGCCGGCCTGGAACAGCGGGCTGCCACGGTCGGTGTGGACCGCGGCGAGCAGCGCCAGTCCGAGAACGATGCCCGGCAGCGGTCCCATCAGGCTGACCAACACCTGCTGCGGAATGGTGGCGTCCTTCTTGCGGCCGCTGGCGGCGGCGCCGAACAACGGCAGGAAGAAGATGCGCGTATCGCGGTAGCCGCAGGCGCGCATGGCCAGGAAGTGGCCGAATTCATGGAACAGCAGGATGGCGAGGATCAGGGGCACCGGGATGTTGCTGCCGATGGCCAGCGGCGCCGTCGCGATGAAGGCCAGCATGGTGAGCAGGAACATCCACACCCACGATCCGGCGGGCACGCGGCGTTCGCTCATCTCCTCCTGGCGCAGCACGGCGTCGGCCTCGATGGCCGCGGGCACCACGCTGCGCGCACCACCACGTTGCTTGCGCAAGGCGGCCAGCGCGCGCACCTGGACGGCCTGACCGCTGCGGATGCGTCCCAGATAGGCCCACGCCGCGGCGGGCGTGAAACGCGTCCGGCCCGCCGCATCGGTGGCGACCAGCTTGCGCGCACGCAGCATCGGCAGGTAGGCGGCGTCGAGCGCTGCGAGGCGGGCGATGCAGGCCGCCGCGTCGGGGAAGGGGCTCGCGAGCTGGTGCCGGCTCAGTTCGGCGAGGTGCCGCCGCCCGCTCGCGACGATGTCGAGCTCGCCGTGATCGAGCAAAACGGCATCCGCGTAGGGGACCGGGAGCGAAAGGAACGAGCTTTCGGCCGAGAGCAGCGCCCGGCCATCCACCAAGGGCGTGAGAAATGTCGCGCGCAGCGGCACCTCGGCCTCTGGACTGAAGTTGGCGAAGACCGCGACCCATGTCCCATGCTGCACCTGCTCCGCAAGCGCAGACCACACCGGCCGAGGGTCGTCGGCGACCATGCACAGCGAACGGATGTACCCACGCGCCTGGAAGCCGAGCGGCAGGAGCGTGACCAGCCCGTCGTCGAGTTCCTGGCGCAGGGCGGCGGGAATTTCCTCGGCACCTGCCAGCACGGTGTGCGGCTCGCGCAGCGAGGCGCCGCGCACGAGGCGGTAGGCTGCCAGACGCATCGCCGCCACGATCAGCAGGATGAAGCCGATGCCGATCAGGACGGGGTTCATAGGCGCACGCCCTGGGCACGGGCCACTGACCGTGCGGCCCACCCGCCGCTGTCCTGAGGCGACGGAATATCAGCGAGCAGAGCAGTGACGATGTTCATCCCAATCAGCGTGTCGGCGCGACGGCGGGGTGCAAACCCGATGTCGAGCGCACCCGCACCAACCCAGGGTACGGCACCCCGCACTGCTCCGGTTCAGCGCAGCACGGCGAAGGGCGGCGCCAGCGGCCGGCGCGGCGTCCCGCCGCCGCCGATGTGCCCTGGGCCATTGTTGTCGACGATGGCCAAGGCGACCATCAGGCGATTGACCTCGTCGCGCCACGCCGGGCTGTCCATGGAAAAACCGTAGGCGGTCGCGAATTCCTGCTCCGCACCGCGCTCGACGATGAGGTCCCAGGTGTCCCAGGCCGCGTCCTCGACGACATACATGCCATAGTCCTGCAGCGCTGCGAACAGCTTGCGGCCGGGGGCGGTGACGAGCCCAAGCTTGGCGGCCGAATCTTGCGGCGGGATCGCGAGCAGGCTGCCCATCACCAGTGCAGGATCCTGGCCGTGGTAGCCGGTCGCCGCATAGCTGTCCGCGCCCCGCGCCGGCCAGCGCCAGCCGGGCACGGCGGCGGAATAATGGCACCAGCGGGCGGCGAAGGGATTGATTTTGAGCGCGTGGCGGATGGGCGCATCGCCGACCAGTTCGTGCAGGCGGATGGTGCCGCCCAGCGACGACATGTGCGAGGCGCCCTGACCGCCACCCTCCAGTCCGTCGCCGCGGATCGAAACCAGCGGCCGGTTGGCCGACCAACGCAGCCACTCGGGCACGTGCACCGGCCCGCTGGCGGCGGCGCGGGTGATCTGGCAGCCCTGCATGACCTGCTCACCATCCGGCATCAGCAGCGCAAAATTGCTGTTCGGTGTCAACCCGTACGGATTGCCTGGACCGGCGTCGGGCACCACCCAGGCATCGGGCACATTGAGCGTGAAGCCGAGGTCGACGGTGCCCGCCGCGCGCCCCTGACCGAAGGTCGTGCTGCCCAGCACGTGGCGGTCGGGGTCCTGCGGATTCAGGCGCAGCAGGTGCTGGATGTCGACGCCGACATGCGCGGCGGCGCTGAGGTGCGCCGGCCGGTAGACCGCGCTGTTGCCCAGCGGCTGGTTCCAGATCGACGTGGCGGCGAAGGGCCACAGCCAGGGATCGCGCGTCGCGGCTGCTTCGGTGGCCTGCGCCGCGCCGGGCGCCGCCGGCGACATGAGCAGCAGGGCGCAGGCGAGGAGCTGCGTGGTCGTACGAAGTGGAAGCATGCCGCTTTATCTCCTGGCGGATCCGGCACGCCACCGCGGCGATCCTGGCCGCACATCACTCCCGGCGACGCCGGTCAGTGTTCACGGCGCAGCACCACCACATAGCCGTCCTGATCGCCGCCGAGCGTCGACTGCACCGCATGATGGAGCTTGATCGGATCCTTTTCGCCATCCGGACCGGCCTCCGGTCGCACCGACCCGCCGACCACGACGCAGTCGCCGCGCATGGCGATCGCCGCGAGGTGCGCATGCGCGAAGTAGCCGCACTGCTGCAGCGCAAAGCCGCGGTCGAAGAGCGCGAGGAAGCCGCCGCCGCGGTAAGTGCCCTCGATGAACGGGTACCATGGGTCCTTGAGCGGGCAGCCATTGGCACTGTTGCCGACCACCGCGGTGCAACGCGCATCGCCGCTGGCGCCGTCGATGGACAGTCCGTTGGCGTGCTGAGGATTCAGCCAGGCGCTCATCCAGGTGCTCTTCTCGATCCGCCCGCTGACCGCGTCGAAGCGTACGATCACGCTGGTCTTGCTCGCCCCCTTGAAGCCGTAGCCGGCGCCCGCTTGGTGGACGCCGGCGAGCACCGCCGGATCGAGCGGCTGCCCGGGATCGGCGGGATCGCGCATGCACACGGTGTTGCCGCCGTCGGCGTAGAGCATGAGCATGATCTTGCCGTCGCTGGTCGCCGCGGCGGCGTGGCCGGTGGTGTCGGCCATCAGGCCGTTGCCGCCGAACTTGGCGTCGCACTCCTTGGTCGGGTCCGGATTCCACGCCGCCCACACCTGCTTGCCGGCGCGGTCGAAGGCGTAGGCGTACGGGTCCTTGTAGGGCTCGTGCCCGGTCTTGGTCATACCATAGCCGACCACCGCCGTGATGCCGCTGCCGCTCGCCAGGGTCATTGCGCCGGGCCGGTTGTCACCATGCGTCGCCCAGGTCGCGGTCCACAGGGGCTTGCCGCTGCCAGCGGCGTAGCGCGTCAGCGACTTGTTGGCGAGCGCGACTACGTCGCCATTCCCATCGATGGCGAAATCGCTGAGGCCCTCGATGGGCAGCACCCATGCGCAGGAGCGCAGGTCTGGCGCGAGCTTCGCGACGAAGCGCCCGGGCGTCGCTCCGGGTGAGAGCGCCGCGCCGATAAGGTTGGTACCGGCGATGTAGACCTCGCCCTGGTCATCGCTGCGCATCTGCTGGATGGTCGCAGCGCCATAGCCGAAACGGGTCAGCGCGAGCGCCTTGCGGCCATCGCTCGTCAGGCGCAAAATGTAGCCATGGCTGCTCGGTTGCGGGCGACCCTTGGTCTTGGGATCCGCCGGCGGGGGATCGACGCGCGTGCCGGCCGGGCCGATGAGCGTGTCCGGCACGCCGGCCAGCGGCAGGTCGACGCAGTTGCCCGCGACCAGTATCGACCAGTCGGGCGCGATGCCGACCGCGACCACCTCGTCGTCACCCGCACCGCCGAGTGGCGTGGCGCTCAGCAACTGCGCCACGCCGCTGCCCAGCGCGTCAGCCGGCGCCGCCGGTTCAGCGAGCGGCGTGTGCGCCTCGGCGGCGCCCATGCCGCAGGCTGCGGTCAACGCGAGCATGGTGGCAGTGGCGAGGCGGGACGGGTGTAGGCGGATCATGGCGAGGTCCCGGCGGAAGGGTTCGTGGACGACGGGACTGCAGCGATGGCGAAGACCGCGAGGTAGCCGTCCTGGCCGCCGCCCGGCGCGGCCTGCACCGCGTGATGCGTGTGTGCCGCTGCGGCGCTGACCGTGCCCCCGACCACCAGCAATCCACCGCGCAGCGCGGTACAGGTCCAGCGCGCACCGGGAAAGGTGCCGGCCTGCAGGAGCCGCAGGCGCGCATCGCACAGCGCGATGGCGCCGCCCGGCTGGCCGTCGGCCGCGACCCACGCGGCGCGCGTTGGCCCGCCCGCCGCGCTGCGCCCGACGGCGCAGATGCGGCCGGCGTCGGCGGCGACATCCGCGACCGCCCAGGCGCCGGCGTGGGCGGGATCGCTCCAGGCGCTGAGCCAGGTCTGCTTCGCGACCGCACCGGCGCCGGGTTCGACCAGCAGCAGCGTGGCCACCGGCGTGGCGCCGCGGAAGCCGAAGCCCGGCCCAGCCTGGTGCACGTCCGCGAGCAACTCCGCAGCGGGCGCGCGCGCCGGGTCGTGGACATCATGCGCGAGCACGCTGTTGCCGCCGCTGCTGGACATCGCCAGCAGCAGCGCGCCATCGACCGCGACGATGCGTTGGCCCGCACCCTCGGCGGTCAGGTGCAGCCCGCCGTCGCCGCTGCGCACGCGCGCCGGTTCGGCATCCCACAGCGTCCAGATCGGTCGCCCGTCAGGCGCAAAGGCGCGCGCGTAGGGGTCCATGAAGGTCTCGTCGCCGGTCGCCCCCGCGCTTGCGCCCGCGACCACCGCGATGCCGCTACTTGGCTCTAGACCGAGCGCCTGGGGATGGTCGGGACCGCGCGCCGGCCAGCCTACGCTCCAGCGCGCCGCGCCGGTGGCGCTGTCGTAGCGCGTCAATCGCGACGCGCGCAGCACCAGCAGATCGCCCTGCGCAGCGGTCGCATAGTCGACGATGCCGTCCTGGTAGAGGATCCACAACGGTAGACAGGTGGCGACGCTGAGCTTGGCGATGAAGCCGCCACGCCCCGGACCACCGCCGAGATCGCAGCCATCGTCGCTGAGGCCGGCCACCAGCAGGTCGCCACGCGCGTCGCTGCGCACGCACGTGAAGGTCGCGCCAGCGGGAGCGCGCGCGCAGCTGAGCAGAGTGCGTCCATCAGGCGCGTAGCGCGCGATGAAGCCGCTGCGCCCGATAGAGATCGAAGCAATACCGATCGACGTGACGGGCGCACTCGCCGGCACCGGCTGCGCGGCATTACCGGCGACCAGCACCGTCCAGTCGGGTGCGATCGCCACGCCGACGATCTCGTCATCGCCCGCACCGCCGAGGCGGGTGAGCGCGAGCAGATGCGCAGGTCCGTCTTCGCCAAGGACGTCGCTGGGCGGCGCGGGTGCGGGTGCGGGGACCTGCGCCGGCAGACCGGGCGCGATGAAACGCCAGTCTGCCGCGGTAGCGGAGTCGATTCGCTGGCCGATCCATGTGCGCACCACTGCGCCTGCGCTTGCGAGAACCACCAGCGCCGCCACTGCCAGCCACATCGCCTTGACGACGAGCCCGGTCTTCGCCGCGGCCGTGCCGACCTTCGCCACGCCCAGGCCCAATCCGGCCTGGCCGGCCAGCGCCATCTTGCCCAGTTCCACAGTCAGGGTGGCGGGCGCCGCCGCGCACACGGAGCCGTGGAGCAGGCTGGCGATCAACACCGCCGAGACCACGCCCTTGGCCATGAGCAGGCTGCGCAGCTGCGCCACGCCAGCGGCCAACCGCCGGCTGACGGTGGGCTGCGAGATGCCGAGTTCCTCGGCCAGCTCCTGCTGACCGCGCGCCTCCAGGTAGTGGCCGACCAGGATGCGGCGCAGGTCCTCTGGCAACTCCTGCAGCGCCTCGTCGAGCAGCGGACTGAGCGTCGCCCAGGTCGGCTCGTCCTCGCCGACCGGCGCTACCGGCTGCACACGGCGCGCGTGGCCGACCTCGCGCCGCACCAGGTCGACAGCCTTGCGGTGGGCGACCCGGTGCAGCCAACCCGCCACCGATTCGCTGACCGCGGCCGGCTGGCGCATCAGCAGCAGGAAGGTCTCCTGGGCCGCATCCTCGGCGAGCGCGCCATCGCGCAGCACGCGCCGGCAGACGCCATAGACCATGCCGCTGTGGCGACGCACCAGCTCCGCGAAGCAGCCCCCGTCACGGGTGCTGGCGAACTTGTCGAGGAGCGTCTGGTCGCTGGGTGCCATGCCGTCCTCGCCCCTCCAGCATAGTGTCGAGACCGCGCCCGTGTTTATTCAGAGCGGCGCGCGGTCATGTGGATCGCCATGTGCTCACTCCGGTTGCAACCACCAAGGAGACCGCCATGGCTACCGAGGCCTTCATCATCGAGCGGCATACCGACGGCTGGCACGTGCGCATGCATGGCGGCGCTCAGCACATCTTCTGCAACCGCGAACAGGCCGAAGCTTACGCTCATGGCGCCCTGGCCGACGGGGCGAGTGGGGCACAATCCCAGACGGAGCAAGGGGATGTGGTTCCGGTCGAACATCACCCGCGCGCCCCTGGACCGGATGGATGAAACCGGGACGCGACCTGCATTGGTCGACCAGACCTGCGCAGCACCGGTACTGAGGCTCACCGAGTCGCGCATGGATTCGAGCGATCGGCGGACCGTGCACTGCGCACGGCTGTGAGCAGATCTCGCAGAGATGGGAGCTGCCAGCGCCTTACTTGACCGTCTGTTCGACCTCAAGCATCGCCAGCACCGCGGGCGGCGGACCGTCGAACTTCGGCAGTGGCACGTTGCCTTCGTACCCGATCGCCTTCCAGCCCGCGGGGGTGGAATAGTAGGCGCCAGCGGTGAGTCCGCGGAACACCGAGAAGAAGCGCGCCCCGGCCTTGAACGGCTCGGTGGCGTTCTTCTCGAAGCAGATGTCGGCGCAGATGCCATCCATCTGGGCAGCGGCGAGAGTGGTGAAAGCGGCACCGTAGCGCCGGCGCGATTCGCTTTCGAGCCAGGCCAAGCCCGGGACGATGATCTTGCGATCATTCATCTGTCCGGGGTAGGGCGCACTGACCCATTCGTCGATGAAGTCGACCACGCGCAGCTTCGAGGCCGCGGGGCCGTAGGCGTCGGCGGGCATGATGAAGTCGGCGAGTGCGACGCTCGCCGTGCGCTCGGCCTCGGTCAGCGTCAGCGGCCATGCGTCGCCGGCCTTGTACACGCGCGTCAGCAGCGGATCGGTGCCATAGCCCGGCGCGGTGATCGGCGCCATGCCGCCGGGACCGGAGCGGTCGAGGCAGCCCGCCACCTGGCTGGCCGCAGCCGCCGCGGCGAACCACTTGAGCACGGTGCGGCGCGGCAGGCGGATGGCGGGATCGGGCATGCGCTCGGGCAGGCCGGGATCGAAGGGCGCGGGCAGCTCGTGAGTGGGCATCAGATATTCCCCTTCTTCGCCTGGTCGACGATGTAGTCACCGGTGCGCCAGGCGAGCGCCATGATGGTCAGGGTCGGGTTCTTGTCGGAGTTCGACGGGAACGGCGAAGCATCGACCAGGAACAGGTTCTTCACGTCCCAGGTCTGGTTCCAGCCGTTCACCACCGAGCGCTTCGCATCGGCGCCCATCAGCGCGCCGCCGACCTCGTGGATGATCTTGCCGCCGGGCTCGATCTCGGTGCCGGTCTTGGGCTTGGCGCGGCGGACTGTGCCGCCCATGGCCGCGAAGATCGCGGTGAAGGTATCCTGGGCGTGGTCCGCCTGGCGCAGTTCGTGCTCGCTGAACTTCCAGTTCCAGCGGATCACCGGGGTGCCCCACTTATCCTTGACCACCGGGTCGAGCTCCGCGAAGGAGTCCTCGTTCGGGATCATCTCGCCACGGCAGCTGAGGTAGACGAATGAGCCGTAGTAACGGCGCGCGGCCTCCTTGAACTTGGTGCCGTAGGCGCCCTGGCCGAGGTCGTCGGGCAGCGGGTTCCAGCCGCCCGGCATGTCGCGCGAGCCGCCCATCTCGATGTGGTAGCCGCGTGCGAAGCCGAGCTTGCCGGCGAGCTGCTCCTTATAGAGCCACCACGGCGAGTAGAAGTGCGAGCCACCGGCGCCGTCCTCGTTGTGTGACGGCACGTTCTCGAGTTTGGGGATCTGGCCGACCAGACTGGTGCCGACCGTGTCCATGACGTACTTGCCGACCTTGCCGCTGCTGTTGGCCAGGCCGTTGGGAAAGGACGCGCTCTTGGAGTTCAGCAGGATGCGCACGGTCTCGCCGCTGCTCGCCGCAAGGATGACGATGCGCCCGCGCACACGCTCCTCGTTGCCGGTGGTCTTGTCGACGAACAGCACGCCGTTGGCCTTGCCGTCGGCGCCCAGCAGCACTTCGCGCGCGTGGGCATTGGGCAGGATGTCGAGGTTGCCGGTGGCCAGCGCCGGCGGCAGGTGCACGGTCGTGCTCTGGTAATTGGCGCCGATGCTGCAGCCGCGGCCACACGGTGTCGCCCAGAAGCACGCGCCGCGCCGACGCATCGAATCAGCGACGATCTTCTGCGCCCACTCGTTGCCGGGGAAGAGTTTGGCAGGGATGGTGTCCGCGTCGAGCGCCTTGGTCAGCACCGCGCGGTGGATGGGCATCACTGGCACGCCCACGGTCTTCGCATGCTTCTGCACCAGCAGCTCGGCCGCGCGCCCCTTGGGCGCAGGCAGCAGCACGCCATCGGGCGAGTCCGGAGTGTTCTCGCGGCCCTCGTTGGTGCCGTACACGCCGATCAGTTGCTCGACCTTGGTGTAGTACGGCTCGACGTCCTCGTAACCGATCGGCCAGTCGAAGCCCAGCCCATCGCGGCTGTGCGGCTTGAAGTCATAGGGACCGTTGCGCAGAGAGATGCGCCCCCAGTGGTTGGTGCGGCCGCCAAGCATGCGCGCGCGCCACCACCAGAACTTGCGCGCCGGGTCGTCGCTGCCCTGGGTGTAGGGCTCGTTCGGCACCTGCCAGCCGCCGTCGACGGTGGCATCGTAGAAGCCGAAATTCTTCTCGGGCGTGCCGACCCCGCGCAGCGGCGCCTGGTCGGGGCGCTGGAACATCGCCGTCTCGGTGGCCGGGTCGTAGGCGCGACCGGCCTCGAGCATCACGCATTTCAGTCCGGCCAGGGTCAGGGTCATCGCCATCTGCCCGCCACCGGCGCCAGAGCCGACGATGACGACATCATATGCGGGCTGGGCGGTCTTGGCGGTGACGATGGGCATGCGCGGATCCGATGGCAGGGGCGGGGGCGGGCGGAAGGCGTCGAGGCACCCAGGACGGGAGCCCGGATATCGCTACGGACGATGCGGTCGTCCCCGCCGCTTTCCAGATGTTCCTGGGCGCATGGGACGCATGCATGGGAGACGCTTTCCGGCTTCCCGGCTTCCGCACTGCCGCCCCCTCCCTAGCCTCCCGCCCATGGCGTCCGACCTGCTCCTCGAAGCCACCGGTCTGGTGAAGCATTTCGCTGGGCGGCGGGTGGTGGACGGGGTCGGGGTCGAGCTGCGCGCGGGCATGGTGCTGGGACTGCTCGGGCCGAACGGCGCCGGCAAGACCACCACCCTGCGCATGCTCAGCGGCTTCATCGCCCCGGACGCGGGCACCATCAGCTACTTCGGGCGGGATTTCAGCACGGCGCGCAGCGCGACCAAGCGCATGCTGGGCATCTGCAGCCAGGAGGACACCCTCGATCAGGAGTTCCCGGTCGCCGAGAATCTGCTGCGCTACGCCGGCTATTTCCGGCCGCGAGTGGATGACCTGCACGCGCGCGTCGACGAGCTGCTCGACACCTTCGGCCTGCGCCCCTTCGCCGGCCACCGCCCCGAAGAGCTCTCGGGCGGCTTCCGCCGCCGGCTGATGATCGCGCGCGCGGTGGTGCACCGGCCGCGCGTGCTGTTCCTCGACGAACCCACCACTGGTCTCGACCCGCAGGCGCGCGTGGCGCTGTGGCAGCTGGTCAACCGCCTGCGCGGCGAGGGCCTGGGCATCATCCTGACCACCCACTACATGGACGAGGCCGAGCGCCTGAGCGACGAACTGCTGGTGCTCGCCGAGGGCCGTATCACCGCACGCGGGCAACCGCGCACGCTGCTTGGCGCGGTGCTGGGCGAGCACGTCGCGGTCTACGCCACCGCTGGCGACGCCGTACTGGAGGAGCGCATCGCGGCGTGGCTGCGCGCCGCGAAGGCTTCGACCCCGGCGCCGATCATGGATGAGTGGCACCTGCCGCTGCGCGCCGCGCAGCTCGCCGCCTTCGCCGCCGCCTTCCCCGCGCTGGCCCTGCGCCTGCGCGAGCCGACCCTCGACGACCTCTTCCTCAAGCTCGCACGCGACGGCGAGGGCGCCGCCAGCGCGGCGGCGCACGCGGGGCGTGCGCCATGATCCTGCTCGCCCTCGCCGATTGGCGCTCGTGGGCGGTGATGCGCCGCCACGCGCGCGTCTACCTGCGCACCTGGTACATCGGCATGATGCCGCCGGCGATGGAGCCGGTGGTCGCCATGCTCGCCTTCGGCCTCGGCCTGGGCGGCTTCATCGGCGCGCTGGTCTGGCACGGCCAGACGCTGCCCTACCTCACCTACCTGGCCCCCGGTCTGTGCGCCTACACCGCGCTCAACGCACCGTTTTTCCACGCGCTGTGGGGCGCCTACGTGCGCATGCACTACCAACGCCTGTACGACGGCCTGCTTGCCACCCAGGTCGAGCTGCCACACATGGTGGCGGGCGAGATCCTGTGGGGCGGCACCATGGGCACGATGTTCGTTGGCGCGGTGGTGGCCGTGATCCTCGCCCTCGACGCCTGTGGGGTGCTGCACCTGCCGCACCCGCTGCTGCTGCCGCTGGTGCTGCCACTGGTGTTCGTGATGGGCTGCGCGATGGCCTCTTTTGCGCTGACCTTCACCGCGGTCCTGCCCAGCATCGACCACATGAACCTGCCGGCCTTCCTGCTCGCCATCCCCCTCAGCCTGGTGAGCAGCACCTACTTCCCGGTGCCCGAGGGCCATCCGCTGGTGCGCCTGCTGCTCGCCATCAACCCGGTGCACCACCTCGCCGAGAGCGCCCGGGCGCTGGCAATCCTGGGTGAACCCGACCTGCACGTGCTGTGGATGCTGCTCAGCAGCGGCGTGCTGCTCGCCGTCACCATGCCGCTGGCGACCATGCTGCTGCGCCGGCGGCTACTTGGTGGGTGATGCGTCGCTTCAGTCGCCCGGCGGATGGATGATCTTCACGCGGATCGCACCGGTGCAGTTGGATTCCGCGGTGTGTTCGCTCGAGGGCCCGAGCCACACGTGGCCCGGACCGGTGATCTCGTCGGCCAGCTGCCGCTTGTTGGTATCGATCCACATCAGCACCGCGCCGTACGGGATGCCCTGCACGCCGAGCCTAACGTAGCCGTAGCGCGAGCCGCCGTTGCCGTCGCCCGTCATGATGCCGACGCTCGTCGGCTTCCCC
>JBBQSO010000102.1:0-18014 GCA_038213805.1 Planctomycetota bacterium | reverse complement strand
CCGCCGGCCTGCCCGCCTGGTTCGCTCCCGGCCCCGGTCCACGCGGCCATCACACCCTGCTCCAAGTCGGCAGCGGTCTGGTCGAGTCCGGTCGTTGGGCCGCCTACGACCCGCTGACCCGGACGGCGTACGCCTGGGACTGGGAAGGGCCGACGGCGCAGCCCGCGACCGCGGACCTCGCCCAGCCGTGACGAAGCCAATGGCACCTCCTTTGCATCCACCCGTGATCACCACGTCAAACTGACAACGACTCCCGAGGATTCCCATGACCCAGCACGCCTTCCAGACCGAAGTCCAGCAGCTCCTGCAGCTGATGATCCACAGCCTGTACTCCGAGCGGGAGATCTTCCTGCGCGAGCTGGTCTCGAACGCGTCGGACGCCTGCGACAAGCTGCGCTTCACCGCCCTGACCGCCCCCGAACTGCTGCGCGGCGACGACACCCTCAAGGTCGAAGTGCTGCCCGACGCCGAGGCCAAGACCCTGGTCATCCAGGACAACGGCATCGGCCTGACCGAGGCGGAGGCCATCGAGCACCTCGGCACCATCGCCAAGTCCGGCACCAAGGCCTTCCTGCAGGGCCTTGGCGACCAGGCCAAGTCGGCGAACCTGATCGGCCAGTTCGGCGTGGGCTTCTACTCAGCGTTCATGGTCGCCGACCGCATCGTCGTCGAGAGCCGCAGCGCGAGCGCGTCCAGCGACGCCGGCGTGCGCTGGGAGAGCCGCGGCGACGGCCAGTTCTCGACCGAGACCATCAGTCGTGCCGCGCGCGGCACCACCGTCACCCTGCATCTCAAAGACGACGCCGGCGACTTCCTGCAGGGCTGGAAGCTGCGCGAGCTGATCAAGAAGTACTCCGACTACGTCGCCTACCCGATCTTCCTGCCCAAGTACGTTTCCGAAGAGGACGCCAAGAAGGGCGTCGCGGCCGAGCCCGAGCAGGTCAACGCCGGCCAAGCGCTGTGGACGCGTCCCAAGGACGAGATCACCGACGAGCAGTACAACGCCTTCTACAAGTCCGCCTGCCGCATGTGGGACGAGCCGGCCACGCGCCTGCACTTCAGCGTCGAGGGCCACCAGTCGTTCACCGCGCTGGTGTTCGTGCCCGGGCAGAAGCCCATGGACCTCTTCGATCGCGAGCGCCGCGGCCTGAACCTCTACGTGCGCCGCGTCTTTGTCATGGACGACTGCAAGGACCTGCTGCCGGAATACCTGCGCTTCCTGCGCGGCATCGTCGACAGCGACGACCTGCCGCTTAACGTCAGCCGCGAGATCCTCCAGCAGCAGGACACCGTCGCCAAGCTGCGCAAGCAGCTGGTCAAGCGCGTGCTCGACCACCTGCTGAAGCTTGCCGCATCAAGTGACGAGAAGGATCAGGCCGCCTTCACCGCCATCGACGCGTCGTTTGGCGCCGTGCTGCGCGAGGGCATCGTCAACGACACCGAGAATAAAGAGCGCCTCAGCAAGCTGGCGCGCTTCGCGTCGAGCTTCAGCGTCGCCGAGGGCAAGACCGGCAAGACCGGTCTCGAGGACTACATCAAACGCATGCCGGCCGAGCAGAAGAGCATCTACCTGGTAGTCGCTGCCTCGATCGATGCGGCCAAGGCGAGCCCGCACGTTGAAGGCTTCCTCAAGAAGGGCTGGGAGGTCCTCTATTTGACCGACCCGGTCGACGAGTGGGTGGTCGGCCACCTCTCCGAGTTCGACAAGAAGCCGATCGTGAACGTCGCCAAAGGCCAGTCCGATCTGACCAGCGACGAGGACAAGAAGGCCATCGAGGAGAAGGCCAAGAGCTACTCCGGCTTCATGGGCTTCTGCAAGGAGGCGCTCGACGGCGACGTCTCGGATGTGCGCCTCGCCGGCAGCCTCACCGACAGCCCGTGCCGCCTAGTCGCCGAGAGCGAAGGCGTCTCGCCCCAGCTTGAGGAGATGATGCGGCGCATGGGTCACGACGTGCCGACGCAGAAGCGCGTCCTCGAGCTCAACGCCGACCACGCGGTGATCAAGCGCCTGCAGGCGCTGCACGAGGGGGGCGGCGACCAGGCGCGCCTGCGCGACTACATCGCCGTGCTGCGCGATCAGGCCCTGCTCGCCGAAGGCGCCAAGCTCGTGGATCCCGCCAGCTTTGCCAAGCGCGTGCAGGATCTGCTCGCCACGGTGGTCGGCGGTGGCGAGGCCAAGGCCGCCGCGGCCGCGACTTGACGGACCGCGCCGTCGCACAGCGACATCTTCCCTGAGACTGCGGGCCAGTGGCCCGCAGTCTCAGGCGGGGAGACCACCTTCCCGTCCAACCCTTGTCGATGCTGCGGCCGCCGGCTACAAACCGGCGGCCGCGCCATTTCTGGGACGCTGCGCTGGAGACCGCCATGGAATCGGGACGAGCGACGTGAGCGATCAACCGCCGTCTGCGCTGCCCGTGACCATGCTCGCCGAGCCGTCAGCGGCTCCCCGCTCGCGCCTCGTCCTCCTGCTCATCCTCATCGCCCTGGCCGCCAACGTCGTGGCTCTGTTGCTGCCACTGGTCGACATCACCGCCCTGTTCAAGCGCCGCACTGTCGGCCTGACCAATTCGGCCAGCCTGCTGTGGCGCCACCAGCTGCACGTGCTTGCCATCCTCGCGCTGCTGCTGTCGGTGGTCTTCCCACCGCTCAAGCTGGCGGTCCTGGGCTGGGTCTGGTGTGGCCGCGGCGCGAGCCATGCGCAGCGCCGCGCTCTGCTCATCGTCGAGGTGCTCGGCAAATGGTCCTTGTTCGACGTTCTATTGATGGCCCTGCTGATCGGGTTGACGCATGGTCAGTTTGCCGTCGCGGTCGCGCCCTGCGCCGGCCTGGCCGCGTTCAGTGCTTCAGTGATGGTGGCGATGCTGGCGGGCGAACTGCTCGCGCGCGAGGTCGCCGGACCGCGGGCGGCGCCGCTGCCGCGCCGCCGCCCGTTGGCGCTGACCGCCCTGCTGGTCGCCCTGGCCGCCCTGCCGGCTGGCGCCGCATTGCTGCTGCCGGTGCTGGGCCTGCATGACTGGCGGCTGCTGCCCTGTGACCTGAGCGTCATCAGCATGGTCAGCGCCGCCTGGGCCGTGGGCGCCTACACCCTTGCCGCCGGTTGCGCCCTATCCCTGGGTATCTTCCCGCTGGTCGCACTCGCCAACGACGCGTTCGCCGCCGCCGGCGCCACCCACCGCCGGCCCTGGCTCGCGCGCTGGGCGATGCTCGACGTCCTCGCCCTCGCCCTGGTGGTGTTCGCGCTCGAGGGCGGCAGCTATGTCACCACCGACCTGCGCCTCGGCGCGGCCGTGCTGGCCGCCGCCATCGTCGGGCGGTGGCTGCTGGCGTGGTGGGTGCGCCGCGCCGGTCAGGCGGACTAATTGCGCGCGGTCGTCAAGGTCAGCACGCGCCACTCGCCGGGCCAGTCTTTGCCCACGAAGCGCAGCAGCACGCCGGAATAGGGCACTGTACGGGTCTTGTAGGCCTGCCCGCCCTGCTCGACGATCAGGGTGCCGGCGCTGCCGTAGAAGGTGCTCAGCTCCATGCTGTCGGGGATGTCGCCGGCCAGCCAGCGGTTCAGGACGTCCGTGTTACCGTTGGGGCCGCGGCCGCGCAGGAACAGGTCGATGATCGCGACGTCGTCGCTGCTGACTCCGCCCGCTTCGAGCCTGGCGAGCAGCGCGCGGTGCTCGACCGCGGTCCTGCCCTTGGCCTTCTGCGCGGCGACGAATGCCTCCGGCTTGCTCTCGGCGCTCCAGTCGGCGAGCATCTTCGCCGCTTCCTTGGCCGGCATCCAGATGCGCTGGGGTTCGATCAGGCTTAGCCCCTTGAGCGCGGCGATTTCGCTGCGCACGCCGGCGAGCTTGACGGTGTGCACCGCGCCATGATGCACATCCGGCATGTCCGTGATCGCCGGGACGCCGACGTTGGCGGGCGGCATGGTGGTCAGCCAGGCGCGCTCCTGGATGGCCAGCACGCGTTCGCCGGGACGGTTGCGCTTGCCCTCGACCACCGCGGTGAAGGCGTCGATGGCCTGCTGGCGCGCTCCATGGTGGCCGATCAGCCAGCCCAGCGCGACAATCAGGCCGATGGTACCCAGGGTGTAGAGCCACCACGAGCGCATCAGCTTCGCTTCTTCGACGCCCTGATTGGACAGCAGGGCTGGGCCAATCCGGCCCACGCCGCCCTCGCCGCGGCCGATGGCCTTCTTCTTCTCCTTCTGCGCCTTGGTCTCGCTCTCCTTCTTGACCGACTCGGCCTTGAGCGCCGCGTTCATCGATACCGCCAGGGTCGCGGCCATGCTGCGACGTGCCTCCTTCTGCTGCGAGGTCATGCGGTCGGAGGCGCGCATCCGCGCGCTCTGCTGGCTGTTCTCATCAGCGGGTTCGGCAGGAGCTGGTTTGGCGGCGGCCGGGGGCGCGGTCGGGGCCGCAGCAACCGGCTTGGCTGCCACCGGCTTGGGCGCGGGGGCCTTGATCGGGGCCGGGAATTCGACCTCGACCTCGAGGTCCTCACGGGCTGGGGCGACGGGCTTTGGCGGCGGTTTGGGCGCGGGCGGTGCGGCCGGCCGGGGGGGCGCTGCAACCGGGGTCGCGGTTACCGCGGCCGTGGGGGGCTTGGCAAGCGGCGCGGGTGCGGGTGCCGGTGCGGTCGCGGCCGGCGTGGGTGCCGTGGCGCCGACCTTGTCGGCGATCCCATCGGGTCGCAGGCTGAAGGCGTTCTTGCACGTGGTGCACCGCACCGCCCGCCCGATCAGCACGGGTTTGAACGGATAGACCGCGCCGCAGTGCGGACAGGTGAACGTCGCGCTCATGGCCCTAGCGTCCGGCCACCTGAAGGATTGCGCAAGTCTCGAGGGGTCCCCTCGGGCTGCCGGTGTGCATCCCTCTCCGCTCGCGCCTCGGGCTCAATCCGTCCAGTCGTGGTCGCCCAGGGCCTTGAAGCGGGTGGCTGGCAGCAGTTCGGCGGTGTGGAAGAGCGCGCTGGTGGTCGGCCCCGGCAAAATGCGCGCCGCCTGGCCGAACGGCAGGGGCTCGCCCTGGGCGGTGCGCAGCAGGACCTCGGCGAAGAGCACCCCCGGGGCACCGGGCCGGGGCACCACCACCAGTTCGACCGGGGGCATGGCCAGGGGGCGGTCCGGATCGTCCCAGATGATCGCACTGCGCGCGGCGCCGGCAGCGCTGTCGACCAGGGCCAGGGCCTCCGCCCAGCGCAGCTCGGGGAAGGCGGCCAGGCCGCTGGCCCGCTCGCGGCGATAGCGCCACAGGCAGACGCTCGCCAAGCGGCCCATGTGCGGGTAGTCGCTGCGCCCGCTCTGCTGGCCGCTATGCAGCCGTTCCCAGCTCGCCAGGGCACGCGGCCGGCTCCAGGGCGCGGGCCCCAGGGTGTCATCGCTGCTGCGCGTGTCCTCGGTGTCGAGCACGCGCGTGCCGGGCAAGGCGGCGAGCAGGCGCTCGATCAGCTGCAGCGCCTCGACGCAGCGCCAGTGCGGCCCGGCCAGCGGCAGGTGCACCGCGAGCGCGAGTGGCCGCCACCCCAGGTAGGTGGTGGGCGGGTGCATCTGGTCGTCTTCAAGGGGCGCCAGCCCGAGGTCGATGACCGCGGTCGCGCCGGTGGCCACATGGCGCCAGGTGCCGGGACGGTACGCGTCTCCACCGGCGCCGGTCAATTCGACGCCCGGTTGGTCCAGCAGGGCATCCTCGACATCCCCCGCGGGAATGGGCTGCTCGTGGTCGGGCTGGTAGAACAGGAAGGTCAGCATGGCGGCGCCACCATCGCGCGCGCGGCGGCGAGAGAAAGCGCCGAAGCCTAACGGCCCTCTTCCAGCCCATGAAGGTAGGCCCGGAACATCAGCTTCACATTGGTGTGCGGCAGGTGCGCCAGCACCGCCTGGGCGGACAGCCAGGCCCAATCGCTGTGCTCATCGCTGAGGGCGACGCGTTCGCTGGCGGTGGTTGCCGGGTAGTAGAGCACGCGCTTGGAGCGCCCGCTGGCAAGCAGGTAGTTGACCTCGAGCGGCGCCCCGTCGATGGCGATCAGGGCGATGCCGCATTCTTCGGCGCATTCGCGGGTGGCGGTGCAGGCCGGGCTCTCGCCGCGGTCCTGGTGACCCTTGGGGAAGCCCCATTCGTGGTTGCGGCTGCCGCGCAGCAGGAGCCAGCGATCGCCTCGGGAGGTACGCCACCGAAGGATCAGGCCAGCGGCCGTGATCGCAGCGGAAGGCGCAGGCGCAAGCCCGAGCGGCATCATTGCCTGAGTGTACCACCGAAACGCCGCTGCGTGGTCATCCAGTCCATCCTGTTGCTCCGAGTGTGGAAGATCGCAGCAGGATCGCAACGGCATCCTGATGGTGCGGCGCGCGCGGCGGCGCGCACCACCGCTTGGGCGCAAATCGATAGGCTACGACCATGGTCGACCCGGTGCCGGGCTTTCGCGTTCTCGCCGCCGTCCTCTCCGATAGCGTCCCGCCCATGAGCGACAAGCCCTCCTATCTGGTCTTCGACATCGAGACGGTCGCGGACGGCCGCCTGGTGCAGCGCGTGAAATATCCCGACCAGCCCGGCCTGACCCCAGCCGAGGCGGTGGCCAAATACCGCAGTGAGCTGCTCGAGCGCTCCGCCGGCAAGTCCGACTTCGTGCCGCACACCTTCCAACTGCCGGTCTCGATCGCAGTGGCCAAAGTCGCGGCCGATTACGAACTGCTTGATGTCCGCACTCTCGACCGCCCGCGCTTCCGCCCGCAGGTCATCGCGCGCAGCTTCTGGAAGGGCTGGCAATCCTACGGTCAGCCGACCCTGGTGACCTTCAACGGGCGCTTCTTCGACGTGCCGGTGCTTGAACTGTGCGCCTACCGCTATGGCATCCCCGTACCGTCCTGGTTCAACGCCGCCGGCAATCAGTACAACCAACCGCGCAACCGCTTCAACACCGCCGCGCACCTCGATCTGCAGGATTTCATCGGCAATCAGGGCGCGACCCAGGTCAACGGTGGCCTCAATCTGTGCGCCCAACTGCTCGGCAAGCCCGGCAAGATGGACACCAAGGGCAACATGGTGCAGGAGCTGTGGGAGCGCGGCGAGCGCGAACGCATCGACGACTACTGCCAGTGCGACGCCCTCGACACCTACTTCGTCTTCCTGCGCACGCGCGTCCTGGTCGGTCTGATCAGCCTCGAGCGTGAGCGCGCGCTGGTCGACAAGGCCAAGCTGTGGATCGAGCAGGCGGCGGCGCACAACCTGGCGCTGGCGGACTATCTGCGGCACTTCCGTTATTGGGAGCCGATCGAGGACGATGCGGACGCGTTCCTGGCGTAGGAGGGTCCCCAGTCTGCGGTCCACCCCCAGCGAAGTCCTGCTGCATCGGACGGCCGTCAGGGGCTGTTCAGCGCACGTCGAAGCGGTGCATCTTCTTCTTCCCCGCCCGCACCAGCACGAAGCCGTCTTGCACCGCGGCGGCGTCGATCTTGAGGCCGATGTCGGTGACTGCGACGTCGTGCACGCGCACCCCGCCGCCTTCGATCAATCGCTTGGCCTCGCCATTGGAGGTCGCCAGCTTCGCGCGCACCAGCAGCGCCACGATGCCGAGTCCGCCGGCAAGCTCCGCGGCGGGCAGATCGCTGTGTGGAATGGCGTCGCCGGTGACGTCGTGCGCGGCGCCGAAGGCGCCCTTGGCGCTCGCCAGCGCCTCGGTCGCGGCGGCTTCGCCGTGCACCAGGCGGGTGACCTGGAAGGCCAAGACCTCCTTGGCGCGATTGAGCTTTTCGCCGCCACCGTCGGTCAGGCTGCGGACCTCGGCCATCGGCAGGTCGGTGAAGAAGCCAAGGAAGCGCACCACATCGCCGTCGGCGACGTTGCGCCAGAACTGGAAGAACTCGTAGACCGGCGTGCGCTCGGCCGACAGCCAGATGTTGCCCTTCTCGGACTTGCCGAACTTGCCGCCATCGGACTTGGTCACCAGCGGCATGGTCAGGCCGACCAGCTCGGCATCGGCGGTGCGCCGGCCGAGCTCGATGCCCATGACGATGTTGCCCCACTGGTCCTGGCCGCCCATCTGCAGGGCGCAGCCCTCGGCCGTGAACAGGTGCACGAAATCGTAGGCCTGCATGACCATGTAGTTGAACTCGAGGAAGCTGATGCCACCGCCTTCCAGTCGGCCCTTCACCGAGTCCATCGACAACATGCGGTTGACGCTGAAGTGCGGGCCCACCGCGCGCAGCATCGCGATCCACTCCAGCCCGACCAGCCAGTCGGCGTTGTTGACCAGCTTCGCGCCGGTCGCGGAGGCGTCGAAGCGCACGATGCGGCCGATCTGCGCGGCGATGGCCGCGGCATTGCGGTCGATATCCTCGCGCGTCAGCATGCGCCGCATCTCGGTCTTGCCCGAGGGATCGCCGACCAGCGCCGTCGCCCCGCCCACCACCACCAGCGGCCGGTGCCCGCAGGCCTGCAGCCAGCGCAACCCCATGATCGGCACCAGCGATCCGACGTGCAGACTGTCGGCAGTGGGATCGAAACCGATGTAGGCGGTTTGCGGCGAAGTGAGCAGCGTGCGCATCCCGGCCGCGTCGCGGGTGTGCTGGGCGACGAAACCGCGCTCGCTGAGTACGTCGAAGAGGTTGGCGGCGGGCGTTGGGGCGGTGGTCATGGGTGCTTTCGGGGCGAGGCAGGAGAGTAGGGGGGTGGGCCAGCGCGCAACCGCGCGGGCGGACAGCGGCGGGTGAACCCGGAGTGTCCGCTGGCGTTCACCCGGTCATGCGCGAGCTCTTCATCCTGCTCGTCGTGGCCCTGGCACTGTCCGTCGCCTATTGGGTTCCGGTCCACGTCATGGAGCCGCTGCGCGCCAAGCGGGCACTTTACGCGGCCACTGGCGAGAGCCGCATCCTCAGTGAGAACCGCGCCGACTTCGTTGGGCTCACCGTGGTCGCACCACAGGCGATCAACAATTCCAGCGTCATGCTGGAATTCGCGACACTGGTCGAACGCTTGGCCTGCAAGTACCCCGCCAGCGACGAGGTGCGGCTGGCCAAGGATACGGACCCCGTCATCGCCTGCATGGGTCTGACGCTGCTGCGCTTCTCTGGCCACGAGGATTTCCTGCTGCGTTTCGCTGACGACCAGCGGGTGGTCGATTTCCGCTCGGGTTGT
This sequence comes from Planctomycetota bacterium, assembly GCA_038213805.1. GTDB lineage: Bacteria > Planctomycetota > UBA11346 > UBA11346 > UBA11346 > BOG-1363. The sequence goes on along the minus strand of JBBQSO010000102.1, from coordinate 8,892 downwards.
ACGGTCCGGGGTCCGCACTCGGTCGCCGATATCGTGCGCAGGTACTGGGGGTTCGACGATTACGCCGAGCGAAATTCCCGGCAGCTGCGCCTCTTTGGCGTAGTGATCTTCGACTGATTTGCAGCGCGGAAAGGAGGACCGCATGAGGTCAGCACGCGTTCGCGTCGCGTAGATTCATGCCTCCAGATAATAGTCCCCGCTGACCTCCTTCACCCGCCCATCCCACTTCGCCAGGAACTGCGTCTTGGTCGCGGCGAACAACGGACTGATCTCGATGCGCGCGGTCTTGGGCAGCGCCAGCTTCACCCCGGCGGCCGCCAGCCAGGAGGCGAACTGGTCGCTCGCCAGCTGCACCGCGCTCGCTGGGCTGTCTGCGACCACCGTGCCGTCGCTGCCGTTTGCGTTCTTGACCGGGGCGAATTCGGCGAGGCGGTCGATCTCCAGGCCGAGGCTGGCCTTGGCTTCAGGGATGAGGTCGAAGATGAAGCGCTCGCTCTTCCAGCCTTTGACTTCGCTGATCGTGCCGCCCGCCCACGCCTTCAGCGGCTTCGAGCTCCGGTGCAGCGGGATCTTGTAGCCCTGGTCGGTGAGGCGCGCGAGGAAGTCCACGCTCCAGCAGTGCATCGCGGGCGAACCCCAGCGGTAGATCAGCTCGCCGGCAGCGTTGCGGCTGCGCGCCTGTTCGGGGGTGACCTCGGTGTACTCGATGATGCGGTCGCTGCCGCCGACGCGCACCAGGTGGCCGACCTTCTCATCGGGATGGGCCTTGGCCAGGACCTTGGTCACGACCTCGGCCTGCTCAAGCATGGCCAGGCCGATCAAGGCGGCGTCGTCGACCGGCACGGTGACGTTGTCGACCTGGATGTAGACCAGCTGGCGCACACCTTCGCGGCGCAGACGCGCCAGGTTGCCCGATTTGACCAGCGCGGTGAAGCAGCCGCCATGACCGTCCGGATTCTCGAGCAACCTGCCGGGCCCGGCGAGCAAAGCGCGCCCCTGCTGGTCAAGGCTGGGCACGGTGCCCTGGCTGAAGAAGCGCACCTGCTCGGCCTTGAGACCGAAGGCGCCGTGCGCCTGGAAGAACTCGCGCGTCTCGCCGTCGGTCATCGGGCTGGTCATGACCAGGAAGGGCACGTCGCGGCCGACGCGTCGCGACAGCGACAGCACTTTCTCGGCCTGCAGCTGGTAGATGCTCTTGCCGGAATGCGCAGCGATGCGGAAGCAGCCCTTGGGAGCGCTCGAGCCCAGACGCGTGCCCTGGCCGCCGGCGACCATCAGCACCGCGACCTGGCCGGCACGGTAGGCGGCCTCACCCGCGCTCTCAAGTTCGGCCTGGCGCTGCGCGCGCTCGGCGAGCGGGATCACGCGGCTGGCGCCGACGTCGCCCACCGCCGGAGGTTCGGCCGGATGTTCGAACTCGGCCCAGTCGATCTCACCGAGCCGCGCCAGGAAGGCCGCGCGCGCCGCCTCGTCCAGCCCGGCGACAGTCTGCAGCAGGTGATCCTGCCCATGTTTGGCGAGGGTCTCGGCGAGGGCGAAGGCGTCGGGCATGATCGGCTCCAGCGTGAGGGGGCATGTTCGGGAAGCTGGCGGGGTGGGTCAATACCTGGCAGGCTGATGGCTGATGGCTGATGGCTGATGGCTGATTGATTCTGATTTCAGGTCGGGGCGTGTCGTTCCAATGGCGCTGACCTGTTGTTGGCGAGGCCGGAGCGAAGCGACTGCCTCGCCATCAGCCATCAGCCATCAGCCATCAGCCATCAGCCAAATCTATGCGGCACAAATCTGCTCCCATTCCCGGTAATCGGATCGCGGTCTTCCCTGATGCCCAGGCCGCACGCGGCATCTCCGACAATCCAGCTGCCCAGGACCGGATGGTTGCCGTCGAACTCGGGCAGTGGATGCCATTCCTGGAAGATGGTCGCGCCGCGGTAGGGGCCGTCATGGGCTTCGCGCACGCGGCCATGTTCGACCACGCGCACGTTGCTGCCTTCGCGCGACCACACCGGCTTCTCGACGTGGGTGTCGCCCCACGGCGCGTGCGCGGCGCGCAGCAGATTGGGGTGACCCGGATTGAGCTCCCACAAAAGAGGCAGGATGGCCTTGCTGCTCAGCGCCATCTTCCACGGCGGCTCGATCAGGGCGAGGCCATCGCGCAGCAGGTGGCTGGCGAAGGCCTCCTGGCACAGCCATTCCCACGGGTAGAGCTTGAACAGCCGGTGCACCGGCTGCAGTTCGAGGTCGACGAAGACGCCCGCGCGCGCGTCCCACCCGAGCGCCGCGATGTCGAGCGCAACCGTGTCGACGCCGGCCTGGGCGGCGGTGTCGCGCAGGTAGGTGGTGGTGCCCAGGTCCTCGGCGCTGCCGGTGCAGCAGGCGGTATGAACCAGTTCGCCGGGCTGGGCGATGGCGCGCCAGCGCTCGACCAGGCGTTCGTGCAGGCTGTTGAACTGGTCGGCGTCCGGCGCGGTCTCCTGCAGCCAGTGCCACTGCACCACGGCGGCCTCGAGCAGCGCGGTCGGCGTGTCGGCGTTGTATTCGAGCAGCTTGGGTGCGCCGCTGCCGTCCCAGGCGAGGTCGAAGCGACCGTAGAGCGACGGGTCGCCACGCTCCCAGCTCGCGGCGACCAGGGCGTGGCACGCCTCCGGGATGCCAAGCTGGCCGAGGCGGCCGGCGCGGATGGCGTGGTCGACCGCGTCCAGGCACAGCCCGTGCAGTTCCGCGGAGGCGTCTTCAAGCACGTCGATCTCGCCGGCGCTGAACTCGTAGCAGGCGCTCTCGTCCCAATAGGGCGCGCCGGCGATGGTATGGAAGCCGAAGCCCAGCGCCTCGACCCGCGCACGCCAGTCGGCGCGCGGCGTGCAGGTCCGTCGCTGCATCTCAGCCGCCCGACGAGTGGCCGGCGCCGAAGCTGTGGCTGCTGCTGCCGAAGCCGCCGCGCGACACCGTCGAGGTGGCGCTGTCGTGGTGGGATGGTGCTTTGGTGCCGACGCTGTGCTGCTGGTGCCAGACCGGGCCGGACCCGCTGCCAGGGGCGAACCACCCCTGCTGATCCTGACCCGCTGCAGCCGGGTCGGTCTGCGCCTGGTCGTCATCGTCGCGCTCATCCCCGCGCGCCCCAGGACGGTAGGTGGCGCCGGCGACCGGGCGCAGCGGATCCAGGCGCGGGCGCGTGCTGATCACCGTGCCGGCGGTTGCCGCGCCGATCACGATGGTGCCGCCCATCAGGACCAGGGGCACGACCTGCGAGCGCCGGCGCTGGCGTTCCGCCGCGTTGGACGCGGTGGCGCCCTGGGATCGGACGAAGCCCTTCCACGGCGCGCCGTCGAGGGCCTGGACAATGCGCGCGCCGCGCTGCTGCTCGTCGCGCAGCGCCTGCTCGCACCAGGCGCGGGCGCGGATGCGTGCGGCCTGTGGCGATGAACCGCGGATCAGGGCGGGGTGCGGTCGCAGCCCGGCGAGCTGCACGTCGCAGATGCTGACACCGTCGTGTGGGCGCGGTTCGGCGATGCGAACGGTCACCAGACTGGTGACGCCGTTCGGCTGGATGAGGCGGAGTGCGTGGACTTCCATTCCCTCATGATCCACCTGCAGTCCGGTACTCAAGGAGATCCGGGGGCGGAAACGCCGACACCGTCGCGGCATGGCCACGACGGTGTCGGTGAAGTGTCGCATGGCATCCGCGTCCCGCCCATGCGGTGCGCGGAGACCGCGTCATGCGGCGGCTGCGGTCGACTTATTCGGCCGCGGGCGCGAGGGCGATGACGTCGACGAAGCGGTTGCGGAACTTCACGATGCCGGGCTGAACGGCATAGATGGTGAAGTCCTTGCCCAGGCCCACGCCAAAGCCGGGCTTGAAGCGGCTGCCGCACTGGCGGACGATGATGCTGCCGGACTTGACGGTCTGGCCGCCGTAGCACTTGATCCCGCGCCGCTGCGCATTCGAGTCGCGACCGTTCTGGGTCGAGCCCGTTCCCATCTTATGAGCCATACATCACCTCTGTCGTTGAAGCCGTGGGTTGAGGGGCGAAAGGGTATGGCCGTGGAGCGGCTTGGCAAGCGGCCAGTTGGATTGGAAGCGGCTGCTGGGGAATGGTGGTGCTTGTTGTCCGCTGGCAGCTGGCGGCTGAGTTAACTGGGGTTGGATCCGGTGGCAGGGCGGTGCGGGGCGCTGGGACGAGGATTCACGGTGCGGCTGGCGGGGATGCTGTCAGCCGCCAGCCGTCAGCCGTCAGCCGCCACCCAATCCATCGCCCTCATGCCCTTGGTTCCCCGCTCCACATCATTAGCATCCCACCCACAGGTGCGCGACATGGACATGCGAGGCCCGATGCGGGTGGTGGTGGCGAGCGGGCTGCTGGTGATGGCGGGATTCCTGCTGCTGGCCCTGGTCAGCTACATGCCCGGACAGGTGACCGGATCCGGTCCGACCAGCAAGAACCTGATGGGCATCGGCGGGGCCGTGGTCGCCCATGGCTTCATCCGGCTGTGGGGCGTGGTCGCCTTCTTCGTCCCGCTGCTGCTGATCGGCTACGCCACCGCCATCCTGCGCGATCATGAACTCGCCAATCTCGGCCGCCGTCTGACCGGGGCCGCGCTGCTCGTACCGGCACTGTGCGGCCTGGTCCATCTGCTGCCACTGCGCCAGGACGCCGCCGGACTGCTGATCCACTGGGACCAGTACCCATTCGGCGGCCTGGGCGGCAGTCTCGGGCGCTTCCTGTGCGCCCCGGCGGGCGCCGACGGCCAGCCCAACTCCCCTGCCGGGGTGCTGGTCGAGAATCTCGACGTGTGGGGAGCGGCCGGCGTGCTCCTCGCCCTCGCCGCGCTCGCGCTGATGCTCATGGATCTCGGCCTGCGCCGCCTGTTCAGCCGCACCGTCGCGGCGGTGCAGTCGTGGAAGCAGGCGCCACCGCTCGAGATGCCCGAGCGCCCGGGCCGGGTCAAGCCACCCTTCGTGCCCGGCCCGGCCGCGCCGGTACTGAAGAGCCGCGCCACCACCTCGATCCACGAGATCACCAAGCGCATCGCCGAGGACGAGCAGGCGACCCCGCCCGATGCGCTGGCGCTGATCGAGCGCATCCGCAACCAGAAGCGCTCGCTGCAGGGAGCCGGCGCCGCTCAGGCCGCGGAGGAGCCGGTCGCCGCCACACCGGCGAGCGCGGACCTTCCCGCCGCGGACGAACCGTTGGCCACCGCCGGCCTGCCGCCGCGCAGCGCCACGCCGGAGCCGCCGCCGCCCCGTCCGCGCCCGACGCGCAAGGCGCCGCCGACCGGCCTGAGCGAGGGCTATGTGTTGCCGCCCGTCGAACTGCTCGACGACGCGCCCGAGAAGCGCCACGCAGAGCACGAGCAGGAGAAGACCCAGATCTCGCGCGCCATCGAGCAGGTCTTCCGCCAGTTCAACGTCGAGGTCCAGGTGGTGAACGCCACGCGTGGCCCGGTGGTCACGCAGTACGAGATGCGCCTGCTCGACGAGTCGATGCGCGTCGGCAAGGTCGAGGGCTTCGAAAAAGATTTGGCGATGAAGCTCGGCACCGAAGGCATCCGCATCGTCGCGCCGCTGCCCAACAAGACCACCATCGGCATCGAGGTGCCCAACCGCATCAAGGAGGCCGTGGTGATGCGCGACCTGGTCGAGGAGGCCGACCCCTCGACCATGGCCCTGCCGATCATCCTCGGTCGCGACGTCATCGGCAAGCCGATGATCGGCGACCTCGCCAAGATGCCGCATCTGCTGGTCGCGGGCGCCACCGGCATGGGCAAGTCGGTGTGCATGAACGCGATGATCTGCTCGATCCTGCTCTTCAAGCGCCCGGAAGAGGTCAAGTTCATCATGGTCGACCCGAAGATGGTCGAACTCGCCGGCTACGAGGACATTCCGCACCTGCTCGCCCCGCCGATCACCGACATGACCAAGGCGCACGCCGCGCTCGAGTGGGCGTGCCGCACCATGGACGAGCGCTACGAGGCGCTGCGCGCCACCGGCGTGCGCGACATCCGCGCCTACAACGATCTCGGCATCGACGAGATCCGCCTGCGTCTGGCCAAGAAGGACCAGCGCAGCGAGGACCTGCCGGGCGGCGGCGCGAAGCTGCCCTACATCGTCGTGCTGGTCGACGAATACGCCGACCTGATGATGGTCAACAAGGAGGTCGAGAAGTCGATCGTGCGCCTGGCCGCGAAGTCGCGCGCCTGCGGCATCCACGTCATCCTCACCACCCAGCGGCCCTCGGCGGACGTGGTCACGGGCCTGATCAAGTCGAACCTGCCGTCGCGTATCTGCTTCCGCGTGGTCGACAAATCGAACTCGCGCGTGGTGCTCGACGTCAGTGGCGCCGAAAACCTGCTCGGCAAGGGCGACATGCTGTTCTTGCAGCCCGGCACCAGCTCGGTGATGCGCGGGCAGGGTGTGTGGCTGAAAGACAGCGAGATCAACGCCATCATTGAGCACGCCAAATCGCAGGGTGTGCCGACCTACGACGACGACGTGCTCAAGGTCGGCGCCGTGCGCATGGACGGCGGCGGCGATAGCGGCAGCGGTGCCGGCAGCGAGTGGATCGGCGACCGCCAGTTCCACGAAGCGGTGCAGTCGATGTACCGCTACAACAAGACCGGCGCCGACTTCTTCCGCCGCAAACTCAACATCGGCTACAACAAGGCCACCCAGTATGTCGAGCAGCTCGCCGACCTCGGCTGGCTCGGCCCGCAGAAGGGCACCGCCTCGCGCGAGATCCTGCGCAGCTGGGACGAGTGGATCGAGACGCTCAAGGAGAACGGTGTGACGTGGGACGAAGAGGACGATCTGTACCACAATCCCGTGGAGTTGCGGCAGTAGGCGGGTGCTTCGAGCTTCGAGCTTCGAGTCTCGAAACTCGCAACTCGCAACTCAAGTCTTTCGGAGTCAGTCCCCGAAGCCCAGCGTATCCTGCAACGGATCACCAGTGGCCAGCGACACCAGTGCGCACGCTTCGACCACGCGCAGGCCGCGGGCGCGGGCCGCAGCATGCAGGGGCTCGCCATCCGCGCCGGGGTTGAGCCACAGCACCTGCGGGCGGCAAGCGACGATCTCGTCGAGCATGCCCAGGCCGGTCTCGGGATTGACGTACATGCAGACCAGGTCAGGGCGGCCCGGCAGTCCGGCCAGCGAACAGTATCCGGGCAAGCCGTCGATGCTGTGCCCGGCGGGGTGCACCGGCCACACCGTGTAGCCGCGCGCGCGGAAGCGGAACACGGCGAGATTGCTGGGGCGTTCGGCATTGGTCGAGGCACCGACGATGGCGACGCTGGGCATGGCTTTCCGCTCCTGACACCATCATCCCCTCCAGCCCGGCATCGCCAGCGTGACCCGGATGGACCCTGGCCAGCGGCCGAAAACCCGGCACACCTGGGGACATGCGCGCCGAGGCCGACTACCTGACCGAGCTCCTGCGCTGGCTCGGCGACGGCGTCGCGTTCCCAGGTCGCGTGCGCCTGTTTGCAGATCAGCGCGTCGCCGGCGCTTTGCCACCTCGGCTCGCCCTGCAGCGCGAGTGGCCGCAAGCAGATGGCGCCAGCGCGCTCGCCGCCGCCACTGGCGCCGCCTGGGTCGAGCAGGCGCGCGGCGGGCGCGTGCTGATCGTGCTGGATGGAATCGGCCTGCAAAGCGGGGTCGGTTGGGATGCGGTCGCGCTCGCCGCGCGCCTTGGGCTGCCCGGGCTATTCGTGCTGGTGGTCGGGGCCTCCGCCACGCTGGCGCGCCAGTTCGCCGCGTGGGACTGGAACGTGACGCAGGGGCCGTGGCAGCGCCACGAGCACAAACCGACGGCACACTTGCTGCCCGAACCGTGGCCGACGCCTGGTCGGCCTGCGCCGTTGCCGATGGCCCGCGAATGGCAGCCGGTGCGCCTCGCGGCGTTGCAAACCGGTGGCCTGCCGCCGTGGCCGGTCGACGCGGATGAGCCCGCTACCGCCGCATTGCCCGCGTGGCTGTCCTGGCTCGCTGTGCGCTCGCCCGCGCTGCTGACCGCCGATACGCCGCCGTGGAGCGGCATCAGCCCGACCGCCGCCGCCCTGGCCGCGCTCGCCCAGGTCGCGAGCGAGGGCCACCGCGTGTGCTGGCGCCTCCCCGCCGGCTTCCCGCTGCTGGCCCACCTCGCCACCCTTGCTGATATCGGTCAGCGCGCCCTGCCGCTGCAGCTGGTGGTCGATGCCAGCGACCTGCCGGGCGCGGCCGCGCTCGCCACGCTCACGGGCTGGTGGGTGATCGCCCCCGCCGACACTGCCGAGACCGCCGCAGCCTTGGCGGCGAGCCTCGATCAGGAGCTGCCGACGTTGCTCGCCCTGCCAGCGGACGCAGCGGCGCCCATGGAGCCCTGGCCGGCCGAGCGCGCCTGGACGCACGGGTGCGGTCGCTGGCTCGCGCGCGGGGAGCGCAGCACGCTGGTCTGCGGCCCGGCTGGCCGCGAAATCGCGCTGGCAGCGCAGCGCAGCGCCACCGCCGCCGGCCTGCGACTCGGTGTCTTCCACTGCTCAAGCCTCGCGCCGCTCCCCGTCCACCAGCTCTGTGAAGCCGCCGCGCTCGCGCCGTTGCTGGTGGTTCCTGATGATCACGGCCTGGTCGCCCAGGTCCGCAACGCCGTCGCCAGCGAAGCTGGCGCGCGCGTCCTGGTGATGTCACCAGACGCCATGACCGCAGCGGCGTTGGGGATGCTCCTGGAACCCTGAACTCAGCGTATCTGATCGCAGATCCGATGAATCCACGCGGCGCGTGCGGGATCTTCCTGGGACCGCGCGCCGCTGGCGCGCTCTCACGTACCAAGCGCGCCCGCGCCCCGCCGGGCCAAGCATGACCCCCAATGTGATACAGTAACATGCGTCGGACCGTGTGGGTAAAGGCCCGGTAGCCCGCCC
>JBBQSO010000101.1:0-18186 GCA_038213805.1 Planctomycetota bacterium | reverse complement strand
GTGGCGGGCTTCTACACCCGTCAGTCGACCATGCCCGAGGCGACCCTGCATGCGCGGCTGACCAAGCGCTTCCGCATCGTCGAGAAGCTCGCCGAGGTGTTGATCAACACCCGCGCCAAGCCTTTGCCCAACCCGGTGATCGCGCCAGCCAAGGCCACCCTGCCCGACGCGCTCGGGGCGCAGCTCGCCGGGGTCGAGTGGAAGAACGTCGAACCGGTGTTAAAGGGCGATCTCGCAAACTACGCCACCGCCACCGAGGTGACCATCACCCTGCGCGGCACCTCCTCCGCCCTGCTCGCAGCCGAAGCCGCGATCGAAAAACTCGCCAGCCCGGTCATGGTGGTGACCGGCGGCAGCATCGCCAACAAGGCCGGCTACAAGCCCGGCGACCGCAAGATGGTGCCCTACGACCCGCTCATCAGCCGCCTGACGATCGTGGTCTTCGATTTCAGCAAGATCGCCCAGCTGCCGCCGCTCAGCGGCGGACCCGCCGACACCAAGCCCGAGGTGAAGAGATGAACGCCCAGGAACTCGCCCTCGCCCACGGTGAAAAGGCCGTGGTCGGCATCGCCGGCATCCTCTGCATCTGGTCGCTGACCAACACCTTCACCAATACCGACATCCGGCCGAAGGACGTCAGCCCCGAGAAGATCAACGAGATGGTGCAGACCGTCCGTGACATGAGCGCCAAGCAGACGCCGCCGGTGCTCAAGACGCCGCCGCCCTACCTTGACCAGATGCGCGAGCGCTGGGCCGCCGAGCTGCCGTCGCTGCCGCATATCGTGTGGATCTCCACGACCATCGACACCGGCCCGGTGGTCGTGGTCGGTTTCCATCCCTACGTCTACGAACTGCCGACCCCGACCTTGACGGCCAGGGACAACATCGGCACCGTCGAGCTGACCCTCGCCCTGCCCGCGTCCACGCGCGACGCCGACAGCCGCGCCAGCGACCTCGCGCACAAGACGTGGCTGAAGGAGACCGTCGAGAACACCGCCGACCAGCTCGGCGTGCAGATCGAGTACAAGATCGGTGCCGGCGGCATGTGGAAGCCGCTCGCAGCCAAGGGCGTCGACAAGAACGGGTTGGTCGCGATCGACGCCAAGAACGGCCTCGCCGAGACCCATTTCACCACCGATTCCCAGGCCGCTTGGGAAAAATACGCCTATCGCGCCCACCTCGTCGCCAAGGCCACCGGCGCCGACTTCGACCCTGGCAAGCACCTCGACCAGCCGCAGGCGGTCGTGGTGGTCGCCGGCAAGTACGAAGAGGATCCCATCGACTGGCCCCGCCTCGCCGCCGGCCTGCTCGACCATCAGAAGGACATCATCGCCAAGTTCGTGCCCGGCAGCACCAGCGGTCCGTTCGCCAGCGCGCTCAAGCCCGGCGAAGCACTCTACAATGGCCCGAACAGCGATGAGATCGGCCTGATCGCGCAGTCGAGCATCCGCGTCGCCTTCGAAAAAGCCTTCGGCGCCGATCCCACCGACCCCAACATGGTAGGCGCGCAAGTGTTGGCGATGAAGCTGGTGCGCGATGCCAAGGGTGACCAGAAGTGGGTGCCGGCGCCCAAGCCGTTCAAGGTTGCGCCTGGCGCAGATGTCGGCGAGGCTGACGTCATCATCGACAACCCCTTCGGTAAGGACAAGGTCAGGCAAGACTTCTCCACGCCGTTCCACCTCGTTGAGGTGCAGCGCGAAGTCGAGCGTGTGTATTGGTACGAGCTCACGCTGAAGACGCGCGAGGGCGGCAAGGGCAAGGACATCGATCTCAAGAAAAAAGAGGTCAAGACCGACGTTGCGATTCTCGAAAACGCTAAGACCCACGCCAAAATCCCACTCACCAAGCTGTCGATGATCCTCAAGCCCACCAACCCCACCTCCAAGGTCTACCCGAACTACAAGACCTGGCCGTACAACGAGGTTGAGCAGTTCCGCAAGAGCCCGGCGACCTTCCTGCAGTACGGACTCGTCCCGCCTGAACCGATCCCTCATGACCCGGATACCGGCCCGCTCGAAGATATTCATAAGAAGACTGGCGACGAGTCGCTCAAAACCGACACCGTCTACTACGAACTCGCCGATGGCCGCCTCGTCTACTGGGATCCCGTCAACAAACTCCTGAAGGAATTCGTCATCCCTGGCACCGAAGCCGACGACAAGGGCAAACCCAAACCGGGCGATGAGACCGGCGCGACCGAAGCCGCGCCTGCCGAGGAACCGACTCCCAGGCCCGCGACGACTGCGCCCAAGCCCGTATCGGCACCGACCAAGCCCGCGACGACTGGTGTCGCGCCGGCACCCGCTGCGCCTGCAGCCGGACCGGCAGGGCCTCCCGGCTCGCACGCCCCGTTGCACCCGCCCACCGGCCCGGCCGTCCAGCCCAGATAGGTCCCGACTCCGGCTGCCTCCCGAAACGCCGTCCGGACCCAGTCCGGACGGCGTTTCCCTCTGCATGTCCCAGACTCTGTTCCGACACGCCCGAAGCGCTCGTCAGGACCGTTCCGGACCGCCTCCGAAAGGTCCTTCGCCTTGATCTGTCAGCCGTTTGCACCGCGGCGTGAGTGACACGAAAAGCGCCAGGGCTGCAGCGGGTGTTTCTTCCTGGATCAGCCCGCTATGGTGCGCACGTCCGCGCGCCTGTGCGCCGCCCTGTCTCATGCGCGTCCAAACGCGTGCCAGGGAAGCCACTACGTGTCCCCCGGATCTTCTGGTAACCAGTCGCTTTCCCGGTGGGCCCCAGCCGCCGGCCGCTCGCTTCAGCAAGGAGTTGCAATGCGTCATCCCCGGCTGCCCGTGCTCGTCCCGGCGCTTCTCTCACTGCTCGCTCTGCCGCTGGCAGCGCCGCTCATGGCGGCCGATGCCACAGGCCCTGCCACCCAGCCGGCGCCCGCGCTGAGCGCGGACCAGCAGAAGTTCTGGGCTGATGCCCAGCAGGGGAACGGCGAGCTCGCGCGCGCCCAGATCGAGGCCGAGGCGAAATACGTCCAGGCTCGGGCTGAGTTCGCCAACGCGCACTTCGTCGAGGCGCGCGAGGCGGTCGAGGCCGCGCTGCGGTTGTATCCCTCGCACGAGGCCGCCCAGGCGCTGCGCCAGGATATCCTCGCCGTGCTTAGCCGGCGCGACAACCGCCTGCAGATGGCGGCGACCTGGTTCCACGCCCTGCAGGACGTGAAGACCCAGGAGATCGCGGTGCGCCTCGCCGCGCTCATGGAGAGCGCCGGTGCCAAGTCCAAGGCTGGCGACTTCGCCGGCGCCGAGCTCGACTACGACCGCGTTGACGTCGGCCTGCGTTCCTTCCCCTACCAGTTCGACTGGGGCAAGCTGCCCGCCGAGGTCGAAGCCAAGCGCCTCGAAGCGCGCAACCAGGCGCGCACCGCCGCCGTCGCCCGCCAGGAACAGAACCGCGACGACGCCCGCCGCAATGCCGAGCAGCAGAGCGACCTCCAGGAAGAGGCGCTCAAGAACAAAGTCGACGAGCTGCTGCGCCGCGCGCGCGCCTCCTACGACCGCAAGGATTACAAGCGCGCCGAAGTCGATGCGTGGAACGCGTACGAGCTCGACCGCCGCCGCGAGGACGCGCGTTCGCTCTACCTGAGCGCGCGCCGCAGCGGCCATGTGCAATTCGACGACCGTTACCGCGAGGAGCGCCTCGAACGCCTGGCGCGCGTCCACGAAGAGATCCATAAGGCTCTCATCCCGCAGAACGAACTGCTGGTCTATCCCGAGGACTGGCAGGTCCGCGCCCTGCGCAAGGCGCAGGAAATCGGCTCGAACCAGGTCGAACCGTGGGTCGCCCAGCTCAAGGACAAGCTCGAGCAGCGCGTCACCTTCGAGTTCGCCGACCAGTCGTTCGACGACGTCATCACCTTCCTGCGCCAGGTCACCAACACCACGATCATCACCGCGCCCGACGTGGTCGGCGGCGGCGGTGCTGGCAACGTCACCCTGCGCGTCAAGGACATGCGCTTCGGCGACGCCCTGAAGTGGATCCTTGAGCTTACCGGCCTGCACATGGCCCTGCAGAACCAGGCCATCTACATCTCGAAGGCGCCGATCACCGGCGCCGTCACGCTGCGCATGTACGATGTCACCGATCTGGTCCTGCCGATCGGCGACTTCCCCGGCCGCGAACTGGCGTACAACGCCGGCGCCGGCGGCATGGGCGGCGGCGGTGGATTCAGCCTGTTCAAGGGCGGCATGATGGAGGCCGCCGCGGCCACCGGCCGCCCGGCCGATCCCGCCGCGCTGATGGATTTCATCAAGTCCAACGTCGCCAAGGACACCTGGGACAAGGAAGGCATCGCCATCGACCAGCGCGGTGGCCAGACCCTGTTCGTCTCACAGAGCCCCGAAGTCCACACCCTCATCGACCAGCTGCTGACCAACCTGCGCAATCAGGGCTCGCTGCAGGTGCACGTCAGCGTACAGGTGCTTGATGTGCGTAAGGGCTTCTTCGAGGAAATCGGCGTCGAATACACCGATCCTGCGGCCGCCGCCGGCTCGGCCAACAATCCGAGCGGCCGCACCATCATCGGTGGCAGCAGCGACCACGGCTACGAGCGCCTGAACGATACCCTGTCCTACCAGGGCGACCTCAACAACGTGCTGCCCGCCAACAGCACCAAGGCCAACTTCAACGGCATCAACAAGGGTCTGACCATCGACGGCTCATACCACGGCGGCAGCTTTCTGCGCACCGACCAGATCAACGCCATCTTCAGCGCGGTCGAACAGGAGACCGATGCGCAGATCCTTGAGCACCCCTCGATCACCTGCTTTAACGGCCAGCGCGCAAACGCCGCGTTCATCCACCAGTACGCCTACATTGCCGACTACGACATCGTCAACTTCACCTACGATCCCAAGATCGAGGTGCTGAACTACGGCGACCTGCTCGACGTCCGCCCGGTGGTCAGCTCGGACCGCAAGTACATCACCATGGAGATCCGCCCGAGCTCGGTGGTGCCGGAGGAATTCTTCGTCGAAATCCTGCGCGCCCCGCGCTTCGCGGTGGGCGGCAACTTCCTGGTCGTGCTCGGCATCAACAACTACCCGATCGAGCTGCCCAACGTCGAGGTGCGCACCATGCGCTCGACGGTGATGATGCCCGACAAGGGCACCCTGCTGATCGGCGGCTTCAGCCAGGCGCTGCGCCAGAACACCCACTCCGGCATCCCGTTCCTGAGCCACATCCCGTTCCTTGGCCGCCTGTTCAGCAAGAACGGCGTCTACGACGAGAACCGCAAGATCTTCTTCATGCTCAACGCCGAGATCCTCGACCTGGGCGAAAAAGAGAAGATGCAGTGAGCTCCTGGCGGCAGCCACAACCAGGCGCCGCCGCCACGCGCGGACGCGGACCTGGCGGAATGCAGCGGCGCGCAGCGCCGCTGCGCACCGCCGTGGCCGCGTTCGCCGTGCTTGTCACCGCAAGCCACGTCCGCGGCGAGGATGCACGGGCCCCCGCCGCGACTCCCGCGCCTGCCCCCGCCGCCCAGGCGGCGGGCGAGTTGCCCGATCTAGCCGTCCAGGTCGAGGCGCTGCTCGCGGAGGCGCGCCGCGCCGTGGCCGAGGCGCGCTACAACGACGCTCGCGAGGCCTATTGCCGGGTCCTGCTGCGCCGCCCCGAGCACGCCACCGCGCGCACCGAGCTCGCCCAGGTCGAGGACATTCTCGCCGGTCACGCCGCGCCGCTGGGTCGGGACACCGCGGTCGGCCAGCTGCGCCTTGATGCGCTGCGCGCCGATGCGCGCACCGCCGCCGATCAGGCCGAGTTGATGGTCCAGGCCGGTCGCTTCGAGTCCGCCGCGGGGGTGCTCGCCGGCAGTCGCGCCAAGCTCCTGCCGTATGCCGCAGAACCGTCCATCGCCGCGGAACTCGCGCGCCTCGACCTCCTCGCCATGAATGCCCGCGAGCAGGCCCGCGTCGCCTCCACCGCCCAGGCCGACGCCACCCGCCGCAGCGGCCTTGCCAGTGCCCAGGACGCGCAGGAAGGCCACCAGCATGGACTGCGCGACACCTTCCACGAGCAGCTCGCGCGCGTCGAGGCCCTCGAATCCCACGCCCATTTTGACCTCGCCCTGGCCACCTGCCGCCACCTGCTGCGCGAGTACCCGGGCCAGGACGAGGTCCAGACCCTTTTCAACCGTCTGATCAGCGAAGTCCACGACCAGCGCCGCCTCAGCACCGAGCAGCGCGATGCCGAGCTGCACCAGGAGGTGCTCGAGCGCATGGAGCGCGAGCTCATCCCCAGTGGCTTCGACGGCGAGCCGATCTTTGCCAACGATTGGGACGCTCGCCACGGCGGGCAGAGCAACGAGCTCGCACCGCCCGCGCGCCTGCCCGAGTGGCACGAACAGCTGCTCGAGAAGCTCAACCAGCGCGTCAGCATCGACTTCGAGGCGCAGAACGCCGTCGACGTTTTCTCCGCTTTGCAGAAGCAGGCCAACGTCAACGTCATCGTCGACCCCTCGGTGTTCGCCGGTGGCGACCATCCGATTTCGCTCAAGGCCAGGGACATGACCCTGGAGAACGTGCTTACCTGGGCGTGCCGCCTGATCGGCCAGACTTGGCACATCACCAATGGCGCGCTCTACATCGGTGGCACTGACGAGACGCGTGGCGAGCTGGCGCTTTACGACATCAGCGACCTGCTCTTCAAGCCACAAGACCAGATCGGCATGGGCGTTGGTCTGCCCACCGGCAATCCCAGCACCGGAGGTGGTGGTGGTGGTGGCCGCGGCGGTGGCGGCGGTGGCGGTGCTGCCGACCTCTTCAAGACTGCGATGGGCGGTATGGACACCCCGGCCATCGCGCCCGAGGACGTCAAGGACCTGATCGTCAAGGCGGTCAGTCCAACAACCTGGACCAACGACAAATACAACATTGAGGTGCGCGGCCACGATCTTTTCGTCAACGCCCCGCCGAGCGTGCACTTGCTCATCCAGCAATTCATCCGCTCGCAGGCCAACGTGCACCACATCCTGGTGCGCGTCGACGTGCGATGGATCGAGCTCGACGACAGCTTCCTTGAGGAGATCGGCGTCGATTGGACAACCAAGGGCGGCATCCTCAACGGTCCAGACGGCACCACCAACGGCTACCACCGCACCACCAATTCGTTCGACCACGCCGGTTCGCTCACCAACGTCATGCCCGCGACCGCCTTCGCCCCCGCCCCACCAACGCTGGGCACCGGCCTGAGCCTGAGCTCGACCTTCCTCAAGAGCACGCAGCTGGCCACCATCCTGAGGGCGGTGGAGCGCAATCAGCGCGGCACCATCCTGCAGGCGCCCTCGGTCACCACCATGAACGGCGTGCGTGGTTCATGCTTCTTCGGCCACCAGATCGGCTACATCGGCAGTTACGAGGTAGGCGCCGGTAACCAGGGCGTGACCGCTGGCTTGACGCCGCGCGTTACGGTGCTGAACGTCGGCGCCAACCTCTCGGTGAAGCCCTTCGTCAGCTCCGATGGCAAGTTCGTCACCCTCGATCTTTACCCGGCGATCGCTAGCGCCGACTTCTTCCTCGAGAACGTCGTTACCACCCGCGCCTTCGCCACCGGTGCGCCCGATCCGATCACCGGTCAGCAGAACACCCAGACGGTGCGCTCAAATAACCCCATTGAACTGCCCAACGTGCTGCTGACCACGGTCGCGACCACTGTGACCATCCCCGACCGCGGCACGCTGCTGGTCGGTGGATTCGGCAACCATCTCGAGCAGGCGACGTCGACCAAGATCCCGTTCCTCGGGCACATCCCATTCCTCGGCCGGCTCTTCGGTGCGCGCGGACGCTACTCCGTGCGCTTTCAACTCTACCTGCTCACCACCGTGACCGTCATCAACTACGACGAATTGGAGGCGAACCTGTGATCGCACGCTCCCTACCGGCCCATGGCCGGATGTCCGCCATCTCCGCAACCCTGCTCGCCCTGTGCGGTCCGCTGTTCGCCGAGGATCCGGCGCCCAAGCCCGATGCTGCGGCCCCCGCACCGGTCGCGAGCACGCCGGGAGCCGATGACGGCGCGGCCCAGCGCCAGGCCGCCGAAGCCGCCGCCGCCTACTACCACGACCGTGGGCAGAAGGCGCTCGACCAGGGCCGCCTCGATGACGCGATCCACGACTTCACCATCGCCGTCGACTGGCAGCCCGGCAACGAGGTCTACCGCAAGGCGCTCGAGCAGGCGCAGGCGCTGGGCGGCGTCAACCGCGACGCGCGCACCACGCACATCAACCGCACCTCCGACGAGTACTTCGCCAAGCAGCAGCAGCTGTGGGTCGAGGCGCAGGCCAAGTCGGAACTCGGCCAGAAGGCCTTCGACGCCGGCGACTTCACCGAGGCCGAGCGCGAATTCACCCTCGCCAACACCCGCCTCGACAGCCTGCCCTTCGCCGACCCGCGCCGCGAGCCGGAACAACGCCGCGTCGAGGCCCTGATCGGCGAGGCGCGCAAGCGCCGCGAGCAGGAGGAGCTCCACCAGGCGGCCGATCGCAACCAGCTCGCCCACGACCGCCAGCGTGACCTGCGTGACATCGGCCTGCAGATCGAGCGCGACCGCATCGACGCGATGCTCAAGCGCGCACAGAAGGCGCGCGAGCGCCGCGACTACGACGAGGCGATCCTGCTCTGCGAGCAGATCCTGCGCATCAACCGCGCCGAGGACCGCGCCCAGAGCCTGCTCATCAAGTGCCGCCGCGAACGTCACGTCTACCTGCGCCAGATCACTGCCGACCGCTGGGATGAAGAGCACAAGCTGCTCAGCGAGTCGATCCGCACCTCGATGCTGCCCCAGCTCGAGATCGTCAACTACAGCCGCGACTGGTCGAAGATCGACGCCATGCGCAGCGCCCCCGTGCAGGGCCTGAACGAGGAGAGCGAGGCCTGGCGCCGCGAGATCAAGAACCAGCTTGAACAGGAAGTGACCCTCGACTTCCAGGACCACGACCTGGTCGACGTGCTCGCCTTCTTGCAGCGCATCACCAACGTCAACATCATCCTCGATCCCAAGGTGGTCGCGGCGGCACCGCCGCCCGTGACCCTGCGCGTCGAAGCGATGAAGCTGAAGTACGTGCTCGAATTCATCATGAAGCTGACCAACCTGACGTACACCCTGCGCGACGAGGCGATTTTCGTCTCGAACGAGCAAGGCGTGCGCGGCGACATCTTCATGAAACTGTACGACATCCGCGATCTGACCCACGCGATGCCGAACTTCCCCGGCCCGGACCTCAACATCCCCGAGCCCGGCGGCACCGGCTCGCGTCTGCTGCCCCCGGTCGAACCCGAGGCCAAGCCCGAGATCAACGAGTTCATCGAGATTGTGCAGAAGGTGGTCTCGCCTGACCTGTGGAAGGGCGAGGGCGTGGCCATCGCCGAATTCAACGGCGCCATGGTCATCACCCAAAGCGCCGAGGTGCACAAGCAGGTCGACATCCTGCTGCGTACGCTGCGCAACACCAAGGGCACCCAGATCCACGTGAAGGTGAAGTTCCTCACCGTCGAGAACACGCTGCTTGAAGAGATCGGCGTCGACTGGCGCAACTTCAACCCTCCGGGCGGTACCGGCGCGCCGACCCAGCCGCTTCCTGGCCAGCAGGTCATTCCGGTCGCCGGCGGCGTCGGCGTTCCCAACCCCTTCGGCGTGTACCACCAACAGGGCAGCGTCATCGCAGCGGCCAACGTCAACAACACCCTGCAGGACTACAAGACCCCGAACGGTCTGCCCTTGCCGGTCACCGGCCAGGACGGCCTGAACTTCCAGACCCAGCACTGGCGCCTGACCGACGACTTCTTGGTCTCTGCGGTGCTGCACGCGGTCGAAAAAGAACGTCGCGGCAACGTGTTGTTCGAGCCCGACCTGACCCTGTTCAACGGCCAGCAGGCGCACATCGTGCACATCAACCAGCAGGCCTACATCGCTGACTACGACATCAACCAGGGCCAGTACGACCCGATCATCAGCACGCTCTCCTACGGCACCGTGCTGGACGTCCAGGCGATCGCCTCGGCGGACAAGAAGTATATCACCCTGACCCTGCGTCCGACTAACGCCGTGGTGACCGCGTGGCGCCGCTTCGGCGGCGCGCCCCCGGCCGGCCTCCAGGGCCAGGCCCAGGGCACCTTCGGCGGCCTGCCGATCACCCAGAACAACGCGGGCATCAACAACAACGACAACCCGTTGATGATTCCCGAGATGGACTATCAGTCGGTCCGTACCTCGGTGACCATTCCCGATGGCGGTTCGCTCCTCCTTGCGGGCATGACCAACGGCGAAAGCTCACGGTCGCACTCGGGCATCCCGTTCCTGAGCCACATCCCGTTCCTCGGCCGCCTCTTCAGCACCAACGGCCGTTCCGAGACCGAGAAGAAGACCCTCATCCTCCTCCAGGCGGATGTGGTGCTCTTCGACGAGATCGAAAAACGCCTGTAAGCGTCCGACGTCCGACATCGGAAGGCAGCGCGAAACCCTCGGCCTCAGGCCGGGGGTTTCGCGTTGGTCGGCGTTGCTATTCCCGGTCCAGACCTAGGCTTCCGCACCCATGACTGATCCCATCGATCAATATCGCGCCGCCCGCGCCGCCAAGGTTGCGCGCCTGCGTGAACTCGGCGCCGACCCTTTCGGCACCACCTTCCTCCCGACCGGTCCCATCGTTGCGGCACGCGAGTTCGCGCCCGCCCAGGTCGAAGGCGACGTCCAGCCGCGCGGGCCCCAGGTCCGCCTCGCCGGGCGCATCGGCAATTTGCGCAAGGCCGGCGGCAAGCTGTTCTTCGCCACGCTCTACGACCGCAGCCGCGGCGAGGCCTACCAGGCGCAGCGACTCGCTGGGGTCGCCGACCTTGATGGCGCCGAGGCCAAGAAGGCGCGCGGCATCCAGCTCTACCTCGAACTCGGCGCGCTCGGTGCGGAGCAGTGGGAAGTCGTCAAGGCCCTCGACCTTGCCGACTGGGTCGGCGTCGCAGGCGCGGTTGGGCGCACCCGCACCGGCGAGGTCAGCGTCTTCGTCGAACGCCTGACCGTGCTCGGCAAAAGCCTGTTGCCGCCGCCGCACCAGGCCGGCGCCGACAGCGGGGCGCTCTCCGCCGAGACGCGCAGCCGCCAGCGCTACCTCGACCTGCTGATGTCCGACGCCAGCTTGGCGACTTTTCTGCTGCGCAGCCGGCTGGTGGCGGGCGTGCGGCGCTTCTTCACCGACCGCGGCTTCCTCGAAGTCGAGACGCCGATGATGCACCCCATCCCCGGCGGGGCCACGGCGCGGCCATTCGTCACCCACCACAACGCCCTCGACAGTGACCTTTACCTGCGCATCGCGCCGGAGCTCTACCTCAAGCGGCTCCTGGTCGGCGGCATGGAGCAGGTCTTCGAGCTGAACCGCAACTTCCGCAACGAGGGCGTCAGCCCGCGCCACAATCCCGAATTCACCATGATCGAATGGTACCAGGCCTACGCCGACCACCACGCGATGATGACGCTCAGCGAAGAGCTCTTCCGCCACCTCGCTGACAGTGTGCTCGGCACGCGCGTGCTGCGCTTCGCCGAACACGTCATCGACCTCGGGCAGCCGTGGCGCCGCTTCACCTACGACCAGGCCCTCGAGCAGCTCGGCGGTCTGCGCGTCGACGACCGCGCGGCGGTGACCGCCAAGGCGCGCGAGCTCGGTCTCGACCCAGCGGACTTCCCGACCTACGACCGCCTGCTCAACCAGGTGTGGGAGGCAGTGGTAGAACCCCACCTCATCCAACCCACCTTCATCACCGACCAGCCCACCTGGTTGACCCCGCTGTGCAAGGCGCGGGCAGACGATCCCACCCGCACCATGCGCTTCGAGCTGTTCATGGCGCGCATGGAGCTGGGCAACGCCTACACCGAGCTGAATGATCCCGACATCCAGCGCCAGCGCTTCCGCGAGCAGGTCGCGGAGGCCGCCACCGCCAAGGACGACGAGGTCAGCGGCCTGATCGACGAAGACTACTGCACCGCCCTCGATCACGGCCTGCCAGCTTGCGGTGGCCAGGGCGTGGGTATCGACCGCCTGGTCATGCTGTTCACCGGCCAAGGCAACATCCGCGACGTGGTGCTGTTCCCGGCGCTCCGGCAGGAGAGTCCGGAAGTCCGGAAGTCCGGAAGTCCGGAAGTCCACGGAGCCTAAAACCGCGGTCCTATCCTCTGGGTCTGCGGGTTTTAGGCTGACCCGGGACTCCAGGCCAGCGCCGCCATCTGGTCAAGACCGGTGCCCCACGAGACTTCCGGACCCCGGACCCCGGACTTCCGGACCTTCTGGAAACGCGCGGAAATATTCCAATGAACCTTTCCAAGCGCCGTGCGTTTAACCGGCCTTCGCGCCCTAAATCGCGGCGCTCCAGCCACTTGAGCGCAGTCCGCTGGTGACACACAAAATTCTTGACCATGCGTGCTTGGCTTGCCGCAGGTAGTCGTCCCGACCATACTCCGCCCCACCATCGAACCCAGGACGTCCCGCGGCCGGTCCGCGATCGCCACCCATCAGGGAGACCCCATGCGCCGATTCCTCCGTTCCTCCGCTCCTGTCTTCGCCCTGCTCTGCCTCGCCTCGGCTGGGTTGCTCGTGGGCGCGGAAGGCGAGAAGGCCGCTGCGGCCTCGAAGAGCGTCATCTCCCTGATCCTCGAGGCCGGTCCGGTCGAGTACCTGCTGATCGGCCTTTCGCTGGTCAGCTACTCGCTGGCCATCCAGTGGGTGTTCACCATCAAGCGCGAGAACCTGATCCCGGACGGCCTCGCCGACGAGATCCACAACATCCTCGCCGAAGGCCCCACCGATGAGGCGGTCGAGAACGCGCGCAACCTGGTCGCCAACGACCGCAGCATGCTCGGCAACATCATCGCTGCCGCCCTCGACAAGAAGGACTTCGGCTACGACACCATGAAAGAGGCCTCCGAGGTGGTCGGTGCGGCCGAGACCAACAAGTACATGGGCAAGGTCGGCTGGCTGTCGATGTTCGCCAGCTCGGCGACCCTCATCGGCCTGCTCGGCACCGTGTCCGGTATCATCGGGTCGTTCCTCACCATGTCCGCCAACCCGGGTGGCGTGGATCCGAACATGCTCTCCGGCAGCATCGGTGAGGCCCTGGTCTGCACCGCGACCGGCCTGGTCATCGCCATCGGCAACCTCTACTTCTTCTTCTGGCTGCGCGGCCGCGTCAACCAGTGCACCCTGGACTCGACGGTCATCACCAACGAGGTTCTCGACTACTTCCGCACGCGCTGATGCGCGATGTGCGGACGCGCGCCTGCGGCTGAACCCTCAGCTGTAGGCCGCGTTCGCCACTGCGGTGTGCGCCTGAGCGCGCGCCCGCCACACGGATGCGGAACCCGGACCCGTCGCCTCGGCATGCCGCCCGGCATGCCCGCAGGTGGCCAGGAAAGAAAGCCATCATGAGTCACAAGAAGAAGCGCTTCGGCCTTGAGCACGCGGATGCCGAGGTCGATCTCGTCCCGATGATCGACTGCATCTTTCTGCTCCTGCTGTTCTTCATGCTCTGCGGTCGCATCACCATGGACCAGCGCGTCAACGACATCTCGGTGCCACCGACGCGCACCGCGCAGGAAGTGAAGAACCCCAAGGAATGGGAGCGCATCGTCATCAACGTCTACGGTAGCACCCAGGCTGGCACGCCGCCGCGCAACACCATCCTCATCAACAACCAAAGATACAGCTCGCTGGGCCCGGACAGCTACGAGTCCTACATCGCATTACGCCGCGTGCTCGACCGCGCCTACGACCAGGCGACCAAGTTCCCTGACCCCAAGAATTCCGGTCTGCAGCTGCCGATGATCGTGCTCGAGATCCGCGCCGACGCTGACACAGAGTTCCGCGTCGTGCAGGAGGTCCAGCAGATCGCCTGCGACACCATCAATCCCAACGACCAGATGAAACCCAAGGTTTCGACCCCGGCGACCATGAAGCCCTTCGTCTTCCTGGTCTTCACCACCCGCAAGCCGGGCGACCACTGAGCAACCACCGCGATCGCTGATCGCGGGGCTGAAGCTCGATCCGTCGCCGCTTACCGGGCGCCACCAGTTGCATCAAGGAAACGACCATGGCCGAAGATCCGAGTGAAAAGATCAACGAGGGCAAGATCGACCTCGTGCCGATGATCGACTGCATCATGCTCCTGCTGCTGTTCTTCATCCTCACCACCAAGTTCACCGCGCCCGAGAAGGGCATCGCCAGCGTGCTGCCCACCGACAAGGGCCAGTCCGCGTCGCCGCCAAAGGCGCCGGTCGACCCGCCCAAGCAGATCAACATCGTCATCCTGCCCGAAGGCTTCGTCGACGGCTACGAGCCCTCGCAGTACCAGGCCAAGCTCCTCCAGGAGCGCAGCCGTCTGTCCGCCCAGAACGGCGTCTTCCCGACCGCCTTCCTGCGCGTCGGTGGCAGCAGCGGCATCGTCCTCGAAGGCTCCAAGCTCAACGGCAAGAACAACGCCGGCGCCGAATCCGAGATCAGCCGTATCAGCACCTACATCGAGACGGAACTGGGCGGCGAGCGCGAGAAGCCCGGCGTCGGCCGCAAGGAGCAGGACCCCATCGTCATCAACTGCTTCAGCGGTCTGTCCTGGAAGTTCGCCCTGCTGACGTACGACGGCGTACGCGCCTACGAACTGAAGAAGTCCGGCGCTCACATGGGTAACGACCCCAAGGAGTGGGACAAGCAGCGCGAGATCAACTTCGCCCCGCCCCGCGTGCGCAATTACAGCGTCAAAGAGCTGGGTGAAGAACTGTACGAAGAAGTGCATTTGAAGTGATGGTTCCGGCTTGACGGCCGGCGGCTGTCAAGTCACGCTCAAAGGTAGGTTAGTTCTTGTCCGCCCTGGTCTTATGACCAGGGCGACTGCGTTGTCAGTGGACGCGGTGAGCGCGGGGCTTCTGGACTTCCGACCTCTTGTGGTCCCTACACCCCCAACTGTCCCCAACAACACGGGTGCGACACCCTCTGAGGGGGATGGTTGTCTATGGTTGTGAAGCCGTACCGAGGGTCTATCTTCCGATATTCGGCCAATCCATTCCTTTGGCCGTGTCCATCCCCCGGGAAACCCCCAGGAGCTTCGCCATGTCCCTCAACATCCACTCAACATCTATGCGGCACCGTCAGGGCTTCACCCTGATCGAGCTGCTGGTGGTGATCTCCATCATCGCCATCCTCGCCGGCATGCTGCTGCCGGTCATCGGCATGGTCCGCGAAATGGCGAACCAGTCGAAATGCGCGAAGAACCAGAGCCAGATCATGGGCGCCTGCGTCGCCTATGCGACCACTGAAGAGACTCCGTGGCCGCAGCCGTGGTTCACGACCGCTCCTGCGACTGGCGCTCCTGCCCAGCAGTGGTCTAACGCATGCATGGAAGTGCTCTGCGACGTGATGACGCTGCCCAACAGCGTCTTCAAGTGCCCGAGCGCGACTGTCGCAGGTCCCCAGAACAAAGCGAAGCGCTCGGAGACCATCGCTTTGGTCAACACCTGGAGCGGTTCGGCGAGTGCCACCCTGCCCCAGGTGAACTACGCCTTCGATTTCGCCTGCCCTGCGGAACCGGGTTCGGCGCGCGTGGTCTTTGCCGACCGCGACGTGGTCTCGCACAAAGGCACCAAGTCGGTGGCTTGTTTTGGCGATTCTCATACCAAGCCGCTTAAGGTCGGAACGGGCACGCCCACCGCGGATGCCACCATGGGTTTTGGCGCCACGGTGCGCGTGAAGGTGCCCAATCCCGATGCCAAGGATGACGTCGCACTGGTCGATGACATCTACTCGACCGAGGCCTCTATCATGGAGGATCCTGCTGGCACCGGAACCCCGGTCGCCTTCACCACCAACGCGGCCGGTACCTACACCCCTGGTCAGGGTCATTCGATTTTCGCACACGTGAAATGAACGTTTCGCGTTTGTGATTTCAACAGCAACCCCCTGGCGATGCCAGGGGGTTGCTGTGTTCTGGGGGAGCCTTGCTGGCCAAAAGGAGAACGGGCACCCGACATGACGACCAGAGAGAAGCGCGGACATGCAGAAAGCGAACAGCCTGCCGGGGTTGCCGGCAGGCTGCTGAAACGTCAAACGTAGTAACTGTGGGATATCCGCCGGGCGCTTCCCGCTGCTACTTGGCGGCAGCGGTCTTCGCTGGCGCGTCGGCGTTGGGCTTGACCGCGGCGTGGGCCGCATCGCCTCCGGGCACGCCGGCCTTGGCCTTGTCGAGCTCGGCGTCGGCTTTGGTCAGGCGCTCCTTTGCGGCGGGGAGGTCGGCCTTGGCCTTCTCCAGGGACGCCTGCAGGCTCGCGAGGCGGCGCGTGCAGGTGGCGAGGTCGCGCGCGGCGCTCTCGGCATCGGTATTGGCCTGGGCATATTCGCCAGCGGGGTCGCCGGAGGTCTGGGCCTGCTGCTGCTGACCACCGCGCCGGCCATTGTTGCCGTACCCGTTGCCGTTCTGGGCCTTGTTGGCCGCCGCGCGCCGTGCGGCGGCCTCGGCCTGGGCCTGCGCGGACTTGGCGCGGGCCTGGGATTCGCCCTGGGCGGACTTGGCGGCGTCGAGCTTCTTTTGTGTGTCGGTGATGCGCTCGCCGTAGTGGTCGACGACGAACTGGAGATCTTTCACCTGCTGGGCCGCGGCGTCATGCTCGCTGGTCGCGCGGTACAGACTCTTGCGTGCCTCAGCCTCGGCGGGGCTCATGATCTTGCCGCCCAGGTCGACTTGGCCGGTCTGGGTGAGGTATTCGTCTTCCTTCATCCACTTGCCGTCGGGCGTCTTTACGAAGCCGAGGTCGGTGTAGAGCCGGGCCACCATCGGGCTGTCGGGCGCCGCCTCGGCGGCCTTGCCGGTGTGGATCACCGCTTGGTCGACGAGCACGTGTTCAATGCACCAGCGTGCGAGTGCGCACTGCTCCTCCATGCTGTCGCCCACGCCAGCGGAGCGTGTTTTATAGAGCTCGGGCGCGTCCGGCACCTTGGCGCGGCTCAGGATCTGATCCTTGTGGATGCTGGTGATCGAGACCTTGACCATATGTTTGACCAGCAGCGTGCGGCGCAGGTCGAGGGTGGTCGTGGTCTCTTTCACCAACTCGCCGGTGACCACGTCGCCGTTCGCCAGCTTGAGCTGCTCTTCGGCGGTCAGTCGCTCGCCGGGCGCACAGGACAGCGCGGCGAGCGCAAGTACCAGCGGAGCGGGGATGCGGGGGTGGATGCGGAACATGGCGGTTCTCCTCACCCACGCCGGCATGAGCCGGGCACCTGGGCAACAGGTCAAGGATGCCCTGGCGCCATGCCGGGGCATGTGGGATTCTGCCACAGTTCCACGGCCCGGGCCAGGGTGACTTTGGGAAGCGCGAGGGGGGCAGGCAGGGGAGTGCGGGAAACGGCCAGCCAGCCTGCGAAGGCGGTATCTCCTTCGCAGTCCAGATGGTTCGGTCAGCGAACTGAACGCGGGCTACAGCCCCATCCTCCGCGTTTCTCCTCTGCTGTCCTGTCTTTCTTCCCTCTGCTCGACCTCCACATACGTCTTTCGCCGTCTCTTCACCGGTTTCAGACGTGCTTGATGAGCTCGCTTACCGGCAGGCGGACCTTGGGGGCCTTGGCGTACTTATCGTCGGCGTGGCGGTAACCGAGGGCGGCGCAGACCACGGACGCATAGCCCTCGGCGGCGAGGCCGAGGATCTCGTCGACCTTGGGCGGGACGAAGCCTTCCATGGGCGTGGCGTCGATGCCGAGCAGGGCGGCGCTGGTGAGCAGGTCGCCGAGCGCGATGTAGGCTTGGCGGGCGGCCCAGTGGTCGACCCAGGCGTGGCGCGGGCCGGTGACCAGATCGCCGACGATGGTGTCGCGGTAGCCCTTCAGCGTGTCCGCGGGCACGCCGCGCACCTCGGCGACACGTGCGATGAAGTGTTCGACGTAGCTTTCGTCCAAGCCCTGCTTGGCAGCGAAGACCACCAGGTGCGAGGCCTCGACGACCTGGGTCTGGCCGTAGGCCGCGGGCAGCAGGCGGGCGCGCACGGCGGCGTCGTCGATGACATAGAAGCGGTAGGGCTGCAGGCCATAGGACGAGGCGCTGAGCACCAGGGTCTCTTCGAGCGCGGCCCAGCTCGCGGCCGGAATCTTGCGCGCGGCGTCGTATTTCTTGGTCGCATAGCGCCAGGTCAGAGCGGTGTGGAGGTCGGTGAGCGGGAGGGGGG
>JBBQSO010000100.1:0-18213 GCA_038213805.1 Planctomycetota bacterium | reverse complement strand
CTTGGATAGGCCCTCCGTGAAGTGGTCCTCGAGGCTGGCGCGCGAGGTGGGCTCGGCCAGCACCACGTCGGCCTCGAGGTCGTGGTTCAGGCTGCGGCTGTTGAGGTTGGTCGAACCGACCGTCACCCAGTCGTCGATGATCGCCACCTTGGCATGGAGCATGCACGGCTGGTACTGGTGCAGATGCACCCCCAGGCGCGCCAGCCGGTCGGCGAACACCGCGGCGACCAGCGGCATGAACCACAGATCGGAGCGCCCCGGCGTCAGCACGCGCACGTCCGCGCCGGCTGCGGCCGCCTTGCCGAGCGCGCGGATGAGGTCGCCGCGCGGCACGAAGTAGGCGTTGGCCAGCCACACCCGGCCGCGCGCCGCGGCGATGCGCGCGAGCAGTTCTCGCCAGTAGCGCCGGCGCAGGCGGAAGCCGTGGTTCAGGCGCACCGGCCCGCCCGGCGGCGCGTGCACGTGCAGCCGTCGCCAGGTGAAGGCCGGGTACAGGCGCCGCCCGCGGACGCGCCAGGAGCGCCGCCAGGCGGCGGTGAAGGCCTCCTCGAGCAGGCCCACGGTCTCGCCCTCGATGCGCGCCACGGCGTCGCGCCAAGCGTCCTCGCCACAGCAGGTCCGCGAATGGCGGCGCTCGATGTTCATCGAACCCACCCAGGCCACAGCGCCGTCGATCACCACCACCTTGCGGTGGTTGCGGCGGTTCAGGCGCCGCAGGCCCGCCAGCACGTGCCACCACTTGCCCGGTTCCAGCGGGCCGGTGCTGAGCCACGGCACCGGGTGGAAGATGCGCAGCTCGATGCC
The DNA here is from genome assembly GCA_038213805.1 of Planctomycetota bacterium. Taxonomy (GTDB): domain Bacteria; phylum Planctomycetota; class UBA11346; order UBA11346; family UBA11346; genus BOG-1363. The sequence goes on along the minus strand of JBBQSO010000100.1, from coordinate 17,409 downwards.
GGTGGTGCTGGCAGCCGCGGCACGGTGGCGGATCCAGGTCAGGCTGCCGACGCCGTCGACCAGCAGGCGTACCTGCACACCGCGCGCCGCCGCAGCCGCCAGGGCCGGGATCACGCTCGTGCCGGGCTCGTCGTCGCCGAAGATGAAGACTTCCATCAGGATGGTGGTGCGGGCCGCGGCGATGTCGGACTCGAGCTGGGCGATGTAGTCGTCGAATTCGGTGACCACGCGTTCGCTGCGCCAGGGCTGGGCTGGCGCGGCGGCCGGCGCAGCGCGGTCGCGCCGGCCGCGCAGGAAGCGGAGGATGTGCCTCATCGCCGCCGCGCCGCGCGCTCGGGACCGGGAAGGCGGGCCGGAAGCACGCCTGTTGGCCGGGTGGTCGCGTGCATGGACGCAGCCTCGGCCGGGCCGGCGGCGGGCGCAAGTCGCATGGTGGCTTTCCGTAGGCGCGCCGGCCGGCGCGTCAGTCGGCGAGCTCGACCGCGGTCGGGCTGCGGTCGGGGTTAGCCAGGGTCTGGAAGAGCTCCTGGGCCTGCGGGGTGTCGAGGCGGATGCAGCCGTTCGAGACCTGCGCCTGCATTTTCGGATTGGGGCCGGTGTAGCCGTGGATGCCCAGCCCGTTCTTGTCGATGCCGTCGGGCGAGAAGGCCATCCACACCTTGCCGAGGATGTTCTCGGGGTCGTCCGGGCCGTAGACCTTGCCGTTCTTGGGATTGGTCCAGCTCGGGTTGAGCTCGCGCCCGATGAGCCGGGTCTTGCCGCTCGGCGTGGGCGTCTCGGGTGCGCCATGCGAGATCGGATAGCGGCGCGCGAAGGCGCCGCCGACGTAGCAGTCGAGGTAGAAGTCACTCTTGTCGATGTGCAGCAGGAAGCCGCCCTTGTCCTTGATCTTGACCACCTTCAGGCGGTCGCCGGCGCCCAGGCGACTGTCGTTGGGATCGCGGCCGCGCAGGCGGTTGAGCAACTCGCGGCTCATGCCGTATTTGCGCGCGATGGCGTCCGGGTTCTCGCCGGGCTGGACCTCGTGGCTGGCGAACAGCCCGCTCTCGTCGTCGGGGAAGGGGGTCTTGGAGAAGAACAGGCTGTCGCCCAATGGGGTCAGCCGCTCGGCGATCAGCTTGAGTTCGAGGGCCTTCTGCCCGGGCTTGTTGTAGAGGCCCTGCAGGACGTCGCTGTAGAGGTGGTCGAGGAGCGGCGCCTTGGCGGTGCCGGCGGGGTTGGTGCCGCTGGCGACGACCTGCTGCCAGATGCCTTCGGCGCGCTCGTACTCGGCCTTGACCTCGGGCAGGATCGGCGCGTCGGCCGGGGTGCCGTCGCCGGGCGGGGGCTGCGCGGTCGCGCCGGGGCCGGCGCCGGGGCCGGGCGCCGGCGGAGTCTCAGCGGCATGCTGGGCGGCCGCCGCCTGCTCGGCGGCGACCTTGGCAGCCGCCTGGCGCTCGGCGTACCAGCGCCAGCCGAACCAGCCGGCGGCCGCGAGGATGAGCAGGATCACGAACGAACGCATGGCCGTCCCCCGGAGGATGGTGGCGCACGATGGGCCTGGCGTGGGGCGATGCAAACCCCTTCGCGTGGCCCCGGCCTGGCGGCTTGCCACACGTCGCGCGCCCGGCGATCCCTGACGACGCTCAGCGTGGCCGATGCTTGCCGGCGGGCGTGGTGCCCCGTGCGCGCCGTGGCTCCAACCGATTGCGCCCTTGCGCTCGGCGGTTAACGTCCGCGCCCACCCCGGCCCCGCGGCCCCGGAGATTCCATGGCACCCCGCCCCCTCGTCCTGGTCTCGACCCTGGTCATCCTGAGCGGCGTGGCGGCGGCCCAGGACGCGGCCAGCTCGCCGCTCATGGCTTCCGGTGGTGGCGTGGTCGAGGTCAAGCCGGGTGGCCTGCAGGGCAGCGGCCGTCAGGTCTACATCCAGGGCCTGCTCGACCTCGACTTCATCAATTCCTCCAACCTCTCCGACGGCAACAGCTCGTTCAGCGACCACCGCAGCGAGGGCTGGATCCGCGCCGACCTCGGCACCCGCGTCAGCATCGACGAGCGCGTCGAGGTGGCGGTCACGCTCGGCTACCAGGGCGTCGCCGGCGACGGCCGCTCGGTCGATCCGAACAACACCAACCCGGTGCCGAACGGCAACAGCGGCAACGCGGTAGTCAACGACGCCTACGTCAAGCTCAAGGACTTCCTCGGCTACCGCGAGGCCGGCCTGTGGCTCGGCCGCCAGCCGATCTCGTGGAGCCTGCGCAAGGACCACTCGGCGTTCCTCTACGACAGCCACGCCGACAACCGCACCATCACCGGCTGGGACGTGGCGCGCGGGCAGTTCAACCTCGACACCCTCGATTTCAGCCCGTGGGTCGGCAAGCTGCCCGACAACAGCACGATCTATTCGATCGTGGTCGACTGGAAGCCCGAGAACGTCGGCGACAACCGCGTCTTCGTCACCGCATCCTACAACATCGAGCGCGACATCCTGTTGCGCAACCCGGCCAATCCGGGCTCGGGCAACCCCGACGACCTGGGCGGACCGCGCGGCAAGAACCTGCGCACCGTCTACGCCGGCCTCGACCTCGACGTCGGCGACTTCGAGCTCTTTGGCGAAGGCGCGGTGCAGCGCGGTGACGAGGGCAACGGCGTGTCCTTCGCCGGCTTCGGCGTCAGTGGCGGCCTCGACTGGCATGCGGCCGGCGACGTGGTGCTGGGCATCCAGGGCGACTACCTGAGCGGGGACGACAATCCCAACGACAGCACCGAACACGGCTTCATCAACAAGTGGGAAGGCACCAGCGACACCGCCATCGTCGAGAGCGAGAAGTACGGCGAGATCAGCCGCTTGCTCAACGGCAATCTCGAGGCGCTCAAGGTCAAACTCGAATACGCCCTCGACGACCGCAAGCGCGTGCGCCTGAAGTCCATCTACGGCAACTACCGCCTCGTCGCCCCGGCCCCCGGCGCCAACAACAAGCTCGGCCAGGAATTCGACATGGCGCTGAGCTGGGACTACACCACCAGCCCGACCACCTTCACCTTGTTTGGCGGCATCTTCTTCCCGGACGAAGGCTACCGCGCCATCCCGGTTCCGGCCGGCAGCGGGATCGTGCGCAGCACGGACATGATCTATATTCTGGGTCTGAACTTGAAGGTGAAGTTCTAGCTCCGACTGCGCCGATCGCGCCGCGGGCCGATCCGCCTGCGGCGGGCACGCTGCGCGTGCGGCGCGGGGCGCGCCATCGGCCCGCGGCGACGGCGGCTGCGCCGCCGTGTCTCGCTACGCTCGACCGATCGACGTCCCCGCTCGCGCGCTGCGCTCGGGGGATCGCTGTTCGCGGGGCGCTGCCCCGCTACGCCCCGCCAGGGGCCAGGCCCCTGGCCCTCCTTTGCCGCGCATCCGGCGTGGGGGTGTCTAATCGCTGGATTGCGGGCGATCTCCGGGTGCGTCCCAGGGTCTGTGACTTTCGCTGAATCCGGTTCCGTGGGCCGCAGGCCCGCCAGGATGGTCGCGGTCAGCGTCTCGCGTCTCGCCACTCTCTCTGAACCGTCCCCGGGCGACATCTTCCCATGGCCGACTTCACCCATCTCCATCTGCACAGCCATTTCACGCTGCTCGAGTCCACCACCACCATCGCCAAGCTGGTGAAGGCGGTGAAGGAGCAGGGCATGGACGCGGTGGCGCTGACCGACCGCGGCAACCTGTTCGGCGCGTACGAGTTCTATAGCGCGGCCAAGGACGCGGGGCTCACGGCGATCATCGGCTGCCAGCTCAACGTCGCGCCGTTGGGCATGAAGGAGCGCGTGCGCGACTGGCACCAGCTGGTGCTGCTGGCGCAGAACGAGGAGGGGTACCGCAACCTCGCCAAGCTGGTCAGCCTGGGTTGGCTGGAGGGTTTCTACTTCGAACCGCGCGTCGACCTTGAGGCGATCGCGGCGCACAGCGCCGGGCTGGTGTGCCTGACTGGCGCGGGGCGTGACGGCTTCCTCAATCGCCACCTGGCTTCGGGCGCCGAGGACGAGGCGGGCCGCCAGCTCGCCCTGCTGGTCGGCATCTTCGGTACCGAGCGGTTGTTCGTCGAGCTCACCGACCATGGTGCCGACGGGCCGCTCGACGTGCGCGCGGCCTGCGTGCGCCTGGCGCGCGCCGCCGGGGTCGGCGTGGTCGCGACCAACTGGACGCACTACCTGGGCGCGTCGGACCACGCCATCCACGATGTGCAGCTCGCCATCCAGAAGGTCACCACGGTCGACGATCCGCGCAGAAAGCGCATGCCGAGCCAGGAATTCTACCTCAAGACCGCCGACCAGATGGTCGAGCTGTTCAAGGACCTGCCCGAGGCGATTCACAACACCCGGCGCATCGTCGAGTTGTGCGCCGGCTCAAAGATTCCCACCGGCGCCTACCACCTGCCGCGCTTCCAATGCCCGGCGGGCGAGACCGAGGAGACCTGGCTGCGCGCGTTGTGCGAGCGCGGCGTGGCGCGGCGCTACGGAGCGACGCCCGGGCCCGAGGTCGCTCCGCGCCTCGCCTTCGAGCTCGAGACCATCCTCAAGATGGGCTTCGCGGCGTACTTCCTGATCGTCGCCGATTTCATCAACTGGGCCAAGGACCGCGGCATCCCGGTCGGGCCCGGGCGCGGCTCGGCGGCGGGCTCGATCGTCGCGTACAGCATGGGCATCACCGACATGTGCCCGCTGAAGTACGGGCTGCTCTTCGAGCGCTTCCTGAATCCCGGCCGCAAATCGGTGCCGGACATCGACATCGATTTCTGCAAGGACCGCCGCGGCGAGGTCATCGAATACGTCGCCGGCAAGTACGGTCACGACGCGGTCACGCAGATCATGACGCTGGGCACCATGAAGGCGCGCATGGCGATCAAGGACGTCGCGCGCGCCTACCACTGGACGCCCGAGGAGTCGCAGGAGTTGGCCAACCTGGTCCCCGAGGATCCCACTGGCAAACACGACCTGCAGGTGTGCCTGGGGCGCAAGCCGCTCGACAAGGACAAGAACGAGTTCGGCGCGGTCGATGCGATGGTGCGCCGCTATGACGGCGATGAACGCACCCGCCAGGTGCTCGACGCGGCGTTGCAGCTCGAAAAGCTCGGCCGTTCGCTGGGCGTGCACGCATGCGGCGTGATCATCGCACCGGCGGCGGTCAGCAACTACGTGCCGATCTGCGTGGTGAAGGGCCGGCCTGCCACCCAGTACAACATGAACCAGGTCGAGAAGTGCGGCCTGCTCAAGATGGATTTCCTGGGCCTCAAGACCATGTCGATCTTGAAGAAGGCGGCCGACGTGGTGCGCGCCAGCGGCGGCGGCGAGCTCGACTACGCCACCGTGCCGCTCGATGATCCCGCGACCTTCGCGATGCTCGGGCGCGGCGAGACCCTGGGTGTGTTCCAGTGCGAGTCGTCCGGCTTCCAGGAGCTGATCAAGCTGCTCAAGCCCGACCGCTTCGAGGATCTCATCGCCCTGGTCGCGCTCTACCGCCCGGGCCCGCTGATGGCGAACATGCACATCGACTACTGCGACCGCAAGCACGGCCGCCAGAAGGTCGACTATCCGCACCCGGTGCTGGAGGGCGTGCTCAAGGAGACCTACGGCCTCTACATCTACCAGGAGCAGGTGATGTCGATCAGCCGCGAGCTGTGCGGCTTCACCCCGGCCGAAGCCGACGACCTGCGCAAGGCGATGGGCAAGAAGGACATCAATGTCCTCAAGAAGCTCGAGGAGAAGTTCATCGAGGGCGCGTGGTCGACCCACCAGTTCGACCGCAAGAAGTGCAAGGAGATGTGGGAGAAGATTCTTGGCTTCGCCTCGTACTGCTTCAACAAGTCCCACTCCGCCTGCTATGGCCTGATCGCCTACTGGACCGCCTACGTCAAGGCCAACCACTACGCCGCATTCATGACCGCGAACCTGATCTACGAAATGGACAACAAGGACAAGATGACCAAGTTCGTCGAGGAGCTGCGCTCCTCGGGGATCCCGGTGCTGCCGCCGGACGTCAACGAGTCGGGCTGGGAGTTCACCCTGGTGCGCAAGACCGCAGGCGCGGCGGCGGTGGTGCCGCACGCCGCGGCCGGTTCGGCGGTGGCCCTGGCGCGCAGTGCGGTCGGCGACGCCATCCGCTTCGGCTTCGGCGGCGTCAAGGCGATCGGCGAGGGCGCGGCCGCGCACCTCATCGAGGAGCGCGCCAAGCGCGGACCCTTCGCCAGCCTCTACGACATCTGTGAGCGCATCGACACCCGCCAGGTCAACAAGCGCGTGATCGAATCGCTGATCAAGGTCGGCGCGCTCGACAGCCTGCACGTCAACCGCCGCGCGCTGTTCGAGACCCAGGATCGCGCCTTCGACCGCGGCAACCGCCTGACGCGCACGCGCGCCCAGAATCAGCAGACGCTGTTCGACACCTTCGAGAGCGACGCCGGTTTCCGCGAGCAGACCCAGGGCTATGGCGACGCCGCTGACTGGACGGTCTCCGAGCGCCTCGCCTTCGAGAAGGCCCTGACCGGCTACTGGATCAGCAGCCACCCGGTGGCCGAGCACCACGCCATCCTCGCGCCGGTCGCGCGCCACAGCACCCGCGACCTGTCCGGGCTCGCCACCGGTTCACCCGCGGCCATCGCCGCGGTGGTGCTAGGCAAGCGCGTGATCCGCACCAAGACCGGCAAGACCATGGCGGTGCTGACCCTTGAAGACCAGTACGGGCGCTTCGAGGGCGTGCTCTTCCCCGGCGGCGCCAACCGCCGCGGCGAGAACCAGGCCGGCGCCTACGAGCGCTTCGGCGCGGACTGCGAGCCCGACCTGGTGGCGCTGTTCTCGGGCACGGTCGAGCGCCGCGAGCGCCGCGCGCAGCGCACCACGCCCGGCGGCGGCGGCGAAGAGGGTGAGCTGCCAGGTGAGGACCCGGGCGAGGCCGGCATGGACGGCGGCGGCGCGGACGAGCCCAAGGTCGAAGAGCTGCCCAGCCTGAAGATCAGCGACGTGGTGCCCGCGCACCTGGTCGCCGAACGCCTGACGCGCGAGATCGTCGTCGCCATCGACGCGAGTGAGCTGGCGCCCGACGCCGTCCAGGCGCGCGTTACCGGCACCGAAACCCTGCTCAAGGAGAACCAGGGCCGCTGCCCGGTGGTCTTCCAAGTGCACACCGGCAACGATGTGCTGCTGACCGTCACGCCCGCCGCCGAGTGGGGCATCCATCCCAATGCCGCCGCGCTCGCCCGGCTGCGCGAGATCTGGGGCGCGGCGCGCGTGCGCACCATCGCATCCGACCGGCTGGAGGCGATGGAGGCGGAAAGGTTCCAGGGGTTCAGGGGGCAGGCGGGCTGAGGAGTTTCGAGCTGCGAGACGCGAGACGCGAGACGCGAGACGCGAGGAAAACAGCATGCGCACCGTCTGTAAAGGGGGGAATGTCGGATTGGGAGAGCGCAAGCGGCCCACCGGGTCGTATCTCGGACATAACCATCAGCGTGAGCAGCAAGGAGGACCTGCCTCCCTCGCAGCTCGCAGCTCGCAGCTCTCAGCTCCCCCCGCGTCGCGCGGCTGTTCCGCATGAGGACCGGGAATGCAGTCGCCCGGACATTCAACGGTTGAGTCCCGACGCGCCCTCGCACGATCAGCTGCGCTCGCACCGCGGCGAACCGCGCATGGTTGCAGCACTGGAGAACGTCATGCATCATCCCGCCCGAGTGTTCCGCGCGCTGCTGCTGATCGCACTCGTCGCCGTCCTGCGCGGTGCAGACGAGCCGTTCCCGACCATCGGCCATCTCGCCGTTCCGGACACCGCGCCCTTCACGGTCACGGGCGGCACGGTGTCGACCGAGCTGCCGCTCACCGCGAGCTGGTACGCCGACTGGATGGCCGGGCGCTGGCCGCACGACAAGCTCGAGGCCGAGCCGGCGGCGATCCAGAAGATCCTCGCCGGGCAGAGCGTGCCGGTGAAGATCTACTTCCCGGCGACGCTCGCGGCCGGGCGGCGCTACCCGCTGTTCATCGGCAACATCACCGAGTTCAAGGACAGTCGCGACGGCGCGGGCGGCTACGTCAAAGAGGCGCACGCGGCGGGCTATGTCGTCGTGGGCTTCGGCCTCAGCGACGCGCTCAAAGATGCCAAGATCGGCGACACCTGGAAAGTGCACGCGGCGGTCAGCGTCTATGTCGCCGCGGTGATCGCGCGCTGGGCGCCGATCGATCCCAACCGCGTCTACATCGGCGGACATTCCGGCGGCGCGAAGATCTCTACCGGACTCTACAGCTATTTCCCGCTCGACTATGCCGGGCTGATGACCCTGGGCTGCAACCAGTTCGTCATGCTTGAGCAGGGCAAGGTCATCCAGACGGCGGCGCCAATGCGTGGCGCCGCGGAATTCTGCGGCACCGGCATGAAGGACGACATCGCACCCCCGGCGAGCTCCAAGGGCGTCTTCGAACAGATGAAGTCCGCGCTGAAGTTTCCCTATCTGCTCAGCGTCGATCATCCCGAGGGCCACGCGACGGTCGACAGCCAGAACAAGACCGCCTTCGAGTTCTTCACCACGTCCTATGCCGACTGGTACGCCAAGACCGAGACCGGCTACCTCAAGCAGGCGCTGGCCGCCGCCAAGGGCAAGCGCTTTGGCGAGGCGTTGCTGCCGCTGTTGCGAATCGCTTCGTTCAAGCCGGAATCGGAGCCGGGCAAACAGGCCCAAGCGCAGCTGGATCTGCTCGAGGCGGATCGCACCGCGGCGCTCGCCAAGGCTGATGAGCTGGTGGCAGCCGGGAAGAAGCCGGACGCGAAGCGGGCGCTGCTCGACGCGGCGAAGCGCTTCGCCGGCTGTTGGTACCAGCCGGAATTCATGGCGAAGGCCCAGGCCATCGGCAAATAGGGCGTCTGAGTCGCGCCTGCAACGTGAGGACCATTCCCGGGACCGCGCGCCGCTGGCGCGCTCTCCCTCCCATGCGCGCCAGCGTTTCGCCAGGAACCGCGCTGAGGAGGCCTTTTCAGTGCGCGTGCCAGCACCCACCCTGCCGCGGCACCATCACCCGTGGAGCATCGGCCAGATCATCAGCGCGCGCCGTGACGATCGCCAGCTCCGCCTCGCTCAGGTCGGCAGGTAGTTCGGTGACCCCGATCAGCACCGCCCCATAGCACCCCGCCTGCGCCGCCGCGCGCAGCGCATCCGGCGCGGGCGAGACCAGCCACGACGTCGCGAGATCAACGCCATGCGCGCGCGCCGCCGCCAGCACCAGTCCCGGCCGCGGCAGGCGCCACGCGGGCGGGGCATCGGCTGCCGGGCGCATCCAGCCGGCAAGCGGCGCGTGCGCGGCCTGGAGCAGCGCCACCACCTCGGCCTGCGGATCGGGTTGCGCCGCACTGAAGTCCAGCGCCACCACCGGCACCCCCGCGACCTGCATACGCGCCACCGCCGCGGCTACCCCAGGCCGCAAAGCGCAGGTGCCCGCAGCATCGCGCGTGGCGAGAGCGGTGGCGTCGACGAGCAATGCGGTGCGATCAGTCATGCCCGGCAGCCTGCCGCCACCCCGGTCTGAAGAAAGCACGGAGCCGACCGGGCTTCCCCGATCGGCTCCGTGCGATCTCGACACGTCCGGACGTTCAGGCCGTCTTGAACACCTTGGGGATCGCCTGGATGCCCTTGTCGCTCAGGAAGGGCTTCTTGTAGCCCCAGAACTGCTGGGCGATCGTCGCGTACATGCTGCGGAAGTCGGTGGTGTAGACCAGGTCGCCGTTGTCGAGCTGGGTCAGGCTGGGCTGCTTGCCGTAGAAGCCGCCAGTGACCTGCCCGCCCATGACCAGGTGCGGCGCGGCGGTGCCGTGATCGGTGCCGCCGCTGTCGTTCTCGACCGCGCGCCGGCCGAACTCGCTGTAGGTCATCACCGTGGTGCGCTCCCACGCGCCCGGCACGGATTTCAGTGCGAGGCGGAATGCCGCCAGCGCGTTGGCGAGCTCGCCGACCATGCCCGGGTGCGCGGCGTTCTCGTTGGAGTGGTGGTCGAAGCCGTAGATGCCGGTCTTGTAGACCGGGCAGGTGACGCCCGCGGTGATCAGCTTGGCCGCGATCTGCAGGTGCTCGCCCAATCCGGTGCGGGGGAACTCCGGCAGCTTGGGTGCCTTGCGGTAGGATTCTTCGAGGCGGTCGGCGGTGCGGTTGATGTCGCCCTGGATGTGCATGATGTGCGACATCGCGGGATTGGGGATCTTGTCGCCGGGCTTGGGGATGCGCTTGGCGCGGCGCACGAAGTCCTCGGGGCGCTCCATCGTCAGGCGGTTGAGCTGGTGGCCGTAGAGCGCGCCGCCGCCGCCGTAGGCGCCGTTGCCACCCAGGGTGATGCTGTGCGCGAGCAGGTCGGACGGCGCACCGCCGTTCGCACCGTCAAGGATGCGCGCCAGCCACCCGTCGGGCGGCATCTCATCGTGCTTGGAGGCGCCATTCCAGATGTCGATGCCGCGGAAGTGCGAGCGATTGAGGTTGGGGTAGCCCAGTCCCAGGAAGAAGCTGAGGTCGCCCTCCTTCCACGAGGCCTCGAGCGCCTTCATGGTGCCGTTCAGGCCGAGGCCTTGGCCGAGCTTGAAGACGTCGGCCTCGGGCACGCCGATGCGCTTGCGCAGTTTGTAGTATTCCGGGTCAGCGTACGGCACCACGGTGTTGAGCCCGTCGTTGCCGCCACCGAGCTCAATGAGCACCAGCGAGCGGTCCCAGGCGAGGGTGCCGGGAGTCTTGTCGCCCGCAGGGTCGGCGGCGCGCGCCAGGCCTGGTGCGAGCATGCCGATGGCGGCGGCGCTTCCCATCTTGAGCAGATCACGGCGTAGCATGGCGGTTCTCCGGTTCACTTGAGGTTGAACGAGGGGTCGTGGACGATCTGGCGCAGCGCCTGGTCGAAGCCGGAGTCCTTGGCGATCTCGTCGATCGGCGCCAGCGGCAGCAGCACCATGATCGCCTGGGTCACGCCATCGGCACCCTTGGCGCGCGCGTCCGCAACCCACGGTTTGGGCAGCAGACTCAGCAGCGGTTCGTCGGATTTTTCCTTCCGGCCGCCTGCGGGCTCCTCCTTCTTCGCGGTCGCAGGCTCCTTCTTGCCGTCCTTTTTCGCATCCTTGTCATCCGCTGGCTTGGCCGGGGCAGCGGCCATCGCACCGCCCATCATGCTGCCGACATCGGGGCCAGCGCCGACCTTGCCGCCGATCATCTGGTCGGCGACCTCCCAGCGGCTGAGCAGGGTTTCGGTGCTGATCCAGCTAGTGCTGCCGGGGTAGCCCTTCACGTTCGGCGGATCCAGGATGCTGTAGCCGATGTGGTCGGCGAGCTGGGCGTAGCCGTAGGGATCGTCGATCGGCAGCTGCAGCAGGCGCGCGGTGCCGACCACGTATTCGGCCGGTGACTTGAACAGCGTGCCGCGATTGTCGGCGTCCCAGAACTGTTTGGTCAGCAGGGTCGCGCGCAGCAGTTTGCGGATGTCGTACTTGGCGTGGTAGAAGGTGCTGGCGAGCTTGTAGACCTCCTTGCTGTCGAGGGTGTCGGCGACGAACTCCTTCCAGAACTTCTCGGCGACGTTGATCGCGACGCGCTCCTCGCTGAGCAGCAGCAGCTTGATGACGTCGTCGCCGTCGAAGGTGCCCTTCTTGCCGAAGATGGTCTTCCAGCCGTTGTCGTGCGCACCGGGGCTGAGCGCGGCGCGGCCGGTGGCGGGGTCGAGCTTGTACCCGGTGAAGGCGCGCGCCGCCTCGCGGATGTCACCCTCGGTGTACTTCTGGCCCTCGCCCAGGGTGAACAGCTCCATCACTTCGCGCGCGTAGTTCTCGTTCGGCCGCCCCGAGACGTTGGAGTCGGAGTCGAGGTAGCGGTACATCGCCGGGTCGGTGTTGATGTCCTTGAGGAAGAACGCGAAGTTGTCGAGCGCGTCGCGCCGGATCAGCGCGTCCTGCTCGAACATCACACGCGGCTCTTCGATGGTGCGCAGCGCGGAGGTGAAGTGGTTGGACCAGAACAACACCATGCGCTCGGTGAGCGGCGAATCGGTGGTGATCATCTCCTGGTAGAGCCAGCCCTTGAGTTCGCGGCTGCGGCGGTCGCGCTCGCCACGCAGCTCGTTCTCCTTCTTGTCGCGCGCGCTGCGGTCGGCGATGCCCTTGGCGGCGTCCCAGTCGGCGGCGCGCGCGCGCATGTAGGCCGCGTAGTCGCCGGCGCACCATTCCAGGGGCTTGGTGCGGGTGGTGGCGTGGGTGCCGGCAATCAGTGCGTCGACCGCCTGCTCGCGGGTCAGCGGCAGCAGCTGGTCGATCTCGGCCGGCGTACCGCCGAAGCCGGTGCGCGCGAGCAGGTGGCGCGCCTCGTCTTTTTCCATGGCCTGGGCCGTCGGCGCCCAGGCGGCCAAGCCCAGGACGGCAACGGCGGCGAGGCGGCGGGCGGTCGTGGTCGGGATGCGCATGGTCGGAACTCCTGCGTGCGAGCGGTCTGCTTCCAGGGGATGCGTGCCCGCCGCAGCACATGTGCGTCTGCAACCGGAGCATCCCACCCGCGTATGATACGGAAGCGCACGTCCTCGGCAACGTACGCGAGAGTCACCGATGGGAGCTCACATGCCGCCCCCCGGCGAGCGGCGAGCGGCGAGCGGCGAGCGGCGAGCGGCGAGCGGCGAGCGGCGAGCGGCACAGAGCGTAGCGCCACAACGTGCATGGGGCTCTGCTGCTTTCCGTGCTCGCGACTCGAAACTCGCATCTCGCACCCCATTCCACCCGCGGATCATCAGTCCGCCCCACTTACTCCCCCGCCTCCTCCTCCCCCGCCATCGCCAACCCCAAAGCGCTGTCGACGGCCACCGACAGGGCGACCACCACGCCGGCGACGCCGTCGCGGAAGCCGAGCTTGAACACGAAGCTGCGCAGGAATCCCCAGCAGCCGCGGAAGATCAGCGCGGCGGCCCACGGGCGGCGACGGCCGCGGGCCCGGTACTTCGCGGCCTTGGCGCGCGCGTAGCCGGCCAGACGGGTGAAGACATCGGCGTAGTCGCGAAAGCTGAAGTGGTGCAGCGAGCCGGGCAGGGTCAGCACCACGCCGGCCGGGCGCACGGCTTCATGCACCACGTCTGCGCTGAAATTCGCGCAGGTGCGGTTGAACAGACGCAGACTGAGGTCGGGCCGCCACTGGCCGTAACGCACCTCGCGCGCGCCGATGTAGGTGCGCCGACGCAGCTGCCAGGCGCGGGACGGGTCGGCGAGGTCGAGGACCTGGATGGTCGCGGCGGCCTCGTAGTCGAGGACCTCATCATCGTCGATGGCCAGGATCCAGTCGTGCCGCGCCAGCTCGACCGCCTTGCGCTTTTGCGCGCCGTAGCCGAGGAAGTCCTGATGGACCACGCGCGCGCCGTGGCGCGTGGCGATGGCGATGGTGTCGTCGGTGGAGCCGGAATCGACGATCAGGATCTCGGCGCAGAACGACAGCGCGGCGAGCACGCGGTCAAGGTGGCGCTCGCCGTTCAGGACGATCAGCACCGCCGAGACGCGGATGGTGCCCGACATGGTGGCGCGGCGGTGCACGGTGACGGTGCCGTCGTCGCGGCGGCCGCGGCGGGCGGTGACGGGATCCGGTTCGGCCATGCCCGCCAAGGTCAGCCCAGGAGCCCGCGGTACAAGTCCCGGTAGGCGGCGACCATGGTTTCGGCCCCGAATCGCGCCTGGGCGCGCTGGTGCGCCGCCGCGCCCAGGCGCGCGCGCAGGCCCGCATCGCCGGTCACGCGCAGCAGTGCCGCGGCCAGCGCCGCGGGGTCGCGCACCGGCACCAGCAGCCCGTCGACGCCGTCGTCGATCAGCTCGGGAATGCCGCCGGCGCGCGTCGCCACCACCGGCAGGCCGCAGTGCATGGCGTCCATCAGCGACGAGCCCAGGCCCTCGAGGTGGCTGCTCAGCACGAAGCCGTCGACGCTGCGCAGGATGCCCGGCACGTCGTCGCGGAAGCCGGTGAACACCGTGCGCGCGAGACCGAGCTGGCGGGCCAGCGTCGCGAGCTCGCCGGCCAGCTCGCCCTCGCCCACCACCAGCAGCCAGGCCTGAGGCGCCGCCGCCTCGACGCGCGCGAAGGCGGTCAGCAGGGTGCGGTGATCCTTGTGGTCGGTCAGCGCTGCAGTGATGGCGAAGACGACGGCGTCCGCTGGGATGCCGTGCTCGGCGCGCACCGGCGAGGTGGCGTCGACCGGGAAGCGGGCGAAGTCGATGCCATCATGGATTACCGCGACGCGCTCTGCCGCAACGCCGCCCGCCACCAGGGCCCCGCGCACTCCGGCCGAGACTGCGGCGAAGCGCGCCACGCGGCCATATTTCCAGCGGCCGAAGGCGCTGCGCCCAACCGCGAAGTCGACGCGCCGGGTGACGATCAGCGGCACCGCCGTGCCCAGGCAGGCGAGCACGCCCAGGCCATGCGCGTGCGAGGTGTGGGCGTGCAGCGCGCGCGCGCCGTGCGTGCGCAGCAGCCGGCGCAGTCCGCGCACCGCGCCCAGATGCAGGGGGCCGCGCATGGCCAGCTCCGCGACCGGCTGGCCGGCTGCGCGCAGCGCCCGGGCAAGGGCCGAACCGGGTTGGCAGACCGTCAGCGCGGGCCACTGCGCGCCCAGCCCGCGCACCAGCAGCGCCACCTGGTTCTCGCCGCCGCGCCAGCCGTGCTCGGTGTTGACGTGCAGGATGGGCGCCGCCGCTTCGGGCGCGGTCATCGCCGACCCGGACGTGGTGACGGGACGGAGCCGATGCGGCCGGAATCGATGACCGCCCACTCGCCGTCCGCGTCCTCCTGGTAGGCGCTCCAGGTGCAGGCCAGGCCCTGGGCCAGGGCCCACAGACGGAAGCCCTCGACCGATGGCCAGCGCTCTTCGCGCTCCTCGCCGTCGGGGCTGGTGAAGCTGATCTGCACGGGACCGGGCATGGTCGCAGCGGATCGCGCCCAGGCGCGGGCGCAAGCGGCGCGCACGCCCGGGCGCCCGCGCGCGGGTTCCTGCTGACGCGGGCGCGCCGTCCTGGACACTGCCGCCATGTCCGGGCCGCAGGAGGAGAGCAGCAGCGCGAACGCCGGTCCGCAGGCTGGGGCCCCGCCGGAAGTGGCCGTGACTGCTGCCGGGTCAGGACCGCATGCCAGCAGCGGGCTGGGCGAGGCAGAGGTCCCTGGGCAATCGGCGCCCGACACGGGCGTGACGATCGCGGACACGGCTGCCGGTGGCGCCGATGCAGGCGCGGGGCAGGTGTCAGAAGGTGTGGAGGCGGGCGCTACGCTGCATCCATCCGCTGCGCTTCCTCCAGCCGATGAGCTGCCCTCACTTGCGGCGACCAGGCCGCGGCCGCACTCGTCGCGGCGCTTCCTGGCGGGCATGGGCGTGCTCTGCGGCGTGCCTGCGCTGACCGTCCACCAGCGTTGGCGTCTCGCCGCCGGCTTGGGCGTGGCTGCGCTCACGGTTCTCACCGCGGTCACCTCCGCCCTGCCGTGGGCCGGCGCGCTGCGGCGCCTCGCCGACCAGCCGGCGCTGCGCCTTCTTTCAGGTGGCGAGCCCTGGCCGGTGATGGTTGCGGGCACCGCCTTGCTACTGCTGTTCGCCGGCTGGCTGATGCCGCGGCCGGCGCCGGGGCTGGTGCGCCGCCGCGACAACACCGCACTCGCAGTCGGCATGCTGCTGCTGCTCGAGCCGCTCGTCCATCTGCTGGTGCTGTGGTGGAGCGCCAGCCACCCGACTGACATCAGCGCCGCGGTGCTGCCGGCGGCGCACACCGCGCATGGCGCCGCCGGCAAGATCCTGACCATCGTCTGCGTGTCGCTGCTCGCGCCGATGGGTGAGGAGCTGTTCTTCCGCGGTCGCCTGTTGCCCTGGCTGCAGGCCTTCTGGGGCGGCTCGCGTGCGGCGACGGTCGCCGCGGTGGTGGTCACCACCCTGGCCTTCGCCGCCAGTCACGGCAGCCCGGCCCAGGCGCTGTTCGCCCTCCCGCTCGGCCTGCTGCTGGCCTTCATCCGCCTGCGCGCCGGCGACCTCGCCGGCTGCGTGCTGGCGCACGCCGTGCACAACAGCCTGTTCGTGTTCGGCGGGCCCACCCTGGTCGGCAACCCCTTCGTCGCACCCGGCTTGGCCGTGGGCGGCGCGCTGCTGGTCGGGCTGGCCTGGATCCACCACCGCCAGCAGCCGCCGCGGCGCGCGGTGGCGCTGGTGGCGGGCATGTTGGTGCTGATCGCCCTCGGCTATCCCGGCTTCCGCGCTCTGCAGGACCATTTGTGGGTGCGCGCCACCCACCAGCTGGTCGTGCAGTGGTGCATTCCCACCGACGAGCTGATCGCGCGCCTTGAGCAGCAGATGCACCACAGCCGCTTCGGCCAGGCGCGGCGCAGCGCGCTCTATGAACGCCTGATTGCCGCGCCCTGCCAGCGCTTCACCACCGGCAGCAACCCGCGCCAGGTCTGCGTGCTGGCCGTCCTCGACGCCCCGCGCCTGGCGCGCGAGCTGCACGAGGACGCCGTCTTCGCCTGCCTCTCCGACCTCGCCGCATCGCGCTCCGTCAGCTGCGCCGCCGCCGCGCGCCAGATCGCCCTCGCCAGCCCGCGCGACCTCGCCGCGTTGGCGCTGCAGGATCCGGAGGTGCTTGCGCGCTGGTTGCCGCTGCCCGGGCGCGACGCTGAATGCCTGCTCCAGATCGAGGCCACCACCAACCAGCAGCAGCGCCGCACGCTGCTGTCCACGCTCGAACGCGCCTTCCCCGGCCACCTCGCCGACATCCTGCTGCGCCTGCCCGCCGACCAGGTCACCGCTATCGACCGCCGGCACCTGTTCGGGAATTATCCGGATGCGAAGCGCATGGTGGCGTCGTTGGGGTTGCGGGATCCGGCGCGGGCGCGGGCGTTTGGGGATGGGGAGCAGTAGCGGGAGCTGCGAGCTTCGAGCTTCGAGACGCGAGATGCGAGATGCGAGATGCGAGATGCGAGATGCGAGATGCGAGATGCGAGATGCGAGATGCGAGATGCGAGATGCGAGATGCGAGAAAATCGAGGGTTCCGAGGTGCGCAAGAGCTTCGTTTAGCGCAGCAGACGTGCCGCCACTCGCAGCTCGCAGTTCGCAGCTCGCAGCTCGCGTCAGTGGTTGTCGCAAGCGCTGCAAGCGCGATTCATTGAGAGCTCAGGGCAACACCCTGGGAAATCGACCACATCACGACCATAGCCCTGCAAGGGCGATTCAATCCGTGACGCGTGACCGGATTGAATCGCCCTTGCAGGGCTCTCGAATGATTTTCTGGCAATTTCCCCCAAGGCATTGCTCTACCTATTACCCACAAGTCTGCGTCGGCCGGGAACCACAGGCCGGAAGGTCGTCTGCCGTGAGCGCCAACGGCGCGACCAGACGGGCAGCCCAGGGCAACGCCCTGGGTTCATGGGAATACATGACGTTCGAGCCCTGAAGGGGCG
>JBBQSO010000099.1:0-18182 GCA_038213805.1 Planctomycetota bacterium | reverse complement strand
GCGCTCGCTGTCGGGGGGGGTGCGCCTCACCTCCCCCCGCCGCGCGCTGCGCCGGCGCAGCGCGCGGCGCAGCGCCAGGATCCACGCCAGCGCGGCGGCCAGCACCGCGCCGCTGCCGAGCAGCGCCGCGGTCAGGCGCGCCGGCGTCCACCACGACGGCGCCTGCAGCAGCGTCACGTCGCCCGCGCTGCGCAGCAGCAGGTCGAGGCGGTTGGGCTGGATGTAATCGGCGACCTGGTCGCCGGGCGCGTACTGCACCAGCGCCACGCCGACCACGCGCACCATGCTGCCCGGCAGCAGGGCGGCGAGCGCCGCGCCGTCGGGGCGCGTGCCGCCCAGCTCGGCGCTGGTCAGCGCGCCACCGCGGTCGAGCGCCAGGCGCACGATGCCGTCGGGATCGTCGTGCTGGATGCTGAGCAGGCGCCCGGTGACCGCGACCAGCAGGCCGTCGTAGTCGTGCGGGCTGGCCGGCCGCCCTTTCTCGCGCACCGAGCGGAAGGCCGCCTGGATGTCCTCCAATCCGGCGTCGAGCGCGGTCGGCGGCGGCCCGTCCGCGAGCTTGCGCACCAGCGCCTGGTCGAGCCCGGCCACCGCGCGGGTGGTGTCGATGAAGCCGGCCGCCTCGACGCGGTCGCCCGGTTGCAGCGCCTCACTCGTGGCCAGGCCGATGCGCACCGCGCAGGCGCCGTCCTGCAGGTAGGCGAAGGCACCGGGCTGGCACAGCGTCACCGTACCGGCGATGCGCCGGCGATGCAGGGCGCGCCCGTCGGGCGCGTAACCGGCCAGGGTGCGCAGCGGCACCTCCGGCACGGCAAAGGGATCGGGCGGCGCCGCGCGCTCGACCACCAGGTCGGCGACGCTGCCGACCAGCACGCGCGGGCAGACGTATTCCGCGCGCCAATTGCGTGATGAGGCCGCGACGCCGGCCAGGCGCACCTCGGCGTCGATCAGGCGCGCCGGGTCGACGGTGGGGTCCTTAGGGATGTTGGCCAGCAGCTTGCCGGTGCCGGTGTCCACGCGCAGCAGCCAGGTCCCGGTGCGCGAGGCCTCAAAGCTCTGCACCACGCCCGCGACCAAGATGCGCTGCGAATCCTCCGCACCGCCCATCAGGCGCTGCGGCGTGACCACGCGCGCCCGCGGCAGGCCCGGCTCGCCGAGCACGCGCAGCGCGCGCGGCAGGATGTCGGGCGAGTAGCCGCCGCCGTCCATCACCCCATCGAGCTCGATCTCCATGCCCGCGTGCAGGCTTGCGAGCACCGCATCGTCGCCCACCCACACTGGCGCGCTCAGGCCCGGTGAGGCCGAGACCCACACCGCCGCATCGCCGTCCTGCAGGCTGAAGGACTGCCGCCCCTCGCCCCACTTGAAGGTCACCACCCCGCGCACGCGCACCGCGGGGTGGAGCAGCGCCTCCTCGCGGGTGAGCGGGCGCAGGGCGGCGATGCTGGTCAACGCTGGCTGGAACGGCGCGGACGGCGGCTGGTCCTGGGCTGCCAGGGCGGTGGCGGCCACCAGGGACACCAGCGCAGCGGCCACGCCGTGGCCGGCACGTTTCACAAAGCAGGATGCGGGGTCCATCAGCATGCTCAGCAATGAGATACGCGCCGGTGGCGGCGTGTTGACCAGGGCGTGGCGTGGGGTTTGGTCAGGGCGGTGAAGGGCTGTCGTCCAGCACGCCACCACCACCGCGACCGACGCGGTCGGCTCCCCACCATGACCACGAAATCCCTGCCGTGACCGGTCGCCCCTTCCAGGCGATGAACCGACCCCATCCGTTGCCAGGTGGTCATCGCTCAGATCTGCGCGCGCCTAGGTAATTTTCGGTTCCTCGTCGTACGAGGTGGTTACTTACCATCCATCGCCGGGTATCAAGACCTGATTGAACAAGAGGAACGAAGAAACGGAGGAGGACAGGGAGCCAGTGGAAAAAAGCGAAATCGGAAAAACGGCCTCGCCATCTCCTGGCTGTCCTCCGTTCCTCTTGTTCGATCCTGACTTTCCTGATTTGATCGACGAGAACCAAGGAGGCAATGAATCGGCCACGAATGACGAAAAACCTAATGTTCGCGCCCTCCACGACCCCCTTCAGGCCATCGGCAGCCCGATGATGAAGGTCGTTCCCTTCCCGACCTGGGTCTCGAAGGTGATGGTGCCGCCGTGCTTCTTCGTCACCACCGTGTGGGCGTGGGAAAGGCCCTGCCCGGTGCCCTTGCCGACCGGCTTGGTGGTGAAGAACGGCGCGAAGATGTGGGCGCGCGCCGCCGGCGGGATGCCGGTGCCGGTGTCGCCGACGCGCACCTCCACGTTGCCGCCGTTGCGCTTGGCGGAAATCGTGATGGTGCCGCGCGCGTTGCTGGTGCCGACGGCGTCAGCGATGGCGTGCGCCGCGTTCACCACAAGGTTGAGGATCACCTGGTTGAACTCGCCGACCAGGCAGGGCACCAGGGGCAGGTCCGGGTCGAAGTCCGTGACCACGTCCGCCACGTACTTGTACTCGGTGCGCGCGACGATCAGCGTGGTGGTGATCGCCTTGGCGATGTCGGCAGGCGCCATCTCCTGCTGGTCGGGGTGCGAGAACTCCTTCATGGCCCGGACGATCTCCGCGACCCGGTTGACCCCCTCCAGGGCCTGGCCGACGCCCTTGGGGATCTCGCCACGGAGGTATTCCAAATCGGCGCTGCGCGCGACTGCGTCCACCGCCTCCACCAGTTCCGGGTGGCTCGCGGCCGCCCGGCACGCCTCGACCACGCTCCGTTTGGCGGCCATGACCCGCACCAGGTCGCCGAAGGCGTCCCCGAGAAAGCGCAGGTTGTCACCGATGAACTGGATGGGGGTGTTGATCTCGTGCGCGACCCCCGCGGCGAGCAGGCCGATCGATTCGAGCTTCGCGCCCTGCTGGCGCTGCGCGTCCTGGGCTTTGCGCTCAGTCAGATCGCGCATGATCGAGACCAGGTTGGTGATCCGGCCGGCGCCGTCACGGATAGGAGCGACGTGCCACTCGATGACGCACTCGCGCTGGTCGGCCAGGACCAGCGCCGTCTCGATCGTCCGTGACTGCCCGGCCCTGGCCATGGCGCAGGCCTCCTCCAGCTCTGGCGGCAGCACGTGCCCCGCGAACAGCGTGGCGAGCCCACCTGCGAGCGCGTCTTCCGGGGACAGGGCGAAGAGCGAGCGGAAGCCCGCATTGGCGTAGTCAGGAGGTCGCGACGCGGCCAACTCAGGCGCGGAGATCACCACCCCTTCGGCGATCTGCCCCACCGCCACCTCGAGCAGGCGCAGCGAGTGCTCGACGCGCTGGCGCTCGGCCATCTGGGTCAGCAGATCATTGTTCTTCGCCTTGAGCTCGCCGGTGCGCTCGCTGACCTCGCTCTCAAGGCGCCCATTGAACTCCTGCAGCTCGCGGTTGCGCTTGCGGATCGATTCCCGCATCTGCGAGAAGCCGTCCGCCAGCAGGCTCACCTCATCGCGGCCCGAGACCACGATCGCCGTATCGTAGTCGCCGGCGCTCATGCGGTGGCTCGCGTCGATCAGCGCGGTGAGGCGCTTCGACCAGCCCATGGTGATGGTGATGATGATCCCGAAGGCCGCGAGGACGACGACGGTCAGGACCAGTTCGCTGATCATGCGTTCGCGCGTGCCGGTCACGGTCCGCTCGGTCATGGATGCGGCGAGCGCACCCTTCAGGCCGGCGGTGAGCTGGTCGAGCGCGGCGGAGATCCCGTCATAGCGCTGCTGCAGCCGCGCCGCCTGGGCCTGCACGGCCGCATCCGGGTCACCATGCGCCAGGGCCCGGTAGGTGGGTTCGGCATCGTGCGCGAAGTCGGCGACCGCCGTGCGGCAGCCGGCGGCGGTGGTGCTCCAGACCGCGCCCAGGGACGTGGACGCGGCGATGCGCTCAAGATCGCGGTCGAGTTGGCGCAACAGCGGCGCCGCGCGCTCCAGCGAGGTGGCGTCGCCGAAGACCACCGCGTCCTGGTTCGCCTGGAAAAGCTGCTTGAAGGCGGTGCTGGCCTCCTGGGCGGCGATCATCGCGGGCAGGACATCGGCCTGCGCGTGCTGCAGAAACGCCTCGCCCTTGCGCGACAGGGTGTCGTTGATGACGACGGTCGCGGCATAGCCGCACAGCAGGATGATGAAGCTGATCCAGATCTGCGTCACGATGCGCATGGCCGCCCTCCTGTGCCCGGGCCCGCCGAAACCGCCACAGGTCGACGTGGCGCGTTCATGGCAGCGCGATCCCCGTGACCCCGTCGCCCGCCTGGGCCGCCACCACGAAGCCCACCGCCCCCGGTGTCCGGGCCACCGCGGCCTGCAGCGCGGCATCGCCTTCGACAACCTGCGGCAGGGTACCGCTGCCGGTGAACACCAGTCGCTTCCAACCCGAGACGAATTGCGCGGAGGTGCGACCGAGGCGTTTCAGGAGCACGTCCCGGCTGGGACCCTCCCTGGTCATGAAGATGATGATGCGCTGGCCATCATCCCAGTTGACGCGCTTGCCGAGGAAGATGTCGCGCAGCGCCCGCGCTTGCAGGCCGGCACCGGTGACGCCGGGATTGACGATCAGGAACTCCTCGGCGCCTGCAGTCGGCGCAAGCAGCACGAGCCAGGCGAGCACGGACGCGCGCAGCGTGGCATTTATGCGGTGGCTCCCGCTGCGCATGGACGGGATGGGGGTGGGCTGGTCCATCAGAAATCGAAGGTGGTCTTGAGGGACAGGACATCCATGGAGTCCTTGAGCCCCTGGGGATTGTCCTGGCGCGACGCGAAGGCGGTGCCGTCGACGTGCTGCCATTCCGCCTTCGCCAGCCAGTGGTCGAGGATGTCCCAGCGCAAGGACAGATCCCAGGAGCGGAAGAAGGACGCGCCGCGCGCCTGCGTGTCATCGAAGTAGATCTCGCGCCCCACGCTGGCTTCGAAGCGTTCGAGGAAGCGGTAGCCGGCGCTGAGGTACATGCCCTCATTGCGCAGGTAGCTGATCCTGCGGGTTGTGGTCACGGGCAGGTCGACCCGCACCGTCGATCCCGGTGGTCCGCCGGCGGCAGGCGCGTTGATGAACGGGTGGGAGGTCACCACCACATCGTTGCGCGAGTAGTTGCGCAGGTACTCCCCGGCGAGGGTGAGGTCCTTCCACTGGTACTCCGCCGAGAGGATCCCGCTCCAGAAGTCGTGAAGCTGCGCGTGGATGTCGTTGTCGGAGAACACGCCGGCCGCGGAGGTGGCCGCGCCAAGCGTGTGTCCGAGCACGTTCAGGCGGTAGGCATGGTAGAGCGAGGCGCGCAGGCGCAGCCCATCGGCCGGGGTGTTCCAGGTCAGGGCGCCGCCCTCGATGCTGCTCACATGGATGAAGCTGAAGGTGTCGCCTGCACCCAGGCTGGTGAAGTACCGGGCGGTCGCGCTCTGCGAGGTGATGTTCTGGCCCCCGATGTATGCCGTGTAATCCAGGGTCCCGAGACCGCCCATCGGGGCCGTCCCGTAGATGCCGACGCCGTTGACCGCGATGTAGAAGTCCCGCAGCGGCACGGGATAGACGGCCTGGGGCAGGAACACCTGGGTCCGCGTCAAATCGAGATCGCGCGTGTCGTTGGCCAGGCCGAGCGGGATCTTGAAGCGCCCTAACTTGAAGCCGAGCCGCTGATCAAGCTGGTAGTCGCCGTACGCCCAGTCGATCTCCACCTGGTTGTTGCCGAAATCTCCGGCGTCGAGCGATACCACCTGGGCGCCCACGCGCAGCCGGTCGACCGGGGTGGCGACGACGTTGAGCCCGACCTCATTGAATTCAAAGGAGCCGTCCTGCAGGGTCGGGCCGAGGTAGTTGTTGCCCGTGGTGATGAGGTAGCCCTGGCTCGCGAAGCCATGCAGGTCGATGCCGAGGTCGACGGCGCAGGCCGGAACCGCGGCGCCAAAGGCGAGCAGCGCGCCCGTTGCGACCTGAAATCGGCGCGGCCGTCCACGCGTTGTGGCGCGGTCCTGCGCACCGCCGCTGGGCCGCGGCACCCCGTGCTGCGCATGTCCACCCGGCCCATGATGCCGCGCGCAGACCTTGGGACACCGGGGTTCGAGCATCATGGCTCCCATTGCCGAGGAACGTGGTGGGCGGGCGTCGAAACAGGCGCGCTTTCCCAGATGATGCCCAGCCTGAAGCTTCCCCTCGTCAGCCGCGCGAGTCAACCGGTTTCCTCAAGGATTTCGCCATGCCGGTGGCCATTCCCGATACCACCGTTGCGGATCAGGGGCCCGCGCGCCGCTGCCGGTGATTGTCTTGGTGGTGAAAGGGCGATACGCTTAGCGGATGCCCGGACCCCCGCCTCCACCACGATCAGCGGATGTGGCGCTGCGCATCCTGCTGGTAGAGGACCGCGCCGACGATGAGGTGCTCCTGCGCCAGCACCTCGTGGACTCAGGTCTGGCGTTCGACATGGTCTCGACGCGCACCCGCGAGCAATTCCTGGACCACCTCGCCGCGGACTTCGACGTGGTCATCGCCGACCATTTCCTGCCGGACATGGACGCGCTGGTCGCCATGACCCTGCTCAAGGAGCGGGGCGTGGACATCCCGCTGATCGTACTCACCGGCTCCCTCGATGAGGAAGTCGCGGTGCGCACGCTGCGCGGCGGCGCCGCCGACGTCGTGCTCAAGGACCGCCTCGCGCGGCTGGTGCCCGCCGTGCGGCGGGTGGTGGCCGAGCATCGCCTCGCCCGCCAGGCGCAGATCGCCACGTTGCGCTTCGAAGCGGCCTTCTCGCACTCACCGGATGCCATTCTGATCAGCGCCAGTGGGCGGCTAGAGCTGATCAACGAGGCCGGACTGCGCCTGCTGGGGCTGGTGCGCCCGCTGGCGGCGGGCATCCCGGTGGCGCGCTTCCTGCCGGATATCGACCGCCTGCTCCCTACTGACCCGGATGGCGCCGGGGTCCGGACCTCGCCTGCGCTTGAGACCTGGGCGCAGGACGCGAACGGGCGGCGCCTGGACGTCGAACTCATCTTCTCCCGGATGGAGTCCGCCGGGCGCGTCGAATGGCAGCTCATCATCCGCGACATCGGCCGGCGCAAGCGGATGCTCGAGGAGCTGCACCTGCTCCAGCGCGCCATCGCGGCAGCGGGCAACGGCGTGCTCATCACCGACCCGCGCCAGGCCGACAACCCGATCATCTTCGCGAACCCTGCCGCCAAGCGCATCACCGGGTATGCCCCGGCCGAGATGCTGGGCAGGAATTGCCGCTTCCTGCAGGGCGGCGACCGCGACCAGCCGGATCTCGCCCGGATCCGCGCCGCGCTGAGGGCGGGAAACCCATGCACAGCGGTGCTGCGCAACCGGCGCAAGGACGGCAGCGAGTTCTGGAACGAACTTTCCCTCAGCCCGATCCGCGATGCCGCCGGCGCCGTCACCAACCACATCGGCATCCTCAATGATGTGACCGACGCGCGCGAGGCCCAGATCCGGGTGATGCTCAGCGAGCAGCGCTACCGGCTGCTGATCGAACTCTCACCGCTCGCCATCTTCATCCAGAGCGCGAACCACTTCGTCTACGCCAATCCCGCGGGCCACCGGCTGCTCGGCACGACTGAGCCGGAATTTGCGGCGGGCCGCCGCGCGGAGGACTTCACCGCCGGCGCGCGCCCCGCCGCGGCGGCGTCCGCGACGACCGCCGCGCCGTCCGAGGCGGCCGGCACCCTGCCCGAGCAGGAGTGGCGGCGCAGCGACGGCACCACCATCCACGTCGAGGTCATGACCACCCCGACCCAGCACGTCGGCCAGGCCGCCTCGTTGCTGCTGGTCCGCGACATCGGGCTGCGGCGCGCGACCGAGCGCGACCTGCGCAAGGCCCACGCCGAGGCGGAACTGCTGCTCTCAAGCATCTCGGCCGTGCTCATCGGCCTGCGCCCTGACAACACCATCGCGCGCTGGAACGAGGCCGCCGAACGCACCTTCGGCATCCCCGCGGTCACCGCCGTGGGGATGCCGCTCGCGGCCAGCGGTCTCGCCGCCTCCGACGCAGCGATCATGGCGGCGATCGCCGCCTGCCGCATGGCCAGGGACCAGGCGGAGCTGGTGGACGTGCGCTATGAGCACACCTCCGGCCGGGGCGGTTTCCTCTCCCTCACCATCCTCGCCAACACCGCCGATACCGGGCTGGAGGAGAGCGAGCCGGAGATCCTTCTGCTCGGCATCGAGACCACCGCGCGCAAGCACCTCGAGGCCCAGCACAACCACGGCCAGAAGCTCGAATCGATCGGTCAGCTCGCTGCGGGCGTCGCACACGAGATCAACACCCCCATCCAGTTCATCGGCGACAACCTGCGCTTCCTGCGCGAATCGTTCGCCGACCTGGACGCCGCCCTGCGCCTGCAGCAGGGCGCCCTGCTCGCTGGCGCTGGCCAGACGCACGACCCCGACGCGGCTGCTCAGGCCGCCGCGGCCTGGGCCAAGGCCGACCTGCCGTACCTGTGCGCAGAGATCCCGCGCGCGATCGAGCAGTCCAGCGAAGGCGTCGCGCGCGTCGCGGGCATCATCCGGGCAATGAAGGAGTTCTCGCACCCAGGTCAGGACGGGTGCCAGCCGGCCGACCTCAACCACGCCATCGAGACCACGCTGACCGTGGCGCGCAACGAGTACAAATACGTGGCCGAGGTGCGCACCGCTTTCGATCCCGCGCTGCCGGCGGTTTCCTGCTTCATCGGCGAACTGAACCAGGTCTTCCTCAACCTGCTGGTCAACGCCGCCCACGCCATCGGCGCGGCGCGCGGCGATGGCTCCAAGGGGCTGATCACCATTTCCACCAGGCGGCTGGGCGAGGCGGTCGAACTGCGCTTCCAGGACGACGGGGCCGGCATCCCCGCGGCGGCGCGGGCCAGGATCTTCGATCCCTTCTTCACCACCAAGCCCGTCGGCAAGGGCACCGGGCAGGGGCTCTACATCTGCCACACCATCGTCGTCCAGCGGCATCGCGGCACCATCGCCTTCGAGACCGCCGAGGGCGTCGGCACGACCTTCATCGTCACCCTGCCGCTGGTCCAGGCCCAGGAACGCTGAGTCCCGGCGTCGGCGTCCACCGGACCGGTCGCCACCGCCCTGCCGTCAGGGCGACGACACCAGGACGCGGAAGGGCTCGACGATGCCGATCTGCTTCGCGTAGTTGCGCAGGCGCTCGATGACCGCCTGAGTGGCCTCCTGCCCCTTGCTGACCAGCAACAGGCCGGTCTTGGTGCGCACGTCCTCGTCAAGGATCATGCCCAGCATCAGATCCTTCGAGAAGATCGCGCGCACCGCCTGGCCGGCATTGCCGAAATCGTAGCTGGCGAAGGCCTCCAGGATCCTGGCGAAACGGCTGCCCAGGCGCGGGCCGAGCTGGCCGAGGGCCACACTGGGTACGATGCCCTGGGCGATCAGGGTGTCCGCCTCGAGGGCGACGTACACCACCTGCGCGCCGAGGATGCACGGATCCTCTGGCCAAGTGGCCCGCCCCATCACCCCCTGCAGCTCGATCATGCGCGCGATCGCCTCCAGGCGCGGGATGTGCGCGATGAGATTGCGCGCGACCAGGTGGCGGCCATCCGCGAGTTCCTGCTCCGCACCGACCAGCGGCTGGTTCGCCACCAGGCGGTCCAGCACCTCGGCGGGCAGCGTGATGCAGCCGATCTGCGAGAGCATGGTCGCGAGCTCGACCTGCCAGCGCGCGCGCAGGCCCAGGCGCTCGGCAAGGTGGCGCGCATAACGCTTGGCGCGCAGCGCGCGGCCGAAGGCGCGCGGGCTGACGATCGACAGCACCTCGGTGAGCACCTTGACGCTGCCCGACAGGGTCTTCTCGAGCAGTTCGCGCTCGGCCACGATCAGACGGTGCTGGGCGACCGCCGCCTCGATGGTGACGGCCAGCTCGTCGGGCGTGCACGGTTTGGTGAGGAAGCGGAACAGGTTGCCGGCGTTCACCGCGGTGATGGTCGCCTTGATGTCGCTCTCTCCGGTCAGCATCACGCGCACGGTCTCCGGCCAGCGCTCCTTGACCGTGGCCAGCAGGCGGATGCCGTCCATGCCCGGCATGCGCATGTCGGAGACCACCACGGCGTAAGGACCCTTCTCCAAGGCGGCGATGGCGGCCTCGCCACCGACCGCGATCTCGAGCTCGAAGCGCTTGCGCAAATTGCGCTGGAAGCCCGCGAGGATGCTGGGGTCGTCATCGACGCACAGGACGCGTTCAGGCATCGCTCAGCCCCCCTGGGTGCGCGCGCGGCGCCAGGTATCGAGGTGGCCCGCGAGATTGAAGCGCTCGACGATCCCGGGGTCTAGGCGCACGGCGGCGCGTCCGCCGGCGGGCTCATCGATCAGCGCGCCGGCCACGTGCACCACCACCAGCGGGTTGACCACCGTGATCGGCGCGTCCAGCGGGCGATGGTGGAATGCCACCGCCTCGACGATGGGCTCGGGCAGTCCCCACAGCCCGAGCAGGTAGGCGCCCACCGCGGCGTGATCAGCGCTGAAGTGCGCGCACTCGGCCGCGGGGATGTCGGGGTGCGTGGCGTCGCCCAGCGCGGCCGCGTATTCCGTACTGCGGTTGACCGCGAGCAGCAGCATGCCGCAGTCCTGCAGCAGGCCGGCGGTGTAGGCCATGTCCACGGCCGGCGCGGCCAGGCGCAGGGTCGTCGCGATGGCGCGCGCCAGGGTGGCGACCTGCAGCGCGCGCTGCCAGAGCTGGTCGGTCGCCACGCCGCCGGAGGTGGCCCCGGCCAGGGTGGTGAAGGCGTGCGCGCCGAGCACCAGCGACTTGACCGTGCCAAGACCGATGATGCCCACCGCGTCCACCGCGGAGTTCACCTGGCGGCTCACCCCGAAGCGCGCGCTGTTGGTGAGCTGCAGCAGCTTCGCCGACATGCCCATGTCCTGCGCGACGATCTCACCGATCACGCGGGCGCTGGACTCGTCCTTGCTCAGTTCCTCGTGGATGCGCTGGTACAGCGTCGGCAGGCTGGGCACCGTCCCCAGGCTGGCGACCAGGCGCTGCAGCCGTTCATCGTGCAGCAGGTCGCGCAGCGCGCAGGCCTTAGCCACCGCCTGGCGCAGCCGTTCCGGGTCGCAGGGCTTGGCGAGGTACTGGTGCGTGGCGCCCAGCGAGCGCATCAGGGAGTCGCGGTCCGCCTGCCCCGAGAGGATGATGCGGACGACCTGGGGGTGGCGCTGCATCACCGTCTGCAGCAGTTCGGCGCCGTCCATGCCGGGCATGCGCATGTCCGACACCACCACGTCGATCTTTTCGCTCGCGAGCAGGTCCAGGGCCTTCACGCCGCTGTCGCGCACCAGCACGTCCCACTCCTCGCGCATCGGCCGCAGCATGCGCTGGATGCCCTCCAGGATGCGGACCTCATCATCCACAAAGAGGATGCGCCGATGTCGGACCGTCACCATGAGCCACTCCATGGAGCATGCGGTGGAAGAATGAAAGCCGCCAGGCCCACTCCGCTGCGCGCGGCCCGGGCGGACGCTGCGCACCGGCCAGCGCGCGCCGGTGCGCGCTGGCCGCTCGCGCGATTCCCGCGAGCTTCTGCCGGCACGCGGCTTCCTCATGGTACCCCAGGCCGCGCCGCCATGCAAATCCGCCACGAGCGGCCCCCTCCTGTCCAGCCGCGAGACCCAGGCGCCCAGCGCATTTGCGGCCCTCGCCCTTCACGGGTACACTGACCCGGCACGCCCCCGGGCGTCGGCTGTGACATCGACCGCCCTGCCTGCCCCCCCCCGTGGCGGGCGGATCCGGGTCCTAGGAGGGGATATGGCCGCGACCGTGCTGTTCGTCGACGACGATGCCCTCCTTATCGACGGCCTGCGGCGCACCGTGCACCGCGAACCCTATCGCGCGCTGTGGGCGACGAGCGGTGAAGAGGCCCTCGACATCATCGCCCGCGAACCCATCGACCTGCTGGTCGCCGACCAGCTCATGCCGGGCATCGGCGGCGTCGATCTGCTCGCCGAGGTGCGCGTCTCGCACCCCCAGGTCATCGCCATCCTGCTCACCGGGCAGGCGACCGCGGGCTCGGTGGTCCGCGCGCTCAACGATGGCAACGTATTCCGCCTGCTACTGAAACCGTGCAGCCGCGAAGAACTCGCCAGCAGCGTGCGGCTGGCGCTCGCCTACAAGGCCCTTCAGGACCAGCAGCGCCAGGTCGTCCCCCTGCTGCGCCGCCTCAATACGGTCCTCGAGCGCGCCAATGAGCGCTATCCCGGCATCGCCGAGGACCACCAGCAGGCGACCACCGACGCGCCCGCCGACAGCCGTTCACTCGAATCCTTGCTCGCCGCCGCGGCCGGCCTGGACCATGAGATCCTGCGCGCGATGCGCTCGCTGACGGGCAAGTTCGACCCGTAGCAGAAACCCTTAGATGGGAAACGCTGCGCGTCCCACTTCCAGGACCGTGCCATCAGGGAAGGTCAGACGCACCCAGACGGCGGCATCGGCGGGCAGCGGCTGCGGCATCGCGAGCATCACCTCGAATTCGTCGTTCATGCCGGCCGCCAGCGCGGCAGGGCTGGTGGACGCTTCCGCCCGGTAGTCGCCGGCGATCCAGCACGTGACGGCGGTCGGCAGCGGATGCCCCGCATCCGGCGTGACATGGACACGTACGGTGATGGTCCCGTCCGCCGCGGTGCTCACGCGCCGGGCGCGCAGCGTGTAACCAGGCACTGCGCGCTCACCCAGGGCGGCGCCTGCTGATGGCCCTGGGGCGCTTCCGCCACTCGCGCCACCGCCCCCCGCGCCGCAGGAGGCGAGCAGGGCGACGATCGCTGCCGCGAACACATGGGTCATGATCTGAGGTGGGATGCGCATGGGAGATCCTTGTGCGATGGGGTGAAGCGAAGCGCTGTGCAGAAAGCCCCGTCAGCCGTTGCCGCTGGGCGTCACCAGCACGTGGTCGAACATCGCGATGCATAGCCGGCTGTTGTCGTGGCTGGTCACCGCCAGACCGATCTGTACGGGATTGGCCATGCTGATGGTGGTCGTGCCCACCAGGCGCCAGGTCGTACCGTCCGCGGATTCATAACCGCTGAGCACCGCCCCCTGCCGGACGAGCTTCACCCAGCGCGGCGCGGCGCTCTGGGATCCGGCGGTGTGCGACGAACCGGCGTTGGCGACCGTGCGGCGCTGGAACGCCACGCCATTCCCCGCAGTAACGCAGCAGAAGGCGTGCACGGCGCCGGCAGTGGTCCCGGCACGGATCATCACGCCGGCCTTCGCCCACGCGTTGGTGTTCTGCATGGACACCACGCGTGCCACGATGGTGCCATCGCCGGTCAGCGGCTGCGCCACGAACTGGAACCCGTCGCTGGCATTCCAGATATCCACACCCGAACCCGTCACGGTGATGGTGTCGTCGACGCTGGCGACCGAGCCCGCCAGACCGGGACCGCCGATGTCGCGGTTCGTCCAGGCATTGACCGCGATCTCGATGCCATCGACCTTGGCCGCATCATCAACATCGGTGGGCACACCCGTGAACGCGATCACGATCCGGCCCGCGGCGTCGGCAGTGGCCGTGAATTGCCGGATGACCGCCTTGTGCATCGCGCCGGCGCTGGCGAAGATGTCGAAGCTGCTCAGCACGCGCGCACCATTGATCGAGACGTCCTGCAGGCGCTTGCCGGCGGCCGTATGCCAGTCCTCGCTGAAATGCAGCCGTGCCGTGTACGAACCACCCACCGCCAGACCGGGAATGGTATAGGTGAATGACGCGCCATAGCGTTCGCTCTGATAGATCGTGGCCGGAGCGGGGCTGGTCACGGCGCTGACATCGACGGCGCCGGTCCAGTTCGTGGTGGTGGTGCCGCCGCTGACATAGGCATCCGCGATGTAGGCACCGACGCCTCCGCCCCCGCAGTTGATGGCGATGGCTCCGCCGCTGCCCGAGGTCACCGTCAGCGTCGCGTCAGCCGACGTCACGCTGCCAGCGCTGTTGCCCACCACGCAGCGGAAGGTCGCACCCTGGTCCGCCGTCGTGGTCGAGGCAGTCGTAAAAGTCGTCGTCGTGGCGCCGGCGATGTCAGTGCCGTTGCGCTGCCACTGGTAGCCTGGTGCCGGCGTGCCCGTCGCGGTCACGCGAAAGGATGCCGTCTGTCCAACCGCGACGGTCACGTTGTCCGGCTGTGCGGTGATCACCGGCGCGATCGCGCTGGGGGGCGGCCTGGCGATCAGGAAGGTGACCGAGTTTTCGGGCACGGTCAGGCCACTGCCGACGATAGACGGCCAAGCGATCGCGTTCGGGCCCGAGAAACCGGCCGACGAGACCTGGTAGCGATCGACGGTCGTCGGCGTGAAGCCGTTATACGCCATAGTCACCGTCTGCTGCCCCGCGCTGCGGTTGACGACGCACAGGGCGTTCGCGGTGTCGCTGCGGGTCGCATAGGCGATGACCGCCGCTGCGTTGCTCGACGAACTCCTGACCTGCGAACCCTGGAACCAGGCACTGAACATGGTGAAGGTAGTGGCCGTGTAATAAGGCCTGAAGGCCTCGTCCATCAGGCCCATCGACGAACCGGCATCGTGCCAGTACATCGACGCGTCGCCACCGCCCGCGATGACGCCGCTCAGCACGATCGCATCGTAGACCGCTTCCTTGTTGGTGTGGATCCGACCGGTTCCCTGCCAGGCAAAATTATGCTCGTCCACGTAGATCGGCAGGTATTTTCCGCCGCTGATCGCGGTAAGCCTGGACCGCAACGAGGCGACCGCGCCCTGCACGGCCTGGGCGGAATCATAGATCGCCGCATCCGACGCGCTGCCATCGCCGCCATAGGTGTGGCAGCTGACGAAGTCGATATCGCCCAGGCAGCCCGCCACCACGTTCGCTATGTAATCGACGTTGATCCACGCGGTTGCCGGACCGCCGACCTTGATGCTCGGATCCTTGGCCTTCATCGCGCGGGAACAGGCCGAGATCAGCGTCGCCGCCTGCCCGGCGGTCAGGCCCGGTGACTGGAAACCCGCCTCGCGCTCGTTGGGCAGTTCCCAATAGGTGACGCCGAAATGATTGTCGACGTTGACGATCTGCACCAGGCTGGCGGCGGCCCGGACGAAGCTATCGACGTCCTGATAGTCGGTTCCGCCTCCCGGTCCGCTGGGGATGTTGATCATGATCGACGGGATCAGGCCGGCACCCGCCGCGCCCGACAGCGCGCTGCGGATCTTGTCCGCATTCCAGCTGCCATCGGCATTGAGCCAGTATTGGTTGTTGCTGTCGGAACGTTCGACCATGCCCCAGCCGTGCAGGCGGATGAACCCACGTTTCTGCGTGATCCCCGACAAGCCCGCCAGGTAGGTGGCGTTGTTGGCGGCATTGGGATCGAACATGTTCGGTCCGTTGACGCCATACGCCTTGGCGTCAACCGCCCGCTGCACCACGTCCCAGTCGACGGTCACCGATTCGCCAGCCGCCGCCGGTAGAGCGCAGCACACCGTGGCCAGGACGATGGCCAGGGACAGCAGGGCGGTCGCAATACGCGAGATGTTCATGGGTGATTCCTTCACTTTCGTGGTTTCAAGTCTCATGGCCCAGCAGCGCGCAGGCCCAACGCCTGCAGCGTCTGGAGATCGAACGCATCCCTGGTCGGCCCGGCCCAGAGCGTGAACACGCCGCTGTCCTGCCACACCGACCAGCCCAGGTGGTGGCCTTCGCACGCCGTACGCACATCGTGCATCCAGGCGGTTCTGGCATCTGCCGGAGCAGCGGCCACCGCGGCGAAATTCGTCACCAGCACGGAAGCATGGTTGCGCTCGCCCCAGGCCGCGGTGGCGGCCAGCAGCGCATCGATCCGCGCCGCGGTCCAGCGCTCGGCGCCATACCGCGTCAGCGCCGCCTGCGCCGCAGGCGTCCGCGCCACTGCCGCCACCACCGCCTGCGCATCGCTCGGGTACGGCACCGACGCCACCTGGCCGTAGGGTTCGCCGATCCAGGCACCCCCCTGATGCGTGAACAGCACCGGTTCGAAGAAGCGCACGGCATAGATGATGCCGCTGTCAGTCATGGGCACGACCGCTTCCAGCGCCTCGACGGATCCGCTGAGACCCATGTGCGTGTCGATCACCAGGGTGTGCGCTGGTGCGGAACTGCGGATGGCCGCGACCAGCGACACCACCTGCGCACGCCGTTCCGCGGTGGTCTGACGCGGATCATTGGACAGCTCGAAGAACATCCGGTCGGCGGATCGCCGCGCCAAATGCGCGGCCAACGCCGGCCAGACGCGCTGCTGATCCAGGCGCGCGGTGGCGGGATCGGTGTCCTCAAGCGGATACGGGCTGACCATGCTGGCCAGTCCGCGGGCAGCGAGGGCATCCAGCAGCGCGTCCAGCGCTGCAAGCGTGCCGCGCTCCAAACCCTCGGCTGCGCTCGGACGCTTCCCGGGAATGACCACGCGCACGAAACTGAAGCCGGCGGCGGCGATGGCGTCCAGCTGGCGCAGACCGCGCGCATCCGCCGGCCACGCCCCGCCATTGGTATCCGTCACCAGCAGATTGATGCCGCGCGCCAAGGCCGGCGGCAGCGCCTGATCGCCAGCGCTGGCGACGCCGCCGACGGTCACCGTGGTGACATGCTGGTTCGCCAGGTCGGTGAAGAGCACCGTCCCCGACGAGACCGCCAGCCGCGTGACCCCAGCGTCGATCGTCACCGTGAATTCAGTGCCCACCACCCGGGTCTCGGATTGCAGGGTGCGCACGCGCAGCGGTTGCGCTTCGGGCTGCTTCGCGACCACGCAGTGGATGACGCCCTGTTCCAGACGCAGCTGCTTGCCGACCTCGACGACGAGCGTGCTCTCAGGCGCCAGGTCGAGGTGCGTCCCATCGCGCCAGCGCAGTCGTGCCTCGGCACCGGCCTGATTCCTTACCCGTGCGCCCGCCGGGACCACCTGACCGGCGATGAGCTGCACCCCCGCGCCGGTCGTGACCGATCCGGCCGCGATCAGCGGCAGATCGCCGGGCTGCGACCACCAGGCGCGACCACCGAGGATCACCAGGATCAGCGCGGCCGCCGCCACCAGCACGCGCCTCATGCTCCAGTCGATGCCGAACCGCCGCCGCCGCGCTGAACGCGCGCGGATACGCAGGTGTATTCGGCTGGGCCGCTGCACGGTCGACGCGGACCGCGCCAGGGCCCCGATCGTGCCCGCACTGCGCTCATCCCAGCAGGCCGCCAGCAGCAACGCAGTACGGCGCTGCGCGATCACCGCGGTGCGACCATCAGCATCCGCAAGCAGCGCACGCAGCTCGGCGTCCTCCGCGGGGTTGAGATCGCCATCGCCGGCGCGTTCGAAGAATTCAGCCAGGCGCGTGGTCATGGCGTCACGCCCTCCACGCACTGGCGGATGCTGGCGCGCAGTCGCCACAGCACCGTCGCCAAGGTCGGAACCGGCTGCTTGAAGCGGCGCGCCAGGCTCGCCATGGATTCGCCCGCGCCATGGCGGGCAAGGAGCATCGTCCTGGCCCGCGGCGACAGCTGGTCGAGACACGAGGTCAGCCGCGCGGCGCGCACGTCCGTGGCCTGATCGAGCTGGGCCAGCCCATCGTTCGCCAACACCTGGTCGATCTCATCGCTGCCATGCCGCTTCCGCTCGCGTGCAAGGCGCGTCAGATCCTGCAGCAACTGATTCCGCGCGATGCCCCGCACCCAGCTGTCGAACGGTGCCTCGTGACGCCACGTGGCCCGCCGCTCCCACGCCGTCACCCACGTGGTCTGGCAGATCTCCTCCATCTGCTCCTGATTCACCGCGCGCGACGCGACGAAGATGCGCAGATCGCGCCCCAGATGCCCGATCAACGCATCAAAGGCATTGGTATCGCCCGCGCAGGCGGCGACGGCGAGATCATGGATGTCAGGGCTGTGCATCGCCCTATGGTCGCCCAAGTGGATGCCACATCACCAACGTTGTGCTAAGTCATTACGAGGGAGATGCTTGAACCAACCCAGAAAGTGCCGGCCCGCACTGCTCACCCGTACCCATGCTCACCAGTGAGTCGGGCCAGGAGACGAAACTCGACAATCTTCCCTGCCAAGGAGATGCAGGCTCGCACTTTCCGGCAGTTGTCACCCGACTGGAGAGAGCATTGCAGAACCCAGGGCGAGTGGGTCGACCGGCCTGGGAGCGCCGAGCCCCAGCTCGGCTGGCTTCGTCCCCATCAAACATCCGATTCGCTACCGGACTGCGGCGGAGG
>JBBQSO010000098.1:0-18568 GCA_038213805.1 Planctomycetota bacterium | reverse complement strand
GTACGGAGCGATGGTGCTGCCGATGTTCGCCACCGGCACCAGCATGCTGCGCAGCCACAACGGCGCGTAGCCGCGCGCGTGCTGGATGGCGTGGCCGACCTCGTGCGCCGCGATGCCGGCTGCTGCTGCGGTGATGCCGTGGTAGACCTCGGGGCTGAGCGCCAGGGTCCGGGTCATGGGATTGTAGTGGTCGGACAGGAAGCCCGGGTGTTCGACGATCTCGACGTCGGTGATGTCGGCATCGCGCAACACCCGCGCGGCGACCTCCCGCCCGGAGAGGCCGCTGGCGATCGTGATCTTCTGGGCACGGGCGAACTGCATCTTCACCAACAGGGCGGCAAGCCCTGAGAGAGCCATGCCGACGACCATGATGATGAGGTAGGTGGGATCCATGAACATGAACATGGGAGGCTCCTGCCAGGCGCGCTGGCTGACTCAGAAAGACCGTATTCCGGTGCTGCTGGCGTAGAAGCAATTCTGGTGCCGACTGCGATCGCGCCAGAACGGACCGGTTCGACCCGACCTTGACGTTGGGCGGTGATGATCCTGTCGGACACATTGCGCCGCCATCCACGTTCTCTACGCTCCAGCCTCCACCCGCCGAGGATGATCCATGCGTGCGCTCCTGCTCTCCCTCGTCCTCGTTGCCGCGGCATGGGCCCCCCTCCAGGCGGCCAATCTCGATCCGGCGACCCCGGACGGGCTGGTCGCGACCTGGGCCAAGGCGCTACGCAGCAACGATCTCAAGGGCCTGTTCGCGCTGCTGCCCAGGGAGCAGCAGGCGATGGCCGAGCGCCAGTACGCGGACAACGTCACGCGCGCCGACGCGAACGACGACCTCCAGGTCAATGCCTTCCTCGCACTGATGCAGCAGCCCAGCGCGGTCGACATGCTGATGAGCCAAGCCCAGCCCGCGCTGGCCCAGGTCAAGCCCGACGAGCTGGTCGCGGGCCTGCAGCAGATCGCCGGCTTCCTGGGCGCGGCCGCCCAGCAACCGGCGCAGCCGGGCACGGCGGCGATGGATGTCGCCGGACTGCAGGGCTTCGTCAACGATGTCGCCGCGTGGATCCCCAAGGCCGGCCTGAATGACAAGGTCAAGCTTCGCGCTGCCCTCGTGCACGTGGTGGCGGCCATCAAGGGCACCGGCTTCACCACCGCGGCCCAGATGCGCGCGCTCGCGCTGCGCGATCTGCTCGGCAAGGTCAGCCCGGCGCTCACCGAGGTGAAGGCTGCGCTTGCCGTCTACGACCTGAAGCTCGATGCCATGCTCGACTCGTTCGCCGTCACCAAGGTCGAGGGCGAGGGCGATGCGCGCAGTTTGACCCTGGGGTGGACCGCGTTCGGCAAGCCGCACAGTACGGTAGTCAAGATGGTGAAGAAGGACCTGTCGTGGACGGTCGCCGAGGGCAAGGACAGCCCGCTCGCGCCCTATGGCCAGCTGCTGATGCTGGGCATGATGATGGGGAGCGGCCTTGGCGGCGGTGCGGCCCCTGAAGCGCCCCCGGCGGACGGCCAGGGCGGCGACAAGCCCGCGCTGTAAACTCCCTGGGTTGACGCGGACGTCCCAGCGGCTGATGCCGGGATGGTCCGACGCGCCCAGCGGGTCTTCAGCCCAGGCTCTCCGGCAAGCGGTTGCCGCGTAGGAACTCGGCGGCGTCCATGACGCGCTTACCGGCGGCTTGCAGGCGCACGATCGCGCAGGCGCCGTCGCCGCATCCGACCAGCAGGCGCGCGCCGTCGATAACGAGGTGGCCGGGCGCCAGGCCGGGGTGCCCCGGCAGCGGCACGAGCTCGTGGATGCGCAGCCGTTCGCCGTGGGCGAGCGTCCAGCACCCGGGCGCCGGGGTGTAGGCGCGCACCCAGCGGTCGAGTTCGGCGGCGGTACGTGCGAATGCGAGCTGGCCGTCGGCGCTGGTCAGCTTGCGGCAGTGGGTCACCAGCGCTTCGTCCTGGGGAACGGCGGGCAGGGCCGGAAAACCGTCGAGGAAGCGGCCAAGCGCCCGCGCAGCGGTCACGGCGAGCTCATCGTGGAGGCCGGCCAGGGTGGCGCGAGGGCCGAGCGGGAGCTCTTCGCGCAGGTAGACGGCGCCGGCGTCGAGCGCGCGCACCATGCGCATCACCGAAATGCCGGTGCTGGCGTCACCGGCGCGCAGCGCGGCCTGCAGCGGGCTGGCGCCGCGCCAGCGCGGCAGCAGCGATGCGTGCAGATTGACGCAACCGCCGGGCGGCCGGTCGAGCAGGTCCTGGCGCAGCAGTTCGCCATAGGCCATCACCACGATGAGATCGGCGCCGGCGAGCTGCGGGGCATCGGCCTGGCCCTTGAGCGTCTCGGGCTGCCACACCGGCAGGCCCAGGTCGAGGGCGGCCTGCTTGACCGGCGGCGGCTGGAGCTGCTGGCCGCGGCCGGCCGGGCGGTCGGGCTGGGTGACGACGTGCAGCACGCGCGTGCGACTGGCGAGCAGGCGCAGGGCCGGCACCGCGATCTCAGGGGTGCCCATGAACACCGTCGCCAGCGTCATGGCGTCTTGCCGTCTTGGCGGTTCAGATCGAGGGGGATGATCCGGCTCACGCCAGGTGGCCTTCCGGTTTAAGCAGCTCCTCTACCAGCGCGGTGATGCAGGCGTCGGTGGGCAGGTCGCAGCTGAGCACCAGGTCGGGGCCGTCGACGTCGAGCAGGTGCTTGGCCGGCTGGAAGCGGATGGCGCGGCGGTCGCCGTGCAGGCGCTCGACCAGATCGGCGTCGAGGTCGGCGCCGGCGAGGGTCGCGGCCTCGCGCGCGGCGGCGAGATCGGCATTGGCGGCCATGGTTGCACCGAACAGCGGGCCGAGCGGCGCGACCTCCCAACTTTCGAGGCGGCGCGCGAAGCGCTCGGGATCGTCGGCCAGTTCGATGGCGCCGCTGCGCGCCTGCATCAGGTCGCCCGGAATGACGGTGGCGAGCAGGCCGTCGGCGACGCGCTGCGCCAGGTAGCGGTTGAACAGCCATTCCTGGCAGGCGCGCAGGCAGCGGTTCTCACTCACTCCGGCGCCGAGCACCTGGCGCGGAAGGCGCTTGCCCTGAAGCAGCAGCCGGCCCCACTTCGCCATGCTGCCGTCCTCGCCGAAGCGCGACGGCGAGAAGTAGTTCGGGCAACCGACGCCGCGCAGGCGGTCGAGGGTGGCCTTGGCGCGGCGATAGCCGTCCTCCGCGGCGCCGCCGCGCAGGCGCACCGTCCAGCGCAGGCGCTCGACCAGCTCGGGAGTGATCGGCTTGTGCGAGGCGGTCAGCTCCAGCACCTGCATCTTGCCCTGGGTGCCGGCGCGGCGCAGCGCGCCGGGGTTCTCGACCTTGGCCTCGGGCACGCTGAACCACTGGACGCAGCGGCCGGCGCGGTCGCGGTGACCGGCGCACTCGACCAGGTCCTCGCTGGCGTTGGCTGCGCGCGCCACCGCCGCGCGCGCCTGCTGGGTGCCGAGGTTGATCTTGGCCACCTTCAACCACAGGTACTTGCCGGTGCGCGCCGCCTGCTTGATGAGGATCTCCTCGCAGGAGCGGTCCCGGGCATCGTGGGTTCCCGAGAGTCCGGGCAGGTCGGCGGAGGCGAACGGCAGCATGGCGGGGATCCTGGGCGGCGGGGCCGCGTCCGGAAGTCCGGAAGTCGGGAAGTCCGGAAGTCGGACAGCCCCGTAGGCCCGCACGCCATGCCGCCAGGTTGGCTCGGAAGCGGAAGGTATCCTGTCACGCAGCGCCACAACCGCATGGGCAGGCGACTTCCGGACATCCGGACCCCGGACTTCCGGACGCTCACTCCAGCAGCTTGTGTGCGTCCATCACGGCCTTCCACGCGAGCAGCGCGGGGCGGGGCAGGCGCACCACCTCGTTGCCATTTTCGATCCGGCGCGCCGTCGGGATGGTGCCCTGCTCCAGGCGCTTGGCGACGAAGGTCGGGCTGCGCTCAAGCAGGGCGGCGGCGGCGGCGGTGTCGAGCAGCTCGCCAGGGTCGGCGACGGTCACCCGCCACAGCGGCTCGCGGGTGAGGTCCTGGCGCGCCGATTTGCGGTTGGCCGCAAGCAGGGCGGCGGCGGCGGCGAGCATGGCCGGTTCGGCGGCGCCGGCGGCTGCGGCAAGCTTGAAGGCGGCCAGGCGCAGTTCGTAGCAGGTGCCGAACAGCGCCTCGAAGCGCGGCACAAAATCGGCCAGCCACAGTCCGCTCGCGGCCCCCTGGCCCTGGCGGATGGCGGCGTCGGCGAGGTGCACAACCAGCTCGGCGAGGTGGTCGGCGTCGGCGTCCGCGCTGAGCAGGCCGGCGAGCAGCGCCTGGCCCTGGGCCGCTTCGTCGGCGACCAGGTGGCAGCGCACCGCGATCAACGTCGCGTCCTCGGAGAGCTTCTTGCGGCAGTCGCCGAGCGCGCGCGCGATCCAGTGCGCGAGGTCGCGCAGGCGCTCGATGCCGCCGTGGCCCATGCCCTGGTCGAGACCATCCACCAGGGCGTCGCCGAGCTCTTCCCAATAGGCGACCAGGTTGGAGCCCGCACCCGGACCGCCGATGAGCGCCGGCCACGGCGTGCCGCCCAGGGTCTTGGCGCGCAGATCCGCGAGCGCGGCGCGCAGCGCGTCCTTGGCCGGGAACTGGTCGCCACAGGCGGCGAGGGCGTGGGCGCAGAAGGCCTCGTCGAGCATGCCGAAATGCAGCTGCGGGATGGTGCTGGGGCCGTGGTCACCAACCTGCACCACCACCAGCATGCCCTGGGCGGCGGCAAACATCGCGCGGGCCTGCGCGCCCGCCTCGGCCGGGGCGGCGCCCTGCTGCTGAAAGGCCTTGCCGACATCGGCGAGCGGGCCGCTGCCGTCGGCCAGGAAGCGGGCGATGGCGTCTTTCAGGCTGGGCGAGAACGGCGCGATGAACACGGAGTGGAAGGCGGTCTGCCCGGCGAGCAGCGCGAACGGGTTGAAACCGCCGCGACTCGCCAGCTTGTCGATCTCGCCGGCGAAGGCGGAGAGGTCCGCGGGGATGGGCTCCGACATGGCGGCTCCAGGTGGTGCGCGACTACTTCGCGAACAGGAAGTGCATGACGTCGCCGTCCTTGACCACGTAGTCCTTGCCCTCGGCGCGCAGCTTGCCGACCTCTTTGCAGCCCTTCTCACCGGCAAACTTCACGTAGTCGTCGTAGGTGGCGACCTCGGCGCGGATGAAGCCCTTCTCGAAGTCGGTGTGGATCACCCCGGCGGCCTGCGGCGCCTTGAAGCCCTTGGCGATCTGCCAGGCGCGGACCTCCTTCACGCCGGCGGTGAAGTAGGTGGCGAGGCCGAGCAGCTCGTAGCCCGCGCGCACCAGGCTGTCGACGCCCGGCTCGGTCATGCCGAGGTCCTCCATGAAGGATTTCTTGTCCGCGGCGGGCAAGGTGCAGAGCTCCTCTTCAATCTTGCCGGAGATGAGGATGGCGTGCGAGCCGACGGTGGCAGCGTGGGCGGTGACCGCGGCGCTGTGCTGATTGCCGCCGGCGCGGATGTCGCCTTCGAGAATGTTGCAGACGAACAGCATCGGCTTGGCGGTGATGAGGTGGCAGTCGGCGATGTGGGCCTGTTCTTCAGGAGTCAGTTCCAACGCGCGCGCCGGCTTGCCTGCTTCGAACCCGGCCAGCACCTTCTGCAGGGTCGGCACGCAGGCTGCGGCCTCCTTGTCGAGCTGTTTGCGCTTGGTGCAGCGGTCGAGCTTGTTCTTGGCGGTGTCGAGGTCCTTGAGGATCAGCTCGAGGTCGATGACCTCGATGTCGCGCACCGGGTCGACGCTGCCGTCGACATGGATGACGTTGGGTTCGTCAAAGCAGCGCACCACGTGCAGGATGGCGTCGACGCCTTTGATCGCGGAGAGGAACTCGTTGCCCTTGCCTTCGCCCTTGGAGGCACCTTTGACCAGGCCGGCGATGTCGACCAGCTCGATCTGGGTGGGGATGACCTTGTCGGTCTTGGCGATGTCCTTCAGCACCCACAGGCGCGGGTCGGGCACCGTCACCATCCCGGTGTTCGGCTCGATGGTGCAGAACGGGTAGTTAGCCGCCTGCGCCGCCTGGGTCTGGGTCAGGGCATTGAAAATGGTGCTCTTGCCGACGTTGGGCAGGCCGACGATGCCGCAGTTGAATCCCATGGGTGCTCCGGAGGGGAGCGGGAGCATATGGCGGGCTGGGACGTGGGAAGGGGCGCTCGGGGTTGGGGGGAATAGGTGCGGAGTGCGGAGCGCGGGGTGCCGGTCGTGCCGCGTTCATTCCGGCATCGGGAGGCTGTTGGACACCATCCACAGGTTCACGACCTGGTCGAACGGTCACTCCGCTCTCCGCAATCAATCCGTGTCGGTGCGCTCAAAATACCCTTGAGGATCAGCGCGACCTACGGCGGCCGGATCTCGCCATAGCGGGAGATGAAGCGCTCCACCGGCTGCCGTGGCAGCCCGGTGAGGCGGTCGCGCAGGGCCACCGCCAGGGGGCGCACCAGGGTCGGGCTGAGCGTGCCGGCATCGCAGATCGCCGACAGCAGGCGGTGCTCGAGCATGACGTCGGCCTCCGGCGGGACGCGGCCCTCGGCCTGGGCACGCACCCGGCCGAGCAGCAGGACGAGCACGCGCTGCGCCTGGTCGGCGTCGGCGAGCTGCTCGTAGGCGCGCAGCAGCGCCGCCAGGCCACTGGCGTCCATGTCCCGGGCGATGAAGGCGGCCCAGCGCGACTCATCGATCAAACGGGGACGCGCGATCTGCCGCAGGGCCAGATCGCGCGCGACCGGTGCCGGCAGCTCGGCGAGCTGGTTCTGCAGGTCACTGGTCACCAGCGCGTCGACCGCGACCAGGCGGCGCAGCAGGCGCATGCTCGCGGCGTCCTTGGGGGCGGCCTGGGCAAGGGCGATGCGGTCGGCATCGCCAAGCTTGATGGTGGCGAGCTGGGCGAGCGGCAGCCACGCCAAGTCGGCGAGCGCCGCCGGCGCTTCCTTGCCCCCGGCCAGCCAGGCCGGCGTGAGCTTGGCCGCATCGCCGGCGCCCCAGCCGGTGCCCAGGCGCAGGTCATCGTCGCGGCGCCAGTCCAGGCGCTGGACCACCGCGCCCCCCTCCGCTGCGACCAGGACGGCGGTGAGCGTATCGGCGTCGGCGGCGAGCCCGACCAGGGCCGCCACGTCGCAGGCCGCGGCGACCTCGTCGGGCAGACTGGCCAGCCCATCGCCGGCCGGGGTGGCGGCGATGAATCGGCAGCCGCCGGCGACCACCTGCAGGTGGTTGTGCTCGACGTGCAACGGTTCTGAGATCCAGCCAGAGCCGCTGCCGGTGCCCAGCACCAGTGGCACGTCCAGGCGTTGGCACAGCGCGATCAGCGGCACGGCCGCAGCCAGGTCGCCCGCGCCGCGCCGCGCGCGCAGCCCGAGGTCCCAATCCGCCTGCACCGCCAACAGCACCGGCCAACGCCGCGGATCGCGCGCCGCGTTCACCCCCGCCTGATCGAGGGCGGCGATCGCGGGCAGGCCGAGGGCCCCCCAGGCGGTGCCGTGCGGCCAGCCATGCGCCGCCGGGCCAAGACGCTCGCGACGTGGTTCGGCGCTGATGACGCCAGCGGGAATGGGTCGCTGCGTACTGACCACCAGCAGCGGCACGCCCGCCTCCCAACCGCCGGTACCGAGGCGATCGCCCAGGCCCGGACCGGTCGCGACCACGACCTGCACCGGCCCGCCGAGCGCAGTGCCGAGGGCCTCCAGTCCGGCGGCATCGGGATAGGTGCGGGCCGTGATGAGGGCGACCCGCACGGCTGCGCCCGCAGCGGGCGTCGCC
The DNA here is from genome assembly GCA_038213805.1 of Planctomycetota bacterium. GTDB lineage: Bacteria > Planctomycetota > UBA11346 > UBA11346 > UBA11346 > BOG-1363. Next base: position 10,784 of record JBBQSO010000098.1, on the reverse strand, counting down.
GGAATGGTCACCGGATAGCTCATCTGCCCGATGCTCAGCACCAAGGAGCCGCGCGCCGCTTCGCCTACGAGATGGAAGGCCGCCACGCGGTCGCCGCTGAGGGCGTCGTGCGGCACATCGGGCTTGCGCAGGGTCGGTGCCGCCAGCCTGACGCCAGCGGCGGTGGCCAACGAGATCATGGTGGCGACCTGCTCATCCGAGAGCGCCTGCACCGCCACCGCCACCTCACATGAGCCGTCCTCGGCCAGGGTCACCCAGGGCCCAGCGGTGCGCACCGGCGCCGCGTGGGTCGCAACCGGTTCGGTGGCCACCGCCGCCGCCTCGGCGCCCCAGCCCGCCAGCGTCGCCAAGGCGTACAGGAACGTCGCGGAAATGCACAGCCGCAGCGGAAGGATCGCGCGCATGAAGGATCAAAGGCGTCAGACGTGCCAACGACCCCGGATATGACCTCTTAACGCAGAGGTCGCAGAGGGGAAAAGCAGAAGGCCGCAGAGGACAACCTTCAGGACTCGATCAGGGAGGGGCGCTGCTCGTCCTCCAGGTGCCCGCCAGCTCCACGCCTTCCTTCACGGCCTGTCCTCTGCGGCCTCGAGCTGTCCCCCTCTGCGCCCTCTGCGTTAATATGTCATGCCTTCCCGGCTACATCCTCAGTGATCCACACCCGCCTCGTCAGCGTCGCCGCCGCGGTCGAACAGCGTGAGGTGCTCCGCCGGTTCATCAGCCAGGCCGCGGCGCTGGCGCAGGTCGGCGAAGAAGTCGTCGATCACGCCGATGAATTCCGCGCGGCTGCCGATGCGGCAGAAGCGGTCCCGGAACTTGCGCACCCCGGGCAGGCCATTGCAGTAGAAGAAGGTGTACTTGCGCATGATGCGCGTGCCGCGGTCCTCGCCGAAGAGCTCGCTGATGAGCTGGAAGTGCCGCTCCAGCAACGCGCGGCGCTCGTCGAGCGAGGGCGTGTAGGGCTCGCCGCCGGTGAGCTCGGCGAGCAGGTTGCGGAACAGCCAGGGGTCGCCGCAGGCGGCGCGGCCGATCTGGTAGCCGTCGGCGCCGCCCTCATCCTTGGCGCGGCGGATGGCCTCGGCGGTGTCCATCGAGCCGTTGGCGATGACCGGGAAGTCCGCGCCGCGCAGCCGCGTCATCGCCGCCTTGACCTCGGCGAGACCGCTGAGGTCGACGGCGGTGCCGTGCTTGCTCTCGCCGGTGCGCGCGTGCACGAACACCGCCTGCGCACCGTTCTCGACCGCCGCGGTGGCGACCTCGATCATGGTGCGGTTCTCGGCGTCGAAGCCGAGGCGCATCTTCACCGTCACCGGCTTGGTGGTGGCCTGGCACATAGCGCGGATGATCTGTCCGACCAGCGCGGGCTCCTTCATCAGCGCCACGCCGCAACCCGACTGCTTGGCCTTCTTCACCGGGCAGCCGCAGTTGAGGTCGATGAGGTCGGCCCCGGCCTGGTCGAGCGCCGCCGCGGTCATGGCGCAGAGCTCCGGCTCGCGGCCGTAGACCTGCATCGCGAGCGGCTTCTCGGCCGGCACGTTGCGCGTCAGCACGCGGAAGCGTTCCTCGCCGCCGCGCCCCTGCGGACCGATCGCCGCGACCATCTCGGAGGCCACCAGCCCGCAACCGCCGACCTCCTTGGCGATCAGGCGAAAGGCGACGTTGGTGAAGCCCGCCATCGGCGCCAGGCAGAGGTTGTTGGCAAGCTCCAGGGTGCCGATGCGCAACGGGTGGATGTAGCGCGAGCCGGCAGCGCCGCCAGCGCCGGCTGGTCCGGAAGTCGACGGCACGTTGTCTGCGGGTTCGGGGATCATGCTGGTGCGCGGCGGAGAATCGTGCCAGACGCCGGCGCCGCAAGGCCCACGCGCCGAAGCCTCACGAGGAGGCCTGTGGACGCGCTGGCGACTCCCGATTCACGAGACTTCCGGACTCCCGGACCTCCGGACTTCCGGACTCGCTAGCGCGCAGGCGCTAGCGCTGGAAGATCGGCAGGTAGTTGTTCGGGATCTGCAGGATTATCAGCGCCATCGCCGAGTTGTAGGCAGGTCCGACGTTGTCCGAGCGCGTCCACAAGCCATCGGTTTCCTGGTGTTTGGCGAAGATCGGCCAGGCCTGGTTCCAGTAGGCGTCCCAGTCGGCGGTGTCGGGGCTGTGGAACATCGCCTGGGCGGAGTAGTACTCGCCGTACCAGTAGTAGTCGCCCTTGCCCTGGAGGTGCGCGCCGACGTGTTTCTTGAGGAAGCGCAGCGAGGGGCCGAGCACCGGGTCGGCGAGGTCGTTGATGCCGCTGCCGATCAGCGCCATGCAGCCCGCCGCGCAGCGCGGCACGCCCTCCGGGCCGTTGGTGCCCCAGCCGCTGCCGCCGCCCTGATAGCCGAAGCTGCCGTCGCCGTTGGCGCAGTGGCGGACGTAGCCGACCGCCTTGCGCATGACGTCGGTGGTGGTCTGGCCACCGACGCCGACGTTGGCCGCCGCGCGCAGCGCCATGACCTGGCAGATCGTCACCGACAGGTCGGCATCGACCGGGGCGGGCGCGTAGCGCCAGCCGCCCTCGCTGTTCTGGGCGTGGTAGATGAGATCGATGCCGGCCTCGAGCGAGCGGCGCAGGTTGCCCTCGGGCGCCATGCCGTAGCACTCCGCCAGGTAGAGCGTCGCAAAGCCGTGGCTGTACATGTTGCCCATGTCCGCGCCCAGGTAGCCGGTGACCTTGTCCTGGCAGCTCAGCACGTATTTCAGCGCCTTGGCGCTGGCCTCGTGGTAGAGCCCGCGCGTCGGCGTGTGCCCGCCCGAGAGCAGCGCCATGCCCGCCAGCGCGGTGATGCCAGTGGCGTTGTCGAAGCTGCCGTCCGGCTGTTGGAGCTTGACCAGCGCCGCCAGGCCCTTGTCGACGACCTTGTCGGGCGTCACCGCATCCCCGGCCACCGCCGGCGCGTCGGCGGCCGGTGCGGCGCGCATGGCGACGATCAGGAACAGCAGCGCGACAAGCGCACCGTGTGCGGAAGTCCTGCGACTGACGCCGTGTCCGGAAGTCCTGCGGCTGACGCCGCGTCCGGAAGTCCTACGACTGACGCCGTGTCCGGAAGTCCTGCGGCTGACGCCGCGTCCGGAAGTCCGGAGGTCCGGAAGTCCGGAAGTCGGAGGCAGGCGGCTTGTAGAATCGGGGGCAGGCATGCGCGTTCCAGGGGATTGACCCGACACGAGTGGGTCGTCGGCGGTTTGCGCAGGCCGGAGCATTTCACGGCACCCCTCCGCGCCACGAGACTTCCGGACTTCCGGACTTCCGGACTTCCGGACTGCGCGGCGCTGGCGCCGCGCTCTCACTTGCCCTTCTCCAGCAGCATCTCCAGATAGCGCTCGAAGATCGGCACCGCGGCCGGGGGCAGCTGCTGCTTGCGCGCTTCGATGAGGCGCTCGCGGACTTCCGGCGGCAGTTGTAGGAAGGCATCCTCGATATCGATGACGACCTCCTGTGGTCCGGTACCGTGCTTGTCGCCCGAGGTCGCGGACTTGGCCGTGCCCGCGGCGTTGCCGCCGGGAGCCCCGCCCTCGCCATCGCCGCTGGACGGTGGCGGCGGCCCTTTGCCGCCCTGCGGCTTCTGCTGCTGCTGGGGGTTCTTCTCGCCCTTGCCGCCGCCGCCGCTCTCGGCTTCGGCGATCATGCGGCGCAGGGCGGCCTCAGCGGCCGACTGCTCGTTGCGGGTGGTCGCGCCGCGATCACCACCGGATAGCATCTCGGCGGCGCTGTCCATGGCGCGGCGCGCGCGCGCCAGCAGCAGGTTGGGGCGGCTGCCCGGCCGGCTGGCGCCCTCAAGCATCTCGACCAGCTTGGCCTCCTTCTTCTGCAGCGCGGCGAGATCGATGGGGCGGTCGGCGGCGGTGAGCGCGGCGATCTCCTCCTGCATGGCGGCGAGCAGGCCCAGTTCGGCCTCGGGCGGGAAGGGCGCCTGGGTCCCCTGCTGTCCGCCGCCGCCACCCTTCTTATCGCTCTGCTTGGGCGGCGGCATGCCGTCGACGATGGCGATGAGGCGGGCGAGTTCGTAGAGCGCGATGCGTTCGAGGCGCATGCCGCGCTCGCCGAGTGCCGGGGTGGACAAGTACTTGGCGCTCTTCTCAAGAGCCACACCGACGCGGCCCAGGGCGGCGGCGGCGATAGGTTGCTTGTCGAGCTCCTTGATGCCCTCTTCGGTCAGCCGTAGGTGCAGGTCGCCCTCGCGCTCGCCGAGCGCCGGCACGTCGCGCTGAGCGGCGAAGTCGAGCGCGCCGTCGGCGATGCGCTGGTGGATGGGCGTGCTGTCGGTGAGCAGCTTGACCTGCTCGCGGTGCAGCTCCTTGAGCAGGGCCATCACGTCCTTGCCCTTCTTCTTCTTTTTCTCGTCCTCCTGCTTGTCTTTGTCCTGATCGTTTTGCGGATCGAGCTGCTTCTGCACCTCGCGCAGCAGGCTGGCGGCGGCACCGGCGTTGGCCTCTGACTGGCCCTGGTCACCGCCTTGCATCGATTTCTGCGCCGCGCCCTGGGTACCGACCGCGGCGTCGACGGTCTTGGCGACCGCAGCGTGCTTTTCTCCCAGCTGCTTGCCGAACTGTTCGGTCTCCTTGCGCAACTGCTCCTGTTGCTCGGCGAGCGACTTGGGATTGACCCCCTGCTCGAGCTGGCCGAGCAGGCGCTCCTGACGCGCCGCGAGTTCGCCGGCGTGGCGCGCGAGGTCCTTGTCGGCGTCACCGCCACGCAGCAGGTCCAGGAGCTTGGTCAGGGTCTGGATGGCCTGTTCCTGCTGCTTCACCGCCTGCGAGCGTTGGGTATCCGACCCGAGGTTGCCCGCGGCCTGCTGAAGCTGGTCGGCCGGCGCTTCTTGGCGCAGCAGGTCCTGCACCGGCGCGAGCTTCGCGTCCGGGGCGCCGAGCAGGCGGCGTTCGATGTCCTTGAGCGCGTCGGCGAGTTCCTTCTGGCGGCCGGCGAGGTTGGCCTGGCGGGCGTGCGCGGCGGCGTCGAGCGGCTTGGTGAGATGCTCGAGTACGAAGGCCTTGCTCTCGGCATTGAGATTCTTCTCGCGCTCAAGGAGGCTGGCGAGCAGGCGTGTGAGGTCGCCTTCCTGAAGCAGGCTGGACAGCAGACGTTCGGCCTTGGCCAGGGCGTCATCGGCGTCATGTGCCGGCTTCTCCTGCCCCTTGATTGCCTCGATTAGGCCCTTGGCGGCCTCGCCGTTGACCAGGTCGGCGGCACCGCTGATCGGGGTGAGCTGCTCGCCCGGCAGCTGGTTCTGCTGCCAACGGCGCACCACCTGGGCGAGGGTCTCGCCGGCCTTGCCCGCAGCCAGGGCGGCGCCCCGGCTGGCGTTGGCCAGCGCCTCGGGCTTGGCCAGGCCCTGCGAAATACTGACGCGCGCCTGGGTGATGCGATCCTTCGCCTCCGCGAGCAGGCGGTCGAGCTCCTGGATGAGCTCACTCTCGGACACCACTTTGAGTTCGAGCGGCTGGCTCTCGCCGATGCCGGGGCCGGTGACGTCGTTGGCGTCCTTGGCGCGGCCCAGCATGGTCACCAGGTCACCTTCGACGGCGATCTCGGCGATGGTCACGGTGGCGTGGGTGGTCACGGCGCGACGGCCGACGATGCCGGGGAAGGGCTGCACCGCCTCCTTGGGCGGCGTCGCCTTCGCGGTGGGTTGGCCATCGACGGGCTGGGGCTCGGTCGCAGGCCGGGTGCGCGCGATCAGCTGCAGGTCACCCAATCCGTAGTCGTCGTTGGCGTCGACGGTGATCGCGACCCTGGCGCGCGCGGTGACGGCCTCCCGCAGCAGCGGGCCGCTGAGCGAGACCAGCGGCGCGCGGTCGTCGCTCAGCGCGAGAGTGAAGCGCGGCTCGGGACTTGGACCGATGCCATCCTGGTCGTGCAGGGCGATGGCCAGCACACCGCCTGCCCGCACCAGCAGGGTACCCTTCAACGTGTCGCCGTCGCGGGTGACCGGCACTTCATGACCATCCAGCGACACGACAGCGTCGCTGACCGTGCGGCCGGTTTCGAGCGCGAAGCTGAGAGTGAAGTCGATGCGGCTACCCGGCAGCGCCGAGCAGCCCAGGGTGGCGAGCTGCTGGGGTTCGAGCTTTGCGTAGGGCGGCGGCGTCAGGGTCGCGCTGATGGCGCGCAGCAGCGGCCGCGTCACCACCCGGCCGGTCATGCGCAGCGGTCTTGCGTCGCCGGATTCGGCGCTCAGGTCATAGAGGCCGGGCGGCAGGGCCAGGGCCTGGTGCCAGTGGCCGGTAAGGCCACCGAGTTGGCGGCTCTCGGTCGGCCCGCGCTGGCCGGACTGCCAGGACAGGCGCAGCGGCGCCTCCGGTCCGGCGGTGCGGTCGACGGACACCACCAGCGGTTCGTCGAGGGGAACGACTGTGCGCTCGAGATGGCCGGAGATGGTGGTCTTGCGTTCCCACTCGCTGTCGCCAAGGGGCATGAAGAGGCGGTTCACGCCGTCCTTGAAGAAGCCCGGCAGGAACACCCCGGCTGCGACCACCACCATGACGGCGAGCAGGGCCAGGCCCAGCCAGCGCGGCACGCTCGCGGCCGGCACCAGCGATTTGACCGCCTCGCGGGTGAGGGCCCCAACGAGCTGGCCGTCGGTCATGGCGATGCCATCGACCTCGCTGAGCAGGCGGCCATCGAGCCCCGGCATGCGCCGCTCGGCGAGCTGGGCGATGACGCGGTCATCCATGCGCCGACCGAGTGGGCGCAGCAGGCGGCGATGGAAGAGCGCGATGATGGCGCTGGCGATGGCGACCAGCACCACCAGGCGCGCAGCGCCAGCGAGCTGACAGAAATAGTCGATCAGTACCGCGAGCGCGCATGCGGCAAGAGCCACCACGACCAGGCGGGCGAGGCCATCGAGGACCAGGACCAGGCGCAGGCGGGCGCGCACCGTGCTCAGGAATCCGCGGACATCCATGGCTGGGCTCCCTCTCCTGGCCGGTCGGGCCCGGGTGGTGGCGGTGATGCTAAGCAGGGTCCGGAAGTCCGGAAGTCCTGAAGTCCTGAAGTCCTGAAGTCGGAGGCAGGATTTCCTGGGTACTGCGCGAGTATCCCCAGCACCGATGGACGACGCAGTGGTACCGCTATCGCTCCCGGGTTCAACGCGCGCCCAGGTAGAGGTTGGTAGCGCCCGACATATTCCTCCCAACGAGACTTGCGGACCCCGGACTTCCGGTCCCCGTGTGCGTCCAACGCAGGACGCAGGGAAAGGTTGCACTTGTCATCACGTCGCCTCCGGCATCCTGGCCACAGCCGCGCGCCCGACGCGCATGAAGGAGCTCCGATGCCCAGCCTCAGCCGTGAACAGGCCGCCCAGGCCGCCGCCATCCTGAAGGCGGAACTGGCCAAGGTCATCGTCGGCCAGGAACAGGTCATCGAAGAGACCCTGATCGCGCTGGCCGCGGGCGGTCATGCCCTGCTTGAGGGCGTGCCCGGCCTGGCCAAGACCCTGCTCATCAGCACCGTGGCGGCGGCCACCAAACTGTCCTTCAGCCGCATCCAGTTCACCCCCGATCTGATGCCCGCGGACATCACCGGCACCGAGGTCATCCGCGAGGACAAGGCCACCGGCACACGCGAGCTGGTCTTCCTGCCCGGCCCGATCTTCGCGTCGGTGATCCTCGCGGATGAGATCAACCGCACCCCGCCCAAGACCCAGGCCGCCCTGCTCGAAGCGATGCAGGAGCGCCAGGTGACCGCCGGCGGCACGCGTCGGCCGCTGCCGGTGCCGTTCTTCGTGCTCGCCACCCAGAACCCCATCGAGCAGGAGGGCACCTACCCGCTGCCCGAGGCCCAGCTCGACCGCTTCCTGCTCAAGATCGTGGTCGGCTATCCGAACGAGGAGGACGAACTCGAGATCATCCGCCGCACCACCGGCGGTGCCAAGGCCCAGATCAGCACGGTGCTCGAGGGCGAGACCCTGCTCGGCCTCAACCAACTGGTGCGCGAGACCCCGATCGCTGAGGGCGTGGCGCGCTACGCGCTGGCCCTGGTGCGCGCCACGCGCCCGCTCAGCGAAGGCGGCCATCCGGACATCGCCCCCCTGCTGCAGTGGGGCTCGGGCCCGCGTGCGGGCCAGTCGCTGGTGCTGTGTGCCAAGGCGCGCGCCACCTTGCGCGGCCGCGCCTACGTCGCGCTCGAGGACATCCGCGCGGTCGCCAAGCCGGTGCTGCGCCACCGCCTGCACGCCAGCTACGAGGCCGATGCCCAGGGCCTGGGCGCCGACGCCATCGTCGACAAGCTGCTCGCCGCGGTGAAGCTGCCGGCCTCGGAGCTCGAGAAGGATCCGCTGGTCGCGGCGGCGCTCGGCAAGACGGCGTGACGGACGGTGCGGTAGTCCGGTAGTCCGGTAGTCCGGAGGTCCGAAAGTCTTGGTGAGCGGAATTGTTGGCGATTCATGGCGCGGAACCCAATGCATGGGCGTTGCGCTATCTGACACGTTGCTCCACCGCTTACGTGGGACCACAAGACTTCCGGACCTCCGGACTGCCACAGCCATCAGCCATCAGCCATCGACCGCGCTGCGCGACGCACCAGGGACTCGCTCTTGCAAGGCCAGCGGCCAGTCGCAACGTCAGCGACCATGAAGAAAGCGCTCATCACCGGCATCACCGGCCAGGACGGTGCCTATCTCACGGAACTCCTGCTCGCCAAGGGCTACGAGGTGCACGGCATCAAGCGCCGCGCCTCGCTCTTCAACACCGACCGCATCGACCACCTCTACCAGGATCCGCATGAATCGGGCCGCCGCCTGTTCCTGCACTATGGCGACCTCAGTGATGGCGCGAGCCTGATCAGCATCGTGCAGAAGGTCCAGCCGGACGAGATCTACAACCTTGGCGCGATGAGCCACGTGTCGGTGTCGTTCGAGCAGCCCGAATACACCGCCGACGTCGATGGCATCGGCACCCTCCGTCTGCTCGAGGCGATCCGCATCTTGGGACTGACCAAGAAGACGCGCTTCTACCAAGCCTCGACCAGTGAGCTGTACGGCCTGGTCCAGGAGACTCCGCAGAAGGAGACCACGCCCTTCTACCCGCGCTCGCCCTACGCCGCGGCCAAGCTTTACGCCTACTGGATCACGGTGAACTACCGCGAGGCCTACGGCATGTACGCCTGCAACGGCATCCTTTTCAATCACGAGTCGCCGCTGCGCGGCGAGACCTTCGTGACGCGCAAGATCACGCGCGCCATCGCGCGCATCAAGCTCGGCCTGCTTGACTGCCTGCATCTCGGCAACATCGACGCGCTGCGTGACTGGGGCCACGCGCGCGACTACGTGCAGATGCAGTGGCTGATGCTCCAACAGCAGCAGGCCGATGACTTCGTCATCGCCACGGGTCGTCAGATCTCGGTGCGCGCCTTCATCGAGCTCGCCGCCAAGGAGGCCGCCATCGAACTGCGCTGGGAGGGCTCCGGCGTGGACAGCAAGGGCATCGACGCCGCGACCGGCAAGACCATCGTCGCCATCGACCCACGCTATTTCCGCCCGACCGAGGTTGAGACCCTGCTCGGCGACCCGACCAAGGCGGCGGTCAAACTCGGCTGGAAGCCGACCACCACCGTGCAGGAGCTGGCCAAGGAAATGGTCGCCGCCGACCTCGATCTGGCGCGCCGCGATGCCTTGGCCAAGGCGCACGGCTTCAAGGTCACCTCGCACCATGAATGAGGACGCGCGCATCTACGTGGCCGGGCATACCGGTCTGGTCGGTGCGGCGCTGGTGCGCAATCTGCAGGCTCACGGCTTCCGCAACCTGCTGGTGCGCAGCCACCGCGAGCTGGACCTGACGCGCCAAGATGCGGTCGAGGCGTTTTTCGCGCGTGAGCGGCCCAGCCATGTGATCCTCGCCGCGGCCAAGGTCGGCGGCATCCTCGCCAACAACACCTTCCGCGCCGACTTCATCTACCAGAACCTGATGATGGCGGCCAACGTCATCCAGGCCGCGTGGAAGCACGAGGTGGCACGGCTGCTGTTCCTGGGTTCGAGCTGCATCTACCCGCGCGACGCGGCCCAGCCGCTGACCGAGGACTCGCTGCTGACCGCGCCCCTGGAGGCGACCAACGAGCCCTACGCGATCGCCAAGATCGCCGGCGTAAAACTGGTCGAGAGCTACAATCGCCAATACCGCACCGACTACGTCTCGGCGATGCCGACCAATCTCTATGGTCCGCACGACAATTTCGACCTCAACGGGTCGCACGTGCTGCCGGCGATGATGCGCAAATTCCACGAGGCAAAACTCGCTGGGGACGCGCCGGTGACGCTATGGGGCTCGGGCAGCCCGCGCCGCGAATTCCTCCATGTCGACGATCTCGCCGAAGGCTGCCTGTTCGTCCTGCGCGAGGTCCACGCCGGCCAAGTCAGCAACGACCTGGTCAACGTCGGCTGCGGCGAGGACCTCACCATCAAGGAACTCGCACTGCTCGTGCAGGCCACTGTCGGCCACCGCGGAGAGATCCGCTGGGACGCCTCCAAGCCTGATGGCACGCCACGCAAACTGATGGACGTGGCGCGCATCAAGCGCCTGGGCTGGTCGCCACGCATCGCCTTGGCCGACGGCGTGGCCTCGACCTATCAGTGGTTCCTGCAGCATGGCGATGCCAAGGGCATGGCCTCTCACTGATGGGATGGCTGATGGCTGATGGCTGATGGCTGATGGCTGATGGCTGATGGCTGATGGCTGATGGCTGATGGCTGATGGCTGATGGCTGATGGCTGATGGCTGATGGCTGATGGCTGATGGCTGATGGCTGATGGCTGATGGCTGAT
>JBBQSO010000097.1:0-18949 GCA_038213805.1 Planctomycetota bacterium | reverse complement strand
CGGGGTGCCGACGCCGACGATCGACAACGGCACCGTCGGTGGCGTGGCGATGGTGAATGGTTCGTCGCCGCCGTCGGTCAGCGCGACCACGGCCACCGCACCGGCCAGGGCAGGATCAGCCGCCGCGCCCTGCAGCACCACGCCGGGATCGCCGGGCCGCTCGCCGGCAGGGTAGGTCGCGGCCAGTGGCCCACGGATGCGCGTATCGAAAGCCAGGGTGGTGACGGTGACCCCGGAAGGCGCGGCGGCGGCGAGGCGCGCGGCCAGCGCACGCGCACGGGCGAGGCGCGGGGACTGGCCATCGTCCGCGACATCCATCGACGACGAGGTGTCGACGAGCAGGGCGAGCCGGCCGTGGGCGCTGTCGCGGTGCTCGCTGCGCACGGACGGATCGAGGAGCGCCAGTACCAGCAGCATCGCCACGCCGATGCGCGGTGCGAGCAGCAGCCAGCCGCCCGCGGCGCCGAGGCGCGCGCGCAGCCGCCGGTCGGCAACCACCAGCGCGACGATGAGAGCGACGACGATAGCCGCGAGCAGCAGCGGTGGCACCTGCGGCAGCCAGAAGATCGCGCTGCTGCCGACCAGGTCTCGTTCGGGGGTGCGGCCCTGTGCTGCACTCGGCCCCGCAGCGGCGGCGGCGGGCTTGACGATGCCCGCGGTGCCGATCAGGCCCTCGGCCAGCCACGCCAGGATCGCCAGCACCACGCACCACGGGGTGAGGTCGCTGCCGCGCCGCGAGCGCCGCCAGTCCGCGACCGCCGCGGCGGCGTCGCCACTTGGCAGGACGCGCTGCGCGAGTCCGGCGAGCGCGGGCAGGGCCGGGCCCTCCACGTAGGCGGGGATGCCCTCGCCCGGGGCGGACGCGACGGTGACGATGCGCGCCGCCGCGGTCGTGTCGGCGCCACCGCTCACGGCGTAGACGCCAGCGCGGGCGAAGACCGGTGCCTGCTCCGCAGGTCCGTTCCACGCGCACGGGCCGCCAGCGAGCGTGGCGATGCGCACCGTGCCGGTGGTGCCGGCGGGCAGACCCTGTCCGGCAGTCAGGCGCAGCACGCGGTCGGCGGCGGGCGGCGGCGGCAAGGCCAGGCCCTGCATCATCGCCAGCGACCAGCCCTTGAGCGGCAACGACGACCAAGCCGGGTGGAAGGCGAGGCCGCAGGTGAAGACGCGACCCTTGCCAAAGGCGGTCTCGACAAGCAGGGCGCGGCCATCGCCCATCCCGAAGGTGGCGCGGCCGGTGCCGACCTTCAGCGGCACGGCGCGCGCGATGCGCACACCCTGCACGTCGACCACCCCGGCGCCGTCCCGGATCTCGGCGAAGCAGGCGGCATCTGCGGCCAGCACCAGCGCCGGCACCGGCGTGGCAAAGCGCTCATCGCGCGTCGGCGCAGCGCCCAGCCAGTCCGGCGCCAGGCCACCGCCCTCCAAGCCGGCGACGCCGGGCACCACCAGCAGCGCACCGCCGCCACCGACGTAGGCCTTGAACGCGGGCAGGTCCGGATGGTCACCGACGGTGCGCGCCGCGAGGTCGGCCCAGGTCAGTACCACCAGCGCCGGGCGGCGTTCGGCGATTTCGCGCTCGAGATCGGCCGCCGGCACCGCAATCGGCGCCAAGCCCGAGATCGCGCCCGTGCCATCAGGCGCCAGCGCCACCGGCAGCAGGCCAAAGGCGCGCGGGTCACCCGAGAGCAGTACCGCCGCGCGCTCGCCGCAGCCGAAGGCCAGGCCGGCGCGATCATCACCGGCGAAGCCGTCGCCTTCGATGCGCACCAGGGCGTGGTGCAGGCCCGCCTGTGCGGGCGTTAGCACCACCGGCACCTCGACGGTGCCGTGCGCCGGCACGGACACCGGGCGCACGGTCTCTGCACCCTGGTCGTCGGTCACGCGCAGTTGCACCGTCGCGGTCTCGACGCCGTGGTTGACCAGCACCACGCCGGAGCGCGCCGGGCGCCCTGCGATGATGCGCGTGAGCGGCGGGTGCACTACGGCGACGGCCACATCCACACCGGGTCGTGGCCCGCTGGCGACGCGGTGCACCACCACCTGCACCCCAGGCGGCACCGAGCTCCACTCGCCGGAGGGCCTGCCCCACTCACCTTCCTGCGCGTCGCTGAAGATGTGGATCTCGCGCGCCGGGGCCGGCGTGGTCGCGAGCAGCGCCAGCGCCTGGCGCAGGGCGCGCCCGGGATCGGCGGCCGCCTCGGTCGCCGTCACCTGATCCAGCGCCGCGCGCAGCACCGCGGGATCGCCGCCCAGGCCAGACGCCGCCGCCGTGCGTTCGTCAACCGCCAGCACCAGCGCTGCGAGGTCGCCGGGCCTGAGTTCACCGAGCAGCGCCGATGCGCCCTCCAGGGCCTGGCGCAGGCGCGGCTTGCCGCCGCCACCATCCGCGCCCATCGAGGCGGAGTTGTCGACCACCAGCACCAGCGCGGTGCGCCCGCCGCCACCGAAGGCCGGGAACACCGGCCGTGCCAGCGCCAGCACCACCATCAGGATGAGCAGGCAGCGCAGGATCAGCAGCAGGATTTCGCGGATCTTCCGGCGCGCCTGCAGGTTGGGCTCGACCTTCAGGAAGAACATCAACGACGAGAACGGCAGCGGCCGCTTCTTGACCTTGAAGAACAGGTGGAACAGCACCGGCAATCCGGCGAGCGGGACACACCACAGCAGCCACGGGGCAAGGAAGGTCATGCGCTGGGGGCCGTAGCACGAAAGGTGCGAGCCACGAGGCATGAGGCGCGAGCTTGGGTGACCCCGCCGTGACGCACGCGTGATTGCGCTGCAGGCGCGCAGCGCGCGGTGGCGATGCGCAGCAACCCCGGGAATCGGTGTTCCCCGACTTCCGGACTTCCGGACCTCCGGACCTCCGGACTCATAGCTGGTGCACCGCGGCACGGATCGCCGCGTCGACGGCGACGCTGGTGTCGGCGAGGTGGTAGCTGGCGCCGGCGTTGGTGCAGCCTATGCGCAGCGCGGCGATGTGCGCCTGCACCTGGCGCACGTAGGCCTCGCGGAACTCGTCGACCTCGACGGTGACGCGCTTGCCGGTCTCCATTTCATGGACCTCGACCACGCCGTCGAAGGGCAGGTTCATCTCGGCGCGGTCGAGCACATGCAGCGCGCAGGCCTGGTGGCCGGCGTGGACGAGATGGCGTACGCCGGCGAGGATCTCCTCCGCATCCTGCAGGAAATCCGAGACCACCACCACCAGCCCACGCGGCCGTGGCGTCGCGGCGAAGGCATGCAGCGCGCCGGCCAGGCTGCCCGGGCCCTGCGCGCGCATCGCCTCCAGCCCGCGCAGCAGCGGCCGCAGACCCTCGTAACTGGCCGCGGTCGGAAAGCCCTGGTCGAGGGACGCGCCGAAACCGTTCAGCGTCACCGCGTCGCCCTGGCGCACCAGCACGTACATCAGACCAGCCGCAAGGAAACAGCCGTACTCGAGCTTGGCCAGCGGCCCGGCAGAGCGGAACGACATGCTCTCGGAGGTATCGACCAGCACATGCACGCGCAGCCGCGTCTCATCCTCGAAGCGCCGCACCAGGTAACGGTCGCTGCGCGCGTACACCGCCCAGTCGATGCGCGCCGGCGCATCGCCTTCGGCGTAGGCGCGATAATCCGCGAACTCCACCGACGACCCGTGATGCCGCGAGCGGTGCCGCCCCTGCACCCCGCCCGGCAGCGGCCGGCGCACGCCAAGCTCGATCGCATCAAGGCGGTCGGCGAGGTGCGGCGGGAGGAATTTGTAGGTGGTGGGGGCGGGCATGGGGTCAGGGGGTGCAACAGGGAGAGGAGTAGCAAGAACGGAGTGAGGGACAGTTGGGGCAGTTGACGCGTTACGAGTGGCGAGATGCGAACATCGACCAGCTGCAGGCGGAGGATGCTGGGAGGTGGCAGGGATGCATCCCGAGGCCAGTCAGGATGCGCCAGTCACCATCATGAACCGCACTCCTGAGCCCGCGGAGCGGGCGACACATCGTAGCCCAGGGCGTGAGCCCTGGGTCAGCACGCAACATCGATTTCTCAAGCCCGCGGAGCGGGCGACACAGGCAGTTCCGAAGATCGCCCCGGAGACGCTCGGAAGCATCTAAACCGGCGATCCTTTCAAGGACGAACATCCCTTTCATCATATGGGACTCCATGCCGATCGAGAAATTCCCGCAACTCTTCCGAAGTCGTACGAACGCGATGGTGATCTTGCTGATCCGCGATGTACCGCTCCGCGCGGGCCCGCTGGGAAACGCTGACCGAGAACGCCGAATACCCGCCTTGCCACGAAAATTCCCGTGCTCCCCGGAAATTCTTGTGGATCCAGCCAGATGTCCCCGATTTCAGCACCCGCATGCAATCCGCCACCGCAACATCCTGTGGCAGCCGCATCATGACGTGCACGTGGTCCTCGATACCGCCGATGGCACTGGCCAGCCCACCCATCCTGGCGATGACCCCGTGCATATAGCCGTGGACAGGCGACCGTATCTCCTTGGTCAGGTAGGGGTGACGTCCGCGCGTCGCAAAAATGACGTGGTACCAGATTGCGGAGTAAGATTGTGGCATGGGATGTTCGCTCCCCGATGCCGACATTCTCATGCGCGGTCATAGTCTCGGAAGGTTGGCGCCACTCCCATGACGCGATTCCGTGATGCGCTGGTCTCGCCTGTGTCGCCCGCTCCGCGGGCTTGCCGTGGCATCTTCTGCTGACCCAGGGCTCACGCCCTGGGCTACGATGTGTCGCCCGCTTCGCGGGCTTGGAAGCCCCGGACGCAGAAGGGCCGAGGCTCAGGTTGAGACCGGTAACGGTTTCCCGTTCCGACGGCCTCCTCGACAAGATCACTTGTTTGCCGCCCACGCTAGTACTTCGGCTCTTTCACCGCCGCCAACACCCGCTTCACCACCTCATCCGGCGTGATCCCCTCCGCCCCCGCTGCGAAGGTGCAGAAGATGCGGTGGCGCAGGACGGGCGTGGCGAAGGTGCGCACGTCGGCGCACGATACGTTGGTGCGGCCGGCGAGCAGGGCGCTGGCCTTGGCGGCGAGCAGCAGGTACTGGCCAGCGCGCGTACCAGCGCCCCAGCGCACGTACTGCTGCACCCAGCCCTTGGTCTCGGCCAGGCCGGGGCGGGTGGCGCGGATCAGGTCGGTGGCGTACTGCGCGACGTGCGGGCTGACCGGCATCTGGCGGACCAAATGCTGGAACTGCATGATCATATCGGCGCCGAGCACGCGCTCGACCTCCCATGCCAGGTCCCTGGTGGTTTCGAGCAGGATGCGCGCCTCGTCGACGGCGCTCGGGTAGTCGAGGTTGATGCAGAACATGAAGCGGTCGAGCTGGGCCTCGGGCAGCGGATAGGTGCCCTCCTGCTCGATCGGATTCTGGGTGGCGAGCACGAAGAAGGGCTTGGGCAGGTCGTAGGTCACGCCCGCGGCCGTTACGCGCTTCTCCTGCATCGCTTCAAGCAGCGCCGCCTGGGTCTTGGGTGGCGTGCGGTTGATCTCGTCGGCGAGCAGCAGGTTGGCGAAGATCGGCCCCTGCTTGAAGCGGAAGCGGCGCGCGCCGGTGGCGGGGTCGTCCTCGAGGATGTCGGTGCCGGTGATGTCGGCGGGCATCAGGTCTGGAGTGAACTGCACGCGCTTGCAGGTCAGGTCGAGGGTGCCGGCGAGGACGCGCACGATCAGCGTCTTGGCCAGGCCCGGTGCGCCGATCAGCAGGCAGTGGCCGTTGGCAAACAGCGCGACCAGGATCTGCTCCAGCACCGCGCGCTGGCCGATGACGATGGTCTCGGCCTGGGCCAGGATGCGGTCCTTGGCGGCGCGCAGCTCGGCGACCGCGGCCGCCTCGTCCTTGAATTTCTTGCCGGCCAGCGACGAGCGTTCGATGCTCGCCTTGGCCGCGACGAAGCGCAGGCGGTTGCCCCCGATGGCGAACACCGTGCCGTGGTCGAGGCGCAGCGTGGTCAGCGCCCGGCCGTCCATGGTGATGGGTGCCGCCGCGTCGAGCGCGCGCAGCGTCCACGCGCCATCGGCGTGCTCAAGCGCGGCGTGCCGCGCCGCCACCCCGCCACCGTTCAGGCGTACGCCGCAGGTGGCGTCGCTGCCCACCATCAGGCGGCCCTGCTCGAGGGGGATGTCGGTGCCGGCGCGCTCGCCGTCGAGGATGTGCAGGAGGTCGGGCATGTTTCCTCAATCAGGGTCGTTGGCATTCATCTGCGCGTCCGTAGTCGGACGGCCGTCATTCAATGCGTTGCAGCATACATCACGATATCCATCCCCAGCTTCAGCGCGGAATCGGAATCGTACCCACGGCTGAGCGGGAACTCCATCCCCGACCACCCGCCCTCGAGATCGTAGGGGCTGTAGATGACGCGCAGGTCGCCGCCCACCTGGATGCCCTCGAGCACCGGTGCGGTCAGCTTGGGCTGCTTGGCGAGCACCGCGGGGGTGTAGCGCACCTCGGCGAGATGGTAGACGGTGTTGAGCAGCGCATGATCGGCCGGGACCGGCTGCAGACGCACCTCCGGGAAGATGCGCGCCAGCTCGCGGCGCACGGCGGCGTCGAAGGTCGCCATGCCCAGGCCGTTGGCGATCAGCAGGGTGCCGCCGCCGTCGACGAAGCGGCGCAGATTGCGCACCGCCGCCTCCGGCAAGGTGAAGTCGTCAAGCCCGGTC
Organism: Planctomycetota bacterium; assembly: GCA_038213805.1. Taxonomy (GTDB): domain Bacteria; phylum Planctomycetota; class UBA11346; order UBA11346; family UBA11346; genus BOG-1363. Next base: position 12,287 of record JBBQSO010000097.1, on the reverse strand, counting down.
AGGTAGAGGAAGTGCCGCGCGCTGAGGTCGTCCTTGGCGGGATCGAGGGCGATGCGCTTGAGGCTGGCGCGCACCGCCAGATCGTGGTTGACCTGCCGCAGCAGCGCGGCCGCAGCGCCGGGGTGGACATTCCACGCGCCGTCGTGGACCAGCTGCGCGAACACGAATTCGTCGGTGGGCGCGTGCTCGTCGCGCGCGGCGAACAGCTCGGGCTTGGCCTCCTCCTCGCCGACATGGGCGTAGCCCAGCGCGTACGCGACGATGTTGACGCCGATGCGATTGGCTGAATCGACGTCGTAGTAGACCGCCTGCGGCAGCATCGGCACCTCGCGGTCGTCGAGGCCGCAGCCCAGGCCGTATTTCGAGATCAGCACCGCCACGCGCGAGCCGAGGTAGACGCCCTCGAGCAGCGGCGTGTCGCCGTCGTGGTTCTTCGGGAACTTGACCTTCTCGACGTCGGCGGCGATGTGGTAGAGCGGGTGGTCGGCGGGCAGCGTGCGCAGGCGGTCCTCCGGGAAGGTCGCGGCGATCGCCGCCTTCACCGAGTCATAGAAGTACGGCGAACCGGCCACCGAGTCGAACACCAGCATGCCGCCGCGCATCACGTAGGCGCGCAGCTGGGCGAGCTGCTCCCCGCTCAGGCGCAGGGTGCGCGTGCCGCTGATGAACAGCACCGGCATCTGCGCAGGATCGCCGCTGAAGTTCGCCAGCGCCACCGGCTCGGAACCGTAGCTGGCGCCCAACACGCGACTGGCCTTGCCCATCAGCTGCTGCACGTCGGCCGGGCACAGGTTCCAGTCCGAGACCTCGGTTGCGCCGCCGCCATCAAAGCTGAACGAGGCGGTCTCGCCCCACACCACTTTGCCGATCAGCTTGGGCGCGGCGGGCTGCTTCTTGCGCTCGCTGCGCCGCAGCGGCGTCGCCGGCAGCGGCAGTGGCGGCAGCGACTCGCCGCCGTTGATGCGCTTGGGCGCGGCCTTCGGCGGCGGACCGAGCGGCACGAACCAGTCGTTCTCGCTGGCCGCATCCAGCGCGGGCGCGCCGAGCAGGCAGAACAGACCCGCCACCAGCGCGGCGCAGGGCGGGGCGAAGGTCCGGCGGTGGGCGCTAATCATGGCGTGGCTCCCTGGGCTTTGACAAGGGCAAGGTCCTTGGCGCGCGCCGCGGCCTCGCTGTACGGGTGGTCGGCGATCAGGCGGCGCACCGCGTCGGCCGCGGCGTCGCGCCTGCCGGCGGCGAGTTCGACGTGCGCCAGCGCGAGCAGCACCTCCGGGCGGTGCGCGTCGTCGGGCGCGGCGGTCAGCATCAGCCGGCAGCGCGAGCGCGCGAATGGATACTCCTGCCGTGCGGTCCACACCCGCACCAGCAGCAGGCCGGTCTCGGTGCCGAGGCGCTCGACTGGGGTCTCCCACTCGATGGCGCGCAGCGGGCCCTCGGCGGCGTCGCTGTCGCCCTGGGCGAGCTGGGCGCGCGCCTCTTCGATACGACTGCGCCGCTGCAGCGCGTACTTCAGGTCGCCAGGCGCCGCGGCGGTGCCTGTCGCCAGGTAGTGCGCGCGCGCACCGTCGACGTCGCCGGCGGCGAGTACGGCGTCGCCCTGGTACATGCCAAGCAGGCGGCGCTCATCGACGTTCAGCTGATCCACGGCGATGGCGCGCAGCTGTTCCTGCGCAGCGGGCGCGTCCAGAAAGGCGTGCACCAGCAGGCCGCCGAGGTGCAGGCGCGCGCGCGCCGCGACCGGCCCTGCCACTTCCACCGCCGCGGCACAGGCCGTCAGCAGCGTACGTCCTGCCTGATAGTCGCGCACCTCCGGCGCCTGCAGGTCGAGGCCGAGGCGCAGCAGCAGCCCGGCCGCCGCACCGCTGAAGGCCTTGCTGCGTGGCAGCGCCGCTGCGCCCAGCCGGCGCAGCAGCTCAAGGTCGGGTACGCGCTCGGCGTAATCGACCAAAGGCGCGACGTCGGCGGGCGACAATGTGGCGGGATCGCGCGCCAGCAGGTCCGTGCGCTGCGCGTGCCAGACCGCCTCCGGGAAGTCCTCGCCCTGCAGCCACTGCGGGTGCACGGCGATCGCCCGCGTGCGTCGCGCGCTGGTGGTGCCGACCGCGACCTCGACGGCGACCGTGCGCAGGCCGAGGCGCGGGAAGAGATGCGTCACCGCCGCGCCGTCGGCGCCGGTGCCGTCGTCAAAGGTCCAGCGCGCACGCGCACCGGCCGCGGCGTCCATCAGGCGCAGGCGAACTTCGACCAGCGCCGGCGCGCCGACGTCACTGTCAAGGATGGTGGAGCGCGCCATCTCCCAGGCGAAGGCCGCCGCATCACCGCCGCCCGGCGTCTCGGCGCCACGGCAGGCAAAGGTCGCGACCGGTGCGAAGGCCTCCGGCGGCACCACCTCGAAGCGGTCACGGCCGGGCAGCCGCCAGGCCAGCTCGGCGACGGTCGGCCCACTGCCCTGGACGTGCCAGTAGTCGACCGCGTGCAGGCCGGGGGTCAGGGCGATGGTGCCGGCGTGCTCGCCGTGATCGCCGTCGCCCGCACCGTGGAAGCCCGGCGCCTCGGCGATCTGGCGGCCGTCGATGCTCAGGAACGACGCGTCGTCCGAGACCGTCGCGAACAGGTACGGCCCCGGCTGCGCGATCTGCAGGAAGCCATGGTAGTGCGAGCAGAAGTCGGTGCTCGGCCCGTGGCGGTTCTGCCCATCGAAGATGCGCTCGACCAGGCTGCGCCCCTGCACCGGCGCGGCGTGCGCCCACAGCACCTGCATCTGCGCCCAGGTGTCGACCGGGCTCTCGACCCGGCGGCGGGTTTCGAGCTCGATGCCGGCCTGCAGCGTCCAGGGTGGCCCACCGCCCAGTCCCTCGCCGACGTAGGCATGGTAGGCAGCTGCGCCTTTCGAGGTGTCGAAGACCACGTCCAGCGGCTCGCCCGGCGCCGACCACACCAGGCGCGCGCCGACGCGCGCGCCGCCGTCCGCGACCACCGCCACCGTTGGCGTCGCCAAGTCCCGACCTGGAAAGAGACGCACCGCGCCGGCGCTGGCCGGCCAACGCCCGCCCTCGCGCACCACGGCAAAGCGTTCCCGGGCGTCGGGCACCGCCCAGCCCTCCACCGCCAGGGCGGCGCAGGACCATCCAGAGAGAGCCGCGGCGCAGGCCATGGAAACGCGGGGGCCGGCCGCCAGGGGCTGCGCCAGGATCGTCTTCCACCACGTCATCGCGACGATGGTCGCCAGCGCGGCCGGCGACGCCAGGGCCGTCTCACCCGTGCTGCGCTTGCCGCGCATCCCGCGCATGACCACTCCGATCGGCGCCCGGCCACCAGCCACGCGGAAAGCGCGCGGCGTGAACGGATGCCAACCAGATACTACCCTGGACGGCGGGCGCTGTTGCGCCGGCGCCGGCTCAGAAGTGGGCCGCGCTGCCGTTGAGGTCGTGGAGCAGGCCAAAGCGCAGGGCCAGCTGCAGATCCGTAAGCGGTCCGACGGCGGTGCCATCCCTTGCCACGTAAACGTTCTCGGTGTAGCCCGTGACGGATCCTGTCCAGGTCAGGGCGCCGACCAGGTAGGTGTAGGTGACCGTGTAGGTGCAGTGGCGATCCCACTGGAACACGTGTCTGGCGGTCACACCCCCCTCCGTGATGTCCACCGCGTGCACCCACCGGGTGAACACCTGGTTGGCGCCCGCGCGGTCGAGCATGGTCGGCCCGCTGCCCACGGGGGGCGACAGCGGTACCGCGCTGAGGTCGCCGTCGACGGTCACCGCATCCGCGCGCGTGACCAGCGAGCCGCTGCGCGTGTGCGTGATGGCTCGGCCGACGTGGCGCAAACCGGTCAACGTCGAGGTGCGCACCACGCCGCCCGCAAGCGTGACCGTCACCGTGACCGGCGCGCTGTCGGCAATGCTGACGTAGCTGTCGAGCTGGCGCGTCCAGCCACCGACGCCGTCGTCGCTGCCGTCCTGGTTGTGCACGTAGAGGTCGATCCGCCCGCCGGTCACCGCGGCCATGTTGCCTTCGTCGGAGCGGATGGTGAAGGCGTTGCTGGCGGAGAAGGTCAGCGCGACGTGGTACCAGCCAGCCGCCAGCCCGGCAGTGTCGGCCTCGTAGCCGATCTGTCCTGAGACCACCACCGGATTGCTGTAGCCGGTGGTGGTGATCACCGCCGCTCCCGGTGCCGCTGGGGCGGGCGGCGCATCGGCGACACTGCGCATGATCTCATCGTAGGGCGCGCCGTCGGACAGTGGACCCACGCGCAGCGGCGTGCGCAACGCGATCGCACCGCCCACGAAGAGCTGATTGAGCCCCGCGTCCGTGGCGACGCCGACCGCGGACGACGCGGCCGAGGCGGTCTGTGCCTCGTGCGCGCTGGGCAAGGTGTTGGTGACGGTCGCCGAGGTCGAGCTGCCGCTGCCGCAGCCGCCGAGGGCCAGCGCGCCCGCAACGAGCAGCACGGCCCCGCACGCGGCGCTGGCGGTTGAGCGAGCCATCGAGGCACAGCGGACGGCAGCGGGTACGCCGGATGGCGCGACGGTATGGCGAGGGGTGGACATGGCTGTCTCCGTGGGCGCGTTGATGCTGGGATCACGCCGGCTTATGAACTCCGGACCTGACGTATACCGGAGGGAAGGCGAATGGTTACGCACCTGCAGCGGCGACAGCGAGCGTGGAGCAAATCCCGAGAGCGCTCGCCGCTGCGCTGTCGGCGTCACTGCGCTGTCGGCGTAGCTACGCTAGATGAGGCGTCACTGCCCTGCCGGAGTCGCTGCGCTCAAGACGCCGCTGCGCTTCAGGCACCACCAATGGTCGGGGCGGTGGAGACCGCGGGCGCCTGCGGACGGTGGCCCTGATGGTCGTGACCATGCTCCTCGCGATGCTCGCGCAGCTTCTCACGCAGCTGCTCGCGGACCTCGGGGTGCGCCTTCAGCCATGCCTTGATCTTCTCACGGCGTTCGGCGCGCTGCGAGGGCGACAGGTCACCCTTCTTCCCCTCGAACCTGCCCGCCACCTCGGGGTGCGCCTGCAGCCACTCATGGAACGCGGCGCCGCGCTCATGATGCTGCCCGGACGCGCCGGCGCCGCTGGACTCGTGGCTTGCCGCATGGGCGGCAATGGGCAACAAGCCGATGAGGATGAGAGGCAGGATGAGGTGGCGCATGGCTGGCTCCGAAAGGGGTACGCCCCCATTGTATCCGGCCGCAGATGAGGTCCATGCGGGGAAATCCTGCGGGTCTGATCGCCCACGGGGGATTCCCCCACAGCGTCATGCCACCCACGCCGCGCCCGCAGCTGTCACCCCGATCCGCCCACTCAAGCCCCCAGCGCAGGAAATAGATGTGGCTGGTCGCCACTGCGCTGATTCGAACCCTTGCCGTTCCAGGAGTTAGATCTTGTCCGGCACGCATCGATCACCTGCCCAACGGCTCTGAACCAGGGTTTGACAACCCTGGCAGCCCTCCTATGGTCCTGCCCTCACGACGCGGGGTAGATCAGTCTGGTAGCTCGTTGGGCTCATAACCCAGAGGTCGCAGGTTCAAATCCTGCCCCCGCAACCACGTGGAATCCTCGGCGCAAGCCGGGGATTTTTTGTTATGGGGCCGGGCCGCTGAATGGCCCACGCAACCCCCAACGGGCAAAGACTTAGCACGTGGAACCGTTCTCCGTTCTGGAATGAGATCCTGGTGACCAAGCAGGACACCCCCGTCACTGGGGCCAATGCACGGGCCGTTCTCTGATTCTCCACTGGAGAACAGGGACCGGGTTAACGCACTCGTCCTGGCTGGTGGGGTAGGCGGGATGCGAAAGGGCTCGATGATGAGAGCAGTAAAAGACGAGGGTCGGAGCCGCTCGAAATAGGTGTTCAGGTGCGCGAGGACCAGTTTCCGTCCACCCATGAAGTGCCAACCATATCGCGACTCGTGAACGCAGCGCTCTCATTTCCGTAGTCCCTAAGCCAAGCCCTCTCACAAGGACATCCTCCATGCGTCACATCCTCACCCTCATCCTCTCACTCTCCTTCGTCAGTGCGGCCATGGCCGAGGATGCCCCCAAGGCCGTCAACACCGTCTGCCCGGCCACCGGCAAAGATGTCGACCCCGCGGTCGCCCCGATCAAGGCCAAGGACAGCGCCGGCAAGGAAGTTGAGATCGGCGTGTGCTGCAACAAGTGCGCCGCCAAGGTCAAGGCCGACCCGAAGAAGTACGTCGCGGCCGCCGAGGCGAACAAGAAGCTCTGAACCTCACGTTTTAGTGGACGCTCACATGAGACCCTGGGGTTGCCCCGGGGTCTTATTTTTGTGCGCCTGTCATGTCTCGCCAACAGGAGGTGGTAGTCCTCTCCCTCAAGCAATCTGGCATTCGGCCATGACGGCGTGCCTGAACGCTCACAAGGAGCAAAGCACCATGCCACCGGATGACGCCTGGCAGCGGGTGCTCGCAGACTCCCTGAAACACACCCGCGAACTGTGCTCTCGGGCGCCCCCAGAGTCCGCGATGCTGGTTGGCGAAGATAGGCACCACACCAGTAGCGCTCGGGCGGCATTCCAATTGCCCGCGAGGGGTGTGGTGCATGTTGACGCCTAATCGGCCATGGCCCCGTTACCTCTATGTTAGCCTCCATACATGCATTGCAGCGACGCAAGGTATCAGTTGATGTACTTTCGTTGCACTCTAATCTCGCGCATGCCTTTGTGCTCCAACACACCCTAACACGGTTGCTGGGCTGGTTAGCGGGTCGCTATCCGGGGCCTTTCGGTCGTTATCGCGTCAATTCAAGGTCCCATACCATGTTAGACATCTAGAATATGGATTTTTACCAATTCATTCGATTAGTGGAAAACGACAAGATTGCTGCAAGAAATGCCATCTTGGGAAACAAATCGTTGCTATCTCTTAAAAATATTCCTGGCGAGACTGCATTGCATTGGTGTGTTGTAGAAAACAGGATGGACTCAATTCAGTTCCTTCAGAAGATGGGCTCCGATATTAATACAGTAGACCATTTCTTTGCAACACCATTAATGCATGCGGTGCGATTGGAATACCACCATTTAGTTGATTATCTATTAAACTGCGGGGCAAATGTTGACGCTAAAACGGTTAATGGCGACACTGCACTCTCTTATGCCGTCTTAAACAATGACAATTTAGTGGCGCGTCGCCTCTTAAAATTATGCCAAAGGAAAATTTCATATTACTTCTGCGACATTAATGCGCACCAAGTTGCAAGCGATCCATGCAGTGAAATACGAAAATTGATAGTCGAATTTGGAATAAGCGATCCGTACGATGTCTAACCGTTCGGTGAACGGGAGCCCATGGGCTGGTCGTTCCAACTGTCCGCGCAAGTGGCATGCCGCTACGCCGTGCTCACTCGGGGGCCTCGCTCCGCCGCGGCTAGGCGTCACGCCACTTGCGCTCGGCCCACTTTCCAATTGCCCACGACGTGGGCCACGCATGCTACGTCATATCGGCCATGGCCCCCGTTACCTCTATGTTAGCCTCCAAACCAGTTTTGCAGCGACGCAAGGTATCAGTTGATGTACTTTTGATGTGCTCTAATCTCGCGCATGCCGTTCTGCTCCAACACACCCTAACACGGTCACTTGGCTGGTTAGTGGGTCGCTATCCGGGGCCCTTCGGTCGTTATCGCGTCAATTCAAGGTCCCATACCATGTTAGACTTTCTCCTATGAAAAAGGCGCAATTCTTAAAGTTTACGTCCGCTGCAAAAAAGCGATTTGTTGAACTAATCAAGTCTGGTTGTGAGCAAGATATGACGCCCGCTTTTGTGGTTGGACTTGGTGTAAAGGTCGAATACAGCGAAGATTCAATCTTTGAATATCATGCGAAGCATTATTGGATAGGAAACTATAAGAAAGGTGATGTGGATCCCGTGACCGTTCGCAATGCATTTGGATACAAGGTCTCCATAGCTGAAAATGTTGCCAAGGAATTATCAGTAGGAACAATTGATATCATTGATGTTCTCGACATGAATACTGGGCTTTCGCAGTCCTTCTTTCAGGTAATGGTTTGAATCGGCTAACACCGGTGTGCTGTTCTAACCAGTCGGTGAACGGGAGACCATGCGTCTCGGTTTCCAACTCGCCGCGCAAATGGCATGCCGCTACGCCGTGCTCACTCGCAGACTCGCTCCGCCGCGGCTAGGCGGCACGCCATTTGCGCTCGGGCGCCTTTCCATTTGCCCACCACGATCGCTATGCATGCTACGCCTTATCGGCCATGGTCCCCGTTACCTCTATGTTAGACATCTTGCTCGTGGTGATTCCGTGAAGCTGACGTGGGACGACTTGCTGATACAGGGGTTGGATCCGCAACTGGCGGCTAAATATCTGGCGTATTGGAATCCATTGCTTCCTTCGATGAGATACAGGGTCATTTTTTTGAATAGGTTAGGCGAATGGTTTTTGCAAACAGAAGATGAGAAATATTGCAGGATTAGCGTTTTATTTGGAACACAGGATAGTATTGCCGACACTGATGCAGAATTTGTAAATCTTGTGCATGACGAATCGTGGCAAATCGAGAACTTATGGTCTCTCAGGTTGTTGGATTGGAAATCACGTGGAATCGTTCTTGGCGCAAGCCAAGTGTGTGCCCTAATGCCGCATCCTTCTGTGAATGGGGGAATCATTTCCGATAAAATCATGGCCATGGATTTGGCTGTGTGGCAATGGATATCGGCACAGTCACTGGGATTTGTGGCGTAAACGCGATGTCTAACCTATCGGTGAACGGGAGCCCATGGGCTTCTCGCTCCGACTGTCCGCGCAAGTGGCATGCCGCTACGCCGTGCTCACTCGCAGACTCGCTCCGCCGCGGCTAGGCGGCACACCACTTGCGCTCGGGCGTCTTTCCAATTGCCCACGACGGGCCTTCTGCATGCTACGCCACATCGGCCATGGCCCCCGTTACCTCTATGTTAGGCTTATGTGCGAAGACAACCTGATTTAAAATACATTGGTAGATTGCCAGACATTAAATCTAACAAGGAAAATTTACTGTCCGATGTGGATGCATATGGGTTTTTAATGTTCGGTACCGCAAGAAGGGGGCGTACATCATTCTCCAATGACAGTTTTCAATATATGCAAGTAAGCATTAATAGAACTCAAGCATGGCATGTTGCATATCAACGACACGGGTCTGAATATAAAAAGATATGCGATCTAGTGGCAAAGCCTTGTGTAATAAAATATTATAATATAAAAAGTGATGAAATGGAATTAACCACACATGATGGGAAAATTGTAAAATTGGCTTTATCATTGAATGCCCAGCCAATCGTATGCGGCATATGTGTGCCGTAGAATGGCTAGAATGTGGCCGAATTGTGATTATTGCGTGTGCGTGCCTAACCAGTCGGTGAACGGGAGACCATGCGTCTCGCTTTCCAACTCTCCGCACAAGTGGCATGCCACTACGCCGTGCTCACTCGCTTCGCTCGCTCCGCCGCGGCTAGGTGGCACGCCACTTGTGCTCGGGCGCATTTCCAATTGCCCACCACGGCCGCCGTGCAAGATGACGCCTAATCGGCCATGGCCCCCGTTACCTCTATGTTAGCCTTCTCAATAGGATTATATTGGTGGTGATTTTATCGCGATTTGTCTATGCCGGCGCCTTTCTGGTGCTTCTCCCAATCGGGATGATTTTAGCGCTTTGGTCTATTACAATCCACGCACAAATGCTGCCTGGCAGCGAGCATATTGTGGTAAATTCCTGGCTCGGATTAATCGGCGGTCTGCTGATTATTACACTGTCTCTTGTTTCACTTGTGAGATACTTTATTGCTCTCCGCTCCAAGGTGAACCGAAGGCTAACCAGTCGGTGAACGGGAGCCCATGTGTCTCTGTTTCCAACTGTCCGCGCAAGTGGCATGCCGCTACGCCGTGCTCACTCGCTGCGCTCGCTCCGCCGCGGCTAAGCGGCACGCCACTTGCGCTCGGGCGCCTTTCCAATTGCCCACGACGGGCGCTGTGCATGCTACGTCATATCGGCCATGGCCCCCGTTACCTCTATGTTAGACTCCATGAATATCATCGCACCGCTTCTCGCGATATCTGAAAAACATTCACCTCCAGGTATGAATTTGCGAGAAGGACGGTTGATGGATGATCATGGCGATGAAAGTTATTCCAAATTACCAATATCGCATTGCAATCCGATTGAAGTTTCTCACGTTGAATTAGAATACTACCATGATGTTTTTGCATTTATGGATGCACATGACCTTCTTTTTTACATGTACCCTGTTATTTGCAATTGGTTCCTTCATCGCAACGCTGAATATATTGATTCATATCTATCTTCTCTCGGCACAAGATGGTCATTGGTGAAACCGTTGCTCAGCGAACAAGATTACAATAACATCCGCTACATCTTTACGGTTTTAAAAACAAATGATAATCAAGAGGGATACGGCTGGGATCAGATTGGTGCGGCAACTGACAATTTTGCGCATGGCGTCTAACCAGTCGGTGAACGGGAGCCCATGGGCCGCTCGTTCCAACTGTCCGCTCAAGTGGCATGCCGCTACGCCGTGCTCACTCGCAGACTCGCTCCGCCGCGGCTATGCGGCACGCCACTTGCGCTCGGCCCTCTTTCCAATTGCCCACGACGTGGGCTGCGCATGCTGCGTCACATCGGCCATGGCCCCCGTTACCTCTATGTTAGACTGGACTCTGTTTTCATGAGTCACAGTAATTTCATCGCCAAAACGGCCATCGCGGTGGTATTACTCTATATAATATCATTCGGTATTGCGCATAAATACGATGAATTACATTCAAATCAGTGGAATAAAAAATTGTACGTGATTTATTATCCAATGGAAATGGCATGGAAAACAGCAGTTGGTGAATTTATTATCGTAAACTATCTACACTTGTTTTACTGGCATGGTGCACTGCATGCCGGATGAAGTCGAATTAGCGAATGTGTTCACACAATTGGCGAAAATAAAAGGATAAAAGATAATATACACTATTATATCATTGACTCCGCTTTGTCTTAATACAAATTGGGATTGTATCTGACTTCGGTCAATTAATAGAAAATGATGAAAGCGTTGAATTGGGGGCGTCCCACATCGTGATTGTTAGTGCTTTGGACTATCGCATCCTTTGACCCAAGATTTCTCGCATCTCATAAAATGGCGTGCGGCGGGGAAATGTTCGGCACGTCTAACCAGTCGGTGAACGGGAGCCCATGGACTTCTCGCTCCGACTGACCGCGCAAGTGGCATGCCGCTACGCCGTGCTCAGTCGCTTCGCTCCCTCCGCCGCGGCTATGCGGCACGCCACTTGCGCTCGGGCGCCTTTCCAATTGCCCACGACGGGCGCAGTGCACACTTGCGTCATATCGGCCATGGCCCCCGTTACCTCTATGTTAGCCACTACAAGCCGGTCGATAGGAATTACCGAGAAATACGGAAGGTTGCTATCTTTAATCGTAATTACTGTAGGTTTGTCCGTACTCATATGGAATTATGCATACGGCGATATGATCTCCCGTTGGTATGGCGAATACATCAGTCCCGATGGAACACTGCATGGAAGCGGTAAATGGCGTGACCCAATGGGGTCCAGATTTTCCAACTTCACCTTGTTGCTGTCACCGCTCGTTTACCTACTTTCCTTACCCGGTTCATTTATGTTGATAAAAAGCGCATTTCCCATAAAATCGATAATGCTGACAGGTATATATTGCGGAATGTCGGTAGTTTCCACTCTAATGCTTTGTTGGTTTCTACATATCGGTGTATGGACATCGGTCTCGCAGTTTTAGCCGTGGCTAACCAGTCGGTGAACGGGAGCCCATGTGTCTCGGTTTCCAACTCTCCGCGCAAATGGCATGCCGCTACGCCGTGCTCACTCGTAGACTCGCTCCGCCGCGGCTAGGCGGCACGCCCTTTGCGCTCGGGCGTCTTTCCAATTGCCCACGACGGGCGCTGTGCACACTGGCGCCATATCGGCCATGGCCCCCGTTACCTCTATGTTAGACCTCGCACTAGTAAATTACGGGTTACAAGCGATATGAAGTCACTTGTAGCTTATGCATTTTTATTTGTCGCAATTATTGTGATTGCATCCTGTGGGGATCTCCGCCCTACATGGCAGAGAATTTATGCGGAAGATGTGTAAGCCTCCGGTGAACTCCCGCTCCAGCCCCTGTCACCATCGCTTGCGCGGTGTTGATCGGATCAGGTGCGTGCGAGGATCCCGCGCAGCGCGAGTGGAGTCAGGGTCGCCGGGTCAGGCGGCCGGTCAGCCACGAG
>JBBQSO010000096.1:0-19016 GCA_038213805.1 Planctomycetota bacterium | reverse complement strand
TCCTCGCGGATTGCAAATCACACGGCACCTTCCTAATTTGTAGTCGCATGACGTGTGAGTATGTCCATGAATCCAAATGCCATCCACTTCAGAGACAAGCCGTGAAAGGTCTACCGCGAAATAAGAGTTCAGAGTGCTATTTGAAAATTGCATATCAATTGAATGTATGCTCGATAAAAAATGCGTGATAACCAAATCCGATTGCGGGGCCTGAAGCCTTAGAAATTGTTGTGCTTTGCGAGAGCGGCTTGCCATCTCTTTCCACGTCAAACGCGACCCGGCTTCGGATATGTGTGTGAAATCGGATATACATGCTTCTGCGCGAAGTCCTCCATTGCTATCCTTATCCAGCGAAAAATCTGACCACAAGGTTGCAGCGGCGATCCGGAATCCAAGAATCGTAGTCCATTCACAATCGAGAACCGACAAGCTTGGAAAGCGCATTGAAAGGGTACGGAGTCTAATGAGAGTTTGATCGACATCGCCCCCATAAAATTCATGGTTTCCAGGAACATAGATTATACGGCTCCCGCAATCGCTAAGTTTCTGCAGGAACTGACCAAGCCGTGACCAACCGGCCTCGGTTTCTGAGGCGATGTCTCCCGCGAGAACGACGAGGTCCGCTCCGCCTGGCGGGGCCGTATAGGTGTATGGAGTATGGTCTAGATGAAGATCGGAGAGTACATGAATCCTCATGTGAGGTTTTCCGCTCGCGGGTATGACCGCATTGACGACGCGTGACAGTCAGTATATAGGTTCTTTGTCTATACAATATTCACGGATGAGCACATGTGCAATTTCTGGCCATGGTCAAATTCCAACGATTGTCATATTTACGTGGTTTTGCAAGATTTCATTCCTTTCTTTATTAGTAAACGCCTCGTCTTTTAGGAGATTCCAGAGCGCATCGGTTTCTGATGTGCCTACGCTGAAAAACAATTTTTCAGATGTAGGAAGAATTGCAATGACTGCGTCGTTATCAGACACGTACAAAACAGACATTCCTTCAAATCGTGATTTAATGGTCATGAAATTAAACCTCCTTTAAATCCGGATTCCAGGGGGTTGGTTGATGAGCGGTCGAAAAAATCAGGAATTGGTGACGTGAGTTTGGAATTCCTCGGAAGCAGATCGTGCGCACATGTCTTTGCTTGAGTGGTCACGTTCAACGAAATAGAAAATCTTTGATCAGGCTGAAATTGTGAATGCACGGAGGCTAAAGCGCGGATATCCTGGTAAGATCCTTCGGCGATGGTGCGCATCGAGAAAGGAATACTCCGCCATGATAGCATCGGAGAACCGATGGGGGCCCATGCAGGCGGTTTATCCGTTGATGCCAAGACGAGCATGTCTAACACGCGGGCAAACAATTTTCCATGAGAGGAGAGCGCGAATTGGCACCCCAGAATCATGGTGTCGTCACCTGCTGCCGGACCGAGGAATCTGAGTTTTCCGTCGGTCCGTTCGATCAATCCATCACGAGAAAGGCGGGTAAAGGTGGCGATGAGACCGTGCTGAGTAGTGCACATGTCGTATTGATCGAAATCTATTCGAGCTCGTTTGACCATATATTTGCGGTGTTTTCACGCTGAAATCAGATGAATGACAGCGAAAAGGTCGCGGTTGAAAATCATGGCATGCCACTCGAATGAGATCTGCGCCAGGGTGGGCCGCGTCGATCTTCTCTATAAGAATTGCATGGACTGTGTTGCTGTAGTGGAGGGTGCACGACATCAAGATCATGTGAGGGGAGGCTCGGCCCCGGCTTATTCGATGGCCATGAAGCCTTTGAAGGACGAGTTGTGGAATCTCTGCGAAGAACCGATGGGGCAAATTCCGCGTTATCTCTGCCGATTGGCGCACAGCGGCAAAGAGGCTGAACTCTCGGCGTTCCTCGTTGATGAGGAAGAGCGCCAGCGCGCACCGGTTGATGTCGACTTCCTTCGGGAGGCAACTCAAGAGTCTGGGCTTGTTCATTACGGGAACGAATTTGTCTTGGCCTACGCCACGGGCAGAATTCGGAACAGAGAGATTCTGACTGGATAGATGTGCCTTCAGGACTGCCTCTAGAGGTGCGTCCTAGAGAGCCCGATCCCAGACGGATCCAACCCCAGTGATTGGAGCAGCTTAAGTTTTTTGTTTGGTCACGAGTTCCAATACGCCTTCTGGTGACCAAGCCAGAAGAGCGGCAATGTGCAGCGCGGTCGTTTCGGTGCTCGTAAGGTCGAGAATTTTGGCCCACCGGATGGGTTGGACCTGCTTCGGCAGCTTGCTGGGGGGGCGACGTTTGATGATGCTGACCAGCGCAGGGCTGAGTCCGGTTTTCCGGCAGAAATCCGCATCGCTCATACCGCGAGCCTCGAGAAGCCTGGTAAGGGCGATCCCGAGTGGATTGAGCGGTCGCGTTGCCTTCGAGTGAGCGCGCACCCTTGTACATTAGGAACCCCTCACCGCTTTGGGATAGCAGACCCATGGAATTAAAAATAATTTTAACAACAATCTGGTTGAAAAACCCGGATGGAAAACCATCCGGGTCAATTTGCACACTGATACAAACTGTGTTACAGGGACTTAAAATTTCTTTTAAGTCCCTGTGGCACAGTCGTTATGGTGCGCGATCATGGACTCGAACCATGGACCCAGGGATTAAGAATCCCTTGCTCTACCAACTGAGCTAATCGCGCCAACCGCTTGAGGGGGCAGAATCTAGACCCCTCGCCCCCCTGGTCAACCGGATACTTCCGGCGACCAGAGTGACGTGCCTAACCTTATTCCCAATCAGGTCTTGGGTGTCGGCTCCACAAGATCCGGCATCTTCAGATCATCCGGCTTCTCGACGCGCCGGAAGACCAGGTGCCCCTTCACGTCCTTGTCCTTGTTCTCTGGCTCCACATCGACCGATAAGGTGGTCCCCGCCAGGAACTCCCCGCGCAGCAGGGCCTCGGACAGGGGGTCCTCGATGTGTTGCTCGATGGTGCGGCGGATCGGGCGCGCGCCGAACTTGGGGTTGTAGCCCTCCTTCAGCAGGAAGTCGATCGCCGGGACGGTCAGCTGCACGGTCAGGCCCTGCTCCTGGACGCGCTTGGCGATCTTCGAGAACTCCAGGCTGACGACCTGGCGCAGGTCCTCGCGCTCCAGGGGGCGGAACACGATGGTGTCGTCCAGGCGGTTGAGGAACTCGGGGCGGAAATAGTCCTCGAGCGCGCGCTGGTAGGCCTGCTTGGTCGCCTTGTAGGCGTAGTTCTCGCTGGTCGTGCCGTGCGCGGTGTCGAAGCCCAGCGTGCCGGCCTCGTTGGCCTGCGCGGCGCCGACGTTCGAGGTCATCACGATGATGGTGTTGCGGAAGTCCACCGCGCGCCCGAACGAGTCGGTCAGCTTGCCCTCTTCCATGATCTGGAGGAGCATGTTGAAGACGTCGCCGTGGGCCTTCTCGATCTCGTCGAACAACACCACGCTGTACGGCCGGCGGCGCACCTTCTCGGTGAGCTGGCCGCCCTCTTCATAGCCGACGTAGCCGGGAGGCGCGCCGAGCAGGCGCGAGGCGTTGTGCTTCTCGCCGTACTCCGACATGTCGATCTGCACCAGCGCCTCTTCGCCGCCGAACATGAATTCGGCGAGCGCCTTGCACAGCAGCGTCTTGCCGACGCCGGTGGGGCCGACCAGCATGAAGCAGCCGACCGGGCGCTTGGGGTCCTTGAGGCCGGAACGCGAGCGCCGGATGGCGCGCGCCACGGCCTTGATCGCCTCGTCCTGGCTGATGACCTTCTTGTGCAAGTGGTTCTCGAGGTCGAGCAGGCGCTTGGCCTCGCCCTGGTCGAGGCGCTGGAGCGGGATGCCGGTCATCGACGCGACGATCTCGCCGACCAGGTGCTCGTCGACGGTGCCGCAGAGTTCCTTGGACTGCTCCTGGTGCTTGCGCTTGAGGTCGGCGAGCTCCTTCTTCTTCTTTTCGGCGCGATCGCGGAATTCCGCGGCTTTCTCGTAGTCCTGGTTGAGGACCGCCTCGGACTTCTGCTTCTCGAGATCCTTGATCTCGAGGTCGATCTCCTTGTAGGCGGGCGCGCGCGAGGTCGCCTTCAGGCGCAGCTTGGCGCCGGCCTCGTCGATCACGTCGATGGCCTTGTCCGGCAGGAAGCGGCCGGTGATGTAGCGGTCGCTGAGCTTGACCGCCGCGGCGATCGCCAGGTCGGTGATCTTGATGCGGTGGTGGGCCTCGTACTTGTCGCGCAGACCGACCAGGATCTTGATCGCGTCCTCGGTCGAGGGCGGGTCGACGACGATCGACTGGAAGCGGCGCTCGAGCGCGCCGTCTTTTTCGATGTACTTGCGGAACTCATCCAGGGTGGTCGCGCCGATGCACTGCATCTCGCCGCGCGACAGCGCCGGCTTGAGCACGTTGCTGGCGTCGATCGCGCCCTCGGCGCCGCCGGCGCCGACCAGGGTGTGCAGCTCGTCGATGAAGAGGATGATGTTCTTGGAGGTCTTGACCTCCTTCATCACCGCCTTGATGCGCTCTTCGAACTGGCCGCGGTACTTGGTGCCGGCGACCATCGAGGCGAGGTCGAGCGAGATGATGCGTTTGTTCGCCAGCAGGTCGGGAACCTCGTGCTTGATGATCGACTGGGCCAGGCCCTCGACGATCGCAGTCTTGCCCACGCCCGGCTCGCCGAGCAGGACGGGGTTGTTCTTGGTGCGGCGGCAGAGGATCTGCCACAGGCGCTCGATCTCCTTGGCGCGGCCGATCACCGGGTCGAGCTCGCCGGCCTCTGCTGCGGCGGTCAGGTCGCGTCCGAAGGCGTCCAGCGCGGGCGTGGCCGACTCCTCGCCCTTCTTGCCGGACTTGCCGGCGGGCTTCTCGGCGGGTTTGTCACCACTGTCTTTGGTCGACGCCTGGGGCATGTTCGAGACGTCGCTGGCACCGAGCAGGTCGAGGATCTCGTTGCGCACGTCCTCGAGCTTCAGGTCGAGGTTGATCAGCACCGGGGCGGCGACGCTGTCCTGCTCGCTGAGCAGGCCGAGCAGGATGTGCTCGGTGCCGATGTAGGGGTGACCGAGGGCGCGCGCCTCTTCGCTAGCCAGTTCGAGAACGCGCTTGGCCTGGGGGGTGAACGGCAGGGGGCCCGAGGGGGCTTCCTTGTCCGCGACCACCACCAGCTTCTCGACCTCGCGCCGTACTTTTTCGACGTCGACGGAAAGATTGTTGAGCGCGGTCACCGCGACGCCGGACCCCTCCTTCACCAGGCCAAGCAGCAGGTGCTCGGTACCGATGTAGTCGTGGTGGAAGCGCTCGGCCTCCTTCTGGGCCAGGGCGATGATCTTGCGCGCGCGGTCGGTGAACTTGTCGAACATGGCAGGGGGACCCGGGGTGTCAGGATGGCTCGAACAGCGAGTGTTGAACGCAGTATGGCTCAGTTCGCGGAGGCCGGTGGTGAAGAAAGCCACTTCCGTACCAAATCCGCACGGAGGCGGTCGCGCTGCTCGGTCTCGCCGGCTTCCGCATGCTGCAATTGCAGGTGGGCCGGCTGGCACTGCAAGAAGATTCTATCCAGGATTTTCCAATTCCGCCACTCCAGCAGCGAGAGGGCCACGCCCAGGCGCACCCAGCTGAGTTGCTCGGTCAGCTCCTCGGTGGTCAGGCTACGCGCGTGGGTGAGCATGCCCCAGGCGCGGAACACCTTGTCCTCCAGGCGCCACGGCTGCGTGGTCAGCAACGACTGGCGGGCGAGCTGCTCGTAGGCGATCAGCCGCTCGACGGTCTCATTCAGCTGGTCGACGATGGCGCGCTCGCTGGCGCCCAGGGCGCGGGTGTTGCTGATCTGGAAATAGTGGCCGGTGGGCTCGCTGCCCTCGCCGTGCAGGCCGCGCACCGTCATGTGCAGCTTGGTCAGCCCGCGCAGCACCTGCTTCAGCTCGCCGCTCTCGGCCAGCGCCGGCAGGTGGAGCATTACCGAGGCGCGCAGGCCGGTGCCGACGTTGGTCGGGCAGGCGGTCAGGTAGCCGTACTGGGCGTGCCAAGCCCAGCCCAGCTCGCCCTCCAACGCCTGGTCGAGGGCCACCGCCAGCTCAAGGTTGGCGTTGCTGCACAGCCCGGCGCTGATCACTTGCAGGCGTACGTGGTCTTCTTCATTGAACATCAGCGAATGGATCTCGTCGCGACTGATGAACACCCCGGTGGGATGCTTGCCGTTGGCGAGGTCGCGCGAGACCAGCTGGCGTTCGACCAGGGCGGTGCGCTCCAGCTCGGTGAGCGCGCCCAGGCGCAATTGCCGCGCGTCCTTCCAGCCGGTGACGCGCGCGGTCGTCTCCATCAGGCGGCCGACCAGCTCCTGCTGGCGGACCTTGCTCAGCTTGCGCTGGAAGGCGAAGCTGGAGAGGTTGCGCGCCAGGCGGATGCGGCTGGAGACGGCGATGCCGCCGTGCGCGCCCGGGCTGTCCAGCCAGGCCGCCGGCCGCGCCAGCAGGTCGTCCAGGCTCATGCGCCCGGCCGATCGAGGCGGCGCAGCTCGTCGCGCAGGCGCGCGGCGTCCTCGTAGTGCTCGCCAGCGACCGCCGCACGCAGGGCGTTGTCGAGCAGGGTGCGCCGCGAGGACAGGTCGTCGCCCGCCGCCGGGGCGTTGCGCGGCCCGCGCCCGATGTGGCGGGTGGTGCCGTGGTAGCGACCCAGCAGCAGGTCGATCTGCACACTGAAGGCGGTGTAGTCGTGCGGGCAGCCGAACAGCTTGCCCGAGCCGAACTCGCCGAAGGACAGGCCGCAGTGCGGGCAGCGCTCGTCCGCCCCGTCCTCGGTGGTGGCGGTCAGCGTGAGGGGCTTGGCGCCGCCCACGTCCTCGGCCTTCATGCTGAGGATGGTGGCGATCGCCGGGGGCCCGGATTCCAGCTTCAGGTCCAGGCGCTGGATGCAGGTCGCACAGAGGTGGAGCTCCTGCCGGCCCGCCGCGCTCTCGCCATCGAGTTCGGTGAGGTGGGTGGTGGCGGGACGCTTGCCGCAAATCTGGCAGGTGACGCTGTGCATGCTCACTCGGCTTCTATCCGAACCTCAGGCGGGACAAGGAGCAAGGGGGGTGGCGGTCGGCAAGGCGGAGAGCGGGAAGTCCGGAAGTCCGGTAGTCCGGTAGTCCGGAAGTCTCGTATGAGGACGTATGAGAGTGAACCTTCAGATTCGGATTTGCGCCCAGTGCACACGAGACTCCCGGACTTTCGGACCCCGGACTTCCGGACCGTGCGGCACCCACCCTCATGTCCAACTGCGCCGCTTTAGGCATGGATCGCGTGAATTGCTGCCGGATGCCGCATGCGAAAGCGCTTTTTCCGTTGGTGTTGCGCGGGCATGCCTTTATAAACCCCGCGCCCCAGAAGCCCGGTCACCTGACGGCCGTTTTGCGCGAGGAAAACCCATGGATGCGGCGATCGTCGGAAGCCTGGCCCAGGTGCTCCTCCAGGCCGATGCCCCTGCCATGGCGGGACCCGCCCAGGCGCACCTCGCCACCCCAGACGGCTCCAGTGTGTTCAGCCAGGTTTTCCCGCTCACCATGCTCCTGATCCTGGGCGTGGCCGTGCCTGCGGCGCTGCTCATCGCGAACTATGTGCTGAGCAAGTTCGCCCACGGCACGCGCAACACCAATCCGGCGCGCAATGAGCCGTACGAGAGCGGTCTGGCCTCGATCCTCGGCACGGCCGGCGAGCGCTTCGACGTCAAGTTCTACCTTATCGCGATGCTCTTCTTGGCCTTCGACATCGAGGTCGCCTTCCTCTATCCGTGGGCCATGCACTTCAAGCTGGGTGGCTGGGGCATGGTGGGCGCTCTGGTGGTCTTCCTGGTCCTGCTCGAGGTCGGCTACCTCTATCTCTACAAGAAGGGTGCGCTGGATTGGGACAAGTGACGGGCAACACCCGCGCATGACCCAGCTCCCCAGCCAAGGAACCCCATGACTTACAAGCCCGTCCCCGCCGGCGTCACCCCCGAGATCAACCTCGGCGACAGCTTCATCACCACCCGCGTCGATGCGGTGGTCAACTGGGGTCGCCGCAACAGCCTGTGGCCGTTCCCGTTCGGCACCGCCTGCTGCGCCATCGAGTTCATGGGCGTGGTCAGTTCGATGTTCGACATCTCGCGCTTCGGTGCGGAACTGGTGCGCTTCAGCCCGCGCCAGGCCGATCTGCTGATCATCGCCGGTACGGTGACCTACAAGCAGGCCCCGGTGCTGCGCCGCATCTACGAACAGATGTGCGAGCCGCGTTGGGTGATCTCGGCCGGCGCCTGCGCCACGTCGGGCGGCTTCTATGACTGCTATTGCACGGTGCCCGGCATCGACGAGATCATCCCGGTCGACGTCTACATCGCCGGCTGTCCGCCGCGCCCCGAGGCCTTCCTCGAGGCGGTGGTCCAGCTGCAGGACAAGATTGCGCAGGAATCCATCAAGGAACAGCGGACGGTCGGCGTATGAGCGCGCATCCCCCCGCGGCCGCGGCGCACGGCGCCAGCACCGCCATCACCACCCAGGCCATCCAGCCCGGCCTCAGCGCCGAGCAACTGCTCGCGAAACTGGCGCATTTCAACCCCGAGCGCGACCCGCGCGATCGCTGGGGCCTGACCGTGATCGTGCCGGCCAGCCGCCTGCGCGAGGTGGTCCGCCACCTGCGCGACGACGCCGAACTGCGCTTCGGCATGCTGCTCGACGTGGTTGGCATCGACTACCTGGCCTTTCCCGACCACCGCGGCGCGCGCTATGCGGTCACCTACCCGCTCAAGAGCGTGGCCTATCGCCACCGCGTGACGCTCAAGGTGTGGGTCGAAGAGGAGGACGCCAAGGTCCCCAGCCTGCACGACCTGTTCAAGAGCGCCGACTGGGCCGAGCGCGAGACCTGGGACCAGTACGGCATCGTCTTCATCGGCCACCCCAATCTCAAGCGCCTGCTGAACCACCACGAGTTCGTCGGCCATCCGCTGCGCAAAGATTACCCCTGCCAGAAGCGGCAGAAGCTCTCAACCAACGACCCGATGGTCGACCAGCTCGAGGCCCAGCTCAAGCGTCGCGGCTACACCGTGGTCGAGCGCGGCGAAGCGCATAACGGCGTACCGATCAGCGCGGTGGGCAGTGTGCCGCTGGGCGATCGCACAACGGCCACGGTGAAGACCTCGGGCGGCGCCGGCGCGGTCGGCGCGGGCGCGCCGGCCACCACCGGCGCAGCGGGCGCGGCCCCGGCCGGCACGGTCGCGGGAGCCAAATCATGAAGGTCCTCACCCCCGCCGGCGAGCCGCTCGACCTGATGACGGTCAACGTCGGCCCCAGCCACCCCGCCACGCACGGGACGCTGCGCATCTTCGCGGCCCTCGACGGCGAGACCATTGTCGCCTCGGCGCTCGAGATGGGCTACCTGCACCGCGGCTTCGAGAAGATGGTCGAGCAGGGCACCTACTCGATGGTGTTGCCCTACACCGACCGCCTCAATTATTGCAGCGCGATGATGAACAACATCGGCTTCTGCAAGGCGGTCGAGAAGATGTTCGGCGTCGAGGTGCCCGAGCGCTGCATCATCGTGCGCGTCATCCTCAGCGAGCTCTCGCGCATCATCGACCACATGGTGTGCACCTGCACCAACCTTGTCGACCTCGGCGCCCTGACCAACTTCTGGTACTTCTTCAACACCCGCGAAGAGGTGTACAAGATCTGGGAGAAGCTCTGCGGCGCGCGCCTGACCAACACCGTGACCCGTATCGGCGGCATGTACCGTGACGTCTACCCGGACTTCGCGTCCGACGTCGCCGGCGTGCTGCTCAAGATCGAGAGCGCGGTGAAGGAAGTGCGCGGCCTGATCGAGAAGAACAAGATCTTCATCGACCGCACCAGGGACGTCGGCGTGGTCAGTGCTGCAGACGCGATTAGCTGGGGCTGGACCGGCCCGTGCCTGCGCGCCTCGGGCGTCGATCGCGACCTGCGCAAGGACGAGCCGTACTACGGCTACGACCAGTACCAGTTCGACACCGTCATCGGCACCACCGGCGACACCTTCGACCGCATCATGGTGCGCATCTACGAGATGATCGAGTCGGTGTCGATCTGCCGCCAGGCGCTGGGCAAGCTCAAGCCCGGCCCGATCAACACCACCGACGCGCGCCTCAGCCTGCCCAGCCGCGACCAGGTCTACCACGACATGGAAGCGCTGATCAACAGCTTCAAGCTGGTCTACGAGGGCGTGCGCCCGCCCGCCGGTGAGTGCTACGACGCCACCGAGGCGGCCAACGGCGAGCTCGGTTTCCTGATCGTCTCCGACGGCGGCACCAACCCCTACCGCATCAAGGTGCGGCCGCCCTGCTTCACCCAGTACGCCGCGTACGGCGCGATGATCGAGGGCGGCATGCTCGCCGACGTCGCCGCGTCGCTCGGTTCGATCAACATCATCGCCGGGGAGCTGGATCGATGATCGTTCGCTGCGCGCCGCCCGTCCAAGGACCGACCCCGTGAGTGGATGCACCGTCAATCCCGCTGAACACCAGCCCGCCGACCTCACGCCCGAGGTGGTCCAGGGCCGCATGGCCCGCCACCAGCCCCGCGTCGAGGAACTGTGGCGCCGTTACCCGGTCAAGCGCGGCGCCTTGCTGCAGGCGCTGTGGCTGGTCCAGGAGGAGTTTGGCTGGGTGCCCCGCACCGGCATCAAGTGGGCCGCTGAAGTCAGCGGCGTGTCGCCCGCGCACGCCTTCGGGGTCACCGAGTTCTACACCATGTACCGGCAGGTCCCGACGGGGAAGCACCTCGTCCAGATCTGCCAGACCATGTGCTGCTTCCAGCAGGGTTCGGAAGACCTCATCGCGCATCTGGAAAAGGCCCTTGGCGTGCACGCCGGCGGCACCTCCGCGGACGGGCTCTTCACCCTGGTGCGCGTCGAGTGCCTGGCGCTGTGTGGCTCTGGCCCCGGCGTGATGATCGACGACCAGGCGATCGGCCCGGTGCCGCACACGCTCGGCCAGGGCGAACTGCGCGAGGCGCACCTCGAAGTCCCCGACTTCCACCCGACCGCGGCCATTCTCGACGCGTGGCTCGCCTTCCTGCGCGCGGAGCACGCCAAGAATCCCGGCGCCAGCAAGCAGCCGGTCATCGCCGACGCCATCGGCAAGCCGGTGCTCAACACCAAGGGCCACCCGGGCGCGACCGGTGCGGCCGGCAAGGTCCTGCCGGCCGGATACAGCCCGGCGCCGCCCGCGCTGAAGGTCGCGGCCAAGGCGGTTGGTTCGACCATCAACCTCAGCTGGATCAACGACGGTGGCTGTTCCAAGGTCGTGGTCGAGCGCTCCGACGACCAGGGCGCGTCGTGGCGCGAGCTGGCCACGCCCGGTCCCAAGGATCAGAAGGCGGTCGACACCCTGGCGGTCGGCGTCAGCGCCAGCTACCGCGTGATCGCCCATGAGAAGGACCGCGCCGCGCGGCCCAGCCCGGTGGTCACCGCCACCGGCGAGAACCCGCCGCCCCCGCCCGTTCCGGCTCCCGCTCCCGCCCCGGCGAAGGTCTGACGCCATGACCACCCTCAACGGCTTCCCGCAACCGGCGCAGTGGCAGGGCAAGGCCCTCCCGAACATTCTCAGCCGGCTCTTCCAGGTCGAGAACGGCCACACCCTTGAGGTCGCGAAGCGCCACGGCGCCTACGCCACCATCGGCGCGCAACTCTTCGACAAGAGCCAGTTCGAGCTCATCGAACTGGTCAAGGATTCCGGCCTGCGCGGGCGCGGCGGCGCCGGCTTCCCGACTGGCATGAAGTGGTCGTTCGTGCCGCGCGGCACCGGCAAGCCGGTCTACCTGGTCATCAACGCCGACGAGGGCGAGCCGGGCACGTTCAAAGACCGCCTGTGCATGGCGCGCGATCCGCACCTGCTGCTCGAGGGCATGATCATCACCGGTTTCGCGCTCGGCGTGCGCACCGCGTACATCTACGTGCGCGGCGAGATGCTGCCGCAGATCATCGCGCTCAACAACGCCATCCGCGAGGCCTACGCGGCCGGGCTGCTCGGCGAGAACATCGCCGGCTCGAACTACTCGCTCGACATCTACGTCCACCGCGGCGCCGGTGCCTACATCTGTGGCGAAGAGACCGGGCTGATCAATTCGCTCGAGGGCTTCAAGGGCCAGCCGCGCCTCAAGCCGCCATTCCCCGCGGTGTCGGGCGCCTTTGCGGCGCCGACCGTGGTGAACAACGTCGAAACCATCATGGCGGTGCCGTACATCCTCGCCAATGGCGCCAAGGGCTACCGCCAGTTTGGCACCGACAAGAGCCCCGGCTCGAAGCTGTTCTCGGTCTCCGGCGACGTCCACAAGCCGGGCGTCTACGAGGTGCCGCTGGGCATGTCGTACATGGATTTCTTCGAGCTCGCCGGCGGCCTCAAGGGCGAGCTGCTCGGCTGCATCCCCGGCGGCTCGTCGGCGCCGGTGCTGAATGCAGAAGAGACGCGCAAGGCGACGATGGACTATGAGTCGCTCGCGAGCCTGAAGTCGATGCTCGGCTCAGGCGCGGTGACGCCGTTCAACACCACCACCGACATCCCCAAGTACCTGCAGACCATCGCGCGTTTCTACGCGCACGAGTCGTGCGGCCAGTGCACGCCGTGCCGCGAGGGCACCGGCTACGTCGACCGCGTGCTCGACAAGCTGGTCGACGGCCACGGCCGTGACGGCGACATTGAGCTGATCAAGGACCTCGCCGACAGCTACGAGTGGACCACCATCTGCGCCTTCGCCCCCGGCGCGGCGTGGCCGGTGCAGAGCTTCATCGCCAAGTTCCGCTCGCACTTCCAGGCCTACATCGACAAGAACCCCGCCAAGGCCGCGCCGCGCGAGCTGGTCGCGCAGCGTCCGGGAGCGTTCTGGTGATGGTGCGCCTGCTCGTACTCAGTCTCGCGCTGCAGTCCGGCTTCGCCGTGGTGGAGCAGCCGGCAGTGGCGCCGGCGCCGGCGCCGGCCGCGTCCGGACCCGCGCGCCGCGAGGACATCCGCAAGCTGCTGCTGCTCACCGGTGCCGACAAGATCGCGCTGCAGGTGGTCGCCCAGATGGTCGGCAGCTTCAAGGTCAGCGCCCCGCACGTCCCGCAGTCCTTCTGGGACCAGGTGGTGGCGGAGATCGACCCCAAGGACTTCGTCGAGATGGCGGTGCCGGCCTACGAGCAGCACCTCACCGCCGCCGACGTCGCAGCCGCGATCGCTTTTTACGAGACCGCGGGCGGCCGTAACTTCGTCGCCGCGCAGCCGCTGATCATCAAGGACACCATGGCCGCCGGCGAGACCTGGGGCGCCGCCCTCGGCGCCAAGATTGCCGCCCGCCTGCAGGAGCAGCAGGCCGCCGCGCCCGCGCTGCCGCCCGCCGCCCCCCAGCCCGCCGCCGGAGCCAAGTAGACCGCCCGCGCGGTCTCGAGAGAACACGTATGGCCGACCTCATCACCATCACCGTCGACGGCAAGGACGTGCAGGTCCCGCCGCGCATCCAGCTCATCGAGGCGCTGCGCAACCAGGCCGCGACCGACACCCCGGCGTTCTGCTACCACCAGGATCTCAAGGTCGCCGGCAACTGCCGCATCTGCCTGGTCGAGACCGAAGGCCCGCGCGGCTGGGCGCTGGGCATCTCGTGCCACCTGCAGACCGCGCCCGGACTCAAGGTGCGCACCCAGGTGTCGAGTGAAAAGATCGTCAAGGTGCGCAAGGGCGTGATGGAGTTCCTGCTCGTCAACCATCCCCTGGACTGCCCGATCTGCGACAAGGCCGGCGAATGCACCCTGCAAGAGCACTACATGGGCCAGGGCCGGCACGAGAGCCGCCTGGATGACGAGGTTGGCAAGCAGTACAAGGGCGGCGCCGACCACCGCTTCACCGACGTCAAGGGCGTCGAGCGCGGCGGCAAGAAGATCGACCTGGGGCCGACCATCATCCTCGACCAGGAGCGCTGCATCATCTGCACGCGCTGCGTGCGCTTCATGGACGACGTCGCGAAGTCGCCGCAGCTCGAGATCGCCGGCCGCGGCGACCACGCCTACCTGACCACCTTCCCTGGCGACCCGCTGGCCCACGAGTACGACCTCAACACCACCGACATTTGCCCGGTGGGCGCGCTCACCGCGAAGCACTTCCGCTTCCAGCAGCGCGTGTGGATGCTGAAGAGCGTCGAGTCGATCGACCCCAGCGACGCGCTCGGCGCGAACCTGACCGTCGAGTACAACAACGGCCAGGTGTGGCGCCTGATGCCGCGCCGCAACGCCGCGGTCAACAAGAGCTGGATCGCCAACAGCACGCGCATGCTCTACCAGGATCTGAACCGTGACCGTCTCGCCGACGGCAAGCACGCCGGCGTCGACGTGACCCTCGCCGCGGCCACCAGCGCCGCAGGAGCGGCGCTCGCCGCGGCCAAGGCCGCGGGCAAGAAGATCGCGCTGGTCGCCAGCGGCCATCTCACCACCGAGGACAACGTCGCGGTGCTGGCGCTCGCCGAGGCGCTGGGCGCGCAGGCTGAAGTCTTCGGTGGCTCGTGGCTGCCGGTCGGCAAGGCCGACGGTATCGCCAAGAGCGGCGACCCGGTCGCCAACCGCAAGGGCCTGCAGTTGCTCGGCATCGCCGACAACCTCGACGCCCTGGTCGCGCGCGCCGGCGAGTTCGCCGCGCTGGTGGTGGTCGGCAACGACCTGTGGAAGGCCGACGCCGCCAAGGCCGCCAAGCTCGAGGCAATCCCCAGCCGCATCGTGCTGTCCAGCTGGCAGGATGCGACCGTGGCCAAGGCTACGGTCGCGCTCGGCATCCGCGCCTGGGCCGAGGTGCGCGGCTCGATGGTCAACTGCAACGGGCGCGTCCAGCTCCTCCAGGCCTGCCCGGCGGTGCCCAACCCGGAACTCGAACCGGCTTGGCTGACCCTGCGAGCCATCGGCGCCGCGGCCGGCGCCGCGCTCCCCGCGTGGTCGAGCGAGATTGAGGTATGGCGCGCGGCGGTGGCGCGCGTGCCGCAGTTCGCCGGCCTCACCTACCGTGCCATCGGCCCTCTGGGCGCCCAGCTCGTCGAGGCGCCCAAGCCGGTCGCCGCAGGAGTGTGAACGTGGACTTCCTCTACGGCAACCTCGACGTCATCATCACCGTGCTCAAGCCGGTGCTGATCGTCGCGCTGCTCTTCCAGTTGCTGCCCCTGCTGGTGCTGGCCGAGCGCCGCGGCGCCGCCTTCATCCAGGACCGCATCGGCCCGCACCGCGCGTACATCCCGCTGCCGATCATCGGCCGCCTGCGTGCGTTCGGCATGATCTACAACGCCTGCGACCTGGTGAAGCTGCTCTTCAAGGAGAACTTCACCCCGCCGTTCGCGCACAAGTGGTTCTACATCCTCGCGCCCGCGATCCCGGTGATCACCGGCCTGATGACGCCGTCCGTGCTGCCGTGGTTCGCGCCCATGACCTGGGCCGGCGCCAACGGCCCGGTGACGGTCTCCGGCCAGATCTTCGACGCCAACGCCGGACTGCTGGTGCTGTTCGCGATCGGCTCGCTGTCGGTCTACGGCGTGGTGCTGGGCAGCTGGGCGTCGAACTCGAAGTATGCCCTGCTCGGCGGCATGCGCGCCTCGGCGATGATGATCTCGTACGAGGTCAGCATGGGCCTGTCGGTGCTCGGCCTGCTGCTCATCGTCGGCGACCTGAGCCTGACCAACATTGTCGAGTGGCAGGCGCACCACACCTGGGGCATCGTCGTCCAGCCGGTCGGCTTCCTGCTCTTCCTGGTCTCGATGTTCGCGGAGTGCAACCGCAACCCCTTCGATGTCGCCGAGGGCGAGTCGGAGCTGGTCGCCGGCTTCCACACCGAATACGGCTCGACCAAGTTCATGTGCTTCATGACCGCGGAATACCTGCACGTGCTGGTCGCCTCGGCGCTGATCGCGACGCTCTACCTGGGCGGCTACGACCTAGTGCCGTTCGCCCTGCCGGTGGGCGGGCTGGACAAGCCGTGGCTGCACCTCGACACCGCCTGGCTGCAGGCCAACCTCGGGCTGGTCGCCGGCGGCATGCTGGTGATCACCGGCTTCGGCCTGCTTGGCTTCGCGCACCTGGTCTCGGGCCGCCGCAAGCACTACGCCAAGCTCGACGCCAGCGACCGCGACCTGCGCCTCAAGGAGTACGGCGTCTACGTCAGCGTCTTCCTGTTCCTCGGCATCGTCCTGATGTTCGCCGGCATGGCCGTGGCCGCGCTGGTGCATACCGAGCCGGTCGGCGCGATGGTGGTCGATGCCCACCCGGTCTACCCGCTGTGGGTTGGCATCGTTACCGCGGCGGTGCAGCTCAACGTGGTGATCGGCAAGACCCTGGCGGTGGCCTGGCTGTTCATCTGGGTGCGCTGGACGCTGCCGCGCTTCCGCTACGACCAGATCATGGCGCTGGGCTGGAAGGTCATGCTCAACATCGCCCTGGTCAACCTGCTCATCACGGCGCTGATCGCCAAGCTGGTGAAGTGATGCGTCCTTGCAGCCCCATCCTCGTCGTGCGTCTGGAGCCTGCCGATGGCTAAAGTCATCCCCCGTCCCGAGCTGACCTTCTGGGAGAAGATCTACTTCGTCGAGATCTTCAAAGGCCTCGCCACGACCATCCGCCATGCGGGCAAGAGCCTGGTCGACCCGAACCACTTCCCGACCCTCATGTACCCGGAGGTCAAGCCGGACCTGCCGCGCGACTACCGCGCGCGCCACCGCCTGATGAAGCGCCCCGACGGCAGTCCGCGCTGCGTGGCCTGCTTCATGTGCTCGACCGCGTGCCCGGCGCGCTGCATCAACATCATCGCTGAGGAGGCGCCCGACAAGCACATCGAGAAGCGCCCGGTGCGCTTCGAGATCGACCTGCTGCTGTGCGTGTTCTGCGGCTTCTGCGTCGAGGCCTGCCCGTGCGACGCGATCCGCATGGACACCAAGCTGGCGGTGCTGTCCGGCGGCGACCGCCGCGGCTTCATCATCGACAAGGGCGGGCTGATGGACTGGAATCCCAAGGACTACCCGGCCGATGACCTGCAGAGTCAGAAGGCCCCCGGCGGCACCCTGAACGCGGAAGCGCTCAAGGAATTCCATTCCGGCACCTACCACTAGGCCGCGGCCACCCTCCTCAACGCAGCCAAGACACCCTTATGCTCCATTCCCTCGACATCTACCTCGGCCCGGCCTACTTCTGGCTGTTCGCCGGCATCGCGGTGCTATGCGGCCTCGGCCTGCTGCTGGCGCGCCACCCGCTCAACGGCGCCATCTACCTGATCGGGGTGATGGTCAGCCTCTCGGGCATCTACGCGCTGCTCGACAGTCCGTTCCTGGCGGTGCTCCAGGTATTGGTCTATGCCGGCGCAATCATGATGCTGGTGGTGTTCGTGATCATGGTGCTCAACCAGGCCAAGGATCACCAGATCCCGTTCTTCGACTGGTTCTCGCTGGTCTCGCTCGCCCTGCCGGTGGCGCTCGGCGCGGCCCTGGTCGGCGCGGTCGGGGAACGCACCCCGGTGGCGGCGGGCGCGGTGCGCGGCGAGGTCGCGACCATGGCAGCCACCATGTTCGATTTCTCGCGCGCGGGTCCCGGCTATTACCTGCTCTTCGAGCTGATCGGCGTGCTGCTGCTCGCCGCGGTGGTGGGTGCGTTGGTGCTGGCCAAGCGCAACCTCGACAGCCCCCCGCCTGAGATCCCGGCCGAGGAGCACCACTGATGAACCACATCGAACCCTTCCAGGTCCAGACCCTGGCCGCGGTGCTGTTCGCGCTCGGCATTGCCGTGGTGCTGGCGCGCCGCAACCTCTTCCTGCTGCTGATGGGCGTCGAGCTGATGCTCAACGCGGTCAATCTCAGCTTCCTGGGCTTCAGCCGCACCTTCGCCGGCGAGGCCTCGATCGCCGGGCAGCTGACCCCGGTGTTCATCATCGCCATCGCCGCCTCCGAGGCCTGCGTCGGCCTGGCGATGGTGATCTGCATCTTCCGCGGTCGGGACACCCTCGACAGCGACGCCTACGCGGACATGAAGGAATAAGCCGGTGAAGTCCACGTTCGAGCTGCTCTGGCTCATCCCCTTCCTGCCCCTGCTCGGGGCGCTCATCAACGGCATGCTGAGCCTTGGCGCGGCGCGCAGCCTGAGCGGGCCGAGCCGCGGCTTCGTCTCGATGATCGCGGTGCTGATGCCGGGCCTGAGCTTCGTGCTGACCGTGGTCGCGACCATCCGCCTCAACCAGCTGCAGGGCGGCAATGTCGCGCTTACCCAGGATCTCTGGCAGTGGTTCGGCGTATCGACCGGCACTTTCAATTTCAATTTGACGCTCGGGCTGCTGTTTGACCGCCTGACCAGCATGATGCTGCTGTTCGTCACCGGCATCGGCACGCTCATCCACGTCTATTCGATCGGTTACATGTGGAGCGACCGCGGTTTCGCGCGCTTCATGACCTACCTCAACCTGTTCATGTTCTCGATGATCACCCTGGTCATCGGCGACAGCCTGCCCGCGACCTTCCTGGGTTGGGAGGGGGTTGGCCTGTGCTCGTACCTGCTGATCGGCTTCTGGAGCACCAACAACGAGTACAACGATGCCGCGCGCAAGGCCTTCGTGGTCAACCGCATCGGCGACCTCGGCTTCCTGCTCGGTGCCTTCGCGCTGTTCATGGTCCTCAACAGCGACGGCCACGGCAGCCTGAACTACCGCGACATCGCGGTGTGGTTCCAGGATGGCACCAGCGGCCGCGTCGCCTCGATCGCCGCCCAGGGCGGCCTGATCAGCGCCGCGGCGCTGCTGATCTTCTTCGGCTGCACCGGCAAGAGCGCGCAGATCCCGCTGGTCACCTGGCTGCCCGATGCGATGGCCGGCCCGACGCCGGTGTCGGCGCTGCTCCACGCCGCGACCATGGTGACCTCGGGCGTCGACCTGCTCGCGCGCCTCTCCGACCTCTACGCGCACGCCACCGTGACCGTCCTCGGCCTCACCCCGCTGCAGTGGGTGCTGGTGGTGGGCTGCGCCACTGCGGTGTGGGGCGCGGTCGCCGGTCTGGTGCAGACCGACATCA
>JBBQSO010000095.1:0-19215 GCA_038213805.1 Planctomycetota bacterium | reverse complement strand
TGCCGCTCGACGCAGCGCGGGTCAGGGCGCGTGACCTGCTCGCGCGCGTGGGCCTGGCGGGACGCGAACGTGCCGACGTGCGCACGCTCTCCGGTGGCGAGCGCCAGCGCGTCGCGCTGTGCCGCGCCCTGCTGCCGCACCCGCGCCTGCTGCTCGCCGACGAGCCGACCGGCAACCTCGACCCGGCGACCGCGGCCCTGGTCCTGCAGCAGCTCGTCGACCTCGCCCACCAGGACCGCGCGAGCGTGGTGGTGGTGACCCACGACGACGCGGTGGCGGCACGCGCCGATCGGCGCTTGGCCCTGCACGGCGGGCGGCTGCACGAGGCCGGCGGGGCCTGAGGAAAACCTCGCAGGCATTGCAAGCCTCTTGTCCCAGGCCCGGGATCCCGACGTGGCATCCGCTGGCAAGCCGGCTATTCCGATGCCCTTCCTGGGAGCACCACCCATGCGCTTCATCATCGCCGCCAGCCTCGTGGTCTTGAGCATCATCGGCGTCACCATCGCGGTCTCGACCAGCAAGGTCGCCGCGGCGCGGGCTGCGGAGGCGGCCGCCCAACGCGCCCAGGTCGAACAGGCCACCAGGGACGCCGCCGACCGTGAAGCCGCGATCAGGGCCGCAGTCGCAGCCGCGGCTGCCGTCGTCGCCAAGGAGGCGGCGGACACGGCCGCAGCCGAGAAATTCGCCCGGGAAGCCGCAACCAGGGCGGCACAGGATGCCGCAGAGAAGCAAGCGATCGCGGAACAGGCCACCAAGGAGGCGGCCGCGGCCAAGGCGGCGGCAGACCGGGCCGTGGCTGAACAGGCGGCCCGGGTCGCCGCGGAGCAGGCAGCGCTTGAGAAGGCCGCCGCCGACAAGACCGCCAAGGAAGCAGCGGACCGCGCCGCCGTCGAGTTGGCCACCCGGCAGGCGGCGGAAAAAGCCGCTCAGGAGGCAGCTGCGGCCAAGGCGGCGGCGGACCAGGCCGCCGCCGACCTGGCCACGCGCGCAGCGGCAGAGAAGGAGGCGGCCGACCGTGCTGCGCAGGAGGCAGCTGAGCGGGTCAGCGCTGAGAAAGCGGCCGCGGACAAGGCCGCCGCTGAACTGGCGGCAAGGCTTGCTGCCGAAAAAGCGGCGGTCGACCAGGCTGCGCGGGCTGCGGCAGAACAGCCGGCCGCGACCAATCAGGCCAAAGACCCTGCGGCCGGCGGCCCGAAATGACCTTGCTCCAGCAATTTCAGGACGAAGCGCTGCGAACTCCTCATTCTGGGCATAAACCCTTTTGCGCATAGGCCGGTCGCCGCACCTGAACGGCCCATGAAGCTGCTTTCTGCGCACGGCTCATAGGCGGTGAAGGATCTCGTGGTGGCATCCGGCCCGGGGTCCGATATCCCGTTGGCCTTCCAGGAGCATCCCATGCGTTTTGCCATCATCGCGGTCATCGTCATCCTCAGCATCGTTGGCGTGACCGTCGTGGTCTCCAACAACGCCAAGAAGGCGGCCGCCGAGCAGGCCGCCAAGGAACTCGCCCTGCGCGAGGCCGCTGACAAGGCCGCCAAGGACGCCGCCGACAAGGAGAGCGCAGCCAAGGCCGCCGCGGCCGCCGCTGCCAAGGAGGCCGCCGACAAGGCCGCTGCGGAGAAGCTGGCCCGCGATGCGGCGGACCAGGCGGCCAAGGACGCGGCCGACAAGCAGGCCGCCGCGGACAAGGCCGCTCAGGAAGCCGCCGCCGCGAAGGCGGCCGCGGACAAGGCTGCCGCGGACAAGGCGGCCGCCGACAAGGCCGCCGCCGACCAGGCCGCAAAGGCGCTCGCCCAGCGTGAGGCCGACGAGAAGGCAGCGAAAGAAGCCAAGGACGCAGCGGACAAGGACAACGCGGCCAAGGCCGCCGCTGCTGCGGCCCTCGCCGCTAGCGCTGCGAAGGAGGCAGCCGACAAGGCCGCCGCCGATCAGGCGGCCAAGGACGCCTTGGACAAGGCTGCGGCCGACAAAGTCGCCGCCGACCAGGCCGCCAAGGATGCGGCAGACAAGGCAGCGACCGAAAAGGCCACCGCCGACAAGGCCGCTGCCGATGCCGCTGCGGCCGCACAGGCTGCGAAAGTGGCAGCGGATAAGGCCGCCGCCGACCAGGCCGCAGCGGATAAAGCCGCAGCGGATAAAGCCGCAGCGGACAAGGCCGCCGCCGACCTCGCCGCCCAGCAGGCCGCCGGCCGCGCCAAGCGTCCGTTCACCTTCGGCGCCAAGGGGCCGGTCTCGGGCTGGGACAAGTAGGAGACCGCTACCCTGCGACCGAAGATCGCAGCTCTTTTCCGCATGGCGCGGCACGTTCAACGCGCGCGACCCACAACGGCCGCATAAGCAATGCGTACCGCTCATGAGTCCTAGCCATTCATGGCCAGCTCATCGCCACGGCCCAGATGATCGGCTTGCCATCCAGCATTTCATAGCCGATATGCCACATTGCGTGTGCGAGGGTCGCGCCGCACTGCTCCTCTCCGTGACGGCTGTGTTGCCGTTAGACCCAACGCAGGGATCGCGGTCTTCTGCCCTGACACTGCTCAATAGATCCCATATATGGACATGAAGCCGTTAAGTCCGACCAACGCCGGTCGGCGAGCAGCTTCTCCCACCAGTGCGGCGCGGAACCGTCCCAGCGCCATGTAGGCGGAATAGGCGGGCGGCACGCTCACTCCGCGCACGGCCGTCGGCTCGTGCAACAGGGTGAGTAGGAATTCGCGTTCCTGCTCCACGGTGATGGCTTGGCTATCGCCGAAGTGCTGCTTCACGGCTGTGGACCACCACCCGAATTCGTCGCGTTCACCAGCATGCGTGGCGATCGTCGCGAGCAGGTCGCGCTGGCGGTGCGATACCAGTTCGATGCGGCCGACCATGGTGCGGACTAGGGTATGCGGCAGGGACCCGCCGCCGTAGCTGGTCACGCGCAGCGGCAGCACCGCATCCGTCCAGGAGCGCGGCACCAGGAAGAACAGGCGCAGGCCGGGGCTGCGGAAATAGGAGGCCTCCCAGGTGGTCAGCAGGGCGGTGGCCTCGTCCGCGAAAAGGCCATCGATGCACAGCGCGGCGTGCATCCGCGCGACCAGTGTCGCGCGATTCGGGGCAGCGTAATCGGAAGCCGCAAACTCGCCCGAGAACTCGGTAACCACGGCCTGGGAATTGCTGCCTATGGTCGCCGCCGTCAGCTCGCGGAAGGCCGTTGCGCCGTCCTCACGGATGTCGACCACCCACCAGGCGGGTACGGCGAGGTCCCCTATTGGCACCCCGCCAGCGGCCGGTGCCAGCCCGCGCGCGTGCACGGTGAAATGATCGTGATCCCCATCGCGCATCACCTTGAGCGGCGCATCGCGGTGGCCAAGCCCGCGATAGAACAGGAATCGCTCATTCTCCCCGGCGAAGCCGGCGTGCAAGTCGGCGGCGGCGACGGCGCGCGGCGCGAGCCACACCGGTGCCAGGGTCGGTGGTGGGCTGATCGCAGACGCGGCCACTTTCGCGCCTTGGCCAATCTGCACATGGCGCCACGTCAGGGTGCTGTGCGAGGTGGCGCCCAGCGGATCGACGATGAAATGGCCTTGCTCATCGACTGCTCCCGCGGTGCGAAGCTGCGCGGCTGGGTAGAATTGGCTGAGCACGCCGCCCGCGAAGGAGACCTGCACTACGGCATCCACCGGCTTCGCCCCGGCTGGCTGGTGGAAATATATCACCGGGGTTTCAAGGCGCATGGTCACGGCACTTCCATCGACGACCAACCCCTTGCCGAAAAACAGCCCGGGCTGCGGCGCGAGATCGACGTGCAGTATCCCGGGCATCGCGTCATGGACGAAGGGCGGCAACGCTTCCTCATCGATGTTGAGGCCGCCCAGGGTCTCGCCATTGCCGTTCTGCAAGGAGGTGAACGTCCCCCATTCATGGACCACCAAATCCGGGGCGGGAATTTCTGCGGCCCCAGCGAGGAGGCAGACTCCCGCCAAGAAGATCCCAGGAACGATGTTCTTGAGTGTGCGGCACATGGCTGGACTCCTGCGGCGAGAGTACCACGCCACCTGCAAGGCTTTGTCACGAGTCGGTAACGACTGGGACGGCCGCGTTCCCAGGTGGTGCCCACCCGGCAGGCGGCTCAATCCCGGAACACCCCACTCACCCCCTTGCCCAGGAACGCCGCCGCGGCCAGCAGCGAGGCGGCCAGGAACAGCATCGCCCACACCGCGAAGGCGCAGGCGATCGAGGGGCCGGGGCCGAGAATGGTGACCAGTTCGAGCAGCACGCGCGCGACCGGGAAGAACTCATGCTTCTGCGCCAGGATCAGCGAATCGCTGACCTCCAGCATCGAGAAGCTGAAGGTCAGCATCGCGCCGGCGATCAGGCTGCCGGCGATCAGCGGCAGGGTGATGCGACGCAGGCGCACGCCCAGGCCGGCGCCGAGCGAGGCGGCGGCCTCCTCGTAGACCACCGGCACCTGGGCGAGGCCGGCGTGCGCCGAACGCACCACCTGCGGCAGGCGGCGCACCGCGTAGGCGATGATCAGCAGCACAGTCGGGTTGCGGATCGGGTCGAGCCAGGCCTTCAGCCAGGGGATGCCCGAAGCCATGATCAGGTATCCGAAGGCGAGGATCACGCCGGGGATGGCGAGCGGCAGCATCGCCAGGCCGTCGATGACCTGCCAGCCGCGCGGCTTCCAGCGCGCCGACATCCAGGCCAGGAAGACTCCAAGGGCCAGGGCGAGGATGGTCGCGCCGCCGGCGTAGATCAGGCTGTTGACCACCCCAGGCACGACCAGCGGGTGGGCGAGCGCGTCGTGGAAGCGCGCCAGGGTGTACGTCGACGGCAGCAGGGTGCCGTACCATTCGCCGGCCACTGCGATCAGCACCACCGCCAGGTGCGGGGCGGTGGCGGCCACGATCACCGTCGCGAACAGCAGCCAGGGCAGGGCGGCGCGCCAGCCGGGCAGCGGCACCGCCACGGCCGCGCCGGTGTTTTTGCTGATCAGCGCGTCGTGGCGGCGCATGAAGATGCGGCTCGCGACCAGGTAGAGCGTCGCCGAGATCGCGATCAGCACCACCACCAGCGCGTAGGGCATGGGATTGGCGCCCGACGCGATCTCGGAGAGGCCGCTGAAGATCTGCACCGGAGTGGCGCGCTCGTAGCCCAGGATCAACGGCGTGCCGAGCTCGGTGAAGCTCCACACCGCGATGACGATGCCGCCGCCGAACAGGCCGGGGCGGATGAGCGGCAGCACCACGCGGCGGAAGCGCGTCCATGGCGAGGCGCCCAGGCCCTGCGCGGCTTCGAGCAGGGAAGGATCTAGCCGCGCCAGGCTGGCGGAGGTGTTGAGGTAGAGGATCGGGTAGAGGTGCAGCGCCTCGATCAGGCACACCGCCGCGAAGCGGTGGTCCCCAAGCCAGTCGGGGCCGGCGCCGCGCGCCCACAACCCAAGCGCCGTGCCGAGCGCGTTGGCGGTACCGTACTGGCCGAAGAGCTGCGCCACGCCAAGCGCGCCGACGAAGGGCGGCAGGATCAGCGGCGCCAGCAGCAGGGCCTCGGCCACGGTCTTGCCGCGGAACTGGTAGCGCGAGGCGACCCACGCCAGCGGCACGGCGATCAGGAAGGTCAGCAGGGTGCTGACCACCGCGATCGCGGCGGAATTCATCAGGCCCTGGCGATAGACCGGGTTGAGGAACACCTCGATGAGGTAGCGGGCCGTCAGCCCCTCCTTCGCGAAGTTCGGCGCGATGCCCCCGGCCACTGTGACGACCAGCGGCAACACCACGAAGATCGCGAGGAACACGCCGACCAGCACGAGCGCGGCCCAGCCGGCGATGGTCATGGCGCGGTGGCTCATGGTGACACCGGCGCGGACGTCGTGATAGCAGACGGCTGCGTGGCCAGACGCTGTGCTGCCGCGTAATGGGCGAATGCGGCGCTGCTCCAACGGCGCAGCGTGCCGATGCGGTCGTCCGTCAGCGCCTGGCGTGCGGCTGCGGCCTCGCGGAAGGTGTACGGCAGCCACTCCAGCTCGGCCATCGCCTGGGGGCAGCGCTCCGGGCCGCCGGCCGCGACGATGGCGCGCCAGGCCGCGACCAGTTCCGGGCGGGGATCCAGCACCACGGCCTTGATGGTGGAGCGGATCAGCTCGAAATTGGCTCCGGTCCACTCGGGATGCAGGTGGAAGCCCTGGGCCAGCACAAAGGGATCCTCGCCTGCATCAGCGAAATGCGCGGTGTGCTCGGCGGTATAGAGATCGCGCCGCACGCTCAGGCGGTGCAGCGCGTAGCGCGCCGGACCGCCGGGTTCGCCGACCCGGTAGAGCCACAGGCGCTGCGCCTCGGCGGACAGCACATAGCGCATGAACGCGCGCGCCAGCTCACCCTGCGGCGCGCCGCGCAGCAGGCCGATGGGATCGGCCGATAGCGACGTGCCGCCGACCGCACCCGCGTAGAGCAGGCGGTCGCGCCCGGATTCCTCGTGAGTCCACTCGCGCTCGGCGCGGCCGTAGAAGTCGATGCACATGCCGACCGCGGCGTCGCCGCGCCCGACGTCGCGCACCACGCGCGACGCGGAGTCGGTGACGTAGCGGGCGTTGGCGCCGATGCGCTTGATCATGGTGAAGCCGGCCGCCCAGCCGGCGTCGAGACGCGCGGCGTCCGTGAGCCCGTCGCTGCCCGCGGCCTTGGCCATCTGCTGCTGCACCATCATCACGAAGCAGGTGTTCACCGAGCCCGATTTCGTCGGGTCGGCCATCGCGCCGGCGCCGATGAAGCGCGGCGCGCCGAGGTCCTCCCACGAGCGCGGCGGGGTGGGGTCGGCGAGCAGCGCGAGACGGTCCGGGTTGGCGCACAGCCCGAAGCTGGAAAGCGCGGTGCCGTAGTAGCGGCCCTGGGGGTCGTAGATGGTCTCACCGGCGAGGGTCTGCGGGATGATGTCGTCGCGCAGGACCTCGGGGATGGCCTTGGCCAGACCGGCGTCGACCAGGTAGCCCTTGTTGGCGCACTGGCGGAAATCGTATTCGCCACCGCCCCAGAAGAGGTCGACGCCGATGCCGCCCTCGCTGGCCAGGAAGGTGCTGCGAGCGGCGAGCTGCGCGGCGCGCGCTGCCTCGTCCAGTTTCGCATCGGTCCCGGCCTTGGGGTCGTTGAAGACCGCGCGCGCCGCCGCCGGCAGGTCGGCGTGATCGTTGGCGAAGCGCGCCCTGAACTGCGCCTCGATGGCGCGCACGATGTCGTTGGTGCCGCCCGGGGTGCGCCAGTCGATTTCGACCTCGCGCCCCAGTTCGCGTCGCGCCCAGACAGCGAAGCCGCGCGCGAACTCGCCGCGGATGGTCTCGTTGTTGGGTGTGAGGATGATCAGCCGCTGCGCCCCGGCGGGCGCGGCCGGGGTGGGCGCGCGCAAGGATATGGGCAGGGCGATGAGCAGCGCGGGCAGCAGCAGCCACAACGCGCCGCGACGCAGCGCGCTGGTTGCGGCGCCGGGAGCGGCGCTCATGCGGGCAGCACCACGAGGTCCTCGGCCGCGACCTGCACCTGCACCGTGGCGCCGAGTGCGCGCGGCGGCGCGCCGGCCTCGTTCACAGTCAGGCTCAGTCCGCCGGCGGCCAGCGTCCACTGCGTCACGTCACCCTGGTAGCTCAGGCCGGTGATCGTCGCGGGAAAGCGGTTGGCGGCCGGCGCGGCGCCCGCGGCGACGATGCGCAGGCGCTCTGGGCGCACGCACAACAGGACGCTCGCGGCGCCGTCGATGCCGATCGGCACCGGCGTGGCCAGCTCGCCCAGGGCGCAGCTCACACCATCGCCGCTGACTACCACTGCGGGAATGAAGTTGGCTTCGCCAACGAACTCCGCGACGGCGCGGCTTTGCGGTTGCTCGTAAAGGTCGCGCGGCGTGCCAACCTGGGCAAGCCGACCTTGGACCAGCACGGCGATGCGGTCGGCGGTGCTCAGCGCCTCCTTCTGGTCGTGGGTGACGTAGACCGCGGTGACGCCCGCCGCCTTGCACACCCGGCGGATGCTGGCGCGCATCGCCGCGCGCAGGCGTGCATCGAGGTTGGAGAGCGGCTCGTCCAGCAGCAGCACGCGCGGGCGGACGACGATGGCGCGCGCCAGCGCGACGCGCTGCTGCTGGCCGCCTGAGAGTTCGGCGATGCGCCGCCCGGCGAAGCCGTCGAGCTCGACCAGGGCGAGCGCCTCGGCGACGCGCTGCTGCTTCTCGGCCGTGGCGACGCCGCGCAGTTCCAGCCCGAAGGCCACGTTGCCGCCCACCGACAGGTGCGGCCACAGGGCGTAGTTCTGGAACACCATGCCGATGCCGCGCTGCTCGGCTGGCTGGCGCGTGACGTCCTCGCCGCCGAACAGGATGGCTCCGGCGTCGGGTTGCAGGAAGCCGGCGATCATGCGCAGCAGCGTGGTCTTGCCGCAACCGCTGGCACCGAGCAGGAAGAACATCTCGCCCGCCGCTATATCGAGGCTGAGGGTATCGAGGATGCGTTTGTCGCCGTCGTAGCTCTTGGAGACGCCACGGATGGAGACGGGCAGCATTGCGCAGAAGCATGCCGGCGCTGGACCTGGGTCAAGGCGTGCGGGTGGAGGTAAGGGGCTGATGGCTGATGGCTGATGGCGAGGTGGCGCATCGTGCCGCCCGGTGGCCCAGGCATGATATTCCTGCGCACGGGAACCTACCTCGGACCAGGAAACATCAGCCATCAGCCTTCAGCTGTGCAGCCATCATTCTGGCTTCCGCACCCGCTCCGCCTACCCTGCCTGACCATCCTCCCCATCCTCACCCGGTGAACGCCCCCCTCCCTTCCGCACCGTCTCCACCGTCATCGGCCCGCCTGGTGCGCCGCCTGATCGGCATGGCGTGGCGTTACCGCGGCGCCTGTTTGCGCGCCATCGCCATGCAGGTCGCGCTGATCGCGCTTGGATTGCTGCTGCTCAGCATGATGGGGTTGGGCGTGGACATCATCCGCCACGCGGTGCAGCCCGATTCGCCGGCGCCACGCTTTCCGTTCGCCTGGGCGCCGCCGGCCGACTGGACGGCGCGCGTGCAGGTCGCGGTGCTGGCTGGCGCGATGGTGGTGGCGGCGCTGCTGCGCGCGTTGCTCGCCTACGGCTACGGCATGGTCGTGGCGCGGCTCCTCCAGGCCGAGATCGTGGTCGACCTGCGCCGGCGCGTCTACGACAAGCTCCAGCGCCTGAGCTTCCGCTTCTTCGACGCCAACGCCTCGGCCGGGATCATCAACCGCGTCACCGGCGACGTGCAGAACGTGCGCCTGTTCGTCGACGGCGTGATCATCCAGGGCATGGTGCTGGCGCTGTCGCTGCTGGTGTTCCTCGCCTATATGCTGCACCTGCACGCCGGTCTGACCCTAGTGTGCCTGGCGAGCACGCCGGTGCTGGTACTGTCATCGCTGGTCTTTGCCGCCTATATGAAGCAGCCCTACGCGCAGAGTCGCGACCTGGGCGATGCCCTGGTCGGGACACTGTCCGAGCACGTCCAGGGCGTGCAGGTTGTGAAGGGCTTTGCGCGCGAGGATGCCGAGGTCCGGAAATTCGCTGCGGCGAATGCCGCGGTGCGCGACCAGCAGCGCGGCATCTTCTGGCGGATCAGCCTGTTCGGGCCGGCGATGGGCTTCCTTACCCAGATCAACCTGGTGCTGGCGCTGGCCTACGGTGGTTGGCTGGTGATCGGCGGTGAACTCGCGCTCGGCACCGGGCTGATGGTGTTCACCGGCCTGCTTCAGCAATGGTCCGGGCAGGTCGGCAACATCGTCACCATCACCAATTCGCTGCAGCAGAGCCTGATCAGCGCGCGCCGCGTCTTCGAGGTGCTCGACGCACCGATCGAGATCGCCAGCGCCCCGGACGCGCAGCGCCTGGGCAAGGTGCGCGGCGAACTCGCCTTCGAGCAGGTCGACTTCTCCTACACCGCCGGTGCGCCGGTGCTGCGCCAGGTGTCGTTCTGCGCTCGCCCCGGCCAGGTGGTGGCGATCCTCGGCGCGACCGGGTCTGGCAAGACCTCGCTGATGAGCCTGATCCCGCGCTTTTACGATCCCACCGCCGGCCGCGTGCTGATCGACGGCGTGGACGCCCGCGCGCTCGCTCTCGACGACCTGCGCCGCAACGTCGGTATCGTCTTCCAGGAGAGCTTCCTGTTCAGCAACACCGTGGCCGCGAACATCAGCTTCGGCCACCCCGAGGCGACGCACGCGCAGGTCGAGGCTGCCGCGCGCATCGCCTGCGCCCACGACTTCGTCACCGCCCTGCCGCACGGCTACGACACCGTGCTCGGCGAGGCCGGAGTCGGCCTGTCCGGCGGTCAGCGCCAACGCCTGGCGATCGCGCGCGCCCTGCTGCTCGAGCCGAGCATCCTGCTGCTTGACGACCCCACCGCGGCGATCGATCCGGAGACCGAGCGCGACATCCTGCAGGCCATGGACCAGGCGATCGCCGGTCGCACCACACTGATCGTCGCGCACCGCGTCAGCACCCTGCGCCGCGCCGATCTGATCCTGGTGCTGGAGGACGGCGCCATCGTGCAGCGCGGCACGCACGCCGAGCTGATGGCCACGACCGGGCCCTACCAGCGCGTGGCGCGGTTGCAGCTCAACGACTGCAACGCATTCGCCGCCGGCGTACTGGCGAAGGGGCCGCCGTGAGCACCCCGCGCCCAGCCGCACCGCCGCCGCCCGGCCCGGGCCGCAACGTGGTGCTGCTCACCCACCTGCCGAAACGCCGCGACGATGACGACGTGGTTGAGCGACCGCTCGACGTCGCGGTGTTCCGTCGCCTGTTCGCCTTCGCCATCCCGCACCGCCGCACCTGCGCGTGGCTGCTTGGCCTGGTGGTGCTGCGCTCGCTGCAGCTGCCGCTGTTGACCTGGGCGTTGGCCGCGGTGATCGGTGGACCGATCGCCCGCCATGATCTGCAGGGCGCCCTGTGGGGGGCGGCCGGCTTCGCCGCGCTGGCGCTCCTGACCGAGGTCACCTTCCATTTCCGCCAGCGCCTCGCGCTGCAGCTTGGCGAGGCGGTGGTGCACGATCTGCGCGGCGCGCTCTTCGCGCACCTGCAGCGCCTGACCCTAAGTTTCTACACCCGCACCAGCCTAGGGCGCGTGCTCGGGCGCTTCACCTCCGACATCGAGGCGGTGCGCACCGCGGTTCAGGAGGTGTTGTTCGTCAGCATGGTGCAGGTCGGGCAGATGCTCGGCGCCGCGGCCTTCATGCTCTATTACGATTGGCGGTTATTTCTGGTGGTGGCCCTGGTGGCACCGGTGCTGGTGGCCGTCGACCGGCTGTTCCGCGTGCGCATGACGCGCGCCTCGCGCGCCGCCCAGGAAAGCTTCACGCGCGTCACCGCCAACCTCGCCGAGTCGGTCAATGGCATCCGCGTCACCCAGGGTTTCGTGCGCCAGGAGGTCAACGCCGGCCTGTTCGCCAACCTGATCGAGGACCAGGGCCGCTACAATCTCGAGGCTGGACGTGCCTCGGCGCAATTCGGCCCGCTCCTCGACCTCGCCAGCCAGAGCCTGCTCGCCATGCTGCTGGTGGTCGGCGCCTGGCTGGTGCTGCACGGCGCGCCCGCGCCCGACGAGCAGGCCGCGCACCTCGCCGCGCTCATCCAGTTCGTGTTCCTCACCGGCATGTTCTTCGGCCCCATCCAGATGATCGGCATGCAGTACAACCAGGCGCTCAGCGCCATGGCCGGCGCCGAGCGGGTGTTCCGCCTGCTGGACACCAGGCCCGACTGGGAGGACGACGCCGACGCGCAGGCCCTGCCGACGCTCGCCGGCGACGTCGAGTTCCGTGACGTCACCTTCGCCTATGAGGCGGAGCGCACCGTGCTGCACGGCGTGTCCTTCGCCGCCACGGCCGGTCAGACC
Source organism: Planctomycetota bacterium (assembly GCA_038213805.1). Classification (GTDB taxonomy): domain Bacteria; phylum Planctomycetota; class UBA11346; order UBA11346; family UBA11346; genus BOG-1363. The sequence continues at coordinate 7,350 of JBBQSO010000095.1, read as the reverse complement.
ATCGCCCTGGTCGGACACACCGGCTGCGGCAAGAGCACCATCGCCAACCTCATCGCCAAGTTCTACCTGGCCGACCATGGCGCGGTACTGATCGATGGCCACGATCTGCGCGGCGCCACCGCCGCCTCGCTGCACCGCCAGCTGGGCATCGTTGCGCAGAGCAACTTCCTGTTCACCGGCACGGTCATGGAAAACATCCGCATCGGCCGCCCGGACGCGAGCGACGAGCAGGTGATCGACGCGGTGCGGCGCCTGGGCGTGCTCGATCTGTTCGCGACCATGCCCGCCGGCTTCGCCACCACCGTCGGTGAGAAGGGCGTGGGCGTCTCGCTCGGTCAGCGCCAGCTGATCTGCTTTGCGCGCGCCCTGGTCGCCGACCCGCGCATCCTCATCCTTGACGAGGCGACCTCGGCGGTCGACGCGCTGAGCGAGGCGCGCCTGCAGCAGGCGCTCGCCACCCTCCTCGCCGGACGCACCAGCATCGTGATCGCCCACCGCCTCTCGACCATCCGCCACGCCGACCAGGTGCTGGTCCTCGATAAGGGCCGCATCATCGAGCGCGGCACGCACACGCAGCTGGTCGCGCAGGGCGGCGCGTATGCGGAACTCTACCGACAGTTCGTACGCAGCGGGGACTGAGGGTTCACCCGCCGGCGGCGGCCGCCGCCTCACGCAGCTCTACCAGCGGCACCAGCACCACGCGCAACGACGGCGCGCCGGTGACGCGCACCGGGGCGCTCACGATGCACCAGACGCGGCCGGCGTCGCGCACGCGGTCGTCGGCGACCACCACGCGCCAACCCTCGCGCAGCACGCCCAGCCCGTTCGGGTGGTAGGCGAAGGTGTACTTCCCATAGGGGCCACCGGTGCCGAGGTGGGACTGGTCGAGTTCCACCAGGTCGCGCGGCGAGTGGCCGACGGCGACCTGGAAGGCCTGCAGGTCCTCGGCCAGTGCGTCGAGGATGCGCGGCGATCCGGACTCGGGCCAGGGCAGCGCCTTGGCGGACGAGCTGCGCGACGAACCGCAGCCCGCCACCAGGAGCAGCACTGCGGCGAGCGCGAGCACCAGACGGGCGGTGGCGCTCATGGCTTGGCCGGCGCGGCCGGGGGCAGGGACTGCTCAGGCGCGGGTGCCGCGCTCGGCGCCGGTTGGCCGGGGACCAGCACGGGCGGCGTGCCGCGCGCCGGCAGCGGTTCGCCGACCTTGAGCCCGGCGAGCTGGTCGAGGTGGTGCTGCAGCAGTCCCTTCTCCACCGCCTTGTCGAGCAGCTGCATCTCGCTGCGCAGCTGACGCCCAAGGTCGGCGAGCACGTCGGGGCTTTCCACCACCTGCGGCGTGAGGAACACCAGCAGCTCGGTCTTGGCCTTGGTCTTGCTGGTCGAGCGGAACAGATAGCCGAGCAGTGGAATGTCGCCGAGCAGCGGGACCTTGCTCTCGGTGCTGGTCATGGTGTCTTCGACCAGGCCGCCGACCACCGCGGTCTGACCGTGATCGACGATGATGCGCGTGGTCATGGTACGCTTGTTGATGATCGGGGCGTTGACGCCGGGCGCGACCAGGATGCTCGCATCGGACAACGCCGACAGCTCCTGGTCGACGTCCAGCACCACGCGTCCCTCGTTGTTTATCTGCGGCGTCACGGTGAGGATGATGCCGACATCGCGGCGGTCGAAGGTCGAGGTGACGTTGCCGAACTGGTCGGTGCGCGAGCCGTTGATCACCGGCACCTCCTGGCTTACGTTGACGATCGCCTGGCGGTTGTCGGTGGTCAGGATGTAGGGCCGGGCCAGCACGTCGAAACTGGTCTTGGTCGCCAGGGCGCGCACCGCGGCGCGGAAATTGCCGCTCTGCAGCAGGTAGCCGTTCATGCCCAGGGTGGAATCAAAGAGGTTGAAATTGCTGAACACCCGCGTGTTGGTGGTGCCAAGCGGATTGGGCGTGCCGCCGACGGTGGCGCCGCCGGGGGAATTGGTCCTGACATTGATGCCATCGAGCTCCACGCCCAGGTCGAGTCCGTCGGACAGCGTGACCTCGGCGACCAGCACCCGCACCAGTACCTGACGCGTCGGCTGGTCGATGTCCTCGAGCAGCTTGCGCAGGCGCGCAAAGTTGCGCTCCGGCGACAGCACCATCACTGAATTGCTGGTGGTATCCGCGACCACGCGCACCTGGCCGCTGAGGTCGAGGGACGAATCGGATCCGCCAGACGCGCCACCTCCGCCGCCGCCATTGCCGAAGCCGCCATTCGCTGCGGGAACGCCACCCGCCGGCGCCGCACGCGCGCCGGGCGCCGGCGCCGCTGACGAGCCGTTGATGGTGCGGTTCTGGGTGGCGCGCTGGTTTGTGGTGGTCGCCACCCCGCCCTGGCTGCCCTGGAACAGGCCGTTGAGCGAGATCGCCAGGTCGGTGGCCTTGCCGTTGCGCACGCGGTAGAGCAGCACGCCGTCACGAGCCGAGTTGTCGACGTCGAGCTGCTCGATCACCTTGGCGAGCATGTCGAGCGCGCCCGGCGAGGCACGGATGACCAGGCTGTTGGTGCCGCTGTCGGCCGCCGCGACGACCTCGCCGCGCGTCGCCGTCGCGCCGGCCGCGCCGCTTGGCTGGGAACCGGGAAAGCCACCGCCACCGAACCCGCCACCACCGCCGCGGCCACCTCCGCCGCCCTGCTGCTGGGCCCCCTGGCGCTGGCCGGAGGTCTGGCGGTAGAGCGTGCCGATAATCTGCGCCGCCTTCTCGGCGTCGGCGTGCGCGAGGTGGAAGACGCGCACCGTCTGCTCGCCGCTCACCGAGACGTCGATCGCCTGGACGATGGCGGCGATGCGGTGCACATGCGCCTGGGTATCGGTAAGGATCAGGACGTTGCTGCTCTCGTTCGCGCTCAGCGTCGCGCTGGCGCTGTTGAGCAGCGGCTGCAGGTTTTCAGCGAGGTCTTTAGCGGTGGCGAACTGCACCGGCAGCACCTGGGTGACCATGACGTCGGTCTCGGGGATGCGCGCCGGGTCGGAGCCGACCAGCACCGGCAGGTTCTGCTGGCGCGCGCTGCCCAGCGCGACGACGTGCAGGGTGCGGCCGCGCACCAGGGCCACGTAGCCGAGATCGATAAGAACGCCGTTGAGCGCTTCCACCGCCTCGTTCGGGGTCAGCGGTTGCTTCGCAACCAGGGTGATCGGCGCAGTCAGCTCGACCGGATTGGCGATGACGAAGCCGGCCTCCTTGGACAGGTAGTCGAGCACCTGGCCGAGACGCGCACCGCGGAATTCGAGCACCAGCATGCCGGGCGGCGGCGCGACCGCGGGCGCGGGCGGCGCCGGCGGTACGACCGGCGGCGCGTCGCCATCGGCGGCAGCCAGCGGCAGCGCGCAGGCGAGCAGCAGCAGGAGGGGCGAGAGCATGGGGATCTTCATGGGGGCGCTCAGGGGGTACGGTTGCGCTGCTGACGGAGCCGCTGGAGGATGGCTTCGCGGTCGGGGTCGGTGACGGTGGCGGACGCTGCGCCTGGAGCCGTGCCGGCGGATGCACCCGCTGGAGTCGCCGGCGCGGAGGTCGCGGAGCCGGTGCTGCCCACCGGCGCGTGCACGGCGCCGGCCGGCTTGCCGGTAAGGTCGCTGCCGACGGTGACGAGGTGTTCGCCGTCCGGCCCCTTGAGGCGCAGGCCGCCGATTTCGATCGCCACCATCACCTGGCCGTCGAGCCCATCGCCGGGGTGGAGGACGCGTTCGCTGCCGTCGCCGAGGTTGCGCAGGAAGGCGCTCGCCACCTCGGGCGTAGCCGCAAGGCCGACCAGCGCCCAGCCGGGCGGCGCGCTTGGGTGCGGCTCAGCGGCGCCCACGGCGCCCGCGGCGCCGCCCTCGCCCGCGGGTGACGCGGCGCGCGGCAGGCGGCGGTCGGCGAGGAATGGCCGGCTTGCCAGGATCTCCTTGTCACAGGCGCCGTCACGGGCCTCGGGCGCCCACGGCGGCGTGCCTTCAGGCACCGCGCGGCCGGCGCGTCCTGCGGCGTTGACCACGCGTGTCGACATGGTCATGGCGAGGTCGACGCGGTCCTTGCGCCCATCGCCGGCGGCGAGTTCGCAGCGCTCGATGCGCATCGGCATGGGTGCGGACTCGATGGCGGCGATGAAGGCGGTGGCCTGCGCCAGGGTACCCTGTCCGGCGACGGTCAGGCGCAGCGCGTCGTAGAACTTGTCGTGCGCGGCCGGGACGAGCTGGCCGCCACCGACGTTGTCGATGGTGAAACCGCTGCTACGCGCACCGGCGGCGAGCAATTGCTGGATGCGGAAGCGCGCCGCATCGCCGTCGTCGAGCAGGCCGGCAGCGTGGCGGCCGCGCCACGCTGCGAGGATCTTCTCCCGGCGGTCGATCAGCACCTGCGCCTCGGCGGCCTCGCGGTGGGCATCGGCGGCTTCGCTGCGCACCTTGGCCAGCCAAGCCAGGCCGGGTTCGATGACGATGCTGTCCAGCAGCCAGCCGCCAAGCAGCAGCCCGGTGCCGAGGGCGAGCAGACGCTCACGAGGACGCATGGTCGCCTCCCTGGGCAAGGGAAAGCGTCCGGAGGTCCGGAAGTCCGGAAGTCCGGAAGTCCCGGTGAATGACCTGGTAACTGCCGGGACCGAGTCGGCTGATGGACGGATCGCCAACGGTCACCGTGCGACCTCCGGTCATGCCGACTCCCGGACTCCCGGACTTCCGGACGTCCGTACTGGCGCCGGCGTGCGCAGCCGGCTTCAATGGCGTGACCGCCGCGCCGCCCGGCTCGACCAGGCGGAAGACCAGTTCGAAGACCACGGCGCGCGATTCCTTCGACGGACTGCGCGAAGCGCGGATCTCAGCGAAGGCGATGCGTTGGTCCTTCCGCAGGCGGCCGAGGAAGCCCATCATCTGCGCACGATCCCCGGCCTGGCCCTCGGCGATCGCCTCTTCGCCGGGGGTCTGGCGTACGCGCGCCAGGCGCACCTGGTCGTCGGAGCCCTCGCCGGGCAGCGCCAGGGCGAGCGCGTCCAGGCCGGGAGCCAGCGACGGCCGCGCCTCGAGCCAGGACGCGACTTCCTTCATGTCGGCGCGCTTGTCGGCGAGCGCCTTGGCGAGCGGGCGCAATTTCGCGGCCTCGGCCACCGCCGCGGTGCGCGCCTCAAGCGTGTCGCTGATGGCCAGCGCGCCCCACAGCACGAACAGCCCGACGAGTGTGGCGGCGAGGATGGCGACGCGCATCGCCGGGCGTTGCAGCAGCGGCTGCGCGGCGGACAGCGTCGGCGCCAGGAAGTCCAGCGCGGCACCCAGCGCCGGGGCGGCCGGCTGGTCCTCGCCCACGCCGGTGCGCAGGCGTTCGCGCGCGAGGCGCACCGGCAGATCGGCGGCATCCCCTCGCCCGAGGGCGACGACTTCGCGCGCGATCGCGCCGTCGAGCGCCACCAGGCAGGCCTCGCCGCCGCAGCGCACCACGCCGCCATGCGGCACCTCCATGAGCAGTTCGGCGATGCGCACCGCCGCCACAGTGCGGCCCTGCGCCTTGGCGGCGGCCTGGATCGCCGCGATGGTCGGACGCGGCAGCGCCATAAGCAGCGCCACGCGCCGGCCGTCACGCACCGGACCGAGCAGCATGTCGATCGCGACCGGACCCAGCGCGAGGAAGGCGCGCTCGGCGCGCAGCCGGATGGCGGACTTCAGCAGCGCCTCGGCGGCGGGCGGGAACTCCTCGCGGCGGAACGACACGAAGCGCGCCGGCAGCGCCACGTCCACGACCTTTGCCGCGGTCTCGCCGCGCAGCGCCTGCCCGTCCCAATGCAGGACCGGCGGCGCGGTGGAGAGGCGGAAGCGCTTCTTGGCGGGCATGGGCGGGCTCAGTGCGGGACGGCGGTGAGGAGGGTGGCGACGGCGCCCGGATCGCTGCCGCGCAGCTGGTCAAGGGTCGTCCAGGGCAGCGGCCAACCCTGGGTCTCGAGCGGCTGAAGGCCGACCACCACCGCGCTGCCGAGGGTACAGTTGAAGGTCGCCCCCAGGCGCGCCCAGCCGGAGCCGTCGTTGCGCACGGCCAGGATGTCGGCGCTGAACTGGTAAGAGCCGGAGCCGAGCTGGTTGCCGAAGTGCTTGGCCTCCTCGCGGGTCAGGATGCTGGTCAGCCAGCCCGGCCCGTTCGGCGGCGTGGTCGGCCGCGCGGCGATGATCTTCTGCGCCAGATCATTGCCGGCGATGGCGATGAGGATCTCATCGCGGCACGACCACGCGTCGATCAGCCCGGCGCGGACGCCATTCACGGTGACGCAGGGCCACAACGCCGCGGCCTCTGCGTCCGAGAGTTCGAGTGCGGCGAACAATTCCAGGCGGTTGGCGAAGACCCCCGTCGCCTCAGCGAAAAGTTCGGTGCCGCGGGCGCTTCCGAACAGGCCGGTGAGCAGATCCTGGAAGGAGCGACCCGCCCGACCGCTACCCAGGTTCAGCCGCGCGCTGCCATCCGGCGCGTTCGGCGGCTCGCGGATGTCCATGACCGTGATCAGGTCGCGCAGACCGGGGGAGAGTTTGCCGTCGCGGTCGCTGTCCTCGCCGGGATCGAGGCGGCCGTTGCCGTTGGCGTCCTCGCCGAAATACAGCGCATCGGTCACGCCGCGCACCAGGCGCAGCTCCGCAAGGGCCTCGAACTGGGAGTTGCGTGGCGCGTATGGCACGGGCGCACCCGCATACGCGCTGTCGGTGCGCTCGGCGCCGCCGTAGCTGCTGACCTCGTCATCGGAATCGATCCAGTCGAGCATTGCGGCTGCGACGTCCTGGGTCATCCCGGGTAGCACTGACAGGATATTGTACTTGGCGTCGAGCACGGCGCCGGTCGCAGGCGCATTGATCGGAAATTTTCCCGCTTCGAGGATCAGGGCGAAAGGCATGGTGACGCCGTGCGGATCGCGCCCGATCAGGATCACCGTGCAATCGCCGATCTGCTCACCCGCCGGTTGCACCGTGCTCAACTGAGGCAGACCGGTGGCCAACGTCGCGTTCAGGTCGTTGACGATCGCCCGCACCATCCCCAGCGCCGCAGCGCGGCAGTCGGCGCGCGCGGTGATGGCGTTGCCGGCCTGCAGGCGCAGGCCGACCCCACGGCCCATGACCATGGCGATGGCCGCCGCGACGGTCACCGCCAGCAGGGCGATGAGATAGACGAATCCGGCGCGGTTGGCGCGGCCGCTGGTGCAGCAGAAGAGGTTTTTTTCCGCGGACATCAGCTGGTCGCCGCCTTGGACGGGTCGAGTCCGACCTGCGGCAGGTCGATGATCACCACGTGCAATGGACCCGGCTTGCCGTCGGCGTCGGCATAGGCGTAGGTGATGCGCAGCGCGAGCGGCAGGCAGTCGGCGTGCTGGGTGC
>JBBQSO010000094.1:0-19249 GCA_038213805.1 Planctomycetota bacterium | reverse complement strand
GCGGCACAGGTCCTGCCACCTCGAAATGAGGTGCATGCTGGGCGAATCGTGATGATCCACGGACATCCCCAGATCGGGTCCCAATGGTCGTGCATTGCCGCTGAGCCTGCTGTGTCGCCCACTCCGTGGGCTGGCCCGCAGACACTCCGCGCGACCCAGGGCTTGGGGCCCTGGGCTACGATGTGTCGCCCGCTCCGCGGGCTCTGAGTGGCTGCGATTCGACTGACTTGTGGGTAATGGGTAGGGCGTTGCCCTGGGCTGCTGCCTCGACGCACCTTCGGTGCTCTCGAGCATGTGCGTTGACTGACCCGCGTATCTCGCCGGTCGCTACGTGCGGCTATCAACCGTCAGCCGTCAGCTGCCACCCGTCCGCTCTTCACGTCGCCACCACCCGATACAACGCCACCTCCTCCAGCCATTCCGCCCGCTGCCGTCCGCACGCCAGGAACTTGTCGAAGTCCTTGCCGCGCCCCGGCAGCGGCAGCGCCACCAGCGGCGGGGCGTTGGGCAGGGCGGCGAGTTCGGCGCAGGCGCCGTCGAGGTTGTGCAGCGCGTGCCGCAGCAGGTGGTCGTCCGCGAGCAGCGCGTTGTCCGCGTCGCCCAGCACGAATTCGTGCGCCACCGCCTCGCCGAACGAGGTCTCGCAGATCGCGGCCAGCGCCGAGAGTTCGCCGCCCAGGCGCGTGACAGCCTGGATGGCGCCCTCGCGTTTGGGCACCTCGACGCGCGGGATGGGCTCGCCGCGCGCCTGCTCGACGGTGCGGTGGTAGAGCGCGACGCATTCGCCGAGCACCGGCGCCAGGCTCGCTGCGGCCGGGCCGGCCTTGGCCTTCTTGCGCATCACCGATTCCAGGTCGCTGGCCAGGATCGCGGGCAGGGCGAGGATGCCGCTGCCGCCGTCCATGCTGATGGTGATCGAGACCGGGGGCGGGTCGCCAAGTTTTTCGCGCCAGTGCGCGACCAGCGAGACCATCTCTTTGAACACCGCGCGCAGCTTGGGCACCTGCTTGGCGAGCACCGACAGCCCGACCGCCCAGCGCGCGCGGTCGAGATACTCGTTGAGGTCGCGGGACGCGTCGCGCAGCGCCGCGACCTGGCCGCGCAGCGCCTTGAAGTCGTATTTCGAGCCGAAGAAACGCGGGCGGAAGCGCTTGGGGTCGTCGGCCAGCGGCACCAGCCCGCGCAGGTCCTCAAGGCACTTGGCGAGCTCGGCAAGGTGGCGGTCGAGGGCGCGCACCGCCTGCTGCTCGTCGGCGGCGGGCAGGCTGACGACGCGCTCCAGCTTGCGCACCGCCTCCAGCGCGGTCTTGGGGTCGGCGCCCTGCTCCCAGGCGGCAAAGGCCTGGCGGTAGAGGCGCAGGCGCTCGTCCAGCTGGTGGTCGTCGCCGGCCTCGTAGCGGGTGATGCGGCGGTCGCGGGCGGCGACCTCCTCCATCAGTTCGACGCGTTCGGACTCGAGCTTGGCGACCGTGCCGCGCAATTCGCGCACCGTGACCTCGAGTTCGCGGCGTGCGTCGTCGAGCTTGCGCACCTCGGTGAACACCGCCTCGGCCTCGGGCGGCAGGGGCGGCATCTCGCTGCGCGTCGCGACCGCCTTGAGCGCATCGAGCAGGCGGCGCACCGCCGCGATCATGCCCTGGGCGTGGCGGCGGCTGGCGGCGAGATCGTTGCGGTAGCGCCCGACCAGGCGCCCGACCTGCTGGCCGAGCGGCTCGTCGGCGGGCGGGTGTTCTTTGATCTCGCCGAGCGCGGCAGCCACGACCTGGGCGATGCGCGAGAGCTCGTCGCTTTGATGGGCGGTGGCAAGTTGCACCGAGCCGAGCTGGGCCTGGTGCGTCGAGAGTTCGCCAATGAGCGCGTCGAGGCGCTCGTTGATCGCCTGGTGGCGCTCCTCCCATAGGCCACTGAGGGTCTCGAGGATCTCGAGGGTCAGCGACGGGTCGGGACGCTCGCCGGGCGCGAGATCGTGGACGTGGCCGTCGAGTAGGCCGGCTTTTTCCTGGAAGCGCGCGGCTTCGAAGGCGGCCTCATCGGGGCGGAAGTTGGCGAAGAAGGTCTTCCACAACTGGACCGATTCCTCGCCGATGCGGTTGGCGAGCGGCGGCGGCGTCAGCAGGTGGCCGAGGCCTCCGAACGGGTCGCTGCCCAGGTAGCCGCGCTCACGCGCCGCCGCCAGCAGTGCGGCCGTGAGCTGCTCGTAGGCGTGGTGCAGGGCCGCCAGGGAACGGGCGTTCTCCTGGTTGATCTCGCGCTCGAGGCGCAGGATGGTCGAGCGGAGCACGGGCATGCCCGCGAGGCTAAGGCCAGGGGCGCGGGGCTCCAGGGGCCAACGGCTGACGGCGACCGGGGCGTTTCAGCGTGTCGTCGGCGTGGGCATGGATGGCTCGCCGGCGGCCCCGGGCGCCGCGGATGCGACCCTTACTGCTTCGGCAGGACGAAGATGCGCAACTTCTTCAGCACGAAGCCGCTGCCGTTGGCGGCGAAGGTCCAGTCGGGATTGGCGCGCTCGCCAGTGGCCGGATTGTTGCCCAGGCCGAGGTCGGCGTTGGCGCCCCCCTTGAAGTTGTTGATCGCGAACACGGTCTGCTTGGCGCCGCCGTTGTGCACCTGCATGCAACCGTAGCCGTCCTTGGGATCGGATGGCTGGTCGCCGAAATCATAGAGCGTGTCGGAGGCCCCCGGCACGCCGCCGCTGTTTGGCTGACCGTAGTTGTTCGGCCAGAATTCGATGTTGCCTCCGGTCGGGAAGCTGCCCGCGGTCAGACCGGGCACATTGCTGACCACGGTCAGGTTGGCCACCGCCTGCTGGAAGGAGGCGTCGGACGCGACCGTCGGAATGGCGATCTTTGCGGCATCGCTGGTGAAGGCGTCCATAGCCGCCCAGGCGTACTGGACGGAGCGGCCTTCGCGCTGCAGCTCCATCAAATAGGCGATGCGCTTGAATGCGCCGACCGTGGCGTGCTGGTCAAAGTCGTAGGTGACCGTTCCGCCGAGCTTCGCCAGGTCGAGGGTGTACATTGGAATGTAGCCCTTGGCGTCGGCGATCTTTGCGAGCGGATCCGCGTACGCCACGCTGCCCGAAGAGAAGGCGTTGGCCGGTAGGCCGGCGCCGTTCATCAGGTTCGGCTCAGCGCGGCGGTGCCAAGCGAAACGCACCGCTGTTGGGCTCGCGACCTGGGGTGCACGCAGCACCACGCTGCGGCCCTCGATCACCGCGGTCGCGGGGACGAAGTCGCTGTCATCACCGCATACCTCGAACCAGTCCGGCGCCTTGCCGTCGCGCGTGGTCAGGCCTTCGGCGTGGTCGAAGGTCACGCGCACCGCGCCTGCTTCAGCGGCGAGCGATGCGAACATCGGCCCGGAACTGACCACGCCGGTCTTGCCGTAGGTGTGGGCGAGGGCGAGCAGGGCGAGGCGTCGGCCGACCTCTTGCTTGTTCTTGGGGTGGATGTCGTTGACGTTGCCGATGTCGCTGGTGACGACCATGCCGGTGTTGGGGATGGCCAGGGCGGCGGTCTGCGCGACCCAGAAGCGCGGCATGATGCCCGGATCCTCGCCGCCGTACTCGTAAGGCGCGATCTGCACGAAGTTGAAGGGGAAGTCGCCAATGCCCCACGCCGCGCGCCAGCCGTAGATCAGCGCCTTCATCTTTTCAGTGTAGAGCAGGCCTTCGTAGTGGTTGGACTCGCCCTGATACCAGATCGCGCCGCGCATGCCGTAGCCGACCAGGGCGTGGATCATGCCGTTGTAAAGTGTGGTCGGCTGCTGGTGCGGTTCCTTGCGTGCGGTCAGCGGTTCGAGCTCGGCGGGCAGGGTGGGCGGCGCGGGCGCGGCGGCGCCGGCGGCCAGCGCGGCGCGCGCCTCTTTCGTCCAGGCTTCGACCTTGGCGAGGTGGGCGGCCATGGCCTGCTGGTAGGCGGGCGCGCGTGGGTCGGTGGCGCGCAGCTGGTCGGCGATGTCCTTGAGTGCGGGGAGTTCGCTGAAAGCGGCCGCCGGCGTCCACGGCTCGATGCGCGTGCCGCCCCACGAGGAATTGATCAGGCCGACCGGCACGCCCAGTTCCTTGCGCAGCTGGCGCGCCATGAAGTAGCCGCAGGCGGTGAAGCCGCCGGCGGTCGCGGGCGAGCCGACCGTCCAGTGCGCGTCCATCTTGGCCATGGGCTGCGCACCCGGGATGCGCGGTACGTAGAGCTGGCGGATCATGCCATCGGTGGCTTCGGCCTTCTCCTTGGCCGCGTCGTTCACGCCGTCGACGGTGAACTCCATGTTCGACTGGCCGGAACACAGCCACACCTCGCCAACCAGCACGTCGGCGATGCGCAGTTCGTTGCCGCCCTTGACCACCAGGGTGAAGGGTCCGCCGCCGGCACTGGCGGGCAGTTTGACCTTCCAGGTGCCATCCGCCGCCGTGGTCGCCTTCGCTGGGGCCTGCGTGCCGAGCTGGACTGTGACCTGCTCGCCAGGCGCGGCCCAGCCCCACACCGGGATCGGCAGATCGCGCTGCAGCACCATGTGCTCGCTGAAGAAGGACGGCAGTTCGACCGCCGCGTTCGCGACCGGGGCGCCGGCGATGAGGCCGAGCAGCGCGAGGAGGACACAGCGGGCGGGGCTGGGCATGGGCGGATCTCCGGTTGAGCTTGTACGCGCCCGGGCGCCGGCGTTGCCGGGGTCGGGCAGTCGTTCATGGTCATCCCCGCGCCCGTCCGGGACGCAAGGCCGAGGCGGGCGGCAGGTACAGCCACCGTGTCCGACGCATGCCCCGCCATGACTGCGGCGCATGCCCCGCTACCATCGGGCATGCTCCTGTTGGCCACCCTCCTGCTCTGGCTGGTGCCGCCTGTGCTCTGTCTGGGCGGCCTGCGCCTGGCCTGGCGTGGTGGCCCCGGCTGGCGAGTGGCGATGCGCATGGCCTGGGCGATTGGCGCCACCGCCGGGCTGGTGGCGCTCGTCGGCTGCGATCTGCTCGGCGTGCTTGGGCTCGGCCCGTGGACCGCCCACCCCAGCCGGGTGTGGAGCTGGACGGTACCGCTCGCCGCCGCGCTGGCCGCCGGCTTCGCGGTGCCGGTCGGTTGGGCGTGCGGTCTGATCCACCTGCACCTGCGCGCCCACCGCCGCGGCGGCCCCCAGGCGATCCGCGGCCTGGAGATCGTCGTGGCCTGGCTGACCCTGGTCACGGTGCTGGTGGTCTACGCCACCGGTCTGGCCTACGGGATGGACGCCCTGCGTGCCCATCAAGGTACGGCGGCCCCGCTTGCGCCGGTCCCCGATCCATGATGTAGACTCGCCGTGCATGCCAGCCGCACCCCTTCCCCCCGACGAGCCCGCCCGGCTCGCCGCGCTGCGCTCCTATGGCGTGTTGGACACCCCCGGCGAGGTGGCCTTCGATGACCTGGTGCGGTTGGCCTCGCGCATCTGCAAGGCACCGCTCGCGCTGGTCAGCCTGGTCGACAGCGATCGCCAGTGGTTCAAGGCGCGGGTCGGCCTCGACGCCAGCGAGACCCCGCGCGACCTGGCGTTCTGCGCGCACGCCATCCTCGATCCCCAGGAGGTCCTGCACGTCAAGGACGCGCTGCAGGACCCGCGTTTCTGCGACAACGCGCTGGCCCTGGGCGCGCCGCACGTGCGCTTCTATGCCGGCGTGCCGCTGGTCACCTGCGAGGGTCACGCGCTGGGCACGCTGTGCGTCATCGACCACCAGCCGCGCCAGCTCGATGCCGAGCAGCTCGACGCTCTGCGTGTGCTCGGCCGCCAGGTCGTGGCGCAGCTCGAACTGCGCCGCCAGCTGCGCAGCCTGTCGCGCCTGGTCATCGATGATCAGGCGCGCCAGCAGGAGCCAGAGGTGGCCAGACCGCGCGCAGATGGCGAGGTCGCGCGCTACTTCACCAGCAGCACCGCTTCCCTGTCCCTGCTCAGCCCGGAAGGCCGGGTGCTGCGCGCCAACCAGGCCGAGCTCGAGTACCTGGGCGTAGCCGCCGCCGCGCACCTTGGCCGGCACCTCAGCGACTACCTCGAGGACCCGATCTTGGCAGAGGAGCTGCTGACGCGCCTGCGCGCCGGCGAGCACGTGCACGGTTTCCGCGCGCGTTTGCGTGGCGCTGACGGTGGCTTGCGCCAAGTGGTGATCGACGCCCAGTTCATCAATGAGTCCGGCGAAGCCCCCCACATCCGCTGCTACACGCGCGACGATAGCGCGCGCGCATGGCTGCAGACGGCCCGCGCCGAGAGCGAGGACCGCTTCCGCCTGCTGGCGACCTTCGCGCCGGTGGGCATCTTCCAGACCGACGCGGCGGGTCGCTGCCTGTTCGTCAACCGTTGCTGGAGCGCGCTCACCGGGCTCAGCCTGGCCGAAGCGATGGACGACGGCTGGGTCGCTGCCATCCACCCGGACGACCGCGCGCGCGTCACCGGCGCCTGGGCGGCCTCCGCGGCGCGCGGGGAAGCCTTCCATGGCGAGTTCCGCTACCGGCGTGCCGACGGCGCCGAGGCCTGCGTGACCTGCGCCACCATCGCCATCGCCCAGGGCGGCGCCGTCACCGGCCACCTCGGCACGGTGGTCGATATCACCGAGGCCACCCAGGCGCGCCGCGCGCTGATCGCGGCCAAGGATGCCGCCGAGGCCGCCAACCGCGCCAAGAGCGACTTCCTGGCGATGATGAGCCATGAGATCCGCACGCCGATGAACGGCATCATCGGCATGACTGGACTGCTCCTCGACACTCCGCTCAGCGAACTCCAGCGTGGCCACGCCGAGACCGTGCGCAGCAGCGGCGAGGCGCTGCTGACCATCATCAACGACATCCTCGACTTTTCGAAGATCGAGGCCGGCCGGCTGGAGATCGAGCGCATCCCCTTCGAGCCGCGCCACGTCGTCGAGGACGCCGCTGCGCTGCTCGCCGAGAAGGCGCATGCCAAGGGCCTGGAGCTGGTCGTGCACGTCGACCCGGGCGTGCCGGAACTGGTCGCAGGCGATCCCGGTCGGCTGCGCCAGGTGCTGGTCAATCTGCTCAGCAACGCGGTCAAGTTCACCGCTACCGGCGAGATCGCCGTGACCCTGGCCTGCGAGCCCGGTGGCGAAGCCGGTCCGCGCCTGGTGTGCATGGTGCGCGACACCGGCCTGGGCATCCCGGCAGAGGTCCAGGGCCGGCTGTTCACGCGTTTCGTGCAGGCCGACAGCTCCACCACCCGCCGCTACGGCGGCACCGGCCTGGGCCTGGCGATCTGCCGCCGCCTGGTCGAGCTGATGGGCGGCACCATCGCCGTGGCGAGCAGCCCTGGCGAGGGCAGCACCTTCCGCTTCACCGTGCATGGCGCGCCCGCAGGTGTGGCCACCGCAGCCGCGCTGACTGGCGGCGCCCGACTCACGGGCCTGCGCACCCTGGCGGTCTGCGCCCACCCCCAGGCGCGCGCCAGCCTGGTCGCCCAGCTGCGCGGCTGGGGGCTGGCCGTGCAGCACGTCGCCGGGGCCGAAGCGGCGATGGAGGCGTGCAACGCCGCCGTCGAGAACGGCCGGCCTTTCGCCATCGTGGTCATCGACCAGGCCGTCGGCAGCGGTGCGGGCCTGGAGCTCGCGCGCGCCCTGGCCGCGGATCCGGCGCGGCGCCCCGGCGGGGTGGTGCTGCTCACCAGCGTGCCCGGACCCGGGCCAGAGGTGCTGCGCGCCGCCGGCGTCACCGCGCGCCTCGACAAACCGGTGCGCGCCGCGCCGCTGCATGCCGCCCTGGTCACGTGCAGCGGCGGATCCGGTACGACGCGCGCGCAGGCCGCACAGGTGACGACGGCGCCATCCTTATCTGGCCGCGTCCTGGTGGTCGAGGACAACCGCGTCAACCAGCGCCTCGCCGCCGCCCTGCTCGGCAAGCTCGGCCTGCGCGTCGAGATCGCCGCCGATGGCGTCGAGGCCCTCACCATCATGCGCCGCATGCCCTTCGACGCCGTGCTGATGGACTGCCTGATGCCGGAGATGGACGGCTATCAGGCGACCGGCGAGTGGCGGCGCCACGAACACGCCGGAAACTCCGCGCCGCGCCTGCCGATCATCGCCATGACCGCCAACGCCATGGCCGGCGACCGCGAGGCCTGTCTGGCTGCGGGAATGGACGATTATGTGGCGAAACCCGTACGACTGCAGGCACTGACGGAGGTACTGGTTCGGTGGTTGCCATCCGGGGGGTCCGGAAGTCCGGGAGTCCGGGAGTCCGGAAGTCTCGTGTGACGAGAAGCCAGTTGGGAATGTGAGGCGCTGAACCGCGCGACAATTCCCCGCACGGAGACTTCCGGACTTCCGGACTTCCGGACTTCCGGACTTCCGGACACGGCGCGCAGCGCCGTCCGACCCCAAGCGCCACTGGACAGCCGGCACCCGCGTCGAGCATCCCCCCATGACTACGCTGCTCATCGAGATGCCGAGCGGGATCGCCGGCGACATGCTGCTCGCGGGATTGCTCGAACTCGGGGGGGACGTCCAACGCCTGGAGCACGACCTGCTCGCGCTGGGCGTCGGCCCGTTGCGCCTGACCGCCACGCGCGTGCAGGTGAGCGGCATCGGCGCGCTGCGCGTCGACGTCGCGGCCGATCAGGAAGCGACGTGGCTGACCGGGTCTGGGGACGCGCATGACCACGCGCATGCGGAACACGGGCATCACCTGCATGACCACGGTGACGGGCTGCACCATCATCATGGCGTCGGCCCCCTCGCACCACCAACCGTCGGCGACGCCTTGCCGCTCGTCCGTCTCTCTGCCGCCGCTGGCCACCACGTCCCGCACCGTCCGTACCACCACATCCGCGCGCTCCTCGAGCACGCGCCGCTGCCGCCCACGGTGCGCGCGCGGGCGCAGCGCGTCTTCCGTGTCCTGGCCGAGGCCGAGGGCGCTGTGCACGGGGTGGCGCCTGAGCAGGTCGAGTTCCACGAGGTCGGCGCGCTCGACGCCATCGCCGACGTGGTCGGCTGCTGCCTGCTGCTTGAGCAGCTCGGCGTCACGCGCGTGCTCGCTACGCCGATCCAACCGGGGCGCGGCACGGTGCGCTGCGCGCATGGCCTGATGCCGGTGCCGGTGCCGGCGGTCTCTGCGATGCTCGCGCAGACCGGCGCACCGCACCTGGTTATCGGCCGCGACACCGGCGAGCTGACCACGCCGACCGGTTGCGCCCTGGTCACCGCGCTGGCCGAAGGCTGGGTGACTGCGGACACCTGCCTGGCGGTGCGCACGCTGCGCGTGGGCTACGGCGCCGGTCACCGCACCGTCCCAGGCTTGGCCAATGCCGTGCGCGTCAGCCTCGTCGCCGAGCTGGCCAGTGACGCAGCAGCGCCGACCGAGTCGGATACCATCGCGGAACTGCGCTGCGCGCTCGACGACGCCACCGGCGAGCAGCTCGCCATCCTGATCGACGAGTTGCTCGCGGCGGGCGCCCGCGACGCCTGGCTCACACCGCTGCTGATGAAGAAGGGCCGCCCCGGCCACGAACTGACCGTGCTGTGCGCCGTCGATGCGGTGGCGCGCTTCGCCGACCTGGTGCTGACGTGCTCTCCGGGCATCGGCCTGCGCTGGCAGGTGGTGGCGCGCCGCGTGCTGCCGCGCCACGCCGTCACCGTCGCCGTCGACGGCCACGCCATCCCCCTCAAGGTCGTCACCCTGCCGGGCGGCGGCACCCGCGCCAAGCCAGAGGCGGATGCCGTGCGCACCGCGGCCACTGCCCTGGGCCGCCCCTTCGCGGACGTGCAGGAGCAGGCCCTGCGCGCCTGGCGAGAACAGCCGTGAGCACGGCCGACGTCCGCCTGCTCGCGCGCGGCGACTGGCCAGCGGGCCGCCTGCACGCCACCTGGACGGCAAGCACTCATCACCTCGATGCCGCGCAGCAGGCCGCGGTCGAGACCGCCTGGGCCGCGGCCGGTGCGCGACCGGGAATCACGCTGTTCGATGGGCCGATGTGCCGGCTCGAAGCCTTCCACGTCGCTGCCGACGGCCTGCACCTGCAGCTCAGCCCGACCAGCTACAAGGCCTTCATCGGCACCAATGGCAGCCACGCCGGCTGGGCCGATGCGCACGGCGCTGGCATCCTCGCCAACCCGGTCGGGACCAGCGCGGCGGTGGTCAGCAGCGACGGGCACCTGATCTTCGGCCGGCGCGCGCAGCGCGTGGCGCTCTATCCCGGCTGCGCGCACCCATTCGGCGGCACCCTCGAACCGCGCGCGGGCGGCGCGCCCGACCTGCTCGACGAGATGCGCCGCGAACTGGAAGAGGAGATCGGCCTCGACCGCAGCGTGCTGCACGATCTGCGCGCCATCGGCCTGGCCGAGGACCGCAGCCTGCGCCAGCCGGAGCTGATCTACCGCGCACAGGCGACCCTGGACCGTGCCGCGATCATCAGCCGCCTTGAGCGCACCGAGCACGACGCCTGCTGGACGGTGCCAGCCGACGCGCGTTCCATCGCCGCGGCCCTCGCCAGTGCCGACCCCATGACGCCGGTGACGCGCATGACCCTGGAGGCGTTCGCGGCGAGCGGGAGCCTGCAGAAGGACTGATAGAACAAGAGGCGCGGAGGCGCGGAGAACGGAGGAGGTGGCAGGAGGCGGGCTTTGGCACTCCCCACCCCCCTCCGACGTCGCAGCACCCAGCCTCATCGCGACGCTCGCCTGGGACCGTACGCAGTCGGTTCCCCGCATGCATCCCACGCTCACACGCTCCTCCTCCCACCTCCGCGTCTCCGCGTCTCTTGTTTTATCCGGCAGTCAGATCATCCGACCGTCAGATCATCCGGCGTTCGGACACCACCGCCGATGATGGCACCAGCTGCGGGATGGACGGTGGACCTGGGGCCGCGAGCCGGGATCATCTGTGGGCATGGGCGACACGCTGGTCGATGATCTGATCGCGGCGACGGCGCCCGGGGTGGCGCTCGGCGACCTCGCCGAGCGCCTGCAGTGGGCCGGTGACGCCAGCATCTACCGGCTGGTGCCGCGCGCGGTGGTGCTGGTTCGGCATGCGGGCGATGTGCGTGCGGTCATGCTGGTGGCGGCGCGCCACCGCGTCGCGGTGTGCTTCCGCGCCGGCGGCACCAGTCTGTCGGGGCAGGCGGTCAGCGACGGCATCCTGATCGTGGTCTCACGCCACTTGCGCGCCATCCGCGTGCACCCCGGCGCCGCGCTGGTGAGTTGCCAGCCGGGCGCGGTCGGCGCGTGGGTCAACGCCGCGCTCGCGCCGCATGGGCGGCGCATCGGACCCGACCCGGCCAGCCTGCAGGCGGCGGAGATCGGCGGCATCGTCGCCAACAACGCCTCGGGCATGTGCTGCGGAGTGGCGGAAAACAGCTACCGCACCATCGCCGGCCTCGACCTCATCCTTGCCGACGGCTGGCGCATCGACACCGCCGCTGCGGATGCCGATGCGCGCTTGGCGGCAGAGCGCCCGCAGCTCGCCGCCGGCCTGCAGCACCTCGCCGCGCAGGTGCGCGGCGACCGCGCGCTGGCCGAGCGCATCGCGCGCGCCTTCGCCACCAAGAATACCGTCGGCTACAGCCTCAATGCCTTTCTCGATGCGGACACGCCGGTGCGGATCCTCGAGAAGCTGGTGGTGGGTTCGGAAGGCACCCTCGCCTTCATCGCCGAGGCCACCTTCCGCACCCTGCCGCTCGCGCTCCACCGCTCCACCGCGTGGCTGCTCTTCGCCGATGCTGCCGCGGCCTGCCGGGCGGTCGCGCCGCTCGCGGCGGCCGGCGCCGCCGCGATCGAGATCCTCGACGCCGTCGCGTTGCGCCGCGTCGCCGCGCGCCTGCCCGACGCGTTGCCCGCAGGCGCGCCCGCCGCCCTGCTGGTGGAATTCCAGGAGGCGGACGCCACCGCGCTCGCGGCGCGCATCGCCGCCGCCGGACCGGTGTTGCTCGACTGCGTACTCGCCGCGCCCGCGCAGTTCACCCAGGATCCGGTCCGGCAGGCGGCGCTGTGGACCATCCGCAAAGGACTGTTCCCGTCGGTCGGCGCGGTGCGCGCGGCCGGCACCGCGGTGGTGATCGAGGACGTCACCTTTCCGGTCGCCGCCCTGGCCGAGGGCCTGCTCGCGCTGCGTGCCTGCTGCGACGCGCACGGCTACGGCGAGGCGGTGATCTTCGGCCACGCCAAGGACGGCAACCTGCACTTCACCCTCACCCCCGACCTCTCCCTGCCGGACGAGGTTGCACGCTACAGCCGCTTCATGGCCGCGCTCGTCGATCTGGTGTTGGGACGTGGCGGCGCGCTCAAGGCAGAACACGGCACCGGTCGCAACATGGCACCCTTCGTAGCACGCCAGTGGGGCGAAGACGCGGTCGCGGTGATGCGCCGCATCAAGGTGCTGCTTGATCCCGCTGGCATGCTCAATCCCGGCGTGCTGCTCAGCGACGACCCCGAGGCGCACCTGCGCCACCTCAAGACCATGCCTGCCGTCGACCCGCTCGTCGACCGCTGCATCGAGTGCGGCTTCTGCGAGCCGATCTGCCCGAGCCGCGACCTGACCTTGAGCCCGCGCCAGCGCATCGCCGCGCTGCGCGAGACCGCGCGCGGCGGTCCCGGTGCGGCGGCCGTGCTCGCCACCTGGCAGTACCAGGTGCTCGACACCTGCGCCGCCGACGGCACCTGCGCTACTGCATGCCCGGTCGGCATCGACACCGGCGCGTTGGTGCGTGCGGGGCGCGCTGCGGCGCACGGCGCCTTTGCGCGCCTGGTCGCGGGCCAGGTCGAGCAACACCTCGAGCTGGTCGCCATGGGCACGCGCGGGCTGCTGCGCCTCGGCCGTCTGACCGGTGCGGCGCGCTGGCTGGAATCGCCGCCCCTGCCCGCGGCCGCGCAACCCCTGCCCGAGAGCTGGCCACAGGCGGAAACCGGCGCTCCGACCATCGTCTACCTGCCCTCCTGCCTGGCGCGCACCTGCGGCGACGATGCGGTGCCCACGGACCTGGCGCGGCTGTGCGCTGCAGCTGGCATCGGCATGATCGTCCCGCAGGACGCAGCCGGCCTGTGCTGCGGGCAGGCCTTCGCCTCCAAGGGCTTCCCCGCCGCCGCGCACACCGCGGTGACGCGGGTCTTCACCGCCATCGCCGCGACCGCGACGATCGGGCAGATCGTGGTCAGCGACGCGAGCACGTGTGCCGGGCACCTGGCAGAGGAGCTGCGCACGGCCGGCGCCGATGAGGAGGTCGCGGGCGCCGCGGCGCGGCGGACACTGCTCCATCCCGCCGCCTTCGCCGCCGAGGTGCTGATCCCGCGTCTGCTCGCGCGCGGCCGACTCGCCCGCGACGCGGCCGCGCTGCTGCTGCATCCCACCTGCACCGAGACGCGCCTTGGCTGGGAGCCCGCGCTGCGCGTTGCCGGCGCCGGCTGCACCAGCGGACCGGTCCTGGTCCCGGACGGCACCGCCTGTTGCGGCGCCGCGGGCGATAAGGCCTGGACCATGCCGGAATTGACCGCGGCCGCGACCCGGCGCGAAGTCGCCGGCATCCACGACAGCGGCGCGACGCTTGGCATTGCCACTAGTGCGCCGTGCGCGGCTGCACTGGCCGCGACAAGCGGCGTGGCCTACCGGCACCTGTTCAGTGTGTTGGCGGCGCGACTGACCACGGGCACATGAGCGCTGGCGGCACGCGGACTCTGCTCACGGTCGCCGCGGCGCATCCCAGGTCGCCGCCAGCGCGGCGCTGGTCAAAACGGTAAACGACTCCGCCGGTAGTTCGAGGGTGATCTCGCCTGTGACCGCAACATCCGCCGGCCGCGACCAGGGTTCCTCCGGCGTTGCGCGCGCGACGTGGTACGTCCCATCGCCCAGCCCGGTGACGCGCATGCTGCGCGCGCAGCCAGAGTTGGCGACCAGCAGCGAGCCGCCGCCCGGCAGCTGTGCGGCTACGGCGGCGAGCTCCGGGCGGTCGCAGGTTCCGGCGCGCCATACCGCGCCCTTGGGCAAGGCCTCGATGCCCCAGCGCCACACCGCCCAGCGCATGGTCGGATGGCCGTCGTCGAGCAGATCGTAGTCGCCGGTGAACTGCCAGCGCAGCGCCGACTGCGGATGCGCGTCGCGCAGGATCTCGACCAGGTGGCGGGCCTCGGCGACCTGGTAGCTGCGGCGGCGGAAGACGTTGCCGCGCCAGGCGTCGGAATCGGGACCGACCTCGGCGATCACCAGCGGCACTCCCAGGCGGGTCGCAAGGGAGCGCCACGCGTCCCACTGCGCCGCGCTGCCGCCGCCCCAGGAATGCACCGCGACGCAGGCGACGTAAGCCCGCGCGGCCGGATCGTCGGCGGTCGGCTGGCAGTAGCTGGCGGTGCCGCGCGGATTGGCCACGTCGCCCAGCGACAGGCGCGTCTTGAGGCCGGCCGCCTGGAACGCGGCACCCAGACGCAGTACCATGGCATGCTGCTGCTCCGGATCGAGCTTGATGCGCACGCCCAAGTCCGGCTCGTTGAAGGAGAACGCCAGCGGTTCGCCGCCGTGCAGGCGCGCGCGCCTGCACCACGCCACCGCTGCCGCCACCACGAATGGCCAGCGCGCCGCGCGCACCTGGTTGCCCGATTCCTGAAGCGGGCCCTCAAGCATCCATGGCGGCAGCTTCCAGGCGCTGACGATCACCGGCAGACCTTGAGCGACGAAGGCGCCGGTGATCTCAAGGTGTGCTGCCTCGCACCCCACGATGTCCAGCGCGGCCACCGCGCCCTCCGCCCAGGCCGCGGGCGCCGCGTCGGCGGGCGCCTCAGGCAGGGTCGAGAGATCCATCTCCGTGCGCTGCCAACCGCTGGCGAGCAGGCTGCGGCAGCGCGCCGTGGTCGGTGCGCCGAGATCGAAGCACCACGTGCCGCCCAGGCCGCCGCATGCCTCGTGGCCGGGCGCGCCCAGCGACACGGTCGCAGGGCCGGCATCGACCGCACCGGTGCCGGCGATGCGCAAGTGCAGCCGCCAGGTCGGCGCGGCGGCCGACGTATCGCGCACCAGCGGCACCAGCGCGCTGAACACCGGGCCCCACACGCGCCCGTCTTGCAGCGTCGGCCAGATCTTCTCGCTCGCGGTCAGCACCAGCCCGCGCTTGCCTGCCGCGCTGGTGAAGGCGATCTCGCTACCGTCGTCGCCGCCAAGGTGGCGCTCCTGCTCGCTGCGCGGCTGCACCGGCAGTTCGCCGCTGCGCTGGTCGATGCGCCAGGTGCCGCCCAGCCAGTCGCTGGCGGGCAGGTCAAGCCACCACAGCGGATTCTCGATTTCCGGTGCGTCAGCGGTGGCGGCGCGCACCTCCACGTCGAGGACGAGTGCGGCGCCGTCGCGGCGTAGGGTCTGGGTGACGTCGAAGGATCGGTGCTCACCCAGCACGCCGCGCCAGGCGACGGCACCGTCCGCCTGCGTGCGTCTTACCTCCTCGTGCGCCGACAGTTTCCAGGTCTGCTTCCAGCCTTTGGTGGGGATCGCGACCTCGCCGTGTACCTCCATCCAACCGCCAGCCAGCGGGACCCGCGTCAGGGTGCCGCGCTCGTCGCAGGGTTCGACGATGGGCTCGGCGGCGTGCGCCGTGAGCACGGCGAAGATGAGGATGAGGATGGCGCGGGCAGGGAGGGGCATCAGTGGTCCTGGATCTGGTTCAGTCAAGAATACGGGGGAAGAGGTGTTTCGTAACACGGTCTGAGGCCCCGACCTGCGCGTGGCTGTTGCCGCAGCGGCGGCGGCCGGCCGGTTGCGGGTGCGTGCGCTGAGGTCACGCTCAGTACCATCGTCCTCCTCGCTACCGATGTATCCTCCCCACCTCTCCTGGCTGCGCATCCCCGCCACCGCCCCCGACCCGGCGGCTGCGCCCCCCGGCACCGACCTGACCTGGGCCTACGGCTGGCCGGCGGGGCAGAAGCTTGGTGCCGATCTCGGCGACCTGGCGGACTGCCGGGGACTGCGCGTCGCCGACCTGGGCTGTGGCCGCGGGCACAACGGCTTCAGCGCGTTGGCGCTGGGCGCAGCCATGGTGGCCTTCGCCGACGGCAGTGCCCTGGCCCTGGATTTCGTCGCGGCGGTCGCCGCCGCCAATGACCTGGCACCGCGCTGTCGTACCCACCTCCACCAGTGGGGCGAACCGATTCCGCAGGCGCCCTTCGACCTCATCCTGGGCGGCGACATCCTCTACCGCCCGGACTGGTTTGCTCGCCTCCTTGGCACGATCGCCTCCAGCCTGGCACCGCATGGCCAGGCGCTGTTTTCTGATCCCCGCCAGGTGCTCGATGCCGATCTGGCGCATCTCGCACGTGCTGTTGGCTTGACGTGGAAAACTACACGTCAAGCCAGCGGCTACACCCTGGTGCGCGCGTCAGCCACGCTGCAAAGCGATGCAATCCATACACTTCGCCCATAGTCGACAAGCTCTTCGTGGGCGCTCGCGGCGCCAGCGCGGGCCAACACGGGGGTTGTCCTGATCACAGTGACTCCTATTCTTTGCTTCCATGACCGAGACCAAACCCAAATACGCCAATTTTCCCGAACGCGAACTCAAGGTCGTGATCGGCCCGAACATCAATGCCGTGACCACCAAGGCCTTGGGTCGGCTGTCCATCGGCACCTATGAGATGTCCTTCGTCCAGCAGGAGCGCGGCCTGGCCACCAACGAGGCCGTCCGCTCCGCGATCAGTCATCTCGCGCGTTCCACCGGCTTGACCCTGACCACCGAGTCGCACCGCGACTATGTCGGCGTGTTCAATGCCCAGAACGCCGAGCTCCAGTACAAGGTCTGGATCACCACTCCCTTCGAGCTGACCCAGAGCGCGCACATCATCTGGATCCGCTACAGCGAACTGACCGGCGAAAAGAAGGTCGGTGTGGCATTCAAGCTCTCGACCGGCTACGTCGCTGATGACATCACGGCGTTGCTCAAGGTCGCGCTGAAGAACGCCCAGGTCCTGCCCGAGGGCGAGCCGTACACCATCAAGGGCAACCCGCCGCCCCGCTTCGCCAAGAAGGCCGCGGCCACCGCCGAGGCCGAGGCCGAGGCGCCGGCGGCAGCGACTGAACCGGCGGCCGACGCTCCGGTCTGAAGTCGTTCTTCCCAATAAAAAGCCCTCGGCTGCCTTTGGCAGCCGAGGGCTTTTTATTGGGACGGACGACCGGCGGGCCGGCCGATGGCTGATGGCGACAACACATTGACCCTTAGCCGGCGGCTCTGGGCCAGCGATCACTGCGCCGATGCTCTAAGCTGATGAAACAAGAAACCGGCGCGTCGCGCCGGTTTCTTGTTTCATCAGCCATCAGCCATCAGCCATCAGCCATCAGCCATCAGCCATCAGCCATCAGCCATCAGCCATCAGCCAAGGCAATCCCTCACTCCTCGAAGTTCCGCCCGTAGAAGATCTCCTGGATCTCCTCAGACAGGCGCTTCTTGACCTTTTCGCGGTCGTTCTTGGGCAGCTTCTGCGCAGCGGTTCCGCCGAACAGGTAGTGATCGAGGTCGACCTCGTTGCGCATCATCTTGGTGTGGAACAACTTTTCCTGATAGTTGTTCACGTCGATGGCGGCGTAATCCTGAAGAATCTCCTTCGAGATGAACTTCTGGATGGTCGTCATCTTGTGATCGATGTAATGCTTGGTGCCCTCGACGTCGCGGGTGAAGCCGCGCACACGGTAGTCGATCGACAGCACATCGGAGTCGAAGCTGTGGATCAGGTAGTTCAGCGCCTGTAGCGGCGAGATCTTGCCGCAGGTCGACACATCGATGTCGGCGCGGAAGGTGGCGATGCCGCTATAGGGGTGCGACTCCGGATAGGTGTGCACGCAGATGTGGCTCTTGTCCAGGTGCGCGACCACCGCATCGGGCAGCGGGCCCGGGGCCTCCTTGTTCTCGGGATCCTGCTCGATCGGCTCTTCGCTGATCAGCATGGTCACCGAGGCGCCCTGCGGGTTGTAGTCCTGACGGGCCACGTTCAGGATGTTCGCACCGATGATGCGCGTGACCTCGGTCAGGATCTGGGTCAGGCGCGCCGCGTTGTATTCCTCGTCGATGTAGGCGAGATAGTCGCGCCGCTCGGTCGCGCTGCGAGCATAGCAGACGTCGTAGAGGTTGAAGCTCAGGGCCTTGGTCAGGTTGTTGAACCCGTCCAGCTTGAGCTTCTTGAACTTGTTGCCCATCGCGGTGACGTCCGGGGTAGAGAGGAGTGGCGGCGAAGGGGCTGTCTTTACGGGGTTTTTCGGAGGGGGCAAGTTATGACCCGGTGAATATGGGCTGACGGCTGACGGCTGGCAGCTGTCGGCGGGGACGGCAGCACGTCGCGTCAGGTGATCTTCGGGCTGCTCATCGCATGGAATCCCGGGAATTTCTGCGTCCGACGATGTACGGGCCGCCAGCTGTCAGCCGTCAGCGGTCTGCCGTCAGCCGTCAGCTGTCAGCCGTCATCGCTTCCTGCGCGGCCCCGCCGCGCCAGCGCTGGACTGCCCGCCCTCGCACCCACGATGCCTTCATGCCTGGCAATATCTTCGGCTCCGCCTTCCGCGTCACGACCTTCGGCGAGAGTCACGGTCCGGCCGTGGGCTGCGTGATCGATGGCTGCCCGCCCGGCCTGCCCCTCGATCTCGCCAGGGTCCAGGCCTTCCTCGCCCGGCGCCGTCCTGGGCAGAGCAATCTGGTGACCCCACGGGATGAAGAGGACCGCGTCGAGGCGCTGTCCGGCCTCGATCGCGAAGGCGGACGCACCCTGGGCACGCCGATCTGCCTGGTGGTGCGCAACCAGGACCAGCGTTCCAAATCCTACGAGGACTGGCACCACATCTACCGGCCCAGCCACGCCGATTTCGGTTACGACGCCAAGTACGGCCTGCGCGCGTGGGAAGGCGGCGGCCGCTCGTCAGCGCGCGAGACCGTTGGACGGGTCGCAGCCGGTGCGGTCGCCGAGCAGGTGCTCGCCGCGCGCTTTCCCGCCCTCACCATCACCGCCTGGGTCGAACGCGTGCACCGCATCGACGCGCGCGACCACATCGACGCCGCCACGGTGACGCGTGCCGCGGTCGACGCCCATCCGACTCGCTGCCCGCACCCCGCCTCTGCGGCGGCGATGGAGGAGGCGATCCTGGCGGCCAAGAAGCAGGGCGACAGCCTGGGCGGCTACGTGCGCCTGGTGGTTTCCGGCCTGCCGCCCGGACTCGGCGAACCGGTCTTCGATAAGCTCGACGCGCTGCTCGCGCAGGCCTTCCTGTCGTTGCCCGCCTGCAAGGGCGTCGAAGTCGGTTCCGGCTTCGCCGGCCCCGAACTGACCGGTCTGCAGCACAACGACGCCTAC
>JBBQSO010000093.1:0-19374 GCA_038213805.1 Planctomycetota bacterium | reverse complement strand
CCTCGAGCACCACCAGGATGTCGCTGAAGATGATCGCCGCGTCGACGTCCAGCCACTGGCGCGCGAACACCGTGACCTCGGCTGCCAGCGCGGGGTCCTTGCACAGCTCCAGGAAGGAACGTCCCGAGCGGATGCCGCGGTAGTGCTGCATGTAGCGTCCCGCCTGGCGCATCAGCCACACCGGTGTGCGCGGCGCCGGCTCGCCCCGGCAGGCGCGCAGGAAGGGGCTATCCCACAGGGCGGCGGGAAGGGCGCGGACGTTGCCGCTGGCACGGATGCTGGGACGGGGCATGGCGGGAAGACTAGGGGAATGCCGGCAGTCCGGAAGTCCGGGAGTCTGGAGGTCGGGAGGACCGGAAGTCCGGAGGTCCGGAGATCCGGAAGTCTCGTGGGACACGGGTCGGGGATGAAATCGAGTCTGAGTCTCCGTGCCGCACGCCCAGGATCAGCTCACCCCGGCAATTCCGCAATCCCCCGCAGTGCGTTCAAACCGGCGGAACCGCGCTGCCTCCGACTTCCGGACTTCCGGACTTCCGGACTTCCGGACCCGGCGCCGGCACCGCCTGCGCCGCCTGCGTGTGCCAGCGCCGGTGCCACCATACCCACTGCTCCGGATGCCGCCGCACCAGCGCCTCTTCGTAGGCGGTTGCCCAGGCGGTGATCGCGGCGGCGTCCGCGTCGCGGTTGCCGGTGCGCGGGAAGCGCCGGCGCGGCCCGGCGTGCAGGACCCAGCGGCCGTCACGACGGTAGAGGAAGGCCGGCTGCACCGCGGCGCCAGTGAGCAGCGCGAGGCCGGCGGGACCGGTCGGGGTGTGCGCGGGAATGCCGAACCACGGTACGAAGGCGCCGGGCAGGCGCGGGATGTCCTGATCGATGAGCACCGCGAGCATCCGCCCGCCGCGCAGTTCGTTGACGAAGGCGCGGATCGGGCTGTCCTGATAGAGCAGGCGCGCGCCGCTGCGCGTGCGCGCGCCCTGCACCAGATGGTCGGCGAGCGGATTGCGCAGGCGGCGGCCGACCACGGTGAGCGGGATCATCGCCCCGCCGATGCGCGCGAACAGCTCCCAGTTGCCGAAGTGGCCGGTGAAGCACACCGTGCCTTCGCCGCGCCGTGTCGCGGCGAGCAGCGCGCGCATGTGCTCGGCGCCTTCGACCAGCACGCCTTTGCGGAGTCCGTGCGCATCGCGGTGCAGCGTGGCGAGGGTGGCCAGCGCCATGCGTCCGACGTGGCGGAAGCTGGCGCGCGCGGTGCGTTCGATCCAGAACCGGCCGCGCTCTGGGAAGGCGCGCGCGAGGTGGGCGCGGGCGCGACCCTGGTCGCGCATCGGCAGGCGTCCGAAGGCGTCGCCGAGCACCCCGCCCAGCCACCACGCGAAGCCCGGCGGCAGGATGCGCGCGCAGGCGAGCAGACGGTCGATGATGCGCCCGACGCGCGGGCTGGCGGACGGCTCGGCTCCGCCAGCCGCGGCCGGCGCCGACTGGGCGCTCATGGCTTCGAGTCGCAGGCGCAGGGCGTGGCGCCGCAGCGCAGGCACCGTCCCGGGTACTTCGCGGCGGTGGCCGCCGCGAGGTCGACGCCGGCGAGGTGGGCGAGCGAGGTCAGCCACGCCAGGCAGTCCGCGAACTCGCCGGGCAGGTCGTGGCGCTGCGGTTCGCGCAGGGCCTCGGCAAGCTCGCCGATCTCCTCCATCAAGTACATGAAGGTGCCGGCGCTGCCGCGTTGCGCATCCTTGGCGCCGTAGGTCGCGGCGATGTGCGCCTGGAAGGCGGCCAGGTCGAAGGCCATGTCAGGCGCCCGCCGCCCAGGCCGCACG
Organism: Planctomycetota bacterium; assembly: GCA_038213805.1. Classification (GTDB taxonomy): domain Bacteria; phylum Planctomycetota; class UBA11346; order UBA11346; family UBA11346; genus BOG-1363. Next base: position 17,560 of record JBBQSO010000093.1, on the reverse strand, counting down.
CAAGCGGTCGCCCCAGGCCGCGGCTTCGGCCGCGTCGGCGTAGGGCGCGCCCGGAGGATGCACCACGCGCCCGTCGCCGGGAAAACGCGGGATGACGTGGGCATGGACGTGCGGGATGGCCTGGTTGGCCGCGGGGCCGTCGTTGATCAGCACGTTGGCCGCCGGCGCACCGCTGGCGCGTTTGACCGTCGCGATCAGGCGCGCGAGGTGGACGCCGAAGCCCGCCTGCAGCTCGGCCGTCAGGTCGCCGAGATGCTGCACCTCCAGCCGCGGCACCAGCAGGGCATGCCCCGGCGCCGTCGGCTTGATGTCCAGGAAGGCGACCCAGTGCGCCTCCTGGAAGACGAACTGCGCTGGGATCTCGCCGGCGATGATGCGCGTGAACAGGCTGGGCATGGGCGCATCGTCCCGGGAAGCCCCGGGTGGCAATGGGGAGGAGTCGCTGGGTACGCGACCCCGCGCGCGCCCCACGGTGCCAGCCGACAGCACTGGACCCGCGCCCACGGCCTTTAGGATGCGATTCCGCGAACCCTGGAAGCCCATGCTCACCATTCCCGATGACCAGTGGCAGCAGCTCCTGCCGAAACTGCGCAAGCAGTGCCCGCGCCTGACCGTCCTTGATCTCAGCGAGAGCCAGCAGCGCATCGACCTGCTCATCGCCAAGATCCAGAACCGCCACTGGGTCGACCGCGTCACCGCGCGGCGCACCGTGCTCGCCATGCTGCAGACCACGGGCGGCGTCCCCGCCGGAGCCTGAACCCGGCGCGGCTGCGGCCGGCAGATTCCGGTTCCATCCCGCGCATGCCGGCACCTGCGCGAGCGGCGTGCGCAGGCTGCGCATCCCGTTGAGGATCCCATGCCCACGCCCAGCCTCGACCCCGCGGCCAATCCGCTCTTTGCCCACGACGCGCCGGCGCGCTTCGACCTGATCGGTGCTGCGCACGTGGTGCCCGCGGTGCGGGCCCTGCTGCCACGCCTGGAAGCGGGCCTGGCCGATCTGGAACAGACGCTGGTACCGAGCTGGGACGGCTTGATCGCGCGCATGACGGCGCTGACCGAGCCACTGGGCTACGCCTGGGGCGTCACCCAGCATCTGCTCGGCGTGCAGAACAGCCCCGCGCTGCGCGCCGCCCAGGAGGCCGTGCAGAGCGAGGTGGTCGCCGCCTTCATGCGCGTCGGGCAGAGCGTGCCCCTGTATCAGGGTCTGATCGCGCTACGCGACGGCCCGGGCGCAGCCGCGCTCGATGCCGCGCAGCAGCGCATCCTGGGCCTGGCCATCCGCGGAGCGGAACACGCCGGTGTCGGTCTCAGCGGCGCGGCGCGCGCGCGCTTCCAGGCGATCGAGATGGAGCTGGCCAAACTCGGCACCGAATTCAGCAACCACCTGCTCGACGCCAACAAGGCCTTCGCCCTGGATCTCACCACCCCGGCCGAGGTCGAGGGCCTGCCCGCCAGCCTGCGCGCCGCCGCGGCCCAGGCCGCGCACGCCGCCGACGCCAGCCGGCCCGCCGACGCCGAGCGTGGACCGTGGCGCATCACGCTTGACGCGCCGGCCTACATCCCGTTCATGGAGCACAGCCGCCGCGCCGACCTGCGCGAGGCGCTCTACCGCGCCTACGTGACCCGCGCCTCGTCCGGCGCGACCGACAACCAGCCGCTGCTCACCAGCATCCTGGCGCTGCGCAAGGAGAAGGCGGCGCTGCTCGGCTTCGCCTCCTTCGCCGAGCTGTCGCTGGCCGCGAAGATGGCGCCGGGCGTCTCCGAGGTTGAAGGCCTCTTCGCCGACCTGCGCACCGCCGCGCTGCCCAAGGCGCGCGCCGAGCTCGCCGAGCTGACCGCGCTGGCGCGCGCCCAGTCCGGCGACCCGGCGCTGGAGCTGCGCCACTGGGACATCGCCTACTGGGCGGAACGCCTGCGCGAACAGCGCTACGCCTACACCGACGAGGAGCTGCGGCCGTACTTCGCCCTGCCGAACGTGCTGGACGGGCTGTTCGCCACCGCCGAGCGCCTGTTCGGGGTGCGCGTGCGCGCCGCCGACGGCGAGGTGCCGGTATGGGATCCCACGGTGCGCTTCTTCCGCATCGCCGACGCGGCGGGCCGCGACCTCGCCGCGTTCTACCTCGATCCCTACAGCCGCCCGGCGAACAAGCGCGGCGGCGCGTGGATGGACAACGCCCTCGACCGCAAGCAGCTCGCCGGCGGCGGCTGGCGCCTGCCGATCGCCTACCTGGTCTGCAACCAGACCCCGCCGGTCGGCGACACGCCCTCGCTGATGACCTTCCGCGAGGTCGAGACGCTGTTCCACGAGTTCGGCCACGGCCTGCAGCACATGCTGACGCGCGTGCCCTACGTCGAGGCGGCCGGCATCAACAACGTCGAGTGGGACGCGGTCGAGCTGCCCAGCCAGTTCATGGAGAACTGGTGCTACCACGAGCCGACCGTCTACGGCGCGGGCGGCCGGCCCGGGTTGGCGCGCCACTTCCTGACCGGCGCGCCGCTGCCGCGCGAGCTGTTCACCAAGCTCCGCGCGGCGCGCACCTTCCGCGCCGGTTCCGCGACCGCGCGTCAGGGCTACCTGTCGCTGCTCGACCTTGAACTGCACCACCGCTACGACCCGGCCCGCGAGGATGTGCTGGCAGTGCAGCAACGCATCGCGCGCGCCAACATGGTGCTGCAGCCACTGCCCGAGGACCGCTTCCTGTGCGGCTTTTCGCACATCTTCGCCGGCGGCTACGCGGCGGGATACTACAGCTACAAGTGGGCCGAGGTGCTGTCCGCCGACGCCTTCGGCGCCTTCGAAGACGCCGGTCTCGACGATCCCGCCGCGGTTGCCGCCACCGGTGCGCGCTTCCGCGACACCGTGTTGGCGCTGGGTGGCAGCCAGCATCCGCTGACGGTGTTCACCGCCTTCCGCGGGCGCGCGCCGAGCACGGCGGCGCTGCTCAGGCAGACCGGGCTGGCCTGATTCCCGCTATTTCCGCGCGCGCCGCGTGCGCACCGCCTCCGCGAGCTGGTGCAGCACCGGCACGGTCTCCTCCCAGCCGAGGCACGCGTCGGTGATGCTCTGACCGTAGGCCAGCTGGCAGCCAGGCTTGAGGTCCTGACGACCGCCGACGAGGTGGCTCTCCATCATCACGCCGAAGATCGTGCCTGAACCGTTCGCGAGCTGCTGGGCGAGGTCGGCGGCGACCTCGGGCTGGCGGCGGTAGTCCTTGCTGCTGTTGCCGTGGCTGCAGTCGACCATCAGGCGCGCGGGCAGGCCGGCCTTGATCAGCGTGTCGGCGGCGCGCGTGACGTGCTCAAGCGCGTAGTTCGGGCCGGAACTCGAGCCGCGCAGGATGAGGTGGCAGTCGGGATTGCCCCTGGTCGAGACGATCGCGGCGAGGCCGTCCTTGCTGACCGAAAGGAAGTGGTGCGGGTTGCCGGCCGCGCGGATCGCATCGACCGCGATCTGCAGGTTGCCGTCGGTGCCGTTCTTGAAACCGACCGGCACGGACAGGCCCGAGGCCAGCTCGCGGTGCACCTGGCTCTCGGTGGTGCGCGCGCCGATCGCCCCCCAGCTCACCAGATCGGCGAAAAACTGCGGGCTGATCGGGTCGAGGAACTCGCAGCCCGCCGGCATGCCCATCTCGGCGAGATCGCAGAGCAGGCGGCGACCTTTGCGCAGCCCCTCGTTGATGCTGAAAGTACCGTCGAGGCGCGGATCGTTGATCAGACCCTTCCAGCCGGTGGTGGTGCGCGGCTTCTCGAAGTACACGCGCATCACCACGTAAAGTTCGTGGCGCAGCTCCTCGGCGAGGGCTTTGAGGCGCACCGCGTAGTCCTCGGCCGCGCCGAGGTCGTGGATCGAGCACGGCCCGACCACCACCACCAGGCGGTCATCCTCGCCGCGCAGGATGCGGCTGACCGCCTGGCGCGCGAGCGCGACGATGGTCGAGGCGCGCTCGCTCACCGGCAGCTCCTCCATCAGGATGGCGGGGGGCAGCAGCGGGCGCAGCTTGTCGATGCGCAGGTCGTCGGTGAGGTAGCGCATGGGTAGGCCGGACGATCCGGGGGTTTTTGCGCCAGCCAAGGGGGAGTTGGGGGCCTAGACCATAAACCATAATCCCTAGACCCTAGACCCTAGAGACAGCCGAGAACTCCGCCCCGCGCGCGCCAGCGCGCGCGACGTTGCATTTCTCCTGAGGCGCCAGCCGGTTTCCTAGGGTCTAGGGTCTAGGGTCTCGCGTCTCGCGTCTCGCGTCTCGCGTCTCGCGTCTCGAGTCCCCCTGGCCCTTCCCCCCGCGCCACCGCCGACGAACATCCCGCCCCCGTGCCTGACCCCCTGCCCATCGACGAGGTCCTGCCCGAGCTGCGCGCCCGCTTGGCGGAAGGTCGGGCGTTGGTGCTGACCGCACCGCCGGGCGCGGGCAAGAGCACACGCGTGCCGCCGCTGCTGGTCTCCTTGACGGCCAAGCAGGTCTACCTGCTGCAGCCGCGCCGGCTCGCGGCCAAGGCGCTGGCGCGGCGCATCGCCCACGAGCAGGGCTGGCAGCTCGGGCGCGAGGTCGGCTTCCGCGTGCGCTTTGAGAAGAGCGGCGGGCCGGCGACCCGGCTGTGGGTGATGACCGAGGGCTCGCTGACCCGCCAGCTCCAGGCCGATCCCTACCTGGACGGGGTCGGCGTGGTGATCCTCGACGAATTCCACGAACGCAGCCTGCATACCGACCTGGCGCTGTCCTACCTGCGCGAGCTGCAGCGCACCGTGCGCGACGACCTCGTCATCGTGGTGATGTCGGCGACCATGGACGCGGCGCCAGTCGCAGAATTTCTCGGCGGCTGCGCAGTGGTGGAGTCGCCCGGGCGGATGTTCCCGGTCGTCACCAGCCACTGGCAGGGTGCGCAGGACCTTGCCATCGGCGACACCGTGGCGCGCTGCGTGACGCAGGCGCGCCTCGACCCGCAGTGCGGCGACATCCTGGTGTTCCTCGCCGGCATGGGCGAGATCCGCGCCTGCCAGCGCGCGCTCGAGACCATTCAGGGCGTCGACGTGCTGCCGTTGCACGGCTCGCTGCCGCCCGAGGAGCAGGACCGCGCGCTGTCACCCGGCCCGCGCCCGCGCATCGTGCTCTCCACCAACGTCGCCGAGACCTCGGTGACCATCCCCGGCGTGCGCACGGTGATCGACTCCGGCCAGGCACGCGTGCTGCGCCACGACCCCGGCACCGGCCTGGACGAGCTGCGCCTGCAGGCGATCAGCCGCCAGTCCGCGGTGCAGCGCGCCGGCCGCGCGGGACGCACCGCGCCGGGGCGCTGCATCCGCCTGTGGACGCCGCTCGCCGACGGCCGCCTCGAGGCCGCGACCGCGCCGGAGATCCGCCGCGTCGACCTCGCGCCGGTGACGCTCGCGCTCAAGGGCCTGGGCTACGCCGACACCCGCACCTTCCCGTGGTTCGACCCGCCCGAGGCGGCGCGCGGCGCGGCCGCCGAGGAGCTGCTGCACCTGCTCGGCGCACTCACCGCGCCCTGGGCCGGCCTCACCCAGCTCGGCGAACGCCTCGCCGGACTGCCGCTGCACCCGCGCCTCGGGCGCCTGCTGCACGCCGCCGCCCAGGCGCAGTGCCTGCAGCTCGGCGCCACTCTCGCCGCGCTCGCCGGTGAGCGCGACGTGCGCCTGCCCCAGCGCCACGACGAGCCGCCGGCCGACCCCGCGCCATGCGACGCGCTCGAGCGCCTCGATCTGCTCGCCGACGCGGTCAAGGCGCGCTTCGCCGGGCACCTGCGCAGCCAGGGCATCGATCCCGGCGCCTGCGCGCAGGTGGTGCAGGCGCGCGACGAGATCCTCGCCTCGTGGGGCGGCGGCTGGCGCCAATCCGATCGCGAGCGCAGCGCCGACCCGGAGCAGATCTGCCGCCTGCTGCTCGCCGCCTATCCGGACCGCGTCGCCCGGCGCAGCGGCGACGCCAACCGCGCCGCCCTGGCCGGTGGCGTGGCCATCGAGATCGACCGCGGCTCGGCACTGTACGCGGCCAAGGGTCAGGAGCGCGCCCCCCTGCTGATCGCCACCGAGCTGCAGGAGCTGATGCGCGGCGGCAAGCCGGTGGTGTTGATGCGCCAGGGCGCGGAGATCGACGAGGCCTGGCTGACCGAGCTGCCCGGCGGCGTGCGCCGCGAAGAGCGCTTGGCCTACGACGCCGAGCGCGGGCGGGTGGTCAGCGCCATCCGCTGGATGTACCGCGACCTGGCGGTGCGCGAGGCCCCCGGCCAGCCCGGCGACGCCGCAGCGGCCTCGGCGCTGCTCGCGGAGGCGCTCGCACCCCAGGCGCGCGCCCTGCTGCTCGGCCCCGAGGACGGCGAGGACGAGCAGCAGCTCGCGCTGCGCTCATGGCTGGCGCGCGTCGCCTGGCTGCGCACCCAGCTGCCCGAACTGGCCCTGCCCGAACTCGGCGACGCCGACCTCGCCGAACTGGTGCGCGAGCTGTGCGCCGGCTGCAGCACGCGCGCCGAGGTGGTCGCCAAGCCGGCGCGCGACTGGCTGGCGGCGCGTCTCGACCGCGCCCAGCAGCTGGCCCTGGCCGAGCACGCGCCCGAACGCTTCACCGTGCCCACCGGCAACGCCATCCGCCTGCAGTACAGCCTGGAGCGCGCGCCGATCCTGGCGGTGCGCCTGCAGGAGCTGTTCGGCGTGAAGGAGACGCCACGTCTGGCACGCGGACGCGTGCCGGTGCTGCTACACCTGCTCGCACCCAACTACCGCGTCGAGCAGATCACCCAGGACCTGGCCTCGTTCTGGGCCAACACCTACCCGCAGGTGCGCAAGGACCTGCGCGCGCGCTACCCCAAGCACTCCTGGCCCGACGATCCACTGACCGCGCCGCCGCAGGCCAGGGGCCGCCCACGCGAGTGATGGCGGTGTGTCGTGCGGCCCGTGCCGCGGGCATCCCGCGGGTGCTTGGCGGCATCCCCCAGCTGCCTAGAACCAGCAGAGCGCCGCCGCACCGCCGGCGCGGGAAACGACCATGCCCAGCCCCGCCTTCACCGCCGCACAGCGCCAGGTCCTCAGCCCCGCCGGCATGAGTGAGGCCGAGACCGGCGCGGTCGTCGACCTGCTCATCAGCGGTCAGCTCAGCGCCGAGGAGGGCGCCGAGCTGCTGGTCGCGTGGACGCGCCGCGGCGAGACCGCGGTCGAGCTCGCGGCGGTGGTGTGGAACCTGCTCGCGCGCGCCCAGGTCGTGGCCAGCCCGGCGTGCATGGACCTGTGCGGCACGGGCGGCAGCGGCCTGACGCGCTTCAACGTCTCGACCACGGCCGCCTTCGTGCTCGCAGCCCTGGGCGTGCCGGTGGCCAAGCACGGTAACCGCGGCAGTGCGCGGCCGAATGGCGGCTTCGACCTGCTCGACGCGCTTGAGGTGCCTTACCAGCTGTCCCCGGAGCGCCTCGCCCGCCTGCACGCCGAGAGCGGCGTATGTTTCCTGTTCGCGCGCCAGGTGCATCCGGCGGTCGCCGCCGTCGCGCCGGCGCGCAAACTCGCCGCGCTTCAGGTGCGCCGCACCGTCTTCAACCTCGCCGGTCCGCTCGCCAACCCCTTCCGCCCGCGTCGCCAAATCGTCGGCGTCAGTGACGAACGCGTCGCGCGCGTGGTCGCCGAGGCGCTGCTGCGCCTGGGCAGCGAGCGCGCGGTGGTGGTGCTGGGCCACCCCGGCATCGATGAATTGTCGATCTCCGGCCCCAGCCACCTGTGGGAGATCCACGACGGCCGCGTCCACCACCGCATCGCCGAACACTTCCACCAGCCCGGACTGACCCACGACCAGCTGCCGGGCGGCGACGCACCGGTCAACAAACACCTCTTCCTGCGCCTGCTCTCAGGCGAAGAGCGCGGCCCCCTGCTCGATCTGGTGTGCGTCAATGCCGGCGCCGCGCTCGACTGCTGGCACGGCCGGCCGATCCTCGCCGACGGCCAGGGCATCGCGGCGGCGCGCGCCGCCCTCGCGAACGGCACGGTGGCGACGGCGTTCGCGAAGCACCAGGCGCTGGCGCGGGAGCTGGCCGCGGCACCGTGAACGCGTCGCCGCCGGTCACCGCCGCCGCACCGCGCCGCAGCCGGCGCGGCTGGTGGCTGCTGGCGGGACTCGCCTTCGGTCTGCCGCTGGCCGCCGGCCTGCTGCTGTGGTGGTGGTGCGGGACGCAGACGGATCTCGACGCCGCCGAGAGCCGCTTGCGCGCAGCGGGGCTGCCGACCAACGGACGGGAGTGGGGCAGGATAGCGGCAACTCCGGAGCGCCTCGCGGCCGCGCGCCGGATTGGCATCCTCGCCAACGCTCTTGACACCTACCGCAACGACTACTGGGACATGCGGCCTGAGGTTTCCGTTTCCGCGGGCATCCGCGCCTTCCAGGACAGTCGCGATGCGGTCGCGGTGGCGGAACTCGAAGACACGCTGCTCGGAATAGGGGACCAGCCGTTTGCCCCCACCGCGGACTTCCAGGTCGGGTATGGCGATGACCTGAACAGCTACCGGTCGGGCCACTTCCTGCGCCAACGCGTCTTGGCCGCCCCCGTTCCGGAGGCCGAACGCGCGGCGCGCGCGGCCCTGGCGGTGCTGCGCCTCCAGCAAGGCCGGCCGTACGTATACAGTTGGCTGTCCGACTTGGACCGGGCTATCATCAACCGCATGGCGAATGGCGCGCTCTTCAGCCCGGCCCTGGCTGCCGACCTGGAAGCGACCGCCGATCGGCTGGTGGCGGGATTCCCGCGTGACCTCGCGGCCCAGCCCATCATCTATGTTGGGCTGTTCCGCACCGGCTTCAACGCCGCGGGCAAGACCCTGGGCATCTCGCTACCGAAGTACATGGAGTTCTTCCCCCTCAACGAGCTCATATTCAGGGGCGGGCGTGGCGGCCTCATCGATGGGATGGGCGACTATGCGGCCTACGTACGCTCCCATGAGCGCGTGCGCGACTGGGTCGACGAGGCGCAGCGGGAGTCGATTGCGCTCCGGGGGCGGGGCATGCTCTCGCCGGTCGCGCTCCTCTCCTACGTCTTCTTGCGGGAATGGCAGTACTCCTACGCCCTCTCCCTGGCGACCAATGTTCTCCGCACGCGCCTGATCGCCGCGGAGATGCGCCTGCGGCCCTGGCCGGAGGATCTGCTCGACCGCAGAGGCCACGCGTTGCGCCCCCTGGTCCTTCACGGCCGGGTCATCGGCGGCTATAGTGTCGGTTTCGACGGCAACGATGATGGCGGGTCCCGCCATGATCAGCGCTTCCCCCTCACCCGGAAGCCGCTCGGCACCATCGGCGAGTGACGCTGGGGGCAGAGCCTCCCCCTCCTTAGTGTTCACGGTACACACGAGATGAAATGTGCCTCCCGGGAAAGGCCCGTGCGATCACCCGGAACCACTCGAATCAAGGTTCTGCATGCCCCCGGACGAAGTCGACAGCTTCTCTCCAAGCCATCGTCTTCTAACACGTTGGAGATTCGCGCTTATCCGGGCTGCAGTGAAGGCAAGAAAAATTTGCGCTTGAGTTTTCACCCCGATTGGTATGCTCAAGCGCTCGATTTTTGAGCAATCTCATGGGATTGCCGAGCCGTCTCTGTCAGCTCATTCCACAACGTCACAGGAGTCCGCATGCGCATCGCCGTCCGTGCCACCGAGGAAGCCATCATCCGCCTGCTCCGCGCCGGCCACCCCCTGCCTGGCGACGTGGTCGACCGTGAACTCGAGACCCGTCTCCCCGTGTTCCAGAGCGTCGAAGCCGTGCCGGTCAAGAATTTCGGCATCGAAGGCACCGGCCGCATCGTCGTCGCCCGCGGCCGCAAGGACGTGTGGTTCGTCGACATCAAGCGCCGCGCCACGAAGATCTCCTCCAAGGATGGCGAGGCCTTCGTCGAGATGCGCGACAAGCTCCAGCAGCGCTACCCCGGCCAGAAGGTGACCGGCTGGCTGGTGACCACCGCTGACGTGGACACCAAGGCCAAGTCGTTCATCGCCGAGCAGGGCTGCTTCGCCACTGCCGGCGCCGCCAAGCGCTGAACAGCGTCCACAATCAGTGATTCCCCGGACGGGCAGGCCTCAGGGTCTGCCCGTCCGGCGTTTCAGGGAGCTTCGCTCGGCGAACAGCGCCCCACCTTTACAGCAGCGGGCGGGCCATCAGCAGAAAGGCGAGTTGGGCGCCGTGCACGATGCCGCCATGGGTGGGACCGAAGGCCTCCTGCTGGCTGATGAGGGCCACGGCGATGTCCTCGCTGTGTTCGAGCCGCTGCGGCTGGGGCGTGGCGGCGCAGCGCACCAGGAAGCCGGTGGCGGTGGCGCGCGACCGCGCGGGCTCGGGCCAGAAGGTGCCGAGCGGCACCGGCGTGCCGATGGCCTGGAAGCCGGTCTCCTCGGCGAGCTCGCGCAGCGCGGCGACCACGGGATCCTCGCCGGCGTCGATGTTGCCTGCCGGCAGCTCGCGGCAGATGCGCTCGGCGCCGTGGCGGTACTGCTCGACCAGCACCAGGCGCCCGTCCGGCAGCACCGGCACCACCGTGACCCAGTGTGCAGCCTCGACCACGTACCACGGATCGAGTTCGATCCCCTGTCCGGTGCGCACCTGTTCGGCGTGCAGGCGCAGCCACGGATCGCTGATCAGGGTACGACGTGAGAGCACGGTCCAAGGCTTGGGCATGATGGACGGTAGCGCCCGCGTCGCGGCGTGCACGCAGCCCGGACTGATTTTCCCAATTTGTTGCACAATAACGTCTTGCGGGGCAAAACTCGCCGCTCACCGATTGATCGGTGCGCAGGTGCCCCTAGATCTGCGTGGATGCGCGGTCCACCGCGCCGTCGTCACGCGTTCCTTGCCGACCTACTCCCGATCACGCGCCGGCAGACTCCCACCGCCTGCCGCATCCCGCAAAGACCGCCAGCCATGAGCAAGCACCCCAACAACTTCCCGAAGCTGCACAATGCCACCTGGCCCGGCATGGTCGGCAAGGGCGGCTCCGGCCCGCAGGATGAGCCGTTCATCGATTTCGACACCATGTTGGACATGACCGCGAAGGCCGAGGTCGATGGCGTGAAGTTCGACGGCGTCGACATCTTCCTCTTCGATCCCCACCTCTCCATCGATGCCAGCGACGACGTGCTGAAGGCCCTCGCTGACAAGGTGCGTGCGCGCGGCCTGACCATCGGCTCGCTGGTCGCACCGGTGTGGCAGCCGACCGGCGGCGGTTCGGCCTTCGGCAGCGACGCCGAGCGCAAGCAGTTCGTCGAGCAGGTGAAGAAGTCCTGCCGCATCGCCAACAAGCTCAAGCAGCTCGGGGTGCGCAGCGACAACCTCATCCGCATCGACTCCGCGGGTGGCCCGGCCGATTGGGCCAAGGACCCGGTGGGCAACACGCAGCGGATCGCCGACACCTTCCGCGAGGCGGGCGCCATCGCCAAGGACAACGGCGAGCGCCTCGCCGCCGAGGGCGAGATCTGCTGGGGCGGCATGCAGAGCTGGCGCAAGATCGCCGACCTCTTCGAGAAGGTCGGCATGCCTGGCGTGGTCGGCATGCAGGCCGACATGGCCCACACCCTGCTCTTCCTGATGGGCTACAACGCGCCCGAGGACGCGCTGCTGCCCGCCGGCTACGACTGGCAGGACAAGGAGGTGTTCTACAGCGCCTACAAGCAAATGACCGATGTGCTGCGGCCGTGGACGCTCGACTTCCACGTCGCCCAGAACGACGGCACGGTCAAGGGCCAGGGGTCGCACGACAAGACCGGTCGCCACTGCCTGGCCAAGGACCCGAACGGCAAGCTCGACATCCCCAAGGCCGCCGGCTACTGGCTGCGCGACGGCAAGGGGGCCGTGACCAAGGCGGTCAAGCACCTGTGCTGGGACGGCTGCATGTTCCCCAACGCCGTGATGAAGCAGCAGCAGACCTGGAACGACATCCTGGCGGCGATGCTGGCGGTGCGCGATGCGCATGGGTGGCAGCAGGCGGAAGCGGCGAAGGCCTGAGGCCTGGGGCCTGGGGCCTCGGCTGATGGCTGATGGCTGATGGCTGATGGCTGATGGCTGATGGCTGATGGCTGATGGCTGATGGCACGACAGCCTTGCTCTCTCTCAACACTCCACTTCAGGAAGATATCATGACGGCGAAAGCACTGAACATCGGTCTGGTCGGCTACGGCTTCATGGGCCGGACCCACTCCAACGCCTACCGCCGGGTCGGCAACTTCTTCGACCTGCCCTACCTGCCGGTGCTCAAGGCGGTGTGCGGCCGCGACGCGGCCAAGACCAGCGCCTTCGCTGCGCAGTGGGGCTACGAGTCGGTCGAAAGCGACTGGAAGAAGCTGATCGCGCGTAAGGACATCGATGCCATCGACATCTGCACGCCCAACGACAGCCACGCTGAGATCGCCATCGCCGCCGCCAAGGCCGGCAAGATGGTGCTGTGCGAGAAGCCGCTCGGCCGCACTGCCGCCGAGGCCATGCGCATGGTCAAGGCGGTCGAGGCTGCCGGCGTGCCCAACACGGTGTGGTACAACTACCGCCGCATCCCGGCGGTGACCCTGGCCAAGCAGCTGATCGACAGCGGCAAGCTCGGGCGCATCTTCCACTTCCGCGCGAACTTCCTGCAGGACTGGACGATCAATGCCGATCTGCCGCAGGGCGGCGCCGGCCTGTGGCGCCTCGATGCCAAGGCCTCCGGCTCGGGTGTCACCGGCGACCTGCTCTCGCACTGCATCGACACCGCGATGTGGCTGAACGGCGGCATCACCGAGGTCACCGCGCTGACCGAGACCTTCGTCAAGGAGCGCACGCACGTTGGCTCCGGCAAGGTCGAGAAGGTCACCATCGACGACGCCTGCACCTTCATCGGGCGCTTCGCCAACGGCGCGCTGTGCAACTTCGAGTCGACGCGTTACGCGCGCGGCCACAAGGCGCAGTTTACCTTCGAGATCAACGGCGAGAACGCCTCGCTGAAGTGGGATCTGCACGACCTGCACCGCCTCGAGATGTTCGACTACCGCGACGAGTCGATCACCCGCGGCTGGCGCTCCATCCACGTCAGCGACGGCGACCAGCCCTACATGAAGAACTGGTGGGTGCCGGGCCTGCAGATCGGCTACGAGCACAGCTTCGTGCATCAGGTCGCCGACTTCCTGACCGCGCTCGGTGCCGGCAAGCCGTGCGCGCCGACCTTCCGCGACGCGCTTGAGACCGACAAGGTCTGCGACGCCGTGCTGAAGTCGGCCGCCACCGGCAAATGGGCCAAGACCGGCGTGGAATGGGCGGCGCCCGGGCCCACGGCGGCGGCGCGCAAGGGTCCCAAGGCTCACGCCTTGGGCTAGTGGATGTCGCCCGCGCCGCGGACTCTCGAATCCTCGCTCACCAGGGGCTTCACACGCTCAGCGTGCTGATCCCGCCCAGCTTCCCGGCGTAGGGCGCCAGCGCCGGGCGGATCTCCTCGGCGAGGAAGCGGTCGACCTGCTGGGGCGCGCGGCCGACGAAGGTGCTGGCGTCGAGCAGCGCCGGCAGCTGCGCGTGGATCGGCGCGAAGAAGGCGTCGGCGCGCACGCGCGCGATCAGGTCGTTGTCGCGGCCGTGGTCCTTGACCTCGGAAGCGGCCTCGCGCGACAGCACGCGGATGCGCTCGTGCGCCTCCTGGCGGTCGCCGCCGGCCTCGACCAGGGCCATGATGATGTTCTCGGTGGCCATGAAGGGCAGCTCCTCGGCGATGCGCCGGGCGATCACCTGCTCGTGCACGTCGAGGCCCTCGAAGACGTTCTGCAGGATGCCGAGCACCGCGTCGGCGGCGAGGAAGGCCTCGGGGATGCTGATGCGGCGCACCGCGCTGTCGTCGAGGGTGCGCTCCATCCACTGCACACTGTGCGTGGCGTAGGCGTCGCCGACCAGCGTCATCAGGTGGCGCGAGAGCGAGCACACGCGCTCGGCGCGCATCGGGTTGCGCTTGTAGGCCATCGCGCTCGAGCCGATCTGGTCCTTCTCGATCGGCTCTTCGATCTCCTTGAGATGGGCGAGCAGGCGCAGGTCGGTGGCGAGCTTGTGCGCGCTCGCGCCCAGGCCGGCGAGCACGGTCAGGACCTCGGTGTCCTGCTTGCGCGTGTAGGTCTGCCCGGTGACCAGGAAGGGCTTGCCGAAATGGAAGGCGGCGGTGACGCGACGGTCGAGCTCCTCGACCTTGTCGTGGTCGCCGTGGAACAGCGCCAGGAACGAGGCCTGCGTGCCGGTGGTGCCCTTGACGCCACGGAAGCGCAACTCGGCGCGCGCGCGCTCGACATTGCGCAGATCCATGGCCAGGTCCTGCAGCCACAGGCAGGCGCGCTTGCCGACGGTGGTCAGCTGCGCGGCCTGGAAGTGGGTGAAGCCGAGGGTCGGCAGCGCACGCTGGGTGTGCGCGAAGGTCGCGAGGCGGTCCATGGCGCGCGCAAGCTTGACCGCGAGCAGGTCGAGACCATCGCGCATCACCAACAGGTCGGCGTTGTCGGTGACGTAGCAGCTGGTCGCACCGAGGTGGATGATCGGCGCCGCGGTCGGGCAGACATGGCCGTAGGTGTGGACATGCGCCATGACGTCGTGGCGGCGCTTCTTCTCTTCAGCGGCCGCCATGACGTAGTCGATGTCGGTGAGATGCGCGGCGAGCTCGGCGACCTGCGCCTCGGTGATCGGCAGGCCCAGGTCCTTCTCGGCCTTGGCCAGCTCCAACCACAGCTTGCGCCAGGTCGAGAACTTGACGTCGTCGGAGAACAGCCGCTGCATCTCCTTGGAGGCGTAGCGGGAGCAGAGGGGCGAGTCGTAGCGGTCGGTGGGCATGGCGGGCTGCAGGAAGGGGGAAGGGCGGACGGGAAAAGCGGCCCGCGGTGTAGTCGGCTGATCGCCGCTGGCGGGCGGCCCAGGATCGGGACGATCGCGGACGAGGCAACCCATGCCCAATACCGCCCTGCCTGTCGCCGTCCTGGCGTTCACCGCCCAGGCGGACCTGGCCGCCAACGCCGCCGCTATCCGCCGGGGCTTGGCGCAGGCCGCGGCGGCCGGCGCGCAGCTGCTGCTCACCCCGGAATGCGCCCTGACCGGCTACCCTGGTGCCGCGCGCGACGGCTTGGCGGGGGTCAGCTGGTGCCAGGCCGCGGACCTTGAGGAATCACTCGCGGAAGAGGCCGTGCGCCGCGGCGTGACCCTGGTGCTGGGCACCGCCGCGCCGGTGGCGACAGCGGACGGCGGCCAGCCCATGCTCATCGCCAACGAAGCCGTGGTCCTTGGCGCCGAGGCCAGGCCCCTGCGTTACCGCAAGCGCGCCCTGACGCCATTCGACACCCGGCACTTCGTACCCGGTGCCCAGCCCTGCACGTTCCACTGCGCCGGCTGGAAGCTCGGCTTGGCGATCTGCTACGAGCTACGCTTCGGATCACTGTGGGCCGAGCTCGCCGCGCTCGAGGTCGACGCCTTCGTCACCATCGCCCATATGGCCGGCAACGATGTCGACCCCGGCACCAAGCAGCACGTCATCCCCGCGCTCTACAGCGCGCGCGCCGCGGAGTGGGCGACGCCGCTGCTGCTCGCCAACACCGCCGCGACCGACCGCTGGCTGGACAGCGCACTGTGGGACGCGCGCGGGGTGCGCGTGGCGGCGCAGGCGGAAGGCCTGCTGCTCGCCACGCTGCAGCCGCGCGGGGCGCTCGACCCGTGGTACACGGGGCTGCGCAGCGAGGCGCTGCGACGGGAACGGGAGCGTTAGTGCGTTCACGTAGAACCGGGACTCGACAGAGGCCCGGACTGCGGCGGCCCCTCGCGTCTGTCGAGCTGATTTGGAATGTGGCCATCTGAGCCGCTTCCCAGAATCACGACTACACCTCCGCTGGCGCCTGCCCCATGCGCTCTACCAAAGCGCACATCCCGGCGCGGTACTCCGCCACCGTCATCTGCCGGCGCTCACCGTGCCCCGGCAGCACCCAGGTGCAGGCCAGTGACGCCAGGCGGCGCACCGAGGCCGTCTGCTCCGCCCAGGAGTGCCAACACACCTCGCGTGAGGCGTTGAGCGCACCCAGGCGCCGGCTCCACCACAGGTGGTCGCCGCTGAACAGGTGGGTGCCGCGATGGAGCGCGACGCAGTGACCGGCGGTATGGCCCGGGGTGGGGATGGCGACCAGGTCGGCGGCGAGTGCGACCTCGTCCTCGCCCACGATGACCTGCTCGGCGCCGGGCACGGCGTCGGCATCGCGCGCGTGGATGACGCGGCGCGCGCCGAAGCGCTGGGCATAGCGCGCAGCGTCGGCGACGTCGTCGCGGTGGGTGAGGAAGATTCCGCACAAGCCGCCGGCACGCTCGATGGCCGTGACCAGCTGCGGCGTCCAGCGCGGCGCGTCGATCAGCCAGTTGCCGTCGGCGTGGCGGATGAAGTAGCTCGACGCGCCGAACGAGGAGCCCGCGGTGAAGCCGCAGTAAGCGATGCCGTCCACAATGGGGAGGGGGAACTCCGTGCTCGCCGCGCGCACCAGCGCGGCCTGGTCGCTGCCGATGGAATTGGTCGGGCAGCACACCACCGCGCGCGCCGCGGCCTGGCGGCCAGCCGCGTCCGTTGGCTGCGCACCCACCGCCGAATGGCCGTCGACCGCGATGAAGGTCGCGGGCGCGACCTGCCGGCAGGTGTCGCAGTCGATGCAGGTGGTGTCGACGAAGAAGCCGCCCGGAGCGTTCTCCGCATGCGCGAGGTCGCGATCGGCCATGACTCCTCCTGGTACGTCAGCGAGCGGCCGCGGTGTCGGACTTCCACGCACTCGCCGCAGCCTACCTACTGTCGCCTTCCCGGCCAAGGAAGAGACCCACCGCATCCGCATGCCGTCCGACTTTCGGACTCCCGGACTTCCGGACTTCCGGACGTTTCTCTAACAGTTCGCTTCGAAGGCCTTCTGGAAGGCTTCCGCGATCTGCTGCGGCGGACGGCCCTCGATCTGGTGACGGTGCAGCACCCACACCACCTCGCCGTCCTTGAGCAGCGCCGCGCTGGGGCTGGAGGGCGGATACTCGGCGAAGTAGCTGCGCGCCTTGGCCACCGCCTCCTTGTCGACGCCGGCGAAGACCGTGGTGAGCTGGGCTGGCTTCTTCGCCGCCTTCTGCAACGCCATGTACAGGCCCGGACGGGCGCCACCGGCCGCGCAGCCGCACACGCTGTTGACGAACACCAGGGCGGTGCCCGGCTTGGTCAGCGCGACATCGACGTCGCCGGGGGTCTTGAGCTCGGTCAGGCCGATCTGATGGACTTCGCCGCGGATGGGGTCGGTGAGTTCGGGAGGATACATGGGCTTCCTTTGCTGGGACGCTGATCATGCGCCACGCCCGGCCGGTACCAAGCACCAGCCGGGGTCGGTTTCAACTCAGACATTGGGCCTGAGGCCCTGGGCCCAGGGCCCAGGGCCCAGGGCCCTAGACCCTAGACCCTAGACGCAATGGCGTTCACTTATCACCCGCCCCTCTGGACGGACCTTCCGAAGGGCATCTTGGATTCCCTGGGGGCGTGTCTATTGGGCCGAGGTGAGTAGGCAAATTGTCGGAGAACGCGGATGCACTGTTCCGTCATTTCGGCG
>JBBQSO010000092.1:0-19626 GCA_038213805.1 Planctomycetota bacterium | reverse complement strand
GGTGTCTGCCCCCCCCACGGGGGGGTGGTGGTTTAGTGTTTTTTCGGTTGGGGGGGGGGGGGGTTTTTCTGCCGGGGTGGGGGGGGGGGGGGGGGGGGGGGCAGGACGGCTGATGGCTGATGGCTGATGGCCGATGGCGTGTGGACTGGGGCGAGCGATGGATTCAATCGTGCGCGCTGGGTATACGCAGCACGCAGGACCCGATCGCAGTGCACGTGCTCATGCAGCGATTGGCTGTCGGTCGTCGGCTATCAGCCATCAGCCATCAGCCATCACCCTTCACCCTTCACCGCTCCCTGCGCGCTGCCTGCCCCGTCAAAATGGTCTCTGCCAGCCGCAGCCCGTCGAGCCCGGCGCTGACGATGCCGCCAGCGTATCCGGCGCCCTCGCCGGCCAGGTAGAGGCCGGGCAGGCTGCTTGCCAGGGATTCGGGATCGCGCTCGAAGCGCACCGGGCTTGAGACCCGCGTCTCGACACCGACCAGCGTGCCGTGGCGCATGAATCCGGGGATGACGCGCTCGAAGTGCAGCAGCGCCTGGCGGATCGCGTGGGTGGTACGCTCCGGCAGGATGTGGTCGATGCGTCCGGGGCGCACGCCCAGGCGGTAGCTGGAGCGGGTCGCGGGCGGTCCGGCCTCGCCGCGCACGAAGGCCGCGGCGGACTGCGCCGGGCAGCCGTAGTCGCCGCCGCCGGCCATGAAGGCCTGGCGCTCGAGCTCGTTGATCAGCTCGAAGCCGGCCAAGCCGTTTCCGGCGCGGTCGACCTCCTGGTTGACGATCAGTCCGGCGTTGGCGAAGGGCGAGGCGCGCGCGAAGCGGCTCATGCCGTTGGTCGAGAGCTGGCCCGGATCGCTGGTCGCGGCGATGATCTCGCCACCCGGGCACATGCAGAAGGTGGTGGTGTTTTCGGCCTGGACGTGCGCCGGCGGCCGGCTGACCAGGTTGTACTCGGCGGCGCCGAGCAGGTGCTTGGGCAGGTCGCGGCCGGGCAGGCAGGCATACTGGCCGAGGTCGACCAGGCCCTGCTCGTGCTCGATGCGGCAGCCGAGCTGGAAGCCCTTGGCCTTGTGTTGCAGGCCGCGTCGCAGCAGCGTCATGATCAGGTCGCGCGCGCTGTGCCCGGGCGCGATCAGCACCAGTGGCGCGGCGATGGTCTCGCCATTCGCCAGCACCACGCCAGTGCAGCGCCCGCCCTGTTCGATGACGTCGGTGACGGTGGTCTCCCAGCGGAAGGCGCCGCCCCAGCCGACGATGCGCTCGCGCAGGCGGCGGCACATGTGCGGCAGCAGGTCGGAGCCGATGTGCGGGTGGTGGCGGTAGAGGATGTGGCGCGGCGCGCGCGCGGCGACGAACGCCTCGAGCAGGAAGCGCATGCGCCGGTCCTTGACCCGCGTGTAGAGCTTGCCGTCGCTGTAGGTGCCGGCGCCGCCCTCGCCGAACAGGTAGTTGCTCTCCGGATCGAGCTGGCGCGTGGCGTGGAAGCGCGCGAGGTCGGCGGTGCGCCGGTCGGCATCGCGGCCGCGGTCGATGACCAGCGGCTTGCAGCCGTGCAGCGCGAGCAGGTAGGCCGCCATCTGTCCGGCCGGCCCGGCGCCGACGATGATCGGATGCAGCGGCAGCGGCGTGCGCAGCGCAAGTTCGCCGAGGCCGTCGTCGTGCGCCGGCGGCGCCGCCAGCACCACCGTGCCCGGACGCTCGCGCACCGCGCTGTCCTCGCGCACCTGGACGATGAGGTTGTAGACGAACAGCAGCTCGGGCTTACGCCGCGCGTCCAGGCTGCGCCGCTCGATCTCGTAGCCAATCACATCGGCAACCGGGATGGCGCAGTGCTTGGCGATCCACGGCTCGAGGTGGTGGTCGAGCGACTGCGGCGGCAGCCGCTGCAGCGCGCCGAGCGGAACCTCGAGCGCGTCGATCTGCACGTGGCGGACGGTGGCGGTCATGCGGGGCTTGGGCTTGGGCTGGGTGAGGCGCTCGGCGCGAGGATGCCACCAGGCGTGGGCAATGGAGTGGAGGGGCTTGTCCGCTCCGATAGTGGCGAGCGACCTGCGCGAGGCGAGCGGCGCGAGCGGCGAGGAGCGAGTGCCTCATGCTCTCAAGTCTGTCCGCCCTCGCGACGGGGGCAGCGCCGTAGGCGCGTTCGTTGGGGGAGCGGTCTGCTGTCGCTCCCCCAACAAAACGAAGTTTTTCCAACAAAATGAGGCCGGGCGTGGGCCCGGCCTCGTTCTTGATTCCAGCGACGCGGCCAGTGGCCGGGTCAGCGGTTCACGCCTTGGGAGCCTCGGCGGCCGGGGCTTCGGCGGCGGGGGCCGCAGCCGCCTTGGCGGCGTCGGCCTTGGCCTTGTCCGCTTCGGTCTGGACCTTGCGGGCGGCCTTCTGCGTGGCGGCGTGCTTCTGCAGCGAGCGGCGGCTGGGGGCGGCCCAGGGCTGCTTCTCGCCCTTCTTGCCGGCGGGGCCCTTCTTCTCGGCCTTCACCGGGGCCTTTGCGGCGACGGTGGTCTTGGCCTTGGGCACGGCATAGCCGCCGTGCTTGAGCAGCGCGCGCAGGCCATCGCTGATCTGCGCACCCAGGTTCACCCAGGCTTCGACGCGGGCCATGTCGACCTCGACGGTCTTTTCCGGCTTGAGCGGGTCGTAGGAGCCCAGGATCTCGTTGGCCTTGCCTTCACGATGGCAGCGTCCGTCGATGGCGACGATGCGGAAGAAAGGCCTGTGGAGGCGGCCGAAACGAGAAAGGCGGATGCGGACTGCCATAGAGATCCCTTGGGTGAAACGGGAGAGGGACCATAAGGCCGTTCTCCATACTGCAACTGGAAAGGCAGCGGCGTCTTGCCCTTGATATCAGGCCCCGACCAGGGCGCGGATCGCCTCGGCGCGCAGGGGGTAGATCGGGAAGACCTTGTCGAAACGGGTCAAGGCGAAGATCTCGCGGAGCGCGGGCGACGTCACCCCGGCCAGGGCCAGGCTGCCCTTGAGGTCCTGGATCTCGCGCAACTTCTGCACCAGCGGACCGAGGCTGGCCGAATTGAGGGTGCCGACTCCGGACAGGTCGATGACCAGGCGCTTGATGCCATGGGTGGTCTTGAGGAAATCGGTGGCGAAGTAGCTCTGGACCACGTCGGCGTTCGCCACGCCGTTCTCGTCCTGGTGGAAGGCGATGGTGTGCACGCCGTGCTCTTCGAACTGGAGGACTTGGCTCGACGGGCTCATCGCGGCTCCTGGAGATGCGCAGTCGAGGTCCAGCGGACCCTGCACCACACGCGGTCAGAATATGCCTGCGAAGCGGAAATCGCGCAATCGAATAATGGGCAGGGTCCGGAAGTCCGGGAGTCCGGAAGTCCGGCAGTCTCCTGGCCCTAGGTTGGTGGACACGCCCTATGCCGAAGCTCTTGCAGGGCGGGCCCGATCAAGGTGACAGAGGACCCGCCCTGGGGGCGGCAGATGCTGGATCAGGCACCTCCTCATACCGCTGACCGCCGCTCCCCCTCGCCTTCCGGACTCCCGGACTTCCGGACTTCCGGACCCCCCAGGAGATGACGCTGCAGCTTGCCGGTGGCGGTGCGCGGCAGGCCGGCGACCCAGGACCAGCGACGTGGGCGCTTGAAGCCGGGCAGGCGGGCGGCGATCCAGGTGGCCAGTTCGGCGTCCGGCAGGGGTGCGTGCCGCGCGACCAGCAGGGCGATGGGGACCTGGCCCCATTCCGCGTCGGGATGGGGTACCACCGCGACGTCGGCCACGCCTGGATGGGTGGCGAGCACGCCCTCGAGCTCGGCCGGATAGAGGTTCTCGCCGCCGCTGAGGATCAGATCGGTGCGCCGGCAATGCACGGTCAGGAAGCCGGTGGCGTCAACCTCGCCGAGGTCGCCGGTGGCGAACCAGCCGTCGGCAGGCGGGGCGCTGAGCGTGCCGTCCGCCTGTTCGTAGCCGCTGAACAGCCCCGGCCCGCGCACCAGGATCTCGCCGACCGTGCCGGCGGGGGCGGCGGCGCCCGCGTCGTCGCGGATGCGCAGCGCCATGCCCGGCAGCGCCCGCCCGGCGCTGCCGGGATGGGCGGCGGCCTCCTCCGGCAGCAGCGTGCAGACTTGGCTGGCGGCCTCGGTGAGCCCGTAGGTCTGGCTGGGCGCGACGCCGAGCGCGGTGCAGCGTGCGATGAGCTCGGCATCCAGGGGGCCACCGCCGGTGAGGATGGTGCGGAGCGGCGTCGGCCACCGTCGCCCTGACTGCGCGTCGACCAGGCGGCGGAGCATGGTCGGCACCACGCTCAGTCCCGTGATGCCATGCATCGTAAGGGCCGGCGCGATGGCGTCGGCGGCGAAGCGCTCGACCAGCAGCAGCGCGCAGCCGGACAACGCGGCGCGCGTGACCATGCTCGCGCCGCCGATGTGGTCGAGCGGCAGGCAGGCCAGCCAGCGCTCGTGGGGGCCGAGGCCGAGGTGGGCGACCGCGGCCGCGCCGGCCGCGCGCAGCGCCGCGAGATCCAGGCGCGCTGCGCGCGGCGCGCCGGTGGTGCCGCTGGTGAACAGCACCAGCGCGGCCTCGCTGTCGGCGAGCGGGGTGGGCGGCAGGCGCGGCGGGCCGGCAGGAAAGCTCTCGGGCAGCAGGTGTGCCGCCGGGTGCGCGGCGAGCGGGTGGCCGGGCGCTGCCAGTACCGCGGTGACGCGCGCCTGGGCCGCCTGCGCGGCGAGGTCATCGGGCGCGAGGCGGCGGTTGAGCAGCACGAGGGTGACGCCGGCGAGTGGCGCGGCGAGCAGCAGCGCCGCCGTCGCCGGGGTGTTGAGTCCGGCAAGGCCGGCGCGTGCGCCGCGCTCAAGGCCGGCGGCGCGCAGCCAGTCCATGGCCGCGCCGACTCCCGGCGGCAGCCAGCGCCACGGCCCCGGAAAGCCGGCGGGGCAGGGCGTGAAATCCAGCAGCCAGGTGCGCGGCGCCGCGCTCATCCAGACGCCACGCTTACGGCCTCAGCCCACCCACGCCCAGGCCGGGCGTGCCGCCGATGGTCAGGAAGCCGCTGGTCACGGTCAGCGGCGCGGTGGTGAGGTCCTCGGTCAGCAGCACGCCGGTGGCCAAGCCCTGGGCGTGCGCGGTGAGGTTGAGCGCTGCGGCGTAGTGGGTGGCGTGCGCGCGGCCGACCGCGCCGTCGATGGCGGTGGTCAGCACCACGCCGATGCCGCACGAGGCGGCCAGGCGCTGCGCCTGCAGCGTCGGGCGCCAGCCGCCCAGGAACATCGGCTTGAGCACCACCACGTCGGCGGCCTGGGCGGCGGCGACGCGGCCGACGTCGCCCGGCACGCGCACGCCCTCGTCGACGGCGATCTTCAGGCCGGTGCGGCGGCGCAGCTGGGCGAGCCCGGCGAGGTCGTGGGCGATGAGCGGCTGCTCGACGTACTCGAGGTCGGCGTCGCCGGCCTCGACCGCGAACTCCTGGGCCTGGGCCAGGGTCCAGCTGGCGTTGGCGTCGACGCGCAGCTTGGCCTCGGTGCCGATTGCTGCGCGCACGCTGTAGATGCGCTCCAGGTCCTGGCCCATCTCGCCGCTGAGCTTGAGCTTGAAGCAGGCGAAGCCGGCCTTGGCGAGCAACCGCGCCGATTCGGTCACGACGTCGAGCGGCCCGCTGAGCAGGGCGTTGACCGGCAGGCGCGCCGCCGGCGCGGTGCCCAGGCCCTCGGCGAGCAGGGTGGCGAGCGGCTTGCCCTGCTGCTGCGCGAGCAGGTCGAGGAGCGCGCCCTCGATCGCCTGGCGCGCGCAGGGCGCGCCGGTGAGCAGCTTCTCCATCTGGCCGAGCGGCGCGTCGCAGCGGCCGCGGTCGAGCCAGCGGCTGATGAAATCCGCCTTGAGCACGCCCAGCGCGGTGCGCAGCGCACCCAGGCAGCTCTCCGGCGCCTCGCTGCCGAAGTCCGGCAATGGCGCCGCCTCGCCCAGGCCGGTGTGGCCGAGGCCGTCATCGATGGCCAACGCCCAGACCGTGCGCTCGGTGATCGGCCCGGACGCGGTGATCAGGGGCGTGGTCAGGGGAAGGACGCGTTTGACCAGCCAGCACTTCATCGGGGAGTGAGCATAAGCACGGCCGCAAGTCCCGCACCAGTCAAGAGCTCCAGGGCTGCGGAGCGTGCCAGATACGCGTTGAGGGCGGCGCCCTGGGTGCGCGCGATGCCCAGACCCAGCAGGCCGCCGCCGATTCCCGCCAGGGCGGCAGGCGCGAGCAGGGCCGGGAGGCGCATCACCCAGGCGGCCAGCACCAGGCAGAGCATGGCGGTTACGTGCAGGCCGATGATGTAGCCGCGCGTGGCGCGGTCGCCCAGGCGCACCGCCAGGGTGCGTTTGCCGACCGCTGCATCGCCGGCGCGGTCGCGCAGATTGTTGACCGCGATGATGCCGGTGGCCTGCAGGCCGACCGCCTCCGCGACCAGGATGGCGCCGGTATGCAGTGCCCCGTGGCCGTGCGCCGCGCCCTGCACCCACAGCGTGCCAAGCACCGCGACCAGGCCGAAGAACAGGAAGACGAAGAGGTCACCCAGGCCGATGTAGGCGAGCGGAAAGGGTCCCGCGGTGTAGCCCACCGCGCACAGCACGCTGACCACGCCTAGTACGATGATCGGCCAGCCGCCGCCGGCGGCGCCCAGCCAGATGCCGACCGCCAGCGCCGCCGCCAACACCACTGCCGTGGCGATGAGCATGGCGCGTGCGCTGATCAGCCCGCTTGCTACCGCGCGGCGCGGCCCGATACGCGCCGCGGTGTCGGCGCCCTTGAGCGCGTCGAAGGCGTCGTTGGCGAAGTTGCAGCCGACCTGCACCAGCAGCGCCGCCGCCAGACAGCCGCCCGCGAGCGTCCAATCGGCGACGCCCTCGTGCACCGCCAGCGCCGTACCGACCAGCACCGGGACAAGACCGGCGGCGAGGGTCTTGGGGCGGGTGGCGGAAAGCCACACGGACAGCCGCGATGGCGGCGGCGGCGGTGCGGAGTGCGGAGTGCGGAGCGCGGAGTGCTCGTGGCTCATCGGCGGCAGCCCCGTTCCTGCGCCCGCTTGTCCGCTGGAAAGGGAGCGCGGGAAGCGTTCTGCCGGCACTCCGCACTCCGCACTCCGCACTCCGCACTCAGGCTGTTCATGGCAACCGCGGGAACTTGCCGAAGTCGGGCTTCCGTTTCTCAAGATAGGCCTGATGCCCCTCCTTGCCCTCCTCCGTCATGTAGAAGAGCAGCGTGGCGTTGCCGGCGAGCTCCTGGATGCCGGCCTGGCCGTCGCAGTCGGCATTGAACGCGGACTTCAGGCAGCGCAGCGCGAGCGGGCTGTGCTGCATCATCTCCTGGCACATCACCAGGGTCTTCTCCTCGAGCTGGTCGAGCGGCCAGACCTCATTGATCAGGCCCATGTCGAGGGCTTGTTGCGCATCGTACTGGCGGCAGGTGTACCAGATCTCGCGCGCCTTCTTCTGGCCGACGCAGCGCGCCAGGTACGATGCGCCGAAACCGCCGTCGAAGCTGCCGACGCGCGGGCCGGTCTGGCCGAAGCGCGCGTTGTCGGCGGCGATCGAGATGTCGCACACCAGGTGCAGCACCTGGCCGCCGCCGATCGCCCAGCCTGCGACCATCGCCACCACCGGCTTGGGGCAGCTGCGGATCTCACGTTGCAGGTCAAGGACGTTGAGGCGCGGGATGCTGTCGCCGTCCTTGCCGCCGACGTAGCCGCCGTGCCCGCGCACGCGCTGGTCGCCGCCCGAGCAGAAGGCCTTGCCGCCCGCGCCGGTGAGGATGATCACGCCCACGTCTTGATCGTCGCGGGCGTGCTGCAGTGCGTCGCGCAGCTCGTGCACGGTCTTCGGCGTGAAGGCGTTGTGCACCTGCGGCCGGTTGATGGTCAGCTTCGCCACCGTGCCACCGACCAAGGGCATATGGTGGTAGAGGATGTCCTCGTAGGGTCGGTCGATCGCGGCCCACTCGCTCATGGCGGTCTCCAGTCTCCGCGCGGTCATCCTGGCGGAGGGGTGCTGAGCATCTGTGGAACGGGGGCGGGGGCAACGGGGAGGCGACGGCGGGTCGCGTGCCAGCGCGACGTGGGTCACGGCGGCGATCGGGCAGACGCACGACCCTCCCGGCACGATCAGCGCGCGAGGAAGTCCTGCACCAGCGCGCGCAGCTCAGCAGGGCGCTCGCGGTGGATGGCGTGGCCCGAGCCGTCGACCACGGCGAGGTGCGCGCCGGGGATGCGCGCAGCCATGGCGGCCATCACTTCCCGGTAGCGGGCGTCGGCCGCGCCGGCGATGAGCAGGGCCGGGATGGCGAGGCCGGGCAGGCGCGGGGCGAGGTCGGGCATGGCCCCGGACCCGAGCCGGCGCAGCGCGGCCGCGAGGCCGTGCGGGTCCTGGTTCAGGCGCAGGCAGCGCAGCTCGGCGACCAGCGCCTGCGGGAGCGGAGCCGCGGGGCGGAGCGCCGGCTGCGCCTGCCACCAGGCGACGAACGGGCCGATGCCGTCCTCTTCGAGCATCTGCGCCAAGCGCTCGTCGTGGCGTAGGCGTGCCGCGCGTTCCTCCGCACTCACTGTGCCGGCGTTGCTCGACACCAGCACCAGGCGGCGGATGCGCTGAGGGGCGCGCAGCGCCAGCGCCAGGGCGAGGCGCCCACCCATGCTGTAGCCGAGCAGGTCGACCTGGCCATCTGCCGGCAACCGCGCCTCGAGTTCGGCCACCGCCGCCAGGAAGTCCGGGCCGGCGGGGCCCGGCTTCCAGCCGTGGCCGGGCAGCAGCAGGCAGCGCATCTCGGGGAAGGCCGGGGCGAGCAGATCGCGCCAGACGAGATCGGTCTCGGTGAAACCATGCAGCGCGATCAGCATGCGTGGCACGCTAGCGCACTTCCCGCGCGGTCATGCGAATTCCCGGGGGCGTCCGCGGCACGTCCGACGTG
This sequence comes from Planctomycetota bacterium, assembly GCA_038213805.1. Taxonomy (GTDB): domain Bacteria; phylum Planctomycetota; class UBA11346; order UBA11346; family UBA11346; genus BOG-1363. Next base: position 10,734 of record JBBQSO010000092.1, on the reverse strand, counting down.
GCAGGATCGTGCCGCCCGGGGCCAGTGGCCGGGTGGCCATCACCGCGCTGCAAAATCCACCAAGCGGCGTCCCTACAGGTGCGATGCCTGACTGCGCGCGCCCGTCAGACCGGCGAGGCGGGCACCGTCGCCAGGGTCCAGATGTCGCGGTTGTACTCGCGGATGGTGCGATCGGTCGAGAACTTGCCGCTGGTGGCGGTGTTGATGATGCTCGACGAGGTCCAGCGCTCCTGGTCCTGGTAGAGCTGGGCCGCGCGTTCCTGCGCCTTGAGATAATCGGTGAAATCGGCGCACACCATCCAGTAGTCGCCCCACGATGTCAGCGTGCCGAGGATGTCGTCGAAGATGCCCGGGTCGGTCTGGTTGAAGTGACCCGACTTGATCAGCGCGATGACGCGCTTGAGGTCGTTGTCGCCGGCGATGACCGCCGCCGGGTCGTAGGTCTTGCGCATCGCGGCGATCTGCTCGGTGGTGTTGCCGAACAGGAAGAAGTGCTCGTCGCCGACCTCTTCGCGGATCTCGATGTTGGCGCCGTCGAGCGTGCCGATGGTCAGCGCGCCGTTCATCATGAACTTCATGTTGCCGGTGCCGGAGGCCTCCTTGCCGGCGGTCGAGATCTGTTCTGACAGCTCCGCCGCGGGGCAGATCTTCTCCATCAGCGAGACCCGGTAGTCGGGTACGTAGGCCACGCGCAGCAGCTCGCCGACGTCGGGATCGCTGTTGACCACGGTCGCGATCGCGTTGATGAAGCGGATGATCGACTTGGCCATGGCGTAGCCCGGCGCGGCCTTGCCGCCGAACAGCACCGCGCGCTTGATCATGCCCTTGGTTTCGCCGCGCTTGATGCGGTCGTAGAGGTGGATGACGTGCAGCGCGTTCAGCAGCTGGCGCTTGTACTCGTGGAGGCGCTTGACCTGGACGTCGAAGATCGCGTCGAGCGGGAAGTCGACCCCGGTGTCCTGTTTGATCACCGCGGCGAGATCGGCCTTGTTGGCGAGCTTGATCGCCCGCCACTGCGCACGGAATGCCGCGTCCTTGGCGTACGGCTTGAGCTGCGCGAGCTGGTCGAGATCGACCGTCCAGCGGTCGCCGATGGTCGCAGTGATGAGCTTGGCCAGGCGCGGGTTGCACAGCGCCAGCCAGCGCCGCTGGGTGACGCCGTTGGTCTTGTTGTTGAAGCGGTTCGGCCACAATTCGTAGAAGTCGCGGAACAAGCCCTCCTTCAGCAGGTCGCTGTGCAGCGCGGCCACGCCGTTGACCGAGAACGAGCCGACGATCGCCAGGTAGGCCATGCGCACGTGCGGCTGCGGGCCGTCCTCGATGATCGACATGCGCGCCAGGCGCGGGGTGTCGCCCGGCCACTTGTTGGCGACCGCACGCATGAAGCGCGCGTTGATCTCGTAGATGATGTCGAGCAGGCGCGGCAGCAGCGCCTTGAACAGCGCCACCGGCCACTTCTCGAGGGCCTCGGGCAGCAGCGTGTGGTTGGTGTAGGCGAGGCACTTCGAGACCACGCCCCAGGCCTCGTCCCAGCCGAGCGCGTACTCGTCCATGAACAGGCGCATGAGTTCGGCGACGGCGATGGTCGGGTGGGTGTCGTTGAGCTGGCAGACGTTCTTGACCGCGAAGTTCTTGAAGTCCTTGCCGTGGACCGAGGTCCAGCGGCGCACGATGTCCTGCAGGCTGGCGCTGGCCAGGAAGTACTGCTGGCGCAGGCGCAGCTCCTTGCCGTTCTCGCTCTTGTCGTTGGGGTAGAGCACGCGCGAGATGTTCTCGGCGTGGCTGTTGGCCTCGACCGCGGCCGCGTAGTCGCCCGCGTTGAACACCGCCAGGTCGAACTCCTCGATCGCGCTCGCGCGCCACAGGCGCAGGGTGTTGACCGTGCCGTTGCGGTAGCCGGGGATGGGCATGTCGTGCGGGATGGCCATCACGTCGGTGGTGCCGGCCCAGTTGACGCGCAGGCGGCCCTGGGTGTCGCGGTAGAATTCGCTGTGCCCGCCGAACTTCACCCGGGTGGCGTATTCCGGGCGCGCCATCTCCCAGGGGTGGCCGTTGGCCAGCCAGTGGTCGGGCTCCTCGACCTGCTGGCCGGCGACGATGCGCTGGCGGAACATGCCATAGTCGTAGCGGATGCCGTAGCCGAACACCGGCAGCTGCAGCGTGGCGCAGGAGTCGAGGAAGCAGGCCGCGAGGCGGCCGAGGCCGCCGTTGCCGAGGCCGGCGTCAGCTTCCTCGGCGACCATGTCCTCCATCTGCGTGCCGATGCTGCGCAGCGCGCGGCTGAGCTCGTCCTCGACGCCGAGGTTGAGCGCGGCGTTGCCGAGCGCGCGGCCCATGAGGAATTCCATCGACAGGTAGTAGCCGCGCTTGCAGTCGCCAGCGTAGTAGGCGGCGTGGGTTGCCTTCCAGCGTTCCATCAAGCGGTCGCGCAGCGCCAGCGCGGTGGCCATGTGGCGGTAGCGGTTCGACACCGAATGGCTGTCGCGGCCCAGAGTGTAGGAGAGGTGGCGGTAGATGTCGCTGCGCAGGCTGTCGGCGTCCATGCCCAGTCCCGGCGGCGAGAGCGGCTGGGTATCGGCGGCCTCGGCGGGATTGCGTTTGTGGGAGCCGGTCTGGCTGATCGGGGACATGGGGCTTCCTCCTGGGCGACGGCGAGCGGGGGCAAGTGTGGGTGGCTGGGCGCAGCTGCGCAAGGCTACACTGGGCAACAAGCGCTGCTCAGCCGCCAGGCGAGGAGGGGGCGAGATCGGAGTTGTAACATCCTATAAAGCATATTTTTACAGAATGCAGCGAGCGCCGGTCGGCGGGCGCTGAGGCACCCCGCGACTGGAGTTGCGCGCACTGCTGCCTGGGGGAAAACCCCACAGCGAACAGCCGCAGGCCCGGGACCTTGGAACCGTGACCGCAACCGCAGGCCACAGGAGCCAAATCCCATGCGTCTGAGCCGCTTTCCCATCCTCCTCTCCTCCACGCTGCTCATCGCCGCGGCTGCGCTGCTCGCCCCAGCCGATGGCGCGGAGCAGCGCTTCGCGTGGGGCTTCTTCGCCCCGCATGTCGAGGTCGAGGTGTCGCGGGGTCGCACCTGCCCGCCGCCCGCGCCGGTGTGCGTACAGCCGGTCTACACGGCGCCCATTCGCGAGATCGTGTGGGTCGATGGCTTCATCACCTACGATGCCTACGGCTGTCGAACCTGGATCCCCGGCCATTATGAGGAGCGTTACGTCGTCCAGCCGGAGTACCGCCACGCCGAGCCGCCGCGCTGCCCCCCGCCGCCCTGCCGTTACCCGGAGCAGGGGGGACGCTGGTATCACGATGATGACTGCGATCGCGGGCATGACGACGACCGCTACCGCGGCCATGGCGAAGTCCACCCTCGCCGTCACGACGACCAGCGCGCGCCGTCCTACCATCGCTGATGCTGCCGCCACGCGCCCGGTCTCCGGGCGCGTGGCTTGGCGGCGCGCAGCTGCGTCCTGCCGCCGCCGCTGCGCTGGTGGAAAATCCCACTGCGATCACGCTCACTTCCGCCGAGCCTCATGGCGCGCAGCGCGCGCCTCAGGAACACGTCACATGCGCCACTCCCCCCGTCATCTCCTCATCGCGATCGCTGCCGCCGCCGTGGCCACGACCGTGGTCCTGGCTGGCTGTGGCGAGCGCCGCCGCGAGGTGGTCTACGTCCATGACGCACCCCCGCCCTCGCCGCCGCCTCCGGGCGCGGTGGTCTACGTCAACGAGGCCCCGCCGCCCGAGCGCGTCGAGGTCATCACCGTGGCGCCCTCCTCCGAGCATGTGTGGATCGCCGGCCACTGGGTGCGCGGGGGCGGCGGCTGGGTGTGGTACGGGGGGCATTGGGAGCGCCGCTACCGCCCGGGCGCGGTGTATGAGCGTGGCCACTGGGCGTCCACTCCCCATGGCTACGTCTATCGCGAGGGCCGCTGGCGCTGAGCCGCGCGCATCCGGCAGCGGGGTTGAGCGCGGCAGGATGCCCCATGCATGAAAACGGAGAACCCCGGCCGCTTGGCCGGGGTTCTCTGTTTTTTATCAGGCCGCCGCCCGTGGGCGGCGGCGGTTTACGCGCTCAGTTCAGAAGACGGCGCCGGCGATCGGCGCCTCTTCATCCTTGAGGTCGGTGATCATGGCTTCGACCGTCAGCATCAGTCCGGCGATCGACGCCGCGTTCTGCAGGGCGACGCGCGTGACCTTGGCGGGGTCGACGACGCCGGCCTTGACCAAGTCCTCGTAGACGCCGGTGCGGGCGTTGTAGCCGTAGCTGCTGCTCTTGTTGCTGAGGATCTCGGCGATGATCACCGCGCCGTTCTGGCCGGCATTCTCGGCGATCTGCTTCGCAGGCGCCTCGACGGCGCGCAGGATGATCTCGGCGCCCAGGCGCTGATCGTGGTCGAGGCCCTTGGCCACGTCCTCGATCGCCTTCTTGGTGCGCAGCAGCGCGACGCCGCCGCCGGCGACGATGCCTTCCTCGACCGCCGCGCGGGTGGCGTGGAGGGCGTCCTCGATGCGCGCCTTCTTCTCCTTCATCTCGGGCTCGGTGGCCGCGCCGACGTTGATCACGGCGACGCCGCCGGACAGCTTGGCGAGGCGCTCCTGGAGCTTCTCGCGGTCGTAGTCCGAGGTGGTGCCGTCGATCTGCTGCTTGATCTGGTTGATGCGCGAGGTGATCTCGACCTTCTTGCCCGATCCTTCGATGATCGTGGTGTTGTCCTTGTCGATGGTGACCTGCTTGGCGCTGCCCAGGTCGGCGATCTCGACCGACTCGAGCTTCTCGCCGAGGTCCTCGGCGATGAACTTGGCGCCGGTGACGATGGCGATGTCCTTGAGGATCTCCTTGCGGCGATCGCCGAAGCCGGGGGCCTTGACCGCAGCGACGTTGAGCACGCCGCGCAGCTTGTTGACCACCAGCGCGGCCAGGGCCTCGCCCTCGACCTCTTCCGCGATGACCAGGAAGGGGCGGCCCGCCTGGGCGACCTTCTCGAGCAGCGGCAGGAACTCGCGCAGGTTCGAGATCTTCTTCTCGTAGATCAGGATCAGCGGCTTCTCGAGGTTGACCTCCTGGGCCTCGCTGCCGGCGGCGAAGTACGGGCTGATGTAGCCCTTGTCGAACTGCAGACCCTCGACCAGGTCGAGCTTGGTCTCGGTGCTCTTAGCCTCTTCGACGGTGATGACGCCGTCCTTGCCGACCTTGTCCATCGCTTCTGCGAGGAGCTTGCCGATCGATTCGTCGCTGTTGGCGCTGATGGTGCCGACCTGGGCGATCTCGGCTGAGCCCTTGATCTTGGTCGAGAGCTTGGCGATGGCGTCGACCGCGGCCTGCACGGCCTTGTCGATGCCCTTCTTCACTTCCGTCGGGTTCGCGCCCGAGGCGGTGACCTTCAGGCCCTCACGGAAGATGGCTTCGGTGAGCACGGTGGCGGTGGTGGTGCCGTCGCCGGCGACGGTGGAGGACTTGTTGGCGACCTCCTTCACGAGCTGGGCGCCGATGTTCTCAAACGGATCCTTGAACTCGATCTCCTTGGCGACGGTGACGCCGTCCTTGGTGACGTTGGGCGCGCCGAAGGACTTCTCGATGACCACCACCTTGCCAGTGGGGCCCATGGTGACCTTGACCGCGTCGTTGAGGGTCTGGATGCCGGTGAGGATCTTGCGGCGGGCATCTTCGCCGAAGAGGAGCTGTTTGGCCATGAGGGGAATCCTTGGGGAGAGGGTCCGAAGGTCCGGGAGTCCGGAAGTCCGGAAGTCTTGTTTTTATGGAATGAGGAGTGATGGAATGGGAATTGAGGGCGCGCAGTGGCGGAGGGGGCGTCCGGTCATCGCTCGCGCGACTTCCGGACTTCCGGACCCCCGGACTTGCGGACCCTCTACCCCAGCTTGGCGAGGATGTCCGACTCGCGCAGGATGATGATCTCCTGGCCGTCGACGGTCAGCTCGGTGCCGCTGTACTTGCCGAACAGGATGAGGTCGCCCGCAGCGACATCCGGCTTGGCGCGGGTGCCGTTGTCGAGCAGCTTGCCCTGGCCGACGGCCAGGACCTTGCCCTGCTGCGGCTTCTCCTTCGCGTTCTCGGGCAGGATGATCCCGCCCGTCGAGGTCTGCTGCGCCTCGGTGCGCGTGACGACGATGCGGTCGTCGAGGGGTCGGATGGTGGTCTTGCTCGCAGTCTTGACGCTAGCCATGGCTTTGATCCTTAGAGTGTATGTTTGTTGAAGAAGAAAGTGGAGGAGGAAGCAGTGGGCGAAGCCCCAGCGTTTCGGGGTCTCGGGGGGCAGGCCGCAGGCCGTTCACGGGGGGCCGTAGCCCCCCGTAGCCGTCCGGCCGCCAGGCCGGGGAGGCGTGTCAGAAGTCGCCCATCCCGCCCATGCCGCCCATCCCACCCATGCCGCCCATCCCGCCGCCGCCCTCATCGTGGTGACCGCCGCCGCCCTTGTCCTTCTTGGGCTCCTTGATCTCGGCGATCATGGCTTCGGTGTTGAGCAGCAGCGTGGCCACGGAGGCGGCGTTGATCAGCGCGCTCTTCGAGACCTTGACCGGATCGATGACGCCGGCCTTGACCAGGTCCTCGAAGACGTCGGTCTTGGCGTTGTAGCCGACGTTGCCCTTCTCCTTGAGCACGCGGTTGACGATCACCGCGCCCTCCTTGCCGGCGTTCTCGGCGATGGTGATGGTCGGCAGCTGCAGCGCGGACTTGATGATCTGGGCGCCGATCTTCGCATCGCCCTCGAGCTTCAGCGCGTCGATGACGGCGCTGGCGCGCAGGTAGGCGGTGCCGCCGCCGGCGACGATGCCTTCCTGAACCGCGGCGCGGGTGGCGTGGAGCGCGTCATCGACGCGGTCCTTGCGCTCCTTCATCTCGGCCTCGGTGGCCGCGCCGACCTTGATCACGGCGACGCCGCCGGCGAGCTTGGCGAGGCGCTCCTGGAGCTTCTCGCGATCGTAGTCGGACTTGGTGTCCTCGATCTCTGCGCGGATCGACTTGATGCGACCCTGGACGTCGGCGCGCTTGCCGGCGCCCTCGATGATGGTGGTGTTCTCCTTCTCGATCTTGACCGTCTTGGCGCTGCCAAGGTCGGTGAGTTCGATGTTCTTCAACTCAAGGCCGAGGTCCTCGAAGATCGCCTTGCCGCCGGTCAGCTTGGCGATGTCTTCGAGCATGGCCTTGCGGCGGTCGCCGTAGCCAGGCGCCTTGACCGCGGCGCACTTGAGGATCTTGCGCAGGTTGTTGACGACCAGGGTGGCGAGCGCCTCGCCCTCGATGTCCTCGGCCACGATCAGCAGCGAGCGGCTGGCCTTGGCGACCTTCTCGAGCAGGGGCACGAGCTCCTGCACGGAGGTGATCTTCTTCTCGTAGATGAGGATGTAGGGGTTCTCGAGCTCGGCGGTGAGCTTGTCGGCGTTGGTGATGAAGTTCGGGCTGATGTAGCCGCGGTCGAACTGCATGCCTTCGACGACGTCGACCTCGTCCTTGATGCCCTTGCCTTCCTCGATGGTGATGACGCCATCCTCACCGACCTTGGCCATGGCGTCGGCGATCTGCTTGCCGATGGCCTCTTCGTTGTTGGCGCTGATCGAGCCGACCTGGGCGATGATCTTGAAGTCACCGCGGACCTTGGTGGCCTGCTTGTCGAGGTTGGCGAGCACGGCGGCGACCGCCGCGTCGATGCCGGCCTTGAGGCCGAGCGGGCTGATGCCGGCGGTGACGGCTTTGAGGCCCTGGGTGAAGATCGCCTCGGCGAGCACGGTCGCGGTGGTGGTGCCGTCGCCGGCCTGGGTGCCGGTCTTCGAGGCCACTTCGCGCACCAGGCGCGCGCCCATGTTCTCGAACGGGTTGCGGAACTCGATCTGCTCGGCGACGGTCACGCCGTCCTTGGTCACCTGGGGGCTGCCCCAGCTCTTGTTGATCACGACGTTGCGGCCTGAGGGGCCGAGGGTGCTCTTCACCGTACGGGCGAGCTTCTCGACACCGGCGCGGATGCGATCACGCACCTCTTCGTTGAATACGATCTGCTTAGCGGTCATAGGGATCTCCTCGAGTGGGACCGGATGGAATGGAAAAGTGGGGCCGAACCGCGTGGTGCGGCGGTGCGCCCATGCACGGGATGTGCCAAGGGCTTGGGATCAGGAATCGCAGGAAAAAGGCGGGTTTGCATCCACTGCCGCAGGCGCAGTGGGCGCTCATATGGTCATTTTGACCTGGCGAGAGGCGACCGGGCCGGGACGACCAGCTGGCATTCCCATTAGGCTGATCGGGCGGGTCAGGTCGCGACAGCGGTGGGTTTCGGCTTCGCAGTCGGCGTGGTCGTGGTCTTGGGTTCAAGCTTGGTCGCGGGTGCCGGCTTGGACTCGGGTGGAGCGGCGACCGGGGTCGCGGTGTCGTCGCTCTTCTCGGATTCCTTGGTCTTCTTCTTATAGTCGGCGCTGCGGTTGTAGTCGGTCTCCCAGAAGCCGCTGCCCTTGAAGATCACTCCGCCGCCACCCGAGAGCACGCGCTGGACCTTGGCGCGCTTGCACTGCGGGCATTTTTTCAGGGCGTCCTCCTTGATCGACTGGAAGACCTCGACGATGCCGCAGGTCGGGCAGGCATATTCATAGGTGGGCATGGGATCCTCGGGGCGGCTGCGGGTCCGGGCCACATCGACGCGCAAGGCACGACGGTGGCCGCAAGGAGAGCCGGGACGCGTCGGCCGGAGGGTCGACGGGTGGCGGCTGGACGGGCAGTGGGGGACCGGGACCATAGCCCGCGGTACACGCCGTGCAATCATCCGCAGGGGATCTTTCGATGGCTGGCAGCGAACCCATGCGCGTGGCCGTGATCGGCACCGACACCGGTGTGGGCAAGACCCGCGTGGTCGGACTGCTGGTGCGCGGGTTGCGACGGGCCGGCCGCCAGGTGTGGCTGCACAAGCCGATGGCCTGCGGCGGCTGGGCCGCTGGTCAGGCAGAGGACGGCCGCGCGCTGGCCGCGCTCGTCGGGGACGATCAGCCACCGGCGACGATCTGCCCGCTGCAATACCCGGAAGCGGCCTCGCCCCACCTGGCCGCCGCGGCGGCCGGCGGCGGCGCGACGCTGGCCGCGCTCGCCGCGGCCATCGCGCCGTTGGCCGGCGCCGGGCACGACCTGGTGGTGGAGGGCATCGGCGGCCTGCTGGTGCCGCTGACCGCCGCGCGCGAGACGGTCTGCGACCTGCTGGTGCGCGCGCGGTTGCCGGTGGTGGTGGTGACCCGGCCGCACCTCGGCACGCTCAACCACACCGCGCTGACCGTCGCCCACGCGCGGCGCGCGGGGCTGGTGGTGCTCGGGCTGGTGGTCAATGCCCACCAGCCCGTGCGCGACGATCTCGCCACGCGCAGCGCACCGGCGGAGCTGGCCGCGCTGTGCGCGGCGCCGGTGCTCGCCGAACTGGCGTGGGGCTGCGGGGTCGAGGTCGAGGCGCCGCTCGCGGCGGCGCTGCTGCGCGCGGCGGCCGCTGCGACCATCCCGTGATGCGCGGCGCGCATCGCACCCGGTAGTGGTACTGGCAAGCATTGCGGATGGTCGCGGTGCGCAGCGGATGCCGCCTGCCGTGCTTTCACGGCGCTGGCGGCCGACCGCCCGCGAACCTCCTGGCGGCTGACACGTTGATAGACTGCGGGGGCGCCCATGGCTGGTCGCTCCGCCGCCGCCGCCGATGCTCACCTTCCGGAGATGCCATGCGCTGGTCGTTGCCCACGCTCCTCGTCGTCATGCTCAGCGCCTGCGGCGCCGGCGCGCCTGCTGCGGCGGAGCAGCCCGACAACACCAACGCCGTCGACCAGGAGCACGCCCCGCTGGTGCGCGAGATCGAGCCCTTCGCGGCGGTGATCATGGTGCGCAACCCCAACGATCGCGCGGTCAAGGTCAAGCTGCTCGACCCGACCTGCACCTGCGCCGCGCTGGAGATGCCGGACAAGTTCATCCTGCCCAAGGCCGCGGTGCCGTTGCGCATCGTGGTCGACAACCGCAATCGCTCCGGCGAGCAGCACATCGGCGTCAGCGTCTTCCTCACCGATCCCGATGCCGAGGCTATCGAGGTCACCGCGCGCTGGAACGTGCGCGCCTGTGTGCAGGTCGATGGCATCGCTGCCGGCGCCGATCCCGCGGTGCGCCCCGCCGACGTCGCCTGGCGCGACGTCTACCGCTACGTCACCAAGGCGCGCCCGGACGAGTTGCGCCGGCTGCGCAAGCGCGTGCGCATCAGCTGCGTACCCGAGGAGGCCCCGCCCGGCGGTTTCAAGGTCGAGGGGATCGACTACGGCGGCACGCTGTGGGCCTTCGCGTCCACGGTACAGGCCGACGGCAGCGTGCTGATCACCGCCACTGCCCGCGAGCCCGATGGCACCGCCCCCGAGGGCGACCGCGACGAGGTCGCGGTGGTGCGCACCAACCACCCCGACAAAGCGCGCATCGAGCTGCACTTCGTCTCCATCATCAGCAAGAACGCCGGGGAACGGCAGGTGGATCCCCAGGATCCCCTTGGCGGCCTGCCCCCGATCCCCGGTCTGCCGGTGTCGCCTGGGAAATGAGGCGGGCGCGTGGCGCCGGACCCTAGACCCTAGACCCTAGACCCAATGGCGTTCACTTAAGAAATCCTCATAAACCGCTGTAAATATTGATCTTGACATGCTTAACGGGTCCGGATTTCCGGCCTTATGAGCACTTCTATTACTCCCGAGCGCACCCTGCGCCGCTTCCTGGACTTCACCCGC
>JBBQSO010000091.1:0-19651 GCA_038213805.1 Planctomycetota bacterium | reverse complement strand
GGCTGATGGCTGATGGCTGATGGCTGATGGCTGATGGCTGATGGCTTAGGCGGCGCTTCGCGCCGCCTAAGCCATCACGCGGGATTCTTTGCTGCGAACGTGGGATCATCACCGAAAATCGGGCTGTCAGCTGTCAGCTGTCAGCCATCAGCCGCGACGGTCAGCGCCGCGCAGCGGCGATGACCGTCGCCGCGTCCTTAGCCATCAGCAGCCGCAGCACCGCCTTCTGAGCATGCAGACGGTTCTCCGCCTGGTCGAAGACGATGGAGCGCGGGTGCTCGACCGCGGCGTCTGTGATCTCCTCGTCGCGGTGCGCGGGCAGGCAGTGCATGATGCGCGCGTCTGGCTGCGCCAGGGCGAGCAGCGCCTCGTTGATCTGGTAGCCCTGGAAAGCCTGCAGGCGCTCCGACTTTTCTCCTTCCTGGCCCATGCTTGTCCACACGTCGGTGTAGAGCACGTGCGCCCCGGCGACCGCGGTCCGCGGATCGTGGACCTGGGTGACCTGACCGCCCCAGGCGCTGCCGAAGGCGGCGATGTCCTTGGCCGAGAACGCGTAGCGCGCGGGACAGGCGACCACGAAGCGTGCGCCGGCCAGCACGCAGGCGCGCGCCAGGCTGCGGCAGACGTTGTTGGCGTCACCGACGAAGACCACGGTCAGGCCCTCGAGCCGGCCGAAGTGTTCGCGGATGGTGAGCATGTCGGCGAGCGCCTGGCAGGGATGACACTCGTCGGAAAGCCCGTTGATCACCGGGACGCTGCCATACGCGGCCAGATCCGTGATCGACTGGTGGGCGAAGACCCGCGCCATGATGCCCTGCACATAGCGGCTGAGCACGCGCGCCACGTCCTTGACCGGCTCGCGCACACCCATGCCGACCTCTTCGCCGCGGATGTAGATCGAACGGCCACCGAGCTCGGTCATCGCCACCTCGAAGGACAGGCGGGTGCGCAGGCTGGGCTTCTCGAAGACCATCGCCAGGGTCTGGCCGGTCAGGGCGTGCTCGGCCACGCCCCAGGCGCGGCGCCGCTTGAGGTAGAGGGCGACCGCGAGGAGGTCGCTGAACTCGTGGGCGTCGATGGCGTCGAGACTGGTGAAATGGGTGAGCATGACGGTGGCGACGCGCGACTCCGCAAGGAGCCCGGCCGCTGGCTTCAGGTGGTGGTGGGGATGGGGCCGCCGGGGATCGGGCGGCCACCGCGAACGGTGGGCAGGGTGGTCATTCGGCGCGCAGCGCCTTGGTGCCGTCGAGGCGCAGTTCGGTACCGATGCCCTCGGCGGTGAAGATCTCCAGCAGCAGCGCGTGCGGCATGCCGGCGTCGACGATGTGGATCTTGCGCACCCCGGCCTCGAGAGCGCCGAGGCAGCTCTCCATCTTCGGGATCATGCCGCCCTGGATCACGCCCTTGGCGACCAGTGCGCGCACCTCGCGGTCGGTGAGGCTGGAAATGCGCGTGCGCGGATCCTTGGGATCGGTCATGACTCCGGGGACGTTGCTGCAGAACACCAGCTTCTCGGCGGCCAGACTGGTCGCGACCGCCAGGGCGATATCGTCGGCGTTGGTGTTGAGCACCTGGCCGTCGGCGGTGACCGACAGCGGCGGGATGACCGGGATCAGACCGCGCGTGGCGTAGCGCACCAGGCGTTCGCGGTCGACGCCGATCGGCTGGCCGACGAAACCCAGCGCCGGGTCGAGCACCTTGCCCTGGACGATGAGGTGCGGCGGGCAGAGCTGGATGGCCGCACCGCCGAGGTCGAAGATGCGGTCGTGGATGTGCTCGTTGAGGCGCTCGACCTCGCGCTCGACGATGGCGATGGTGTCCTTGTCGGTGACCCGGCGGCCGTTGTGGAACACCGGCTTGAGGCCGGCCTGCTCCATGGCGCGCGAGATAGAGGCGCCGCCACCGTGAACCAGGATCGGACGCACGCCGACCTGCTCGAGCCACACCAGGTCGGTGAGCAGCGAATCGAGGACCGCGGGATCCTCAATGGGCGCACCGCCCAGCTTGACCACCGTGAACTGGTGGTGGAACCGCTTCAGGAAGGGCAGGGCTTCGATCAGCACCTTGGCCTTGCGCGTCGCCTCGTCGACCACTCGTGCAACTCCTTCGCGGCTGGATGATGCCGCGAGCAAGGCGGGGACTATAGGTGGCGCGAACGGTTGTCGAGTGGCCATGTGGAAGGGCTGGCGGCTGATGGCTGATGGCTGATGGCGGACGGCGGACGGCTGATGGCTGATGGCTGGAGGGTGGCGGCCCGGCAAGGCGGCGCTTCGCGCCGGCCCGGCCGCTCCGCAGGACAGCCAACCGCTTTCAGACGGCTGAAACTCCGCGAGCAGGGGCCATCAGCCATCAGCCATCAGCCATCAGCCATCAGCCATCAGCCATCAGCCCGCACCCTCATCCCCCATGCGGCCGCAACAACGCTCCGAACACCAGGCCATGCACTGGTGTTCCGAAAAACACCACCACCAGCGCACCCGCGGCCAGATACGGTCCGAAGGGAATCTCGATGCGCTGTTTGAGCAGGCGCAGCGGCAGGCCCACCACCGAGCCGACCACGGCGGCGGCAAAGAATGCGTAGAGCACCCCGGCCGGACCGAGGAAGGCCCCGATCGGGGCGAGGAACTTGACGTCGCCGTAGCCCATGGCGTTGCGCCGGAAGGCCACCGTGCCGAGCAGGCCGACCGTGTAGGGCACCACCCAGCCGGTGGCGGCTCCAGCCAGGGCTCGGGCGAGGTGCGCAGCAAGATCTGCCCACCAGCCGGCCGCCCCGCCCGGCTGCCACAGCACCAGGATGGCGAGCAGGGCGAGGTAGGCGGCCATGACCCCGGTGAACCATTTCACGCCGGCGGCGAAGCCGCGGTGGTCCTCGTCCGTCCAACGCATGGCGGCAGGCAGCCAACGCCCGTAGATGGCGCGCGCCAGCGGCAGTGACAAAAGCAGCGCGGCCGCGAGCGCCGCGCCGCCGCCGAGCATACGCGTCAGGAACATGCCCGGGGTGTAGATACGCCCGCCCAGGGCGCTGTCGTGCCACAGCCAGGCGGCGGGCGACCACAGGTCGTCGTAGGCGAACTGGGTGGCGACCCCGACCGCGACCGCCGGCGCCAGCACCTGGAAGCCCTTGGTGAGCTCATCCGGGATGAGCATGTGGTCGATGTCGATCACCGACGAGACGAACAGCACGTAGACCAGCATCAGCAGCGCCGCCGCGAACACCGCGTGTCCGACCGCGAGCGGCACGCCCAGCACCGCCAACCAGGGCGCGACATGGAGTCCGGGCTGGAAGCTCCACACCAGCACCAGCGCGGTGAGCGCGGCAACCAGCAGTTCCATGATCAGATAGCGCGGACTGAACGGCGCCCCGCACCAGCGGCAGCGCCCGGCGAGGATCACCCAGCCGAGCACGGGCAGATTGTCATACCACTGAACCTGGGTGCCGCAGCTGTAGCAGCGGCTCGGCGGCATGACGATGCTCTCGTTACGTGGCATGCGGTGGATGCACACGTTCAGGAACGAGCCGATAAACGCGCCGAGCAGCAGGCCGATGCCGAGGATCATGCTGAGAGTGGTTGTCGCGACGGGATGGTGGGGGGCAATGGGGGAGCAGTCCGGAAGTCCGGAAGTCTCGTGTGAGGTGGGTCTATTGCGAATCCGCAAAGTTTCGCGAGCGGCCCACTGGGTGGCCACCAATTTCCACGCAGCTCCGGCACACGTTCTGGCCCGGATTCGCCGTCATCACCGGGAGACTTCCGGACCTCCGGACTTCCGGACTTCCGGACCCTTCTCCCAGAACCAGTCGCGCGCGGTGGCCTGGGCGCGCGCCGGCAGCGCGGCGATCCTTCCTGCGCGCAGGGCGGCGGCGGCGCGCTCGCGGGTCTTGGCTCCGACGCCTGGCAGGCAGTCGGCCATCCATGGTTCGGCGCTGGCGCAGGCGAGCGGGGCGGGGGGCGCCGCGCTGCGCACCGGACGCAGCGCGGCGCTGGCGGCGAGGGCGGCGAGCACCAGGCACGCGGCAACGGCCTGCGCAGTGGCGGGGGTCATGGCGCGGCGCTCACGCTGATGCGCGCGAAACGCTCGCGGCCGGCGAGGTCGGGGATTATGGCGCAGTCCAGCCGCAAGGGCGCGCACAGCGCCATGATCGCGGCCCCCTGCTTCCAGCCGTGTTCAAGCCACAGCAGGCCGCCCGGACCGAGCAGCGGGGGCGCGGCGGCGATCAGCTCGGCGATCAGGGGCAGGCCGTCCTGACCAGAGAACAGCGCCTGGGCCGGCTCGAAGGCCAGCTCGGGATCGCAATCGCCGCGCTCGTCGCTGCCGATGTAAGGCAGGTTGGCGACCACCGCGGCATACGGGCCGACCGCGCCCGTGCTGAGGTGCGCCTGGCGGAAGGCGACCTCGAGCTCCAGGGTCGCAGCGTTGGCGCGCGCAATGGTCAGGGCCTCGGCGCTGACGTCGACCGCCTCGACCGTGCAATCGCCCCGCGCCCGCTTCACGGCCAGGGCGATCGCACCGGAGCCGGTGCCAATATCGAGCACGCGCACCGCCGTGGTCGGCAGCGCCTTCACGACGTGGTCGACCAGCTCCTCGGTCTCTGGCCGCGGCACCAGCACGCCGGGCCCGACCCGCAGGCGCAGCCCGTGGAATTCCTGGGTGCCGAGCACGTAGGCGAGCGGCTCACGTTTGCCGCGCCGTGTCACCAGCCCCCGCAGGCGCGCGACCTGGTCGTCCTCCAGTGGCATGTCGAAGCGCGTGTACAGGTCGAGCCGCGTCAGCTCCAGGCTTTCGGCGAAGATCCACTCGGCCTCGCGCCGGCCGTTGCTGATGCCCTTGGACAGCAGGAACTCCGCGCTGCGCGTGAGCAGGGACATCAGGGTCGGCAGCGTCATGGCTGCACCGTAGCAGTCCCGCTCCAGCGGACCAGGAGGGCAGCCGGGCAACCCGTAGCACATCCCTTTCAACCCATTTGCCATCCCGCATCCCCGACCTACACCCCAGGTCATGTTCACCGGGCTCGAAGCCGTGCTGGTGCTGTTCGCGGTCGGGCTGCCGGCGGTGCTGGTGTTCCAGCGCCTGGGCGTCAGCGCGCTGATCGCCTACCTGGCGACCGGCGCGGCGCTCGGTCCGCACGCCTTCGGCGTCGTCGGCGGCGAAGTGCTCGACCACCTCGCCAGCATCGGCGCGGCGATGCTGCTGTTCGCGCTCGGTCTCGAGCTCGACCTCTCCGATCTGCGCCGCCACCTGCGCCAGGTGCTGATCGCCTCGGGCGCGCAGATCGGCCTGACCCTGGGCGCCGGCACCGCTGTGGCCATGCTCATCGGCCTGCCGCTTGCGCAGGCGGTGGCGGTCGGCGCCTGCCTGACCATGACTTCGACCGTGATGATGCTGCGCACTCTCGATGAACGGAAGCTGCGCAACCGCGACGAGGCCCAGCTCGCGCTGAGCATGAGCCTGATGCAGGACATCGCGCTCGGTCCATTCATGGTGTTGCTCGCCCTGCTGTTGCCGGGCGCCGCACAGCACCCGCCGTGGCTGGTCGGCTGCGGCCTGGTGGCCGCGGTCGCGCTCACCATCGGCATGCGCTATGCGATGGCGTCACTGGTGTTCCGGCGCATCCGCGGCGCGCAGCTGCCCGAGCTTGAGGTCGCCTTCGCGGTCACCGTCGCGCTCGGCGCCGCGACTCTCGCCGAGGCCTGTGGCATGGGCGGCGCCGCCGGCGCGTTCTGTGCCGGCCTGGCCTTCGGCGGCGAGGAGAATCGCCACACCGTCGAGTCGAGCGTGCGCCCCCTGCAGGGCCTGACCGCAATCCTGTTCTTCGTCGCCATGGGCACCCTGTTCGACCCGGGCTTCGTCGCCGCGCATCCCGGTGAGGTCGCCGCCGGCGTGCTCGCCGCGCTGGTACTGAAGGCCCCGATCGCCGCCCTCGCCCTGCGCCTGACCGGCATGGCGGCCAGGCCGGCGATCGGCTACGGCTTGGCGCTGGCGCCGATCGGCGAGTTCAGCTTCGTGCTCGCCGCCGGCGCGCTGGGCGGCATCGCCGACCCGCAGGTCGCGCACCTCTACCAGCTGGTGGTCGCGGTCACCTGCGTCAGCCTCGCGCTCACGCCGCTGCTGATGCGCCTCGCGCTGCCCTTCCTACCGCGTACCAGCCTCGACCAGTTCACCACGCCCGGCGCGACCATCGTCGTCGCCGGCCTTGGCCCGGTCGGCAACACGGTGGTCGAGACTTTGCGTTCGCAGGGCCACCCGCTGCTGCTGGTCGATCGCAACGAACGTCTGCTCAAGACCTGGAGCGATGCCCCCGGCGTGCGCTGCCACAAGGGCCGCATCGAGGACATGGAAGACTGGCTGCCGGTGATCGGCCACCGTCCCAGCCTGGTGGTGCTGACCTTCCCGATCGCCGACGCCTCGGCCCTGGTCACCCGCCGTCTGCGCAGCCTCGACCCCGCCCTGATGATCATCGCGCGCAGTCCCTACGAAGCGCAGATCGATCTGCTGACCAGCGCCGGCGCGCAGTTCGTGATCTGCGACGAGCGCGAGACCAGCCGCGCGCTGCTGCCCATGCTCGACCTGGCCCTGGGCCGCCGCGGGGCGATCGGGACAACTTCGGGCAGCAAGGCCCGGGCGACGATACGTTGACAAAATCGATTACCCCGCAGGATCCGCACCCTGTCCTGATCAGAACACGGGCTCCCGTCGTCTAGTGGCCCAGGACAACTGGTTCTCAGCCAGTGAACAGGGGTTCGACTCCCCTCGGGAGTACCAATATAAACCCCGTAAGAGTAAAATCTTACGGGGTTTTTTGTGGGCTGATCTCATGGCTCGCGCAGCCCTCTGACCGACAGGTCCCATGACTGGCGTGGCAGCGCGATCCGCCCCGCGAGTCGACCCCAGCTGCCGCCGCTGATTGTTTGTCGCGGATCGCCCTGCCACCGTCAGCCGAGTCTGGAGGGCATGCCGGCGGTGCATGCAGCAGGCATTCCTCCCAGCCGAGCTTGGCGGAGACCACGGCGTGGCGATGCTAGGCGCCAGCGCTGCGCATGCTCCACGG
This sequence comes from Planctomycetota bacterium, assembly GCA_038213805.1. GTDB lineage: Bacteria > Planctomycetota > UBA11346 > UBA11346 > UBA11346 > BOG-1363. The sequence goes on along the minus strand of JBBQSO010000091.1, from coordinate 12,606 downwards.
CACACGTGCACAGGTCACCCCCAGCACCACCGAATGTGAGCTCGCAAACCCTGCGGAGGCCACCCATGACCCTGGACGAGCTGCTGCGCCTCGCTCACAGCGCGGAACGCGCCGCCGCCTTCGCGTATCAGGGCCACGCGGCCTCGGTGCGCGATCCTGCCGAGCGTGCGCATATCGCCCGCATCGAGCGCGAGGAGTGGGCGCACCGCGCCAGCATCGCACGCCTGCTCACCCGCCGCGGCGTGGCGCCATCGCGCTGGCACGAATGGCAGTACGCCTGCATCGGTCGGGTGATTTCGCTGTCGTGCCACGTGCTTGGCCGCTTCATCCCCATGTACTTCGCCGGCCGCCTGGAGAGCGGCAACGTCAACGAGTACCTGCTGCTGATCGAGCTGACGCGCGGCACCGCGCTCGCGGACGAGCAGCCCTGCATCCTTGAGATGGCGCGGGTCGAGAAAGAGCACGAGCTCTATTTCCTGGCCTGCGTCGCGGATCATCCGCTGATGCCGCTGTTCCAGGCGCTGTTCGGCTGGGGACCGGGGCGGAGCCGCAATGCGATGGCTGAGCCGGTACTCCCGGCCTGTCCGGCCGCTGGCGACAAGAAGCTTGGCTGAGCGCATGGTTGACCGATGCTGGACCGGCATGCCGAGCCGTCGCATCCGCATCGACGAGCTGCGTGACCGGCGGGGCCGCAACGCCGCATTGGGCCCTGCCGCCGCACCCGGCCCCCGCCGCCTGACCGCCGTGGCGCTGGCGGCCTGCACCCTGCTGTGCTGCATCGGATGTTCCGCGCGCAGCCCCTTTCCCGAGGGTGACGTCGTGGTCGAGAATCCCCACGACCTCTTCAAGAGCGATGCCCCGGTCATGGCGCGGTTACTGAAGGCGGGCATCAACCGGCGCCTGGGCGTGCGCCACCACGAGCAGGTGCATTTCAGCGCTGGGGGCCCGGTCATCCGGGTCACCCTGTTGCAGGATCAGCTGCGCACCGACGAAGGCGGCTTCTGGGCCGGCGCCTCATTTGCCCGCACCCTGACCGCCACCGTGGTCATCGGCGAGCAGCAGCTCCCGCTCACGGTGACCAGCACCACGCATCGGGAAGACGGCGCTATGGACAGCATCGCAGGATCGGCGACCGGACTGGGCTCGCACCCCGGCAGGCTGGTCCTGCCACCCGAGCATGAGATCCTGCTTGAGCTTCTCGCCGAGCAGATCGCCGACCGCATCGCTGGCACGCGGCTGAAACCGGATTGGCGTGATTGAGGATCGCTGCCTCGTTCATGCGGCGCTGGACGCCGGACGGCCATCCCCTATCCATGGGATCCCAGCCCCCTCCAACCGGACACGCCATGGCAATTCCTGAAATCCTCATGATCGAGGACCGCGTGGATGACCGCGACTTGTTCAGCGCCGCGGTGGCCGCCAGCGGCCTGCGCGCCACGGTGGTACACGCGGCCGATGCCTCGCAGGCGGTGATGCGCATCAACCGGTTGGGTCGGTTCGCCAACCTGCCGCAGCCGGCGCTGATCGTCCTCGACCTGGGCCTGCCCGGGCTGCAGGGGCACGCACTGCTGGAGGCGATCCGCAAGGCTTACGGACTGCGCGAGGTGCCGGTGGTGGTCCTGACCGGCTCGCAGCTGGAGAGCGACCGCGCCGCGTGCCGCTCGTGGGGCATCAGCGACTACCTGGTCAAGCAGGAGTCCTTCGAGAAGCTGGTGGAATGGGTGCGCACCCTCGCGCGCTTCCTGCCCGGTCAGGAAGGTACCGCCGCAGCGCCCGGCGCCGGCGGCGCATCGCTGCGCCCGAGTGCGCCCACCACCAAAGGAAAGACCCCGTAAGCCCTGCGGCCTACGGGGTCCTGATCTAGTGCACGGGAGGGGACTCGAACCCCTACGAGAGTTACCTCGCTAGCACCTCAAGCTAGTGCGTCTGCCAATTCCGCCACCCATGCTCGGGGGAGGCGGGACTTTAGGAGCCACCCCGGGGTCGTCAACTGCCATCCACGCGGGGATCGCACTGGCGTCAGCGTTGTGCGGCCAGGTGCCGAATGCCCCGCTGCACCAGCGCCAATCACGGGGACAGCGACCCTGCGCGCCGCGCGCGGATGCTGATTCAGGGCTGCGCGGGCAGGACGGTGGCGAGCGCGTGGTTGGGCGAGGCCGCTGACGCGTGATGCGCAAACGCCTCAATCACCGGGACGAGGTGGCGGCCCGGGCAATCGGTGCTCTTGAAGTGATTGTGGCCGAAGACCTGGCTGCGCGCGATGTGGTAGTCCTCGCACAGGCGGTCGAGCACGGCGAGCAGCGCCTCGCGCTGCGCGCCGGGCACCTGGCTGACGTCGAAGTTGCCGACCATGCAGATGCCGATGTTCAGGCGGTTGACCTCGTCCCAGCCAGCGTGCGCGCCCTGGTAGGGCAGCGGTCGGCCCTCGAAGACCTGGCCGTCGGCGCTGATGATGAAGTGGTAGCCGATGCATGCCCAGGGCTCGGCCTTGCCGACGCCGCGCATGTGCTGGTCGTCGACCTCGTTCAGCCAGCGGCGCGGCGCCATCGCCGCGTCGCCGACGTCGCCACTGTGATGAACGGTGATGCGCGTCGGAACGCCGCCCATCGGCTTGGTTCGCGACAGGATGATCGCGCGCTGGGCCCAGGCGGTGCGGGGGACATACCAATCAGTGGCCGGGGCTGCGGGCTGGACCGGGGCCGCGACCACGGGTTCCGGCGCGGCGGGAGCCACCGGCTCCGGCGCGTGTCCGCCAGGGATGACCAGGCGCTGCCCCGCGTGCAGGCTGCGGCTGCGCAGACCGTTGGCCTTGACGATGGCGGCCACCGTCACGCCGTAGGCCTCCGCAACCTGGCTGATGGTCTCGCCAGCCACCACCGCATGGTCGACGGGTGGCGGCGCCGGGCGGCCGGTGTCGCGGCTCGCGGCCCGGCAGCCGCTGGCCAGCAGCGCCGTGAGCAGCGCCAGGGACAGCAGGAAGTGGCGCATGGTGGTGGGCATGGCGTCCTCAGCGGCGACGGCGCCCGAGGCGGATGCCGCCGACCAGCGGCTTGAGCATGCGCGGGGTGCCGACCGGCATGTCGGCGATGGTACGCTTGATCTCCACCTCGGGCGCGAGCGTGAAGCCCTCGACCTTCTCCTCCTCGAGCTCCATGCCGATGTGCTTCTCGATCTCGAGCAGGAACTGGCCGTCATCGGGGGTGATGAAGGTGCGCGCCACGCCGCGTGCGCCGTTGCGCGCGGTGCGGCCGATGCGATGCACGTACTCTTCCGGCATCTCGGGGATGTCGTAGTTGACCACGTGGGAGACCGTCGGGATGTCCAGACCGCGCGCCGCGACGTTGGTCGCGACCAGGCACTGCAGCTCGCCGGCGCGGAACTGCTGGAGCATCTTCTCGCGCTTGGTCTGGGGCAGGTCGCCGTGGATGGCGCCGGCAGACATGTTCTTGCGCTTGAGCACCTCGGCGACGCGGTCGGTCTGGTGCTTGGTGCGGCAGAACACCACCAGCTGGGGCGGATTCTGGGTCTCGATGAAGTGCGCCAGCAGCTCGTTCTTCCGCTCGCGCGGCACGGCGATGAATTTCTGGTCGACCTGCTCGACGGTCACCTGCTTGGGCGCGATGCGCACATGCACGGGGTTCTTCATATGCTTCTCGGCCATCTGCTTCACCTCGTCGGGGAAGGTGGCTGAGAACAGCAGCATCTGCCGCTCGGGCGGGGTGTGCCCGATGATGTAGTTGACGTCGGGCCAGAAGCCGATGTCGAGCATCTGGTCGGCATCGTCCAGCACCGCCATGGCCAGGCGCGAGAGGTCGAGGGTGTGGCGACGCATGTGGTCGATGATGCGGCCGGGGGTGCCGATCACCACGTGCGGGTGGCGGTCGAGGGCGCGGACCTGGTCGTCCATCGACACGCCGCCGTAGATCACCGCGGCGCGCGCACCGCTGGCGCCGGCCATGCGCGTGAATTCGCCGGCGACCTGGCGCGCGAGTTCGCGCGTCGGGCACAGCACCAGCATCGCGGGCTTGCCCTCGCGCGGCTCGAGCTCGTAGAGGCGCTGGAGCATGGGCAGGGCGAAGGCCGCGGTCTTGCCGGTGCCGGTCTGGGCCTGACCCAGGACGTCGCGGCCGGCGAGCACGTGCGGGATGGCCTCGGACTGGATCGGCGAGGGCTGCTGATAGCCGATGCCGGCGAGATCCGCGAGGATCTGCTCGTTCAGGCCAAGGGCGCGGAAGCCTTCCGCTTTGGGGCGGGCGGCGAGCACTTCCGGGACCTGCGGCGCGAGCGGCAGGGTCGGGGCGTCGCCGGCAGGCTCGGGCGCGTGCGGGTAGTGCGGCGGGCGGCCCTGCTCGGGATGCGGCGCGGGGGCCTCGCTGCGCTCCACCGGCTGGACCGGGGCGTCGCCTTCCGGGGCACGCTCGGGAGCGCGCTCCTGGGCGTCACCACGCGGGCGCTGGGCATCGCGGGGCTCACGACCGTCGCGAGGTTCGCGGCCATCACGGCGCTCACCGCCGCGGCCATCGCGACGGCCGTCATTGCGGTCGCGGCCGTGGCGGCTGCGCTCGCCCTGGGGCGGACGACCGCCACGCTCGTCATCCTGACGGGGCGCGTCGGGATCCTGGCGCAGGCCGGGAGCATCTGCAGTCGGCGTGGTCGCGACCAGCGCGGGCACCGCGGCGATGTCAGCGAGGCCGATCTCGACCGGCTCGGCCGCGGGAGTGGCGGCAGGAGCGGGGGCAGGAGCGGCGGCGCTCACCGGGACAGCGGCCGGGCGCTCGGCGACCGGCTGGAAGGCGGGACGCTCGCCGGGGGCCTGATCGCGACGCTCGCTGCCAGCGACACGCACCTGGGCCTTGCGCAGCGGGAAGAGGTCGCCGCGGTCGCCGCGCAGGGCGAAGCCGGGGGCCTCGATCACGGCGATGTGCCCAGCGGGCAGGTCCTTGGCCAGGGCGGTGCCCACCACCTGGTGGAAGTCCGGGTGGGGCACGCCGTTGGCGGGCATGCCGACCAGTCCGGCCTCGGCAAGCAGCTCGGAAAGGCGTGCCTGCGCCCAGCTCGGGGTCGCGGGGTCGCAGAGTTCGAGGATGCCGCGGGTGAAGACACACAGGCGGTCGAGGACGCTCGGCACCGAGCGCACCTGGCCATCAAGGCGCGGGCGGGGCGCACGGGTCTCCGGGCCCTGGTTCTGGCCGCGCGGGTCGCGGTCGCCCTGACGAGGCTCGCGGTCGCCGCGTAGATCGCGGTCGCCGCGGGGTTCGCGCTGGTCACGAGGCTCGCGATCCCCACGGGGTTCGCGCTGATCACGGGGTTCGCGATCGCCGCGCGGTTCGCGGTCGCCACGAGGTTCACGATCATCGCGGGGCGAACGGTCACCGCGCGGCTCGCGCTGGCCATCGCGGCCATCGCCACGACCGGCAACGGGCGGACGGGGCGCAGCGGGGCGCTGGTCATCGCCGGCCTTGGCGATCGGCTGACTGGCGGCAGCGGGCGCGACGGCGGCAGGCGCGACGGGCGCGGCAGCTTCGCCCTGGCCCTGGTCATCGCCGTCTTCGCCTTCGCCTTCACCATCCTCGTCCTGATCGTGGCCCTGCTCGCCCGGGGCGCCCGGGGCGCCATCGGGCGCGAAGCCATCACCATCGCGGCGGCCGCGTCCACGGCCGCGGCGACGGCGACGGCGACGGCCACGACGTTCACCGTCGCCGAGCGGCTGGCCATCGGGGCCGAGCGGGCGCGGGCCGGCATCGGGCGCAGGGCTTGCGAGGTCGGCGACGGCCGCGGCATCAAGCACTTCCGGCTCGGCGGCGGGGGCGAGATCGCCACCCAGCGTGAGGACCTCGGGTTCGGCGGCGGACGCGGGCGCGGGCGCGGCGGCGACCGGCTCAGCCGCGCTGACCTGGACCGGAGCGGCGCTTTCAACAGTGGTTTCGCCACCACCGCTGGCGGCAGCCGCGGCGGCCAGGCGGCTGCCCAGGCCGGCGAGCGCATTCTGCAGCGCGAGGACAAGGTCCTCCTTGCCGAGTTTGCTGCGGTTCTGGATGTGGTGTTCGCCTGCGAGCTGCCGCAGGTCCTTGATGGTCAACGAGGCGAGATCGGGGTGGTCCGTCATGTGAGACAAATCCTGAGCCAAGTGGCTCGATTGGCGTAGGCGGCTGAGCGCACTACATGTGAGCGGCCCTTACCAGGGCCATGGCCTGCGACCGGGACCGCGTCGCGCGATCTACCCGTCTGCAGGGGATGAAGCATTAGAGCGGGGAGGACTCGACCCGCAAGCACTGGCAGTGCCAGGAATCGGGATTGGGGGTGACGCGTTGGTACATCCCCTTGGCGGCCAAGGGTGTCGGCACACGTCTTGTCTGGGCCAGCCCGGTCCGAGACTGACTCATAAGACTGGGTTGGCGGGTCCATCACGCCGCCCCTAGGACGGTCGCGGAGGCATATGTTCACCCAGGCCGCGATGATCCGCTTCAGACGTCTCAGCGTGCTGCTGGCCGCGCTCGGCCTGGGTGCAGTGGCCGCGATGTCAGCCCGGCTGATGTTCGCCTCGCAGGAATCCTCTCGCCTGATCGAGCACGCCTGGCAGGTGATCTCGGCCACCGACGGCCTGGCCGCGGCGCTCGCAGCGGACGAGGTCCTGCTGCGCGGCGACCTGCTCGGCCAGACCGCACCGGCCGGATCGGCCGGCACTGCGACGCAGCAGCTGGTGGCGCTCGAGGACCTCACCGCAGACGTGCCCGAGCAGGCCGCCACGGTGCAGCACGTCGCGGCTGCCATGGACGCGCTCGCGGCGCACCACCACCAGGTGCGCGCACTGCTGGGCGCAGACGATGCGCAGGCGGCGCGCCTGCTGGCCAGGTCCGGCGCGGACGGCGCCGAGGAACGTCTGCGCAGCGGCATCGTTGAACTGAAGGCGCACGAGCAGCACGCCCTCGCGCAGCACGTCGCCCGCGACGCGGCACTGACGCGCACGACATTCGCGATGATGATCGGTCTGGTGCTCGCGCTGTTCCTGCTCGCGCTGCTCAACCACCTGCTGATGAACCGCTTCCTTACGCTGCGCACGCGCCAGGAAGAACAGGCGCAGCGCGACTTCCGCGCGGTCGAGCGGCAGGTCGCGGATCGCACCGCCGAACTTGAGGAACGCATCGCCACGAGCCGCCAGGCCGAGGCCGCCCTGCGCGAGAGCCAGGCGCGCCTGACGCTGGCCATCGACATCGCCGAGCTCGGCATGTGGGAGGTCGATGTCGCCAACGATAAAGGGCGCATTTCAGCCCGCACCGCGACCATGTTCGGCCTGGGCGACGCGGACCGCGATGTCCCGCGCGATGTGTTCAGTACCGTCCCACACCCGGACGATCTGCCCAGCATCGACCGCAGCCGGCAGGCGGCGATCGCCGGCGACGGCCGCTACGCCGCGGAGTTCCGCACCTGCTGGGCCGCTTCCGCCACCACCCGCTGGGTGGCGAGCCGCGCCCTGCTGATGCGCGACGCCGAGGGCCGGCCACTGCGCATGCTCGGCGTGGTGCAGGACATCACCGAGGCGAAGCAGGCAGAGCTTGAACTGCGCGCCAGCGAGTTGCGCTTCCGTTCGCTGGTCTCGGCCAGCGCCCTGGCGGTGTGGACCACCGACCCGGTCGGTCGATCGAGTGGCGACCCGGCGGCGTGGATCGCGCTCACCGGGCAGAGCCGCGCCGAGGCTGCCGGCAGTGGCTGGATGGAGGCCATCCACCCCGACGACCGCGCCGCCACCCTCGCGGTGTGGAAGGAGGCGGTGCGCACGCGCGCACCCTTCCGCGTCGAGCACCGCGTGCGCCGCGCCGACGGTGAGTGGCGGCACTGCCTGGCGCGCGCCGTGCCGATCCTGGTCGGCGGGCAGGTGCACGAGTGGGTCGGCGCGACCACCGACGTCAGCGACAGCCGGCGCGAGGCGGAGCGACAGGGCTGGGAGTCCGCGCTGCTCGAGATGATCGTGCGCGGCCATCCACTGCCCAACACCTTCGAACTGGTGTGCAGCTTCATCGAGCGGCGCTTCCCGCATCTCGCGGTGGCGCTGCTGCGCCGCGCGCCACGCGGCGGCCGGCTGACCGCGGCCGCGGCCTCGGCGCTGCCCGCGGAATGGCTGGCGGCGCTCGAGTCCGCGGCGGCGGCGGCGGGGCCGGAGCTGCTGGAACCCGGCACCGCGGGCGGGCTGCGCTCCTGGACGCTCGCCACCGACACCCCCTGGCTGGGTGCGCGCGCGCTCGCCGCCTCGCTCGGCCTGGTGTGCTGCTGGAGCGCTCCGATCACGGCGCTGCGCGGGCAGATCGGCGGCGTGCTGTGCATCCACCTGCGCGAGCTGCGCCAGCCCGATGCGGACGAGCAGCAGATCATCTCGCTGGCGCTGCACCTCACCGGCATCGCCATCGAGCGCCACCAGACCGGCGAGGAGCTCGGCCTGCTCACCGCCGACCTCGAACGGCGCGTGGTCGAGCGCACGGCCATGCTTGAGGTCGCCAACCGCGAGCTCGAGGCCTTCAGCTACTCGGTCTCGCACGATCTGCGCGCGCCGCTGCGCGCCATCGATGGCTTCACCCAGGCCCTGGACGAGGACCACGGCGCCGACCGGGCGCCGACGGCCCGCGACTACCTGGCACGGGTGCGCGGCGCCACCCGGCGTATGGCCGAGCTGATCGACGATCTGCTGGTGCTGGCCCGCATCACCCGCGCCGAGCTGGTGCGTGCGCCGGTCGACCTCAGCGCCCTGGCCGAGGAGGTGGTCGCGATCCTGCGTCGTGACGAGCCGCAGCGCGTGGTCGCGATTGCCATCGCGCCGGGCATGACCGCCAGCGGCGACGCGCGGTTGTTGACCGTCGCGCTCGCGAACCTGCTCGGCAACGCCTGGAAGTTCACCGCCCGCTGCCCCGACGCGCGCATCACCTTCAGCGCCAGCGACGGCCCCGACGGTCCGGTGTTCACCGTGCGCGACAACGGCGCCGGCTTCGACATGGCCTACGTCGGCAAGCTCTTCGGCGCCTTCCAGCGCCTGCATTCAACGAGCGACTTCCCAGGCACCGGCATCGGCCTGGCCACCGTGGGCCGCATCATCCACCGCCACGCCGGCAAGGTCTGGGCGGAGGGCGCGCCCGGCGCGGGGGCCGCGTTCCATTTCACGCTTTAGGGCGCGGGGCGCACCCGGTCCGGAAGTCCGGCTCAACCCGGAACGGCGCGCGAGTCGGCACGACCACGTCTATCCGGCGCTCACGCGCGAACGGATGCCATTCCCTCCACCGAGACTTCCGGACTTCCGGACCCTACCAAAGTACCGTCAGCACCCACGTCGCGATCAGCAGCAGGCTGCCTGCGATGAGCACCAGGGACAAGGGCCGGCCGACCTTGACGAGGTCTGAGCCGGCGCCCGAAAAGTTGAGGCGCACGTTGTGATAGAGACCCTGCAGGTGCTGCAGCGCGGCAAATGACGCGACGGCGGAACAGAGCGGATGCCAGGGACCCTCGCCGGGCACGAAGGGCGCTGCGGCGAGCGGCGGGATGAGCAGCAGCGGCAGGACAAAGGGCGCAATCGAGATGAGCGTGCCGCGCAGCGGATCGCAGGGGCCGTGCGCGATTTCACCGCCGTGGCCGTGGGTGGCACGGAAGCCGCTCACCGGCACGAACAGCACCACGCACATCAGGGCGTGGGCGGTTTCATGGATGACGGTGTGCAGGAACCAGTTCGGGCGCTTGAACAGCATGAGCAGCAGGGCGCAGCCACCACCGCAGTACAGCGCGAGCGGGTCGAGCGGCATGCCGTCATCCACGGCTGCGGCGCGGCGCCAGGAATCCACCAGCAGGAGCCAGCACCACGGCAGGCCGAGCAGGGCCAGTGCGATCGCCGCTATCAGAGACAACACCGCGTGGACGACTGCCATGCGCCGCACCCTACGCCGCAGCGAACGCCGCACCATGCCAAGCAGTGGCGCGGACTGGACGCACAACCACGCTGGACGACCTGCCGTTGAGCGGGGTGCGCCGATGCTACGCTTCACCCGACCGGCATCATGCCGGCACCTGAGGTGGATGCATGGATCCCGGAACGTCGTCGACTCCCGCAACGGGACGCCAGGGCATGCTCTGGTACCGCCGGCCCGCGGCGACCTGGGACGAGGCCCTGCCGGTGGGCAACGGCCGGCTCGGCGCGATGGTCTTCGGCGGCACCACGGCAGAGCGCATCCAGCTCAACGAAGGAACGCTGTGGTCGGGTCGGCCGCACGATTACACGTCGCCGACGGCACGCGCCGGATTAGACGAGGCGCGCGCGCTGCTTTTCGCCGGCAACATAGCCGCGGCTGCCGGCGTGGTCGAACGGGACCTGCTCTGCCGGCCGCGTTTCCTGCAAGCCTACCAACCGTTCGGAGACCTCCTCATCGACCTGGCGGACACTGGACCAGAGACTGGCTACCGGCGCGAGCTGATCCTCGACGAGGCGATCGCGCGCAGCACGTGGCGGACCGGCGAAGCCAGCGTCACGCGCGAGGTCTTCGCCAGCGCGCTGGATGGCGTGCTCGTGATTTCTTGTGCCTGCGACCATCCCACCGGCATGTCGATGACCGCGCGCCTGACCAGTCCGCATCCCGACGCGATCACGACGACGCTGGCGGACGGGACCTTGGAACTGAGCGGGCAGTGGCACGGTGACGGGCAGGAGCGCGACCTGGTCGGCGGCATGGCTGGACCTGGCCTGCGCTTCGCCGGCCGGTTGGCGATGGAGGCGGTCGGCGGCACGGTCGTGGAAACCGCCGACGGCCTACGCGTCGTCGGTGCGTCGCAGGTCACCCTGCGCCTGGCCCTGGCGACCAGTCACGTCGATTGGCAGGACATCAGCGGCGATCCGCACGCACGCTGCGCCGCGATCCTGGCGGCGGCGCGGACGCGCAGCCTCGCAGACCTGCGCGCAGCCCACCTCGCCGACCACCGCGCGCTGTTCGCGCGCGTGCGGCTCGACCTGGGTCCGGCACCCGCGCTGCCGACCGACGAGCGCCTCGCGGCGGTTGCGGCGGGCGCTGCCGACCCCGCGCTCGCGGCCCTGCACTTCGCATTCGGGCGCTACCTGCTGATCGCCTGCAGCCGCGCCGGTGGCCAACCGGCGACCTTGCAGGGCCTGTGGAACGCGAACCTGGTGCCGCCGTGGGGCAGCAAGTGGACGACCAATATCAACACCGAGATGAACTACTGGCCGGCCGAGACCTGCAATCTCGCCGAGCTCGGCGCGCCGCTGTTCGCGATGATCGACGAGCTGATGGTCAGCGGCACGCGCACCGCGCAGGTCAACTACGGCTGCCGCGGCTGGGTGCTGCACCACAACACCGACCTGTGGCGCGCCACCGCCGCGGTGGATTCCTGCGCCACGGGCATGTGGGTGACCGGGGGCGCATGGCTGTGCCTGCACCTGTGGGAGCATTTCCGCTTCAGCGGCGACCGCGCCTTCCTCGCCCGGGCGTGGCCGGTGCTGCGCGGCGCCGCGCTGTTCTTCTGCGACTTCCTGGTCGTGGATCCCGCCACCGGCGAGCTGGTCACCGCGCCGGTGGTGTCGCCCGAGAACGCCTGGCGCGGCAGCGACGGCGCGCGCGCCCAGCTCTGCGCGGGGCCGGCGATGGACGCGCAGATCCTGCGCGCGCTGTTCGCGAACTGCCGCGCCGCGGCCGCGCTCCTGGACTGCGACGCGGCATTCGCCGATGAGCTCGCCGCGCTGGCCGCACGCCTGCCGCCGACGCGCCAGGATCGCCACGGCGGGATCCGCGAGTGGCGCGAGGACCACGACGAGGACGAGCCCGGCCATCGCCACATCTCGCACCTGTGGGGCCTGTTTCCCGGGGACGAGCTCACCCCGCAGCGGGCCCCGGCGCTGGCCGCCGCGGCCCGCGCCACCTTGGACCGCCGACTCGCCCACGGCGGCGGCCACACCGGTTGGAGCCGCGCGTGGATCATCGCCTTCTACGCGCGCCTGGGCGACGGCGCGCAGTGCGCCCGGCACCTGGACCTGCTGCTCGCGCAGTCGACCCTGCCAAACCTCTTCGACAACCACCCCCCCTTCCAGATCGACGGCAACTTCGGCGCCACCGCCGCGCTCGCCGAGATGCTGCTGCAGAGCCACGCCGACGCCCTCGACCTGCTGCCCGCCCTGCCGCCCGCGTGGCCGCAGGGGTGCGTGCGCGGACTGCGCGCGCGCGGCGGCTTCACGGTCGCGCTGGCGTGGCGGGATGGCGCCCTGGACTGGGCCGAGATCACCGCCACCGGCGGGGCGACGTCGTGCCTCCTCCGCTACCGGGGACGGGGGCTGATCGTGGCCACGTCCGCGCGAACCGGGCGGATCGACGCCGGCAGGTTCTCCTGAGGCGCCAGGCACGAGGCCCGCGGCGTGAGGGACAAGCGGCCACAGACCTCAGCGCGACTCCTGGGGCGACAGCCGGCTGCCTCGCGCCTCTGGTCTAGCGGCAATGGCGTTCACTTAAGAAATCCTCATAAACCGCTGTAAATATTGATCTTGACATGCTTAACGGGTCCGGATTTCCGGCCTTATGAGCACTTCTATTACTCCCGAGCGCACCCTGCGCCGCTTCCTGGACTTCACCCGCA
>JBBQSO010000090.1:0-20125 GCA_038213805.1 Planctomycetota bacterium | reverse complement strand
TCACCCATGCCTCGGTCCCTTCGCCCACGGCGATCAGGCCCGGCGAGCGCAGGGGTCAAGGGGGCCGGCAGAGCTACACGACGACTCTCGTTCTCCGTTCGAATCAACCACCCGAGTCCGGGTTCCGCTTGACCAGCACATCATGCACATGGCCATCGAGTCTGGGCAGCAAATCGAATGGGTGTACCACCGCGGCGCGATGACCATCGGACTGCGAGACTCCAGCATTCCGCCAGTATATGCAACCAACCCACCGGGACGTGATGCGACGATCGATGACTTCGTCTCCTCCGTTCCCCTTCATGATCTCCAACTGCTGTATGCGTCCGCACTGGATGGTCTGCAGACGATCATTCTGAGTCTTTCGGGGCCCGAGTTCACCCTGCATGGGATTACGCGGTCCGGTGCCATGACATCCCGTCGCGTCGACCCCATCGACCTGCTTATGCGTGCTGAAGACCTTCTCCGCGATATCTGGGCCTCGGCCGCAGATGCCCTTCCAATGGCCCAGAGGGACGTCCTGGAGGACTTCCTCCGCGATCAACACTTCATCATCTGACCTCTCCCCTTCCTTCGTCACTCCATCCATCACTCATTTCTCACGGAAAAACCCATGTTCAATCTCAATAAAGTCATGCTCGCCGGCAATCTCACCCGCGACCCGCAGGTCCGTTTTCTTTCCAACGAGCAGGCGGTGGCTAACTTCGGCATCGCCATCAACAGGCGCTTCAAGGGAAACGATGGCCAGGTGAAGGAAGAGGTCACCTTCGTGGACATCGAGACCTGGGGGCGTACGGCCGAGCTCGCCGGTCAGTTCCTCACCAAGGGGAAGCTCGTCTACCTCGAGGGCCGTCTCAAGCTCGACAAGTGGGACGAAGCGGACGGCTCGAAGCGTAGCAAACTGAAGGTGGTCGCCGACAGCATCCAGTTCCTCAGCCCGAAAAGCGACGGTGGTTCGCGGTCGCAGCAGGACGATGGCGCAACCGGGGGCGATGCCTCTGGCGATAGTGCCACCGGAGTCCAGGAGAACCGCACCAATGCCGAGCGGGCGCAGCCGCTGGCTTCGGGGACGCTGTCGGCTGGGGATGAGCCGCCGTTCTAGGGGCGTCGCCTGAGTGCTTCCTCGGGCTAGCAGCCTGACTTTGCGAGTAGCCACCCCGACCTGACGTGAGGATTTCCCCCATGCCTGCCACCCTGCGCTGCCGTTGTGGTCTCACGAAAGATAAGCTCTGGCACCTGGTGTGCTGCGCATGTTGGCCGCGATTGCCCACTGTGCTACAAATCGAGGTGAACGAGGCCTACCAGGAGCGCCGACGTTCTTGGGATGATCCTGAGCTCACCAAACGGCATACCGTGGCCATGCGCCAATGCTTAACTGCCTTAGGGCCCATTAGCTCTCAGCCACAGCACTCCGGCCTGGAGAAGCAATGAGCAAGCAGCTCCAAATCCCAGGAATCGGCGGAGTTCTGTGCGGAGAGCTCATCGTCGATCTATTCGCAGGGGGCGGCGGTGCCTCGCTTGGAATCGAGCTCGCACTGGGTCGGAGTCCAGACATCGCGATTAATCATGATCCGCATGCGATCCAAATGCACGAAGCCAATCACCCGGCCACGTGCCACTACTGCGAGAGCATCTACGATGTCAGGCCGGAAGAGGCAACCAAAGGCGTTCCTGTCGGGGCCCTGTGGTTGAGCCCAGATTATCGGCATTTCTCCCGTGCGAAGGGATCGGCGCCGGTTTCGCCCAGTGTGCGGGCATTGGCCTGGATTGGATGCCGGTGGGCAGCAAAAGTCGCACCGCGCGTCATCTTCCTTGAGAACGTTCCCGAGTTTCTGAGCTGGGGACCGTTGATGTACGCGCGCGACGCGCAGGGCGACTACCTTCGTGATCCCAAGGATGGCAAGCCCATTCGTGTTCCTGATCCCGCGAGAGCCGGTGAAACCTTCAAGCGGTTTGTCGACCGTCTCCGTGCGTTGAAGTACTCGGTCGAATGGCGAACCATGGTTGCTGCCGACTACGGTGTACCGACCATTCGTAAGCGGCTATTCCTCGTGGCGCGGCGGGATGGCGCACCGATTGTCTGGCCAGTGCCTACGCATGGGAAGGGGCGAGCGGAGGCCTGGCGGCCGGCTGCCGACATCATCGACTGGTCCTTGCGATGTCCGAGCATTTTTGAGCGCAAGAAGCCCCTTGCCGATGCTACCTGTCGACGCGTGGCGGCCGGTATGGTTCGCTACGTTCTCAGCGGCAATCCCTTCATCGTCACGATTGACCAGCAGAGCAACCGGCGAGGGTCATCGTCGGTTGGCGAGCCGTTGTCGACGGTAACCCAGAAGCAGCGGCATGGTCTCGTGGCACCCCGTCTCGAGCGCCTGAGTCATGGTGACGATCAACGGAATGGGGTCCATGATCCGCTGACCACCACTTTGGCGCAGGGCAATCACCCCGCGCGGGTCGCGGCATTCCTGTCGAAATACTACGGAAGTCTGGAAAACCGTCAGCATCACTGCAAGTCGCTCACCGATCCACTGCCGACCATCACGAAATGGGATCACAACGCACTGGCTGCGATGACCCTGGTCCAGACGGGCTATGGTGAGCGTGTCGGCCAGGCACCGAGAGCTCTCGATATCAGACAGCCTCTGGGAACGGTCGTCGCCGGCGGAAGCAAAGCCGCACTCGTTGCAGCCTTCCTCACTAAATACTATGGCACGGGCGGGACGGCCCAAGGGCTGGACGATCCCCTCCACACCATCCGGCAAGGCGCATGCTTCGGCTTGGTCACGGTGACGCTCGAGGGAGAGGAGTACCTGATCACCGACATTGGTCTTCGCATGCTTGAGGCCGAAGAGCTGGCAGGAGCGCAGGGTTTTGGCCGGAACTATATCCTGACTGGCACCAAGAGGCAGAAGACCGCGCGGATTGGTAATTCCGTGTATCCGCCTGTCGCGGCTGCGATCGTCGCTGCGCAGTTCGGGATCCGGTTGCGACTGGCAGCGTGAGCACAAACGAAGCGTGGCGATAGGTTACATGAATCCTAGCGAGTCCTGCGACGGGCAGCGATCTATCCATCATCCGAGACAGTGGAAACCTGGAGACGCGCATGAATATAACTGCAATTCTTCTTGTGATCGCGGGATGCGTTTCCTCGATGTCTGCAGCGGAGGCAGTGGATCCATTCGGGGGAGATCGTGCGCGGTGGCTTGCGGATGTCGGCCAGCCGGCGTGGTGGATGACCATCGGACAGGGTGACCCATCGCCCATCATGCTCCCCCCTGGGAATCCAACCGTGCCGGCGCCAGCCATTCAGGGGTGCTTCCACCGGTCGGAGTTCAGCGCCTTCCTGGCGTATCCTCTCCTGAATCACCGCAATGCGATTCGCCTGCTTGGGAAGCCGACGTCGGCGAAGGCTAATCGGGATACGGTCACCCTCGAATGGGCGCGACCGGTCCTGGTAGATGCTGCGCCAGCTGCGGATCCCAATCTCAGTCTTACTATCCGCACGTCAGGTGTGCGCGTGACGATATTCGACCACGGCACCCGCTTCCGCTGGCAACTGATTGACCTGGCGTCGGGGAATCCGCTCGACGACATCCAATGACAGGGGGATGCTTTCGTTAGAATTCACCTATTGGTCTGCGCGGAAAAATGAGGCTCAAGTGCATTAGAGCGAAGACAGCGGGCGTGGCCCGCGCGGTGGTGATCGAATCCACTATGGATTTTCGGCCAACACCCGCTGTCAGGTCAATCAGACCGTTCCCGCCGGGGCGACAACGATCGGGACGGTGGTGAAGCGCTGGTTACCGAGTGTAGGGGAGTCGTCGAGAATCCCAGTCGAGTCAAAGGTGATTTTCAGTGAGAAGGTGCCGGTCGAGGCAGCATTGAAAAGTGGGTGATTCGCAAACTGGAGAACAAACAGGTTGGGGACGGGTTGATGTCCAGTGTCGAATGCCTGTGTGAAGGTTGCGGTCTCGGTGAGAGGGAGGACTGAGCCATTCAGGGTGAATGAAATGGTGATGGGGCCCGTGGGCGGAGTTGATCCGACAGGAAACAAGACGGCTGCGGCTCCCGAAACCAGGACCTGATGGCCAACTACGGCGCCTGTGATGTCAGGATTCTGGACGGACCAGTTGACGGCCGTGCGTGCTGGAGGAGGAGTGGTCGTACCACCAGAGGTGCCAGAACCGCTGCCGCCGCCGCCACCACTGCCGCAGCCGGTGAGGACGAGGCCCAGGGAGAGCGCAAGGGAAGTGAAGAGGAACAGGTGACGGATGGTCATAGGGGCTCCAATGAGACCCCTAAGGTCTGGCGACGGTTGGCTGTGTCAACCTGGCTACTTAGGGGCTGTGGAGGCAACTCGGCCCAATTCCCATGGGTCTGCGATTAGATGGTGAGCCCCTGTAAGATGAGGGTGAGCTGGTTCTCCAGGAGGACCTCATGGGATGCACCAGAGTCCACGAGTGCGATGAGACGGGTGAGCCACGAAGGGTCCGCACCGTCAGCGAGGTGGAGGCCACGTTCCAATGCCAGAGCAGTGACGGCTCGCAGACCATGGGCCAGCGCGATGCGTTGAGAAGCCATGCGTTCGGCGACTTCATTCATTCGCAGGCGCAGGGCCAGACAGTGCGCCCGGAATCCGGGTCGTCCATGGAGGAAGGCACTCAGACAGTCACGGACCAGGTCGAGCGCTCGAGTATCATCGGTAATGCCCATTTCTGTGAGAGTCCGTCGGAACGAATCCAGGGCATCGCGTGGATGGTGATGCGGAATGCGTTGGAGGCGAATGCTTCCACCGGAAATCGGAGTGGTGATGCGGACCTGCCACCCGGCAGTGTCGGATGTCATCAGGCGGACTCGTCGCCCAGAAACGGGATCCTCGACGGTCAGTACTGAAGCCATTGATGCCATGGTGATGCGGTCATAAACAATCGCATCCAGATTGGAATCGCAATGCCAGGTAGATTTCATTTTGGGGCGGATATCATTGGAGGGTAACGGCGATGTATGCCGCAAGGAGCAAACCATGGCTTACGAAGCATCACCATCCTCGTTACAAAGCATGGTGAGAAATCCTCGCCTGCCTGACGAAAACCTCTTTCGCTGGCGTGAATCCCAGCATTCTTGTGAAGCTTGGAAACTGTTCACACAGAGATGGTACGGTGTAGTGTGCTCATTGGACGACTGGAGAACGCTGCGATCCTCCGCGCTCGGAACTCATACCACTCATTGACTCGCGGCAGCCAAGCGATGATCAGATCGTCGTGAAACTGGTCGGTTGGGCACATGAGGGAGATGCTCATGCAGCCTGGTGGCTTGGCTGGTACTACGATTTCTAGCAGCCGTGCAAGTCAGCCATGTATTCCCTGGGAGCTATGCGCCGAAATCCATTAGGATACGCTTACTTGCTTTCCCGCGTCTATTGCGATGCGAGGGCAATTGCGGCGCGACGCGGAATCTCCCAGCTAATCGAATTTCTCAATAGCATTGGGAGCGTCCATGCATGCTACCGCCTCATGCCGTCCGTGCCACCAACCGTCCCGCCCACGCCTTGGGCCGCAGGTTAGCAAAATCCGTCCGCCCGGTGTGGAGCTGCGCAAACATCTCGACCAGGTACTTGTAGGGATCCAGATCAACGAGTCGGCAACTCTGGCAGATGCTGAACATCGTCGCCGCCCAGGTGCCGCCGCGATCAGATCCCACAAAGAGTGAGTTCTTCCGGTTGAGACTGGGCTGACGCCAGAGACGCTCCAGATCGTTGTTGTCGATCGGGATCCGCCCGTCGGTCGTATAGGTGCGCAGGTTCTGAAAGATCTTGCGGGTGTAGTGAGCAGCACCGTAGAGACCGCTCGAGTGCCGTTGGTCAGTCTCCCAGGCGATGACCAGCCTCTCCAATCGATCCAGGATGGGAATCGCCTCTGCTTGGCGGCGGCGCAGCCGCTGATCCGCGGTGTGTGCAGCGGTCTCGCGCTCAATGCGGTAGAGCAGCGAGAAGTGGTCGAGGGCCTGGGACGCCATCAGCTCACCGGCCTCCAATGCCTCCTCGAACTTCCGCCGGGCATGCGCCATGCAGGCCGCGGGTGTCATGAGCCCGTCGGCAAAGAGCCGATGGTGCCCGGAATACGCGTCAGCCATGAGAACGCCCCGGTAGTCGCGCATGAACTCGGCGGGCCACTTCCCCTCTCTGGTGCGTCGGTAGTCACAGTAAAACTCGTCGTCGGCGTAGTAGCCCCAGAGCCGGGAGAGATGCGTCTTCCCGGCCCCGGGATCCAGTGTTCTGATCCAGGTGTCATCCATCCCGATCACCGGGCTCTGGCGGATGGACTGGCCGATGGCCGCCTGGATGGGCAGTAAGGCGGTAGCCCCATGCCGCACCCAGTTCATCAGAGTGGAACGGCCAAGATCGATGCCGGCACGCTCCAGCTTCGTCTCCTGCCGGTACAATGGGCAGTGGAGATCGTACTTCTCCACCAGGACCATAGCCACGGTGGTGTCGGTGGGCAGACCCTTGGGCACGATGCAGGGCATGGGCGCGGCCGAGATCCGCTGCGCATCGCTGAAGGGCGAGCCGTAGATGGCATAGATCAAACGCAGGCGCCGGAACCAGGCGGGGAAGTAGTCGAGCTTCTCGACGATCCGCGTACCGATCTGCGGCAATGGCTTCCCGTCTGGGCCGATGCGCTCGGACTCAGGAAGTTCCATGGACCGCTCTTCGATCGGCAGCGTGTCGGGGAGGGAGAGCCGGCCGCGGCGCTTGGTGCGTGGCTTAGCTGGTCCCGGCCTCGCCGCATCAGAAGCTGATGGTGCAACGGTCGCCGTCGTCGAACCGGCATTCGCCTTCGTGGCGGCGGTCGAGTCATCCGGCCGCAGCTCAGTCTCTACCAGAATCTGGCGCATGATCTCGTCGAGGTGCTGTTGACCCGGATGGTGAGTCTCGCTCGAGGTGCCGAAGACGCGGCGAGTCATCCTGGCCATGCGGTAGGTCATGACCTCCAAATTCTCGATGAAGTCGGCCACCTGGGCGCGCAGCGCGGCATTCTCGATCACCAAATCAGCTGGGGCACCAATGGAGGCAAGGTGCGCACGCAGCGTGCTGTTGTCTGCGTCAGCCTGTTGCCGGCGGAGAATTTCTGCCGCCAGGGCCTTGGTCAGCGTCGTCACTCGTTCGGCCATCGACATGATGACGCCACTATACCAGCGCGTAAAGAGCGTCAACACGGTAAAATGAGTGCGTTTGATCATGGGCTGAGCGTCGGTGTCGATACCAGTTCCGGTTCCGGGGCTGGTGGTCGGTGGTAATGCGCGTGGTACGTCGCGTGGTGCACATCGATCCCTTCGAGGAGCATCTGGATCTGGGCGGGTGACAGCGGCATGGTGCCGGCGCCGTTTTCGACCGCAGCGCCTTTTGGAACGGCGAACGTGCCTTGCTCCAAGAGTTTCGAACACAGCCAGAAGCCTGAGCGATCCCAGGCGACGATCTTGACGCGGTTCTTATGCTTGCCGACGAAGACAAAGATGTCGCCGGCATAGGGATCTTGGCCAAGGGCATTCTCGACCACGGCGGCCAATGACGCACAGCCCTTGCGCATGTCGGTGGATTGGCGCGCCAGGAAGATCCGCCGGGTGTCGCCGAAGGTCAGCATCGGACGTGTTCCAGGGCGGTGACCACGGTCTGCAAGAAGGCGGCATCGACGCCGGGTCTGACGCGCAGCACCACGCCGCGCGGGAAAAGGATCTCGATTGACGGACTCACGGTCGCGGGCGGTGGCATCGCCGATTCCGTAGGAACGAACGGCACCTGGATGAAGTCGATGGCGGGCGTGACTTCGGCTGGTGAGGGCGGCTTGGACACGCCCATTCGCTTTGCCCAATAGCTCACCAGATGGGCGCCGACCTGGCGCTCGCGAGCAAAAGCGCTTCGGGACAGGCCCGATCGCTGCCAGTCATCTATGAGGGCGCGGCCTCGGATGGCGGGGTTTAATTTCTGGGCGCGCTTCGCGCTGGTCGGCTGGGTCTGCATGGGACCTCCTTAGCACGCGATTATAGCGCTAGGGTTTTCGGTCCTCTAGTACGCGTGCCTGAACGCACACGTTCGTTCAGCCATTGGCCATCTTATTTCAGCCATCCACCGACCGCGCCGTCAGCTGGCAGCGCGTCAACAGCGCCAGCACCGCACTGCGCGTCTCCGGCGCCTGCATGGCGAGTGGCACGGCGCGCAGCACGGCGATGGCCTCGCCCGTGTGGCCGCACGCGGCCAGCGCCTCGGCTAAGCCGAGGCGGTCCTCGCCGCTCCACGGCACCACGCGCGCCTTGATCTCCAGCCAAGCGGCGATCGCGCCCTCGAGGTCGCCGTGCGCCCGCAGGGCGTGGGCGCGGGCGCGGAACAGCCGCGCGGTGGCGGTGGGTTGGGACTTCAGGTAAAGGGCGGTGATCTCGTCGTCGAGCAGTCCTGCGTCGGTCGGCAGGGGTGGCGGCGCGGGGTGCGTCAGGGCCAGTTCCCGCTGCGCGATCGCCGGTCCCAGCTCGTACCAGGCCCGCACCATGGTCAACGTCAGGGCGGCGACGATCAGCGCCAGCCCGCCTGCGAAGATGGTCAGGATCCAAATGATCGGCTTGGGTTTCGGCAGATGCATGAAAACGGCCTGCGGCATGGCGTGCAGCGCCTCTTCGGCGGCGATCGCTTCATCGCTGATCGCGCGCACCAGGGCGCCGACCGAGGGCGGGGGACGCGTACCGGAAGGGGGAAAGGCCATGGACACGTCAGCGCCTGCGGGGTTTCACGGCACGGATGGCGGGGCACACCACGCCTGCCGGGGGGCCGGAAGGCCCTGGGCAGGGGTACGCACTGGGCTTGCCAATGGCAGGAACGCGCGCTCAGAACAGGCGCTGCTGGTTCTCGTCGGCCTCGGGCGGCGTGAGGCCGAGGTGCTGATAGGCTTTCACGGTCAGCAGGCGCCCGGTCGGCGTCTTGACCAGGTAGCCGCTCTGGATCAGGAAGGGCTCGTAGATGTCCTCGATGGTGGCCTCGTCCTCGCCGACGGTCACGGCCACGGTCTTGAGGCCGACGGCGCGGCGGTGGGTGGCGAGGCAGCCGAGGATGCGGCGGTCGAGTTCGGTGAGGCCAGCGGGGTCGACGCCGAGCATGGCCAGGCCTTCATCGGCGACGGCGACGTCGATGCGGTTGCCGTACGCGACCTGGGCGAGGTCGCGGATGCGGCGCAGGTGGTTGTTGGCGTAGCGCGCGGTGCCGCGGCTGCGCCGCGCGATGGTGGCCAGGCCGGGCGCGTCGGCCGCGACCCCGAGCAGCGTCGCGGAGCGCGCCAGGATGCGGCCGAGTTCGTCGGGCGAGTACAGGTCGAGGCGCTCGCGGATCCCGAAGCGCGAGCGGAACGGCGCCGACAGCTGGCCCTCGCGCGTGGTCGCGCCCTCGCCGAGCTGGATGGTGATGCGGAAATCCTCCATCGCGGAATAGAGGTATTCCTCGACCACGCGCTTGAGGCTGTGGATCTCGTCGATGAACAGCACCGCGCCTTGCTTGAGCGACGAGAGGATGCCGGCGAGGTCGCCGGGCTTCTCGATCAGCGGGCCGGCGGTCTCGCGGATCTCGGCGCCCATCTCCGCGGCCATGATGTGCGCGAGCGTGGTCTTGCCGAGCCCGGGGGGGCCGGAGAGCAGCACGTGGTCGAGCTGTTCCTTGCGCTGGCGCGCCGCCTGGATCGCCAGGCTGAGATTGCGCGTCACCGGCACCTGGCCGGTGAAGTCGGCCAGGCGCTTCGGCCGCAGCGCGCGGTCGGACTGGTCGTCGCGCTGGTCGAAGCCCTGGGGCTGGCTCACGGGTCCCGTCCGCTCAGAACCAGATGCCAAGGCACACCGCGACCACGCTGGTCTCGACGCCGCCGATCTTGCCGCTGTAGAAGTAGGTGCCTTCCACGAAGACCATGTCGTTGATGCCGATGCCGGCCATGGCGCGGCCGCCGATGCGCAGGGCCTTGCCGCCGTGCGTGGTGCCGTCGGGATCGACGATGTTGACCTTCTCGTAGTAGGTGCCGAGACCGGCGCCGACGTAGAACCCGTCGCTGATCGGCACGCGCTCGGCGTAGTCGATGCTGTAGATGTCCATCTTGTTCTCGCCCGGGCCGGAACAGTGCGTCCAATCGAAGTCGACCGCGGGGTAGCCGACCAGCCCGGTCTCGTTGTCCGCGTAGCCGGCGCCGATGTGGTAGCCGTGCGGCGTGGTCGCGGCGCGGGTGTCGCCGTGCGCGGGGTAGCCCCAGCCGCCATCGAGGTAGAACGGCGGGCGTTCGGCGCCCGTCGCGCAGGCGGCGGTGCCGAGCAGGGCCAGGATCAGGCGCGTGCGCATGGAGCTCTCCGGGGGCGGAGCGTAGATGCCCGCCGGGGACCGTCTACTTGGTCTTCGCGTCCAGTTCCTTGACGCGATCCTGGAACTGCTTGCGCATGGCGGTCTCCTCTTTGAGCGCCTTCATCTTCTCGAGCAGCTGGCGCAGCGTCTCGTCGCGATCCACCTCGGCCTTGGCGGCCTTGGCCAGGGCGGCATCGAGTTTGCCCTCGGCGGCCTTGCGCTGGGTGCGCTCGCCATCGGCATCGGCCTTCGCGGCCTGGCTTTCGGACTCGGCGGTGGCGAGCGCGGCCGCCGTCTTCTTGCCGGCGGCCAGGGCCGCCTCGAGCTTGGCATTGGTCTGCTGCAACTCGCTGGCCTGACCATCGCGTTCGAGCACGGCGGTGCGGTGGGCCTTGGACGCGGTCTCGAACTCGCCGGAAAATTTGTCGGCGCGCTCGTGCTCGGTCGCGGCGGCACCGGCGCTGAGCCGCCAGAGGATCATGAAGGCGACCATCAGCACCGTGGTCACGGCGGCGATGATGGTCACGTAGAGTGCGGGTGGCTGCTTGAGTTGGTCGATCAGCGAACCGCTCCCGCCGCGTGGGTTGACCGACACCTTCGGCTTGGCGGGCGGGGTGTCGGTGCCGTCGGCGTCCTCGTCGCCGACCTCGTCCTCGTCCGCATCGACCGGTTTGGCGCCACGGCGCACCACCCCGCCGGTCTTGGGCTTGGGAGTCGGCGGCTGAGCGACCGGGGCCGCTGGAGCAGGTGCGGCTGGCTTGCCGCGCCGGATCGGCGTGACCGCCGGCTTGAGCGGCGCGGGGGCGGGGGCGGGGGTCGCTTCCATCAACTCCTCCAGAGCGGGTCCGGTGACGGCGGCAGGCTCGTCGGCGCGGCTGGTCGGCAGAACGTTGGCAGGGGTGCGCAGCGCGGCTTTGTCCGCGAGATCGGGCTTGGCCCTGGTTTCAGGCTCGTCCAAGGAGAAGTCAGCGTCCGCGACTGCGGCGGGGGCGACGGGCGCGGGCTGCGCTGCTGGAGCGGATCTGGCCACGGGCGCAGGGGCCGCTTCGGGTGCGCTCAGGTCCAGGGCCAGTTCGATCTCGGCCTTGGGCGCGGCGACCGCGGTGGGCGCCAGGGGGGGGATGAGCTGGGGGGACTCGCAGGAGGGGCAGGCGATGGCCTTGCCGGCATAGTGGATGCCCAGCTTGGCGAGGTAGCCGCACGCGCTGCAGGTGAAGCGGATCTTGCCTGAGGCGTCCGGGGTGCTGTAGGTCCCGACCGGGGTGGTCGCGGTCTCGACGCGGCGCACCGCCACGGTGCTGCCGGTCGGGTCGCTGCCGTCGGCCGCGACGATCTTCATCGCCTGGCAACCAGGGCAGAGGATGACCTTACCCTTGTAGGAGGCGGGGATGCGTGCCCGGAAGCCGCAGGAGTTGCAGATGAACCGGAGGTTTTCGGAGGCCGTCGTCATGCTCTTGCCCTTGCCATGATGAAGGCGCCGTTTGTGACGAGGGGAGCCGGCAACCCCAGGGGTAAAGCCCCACCCTCCGGTGAGGCGGATATCACACCGTCGCGGCGGCGGCCGGGTCGTCCTGGAGCCCATCCCTTGGACCGCTACCACCTCCCGACCTGGAACGCACCCTGAACCACCCGCACCGCAGCCGTCGAGGTCCCGCCCCTGTCCGGGCCCACCCAAGCAGCTCTGGCAGACAGCCGCTGCGGCTTATACTGCCAACGATGAACGGCCGTCAGGTCAACCGCGAAGTCTTCGCCGGATCCGATATGATCGCTCTGCGCCTGCGCGCGGCCAAGCGTCCCGAAGTCATCGACTTTCTGCTCATTCCGGCGGAGGAGATCGATCTTGAGCCCGAGCAGATCGAGCCGGCGGTGATCCATGATGGCGATGTCCAGGCCCTGGTGCCCGCCATCCTGCACCCCAGCGAGATCCAGCCGCTCGACGAGCCGCGGGTGATCGAGCCGTTCGCCGACGATGTGCAGGCCCGCGAGGCCCATCCGGCGATCGTGCCGTTCGCGGACCTCCACCCGCTCGAGATCCACCCACCGGTGATCGCAGCGCCCAAGGCGCATGCACCGCTACCGGTGGCCCCAACTCAGGCCTCGAGTCCGACCGCGAACGCGTAGCGCCGGCGCCACGAACGCCGCTCGCCGGGCGCGATCACGGCATCGATGAACACCTCCGGACAGATGACGTGGCCGGTGGCCCATACCGCGCACAGCGCGGGCCCCGGCGCGGACAGCACCTGCTCGCTGACCGACACCCCACTCGGGGCGTGCACCAGTCGCCAGGTGAAGCCGTCCGGGTCCGGGTCCAGCGGTCCACACACGTAGGCGTTCGCGCCCGCTGGTACCGGGCGGTGCAGGTGCAGTATGCTGCCGGTGCTCCTGAACCACGGGTCCTGCTGGTCGATGCGAAGCGGCTGCGACAGCTCCAGGCGGTAGTCGGGGCCGATCGCATGGCCGTCGATGGCGGCGAAGTTGTGACAGTATTCGCGGGTGTGCACGGCGCGCGTGCCGGTGTTGACCACGGTCACGTCACTGAGCAGATCGCAGTCCGCGACCTCGAGCGCGCGCTCGAGGCGCAGCGCCAGGCCGCGGCACGGCTCAGCTTCGGTGATGGATTCCAGACGTGTGGCGGTGGCCGTGATGGCGCGTGCGAAGGGCGCGATCGGGTAGGTCCTGGAGAAGTCGTAGGGGCGCTCGTCGGGACGCGTGAGCAGGCCGACCCCCCATTTCGGGAAGGTCTCTCCGACTGCGGTCTCGGCGAAGCCGGCGGGCCCGAGGATGTCGAATTCGCAACACAGGCCGCTGCCGCCGGTGCCGACGCCCGGGCGCTGCGCCTCGGGGGCGAGGAAGCGGTGGCGCCCGTCCAGGGTCACCTGGGTGATGAAGCTCGACCAGTCGAAACGCGAGCCGGCATAGCTGCTGCCCGGGGCGGCGATCTCGACGGTCAGGCGTGGACTGCGCAGGAAGGTGGGCGCGGGCGGCTGCCCAGATCGGTCGCCAACGGTGCCAGCCATCGCCCCTCCGCGCGGATGCGCGCAGGGGAGGTACCACCGGTTCGCTGGGCGGGCAAGGATGATCGTCGGGTCGTGTGCATGGTGCGACCTGCTGTCGGATGACAGGGTACGTGGTGCGCGGGGGGCGGGTCAGAGTGTGGGGTGCGGAGTGCGCTCGGACGCGGCACCCGCTACCCTTGAATTCTGCTTGGGATGGAACTCATCCTCGCCAGACCCCTGCAGCCACTTGGAGACGGCCACTATGCACTCCGCACTCCGCACTCCGCACTCCGCACTCCCCACTCCCCACCCTCGCGCCTCCGCGGACCACTCAGGGCGACGTCACCACGTTGCGGATGAGCTTGAACGCGAGGTGCCGCGCGAACGCTGGCGCAGCCAGGACCAGCGCGCCGCCGGGGTGCGCGATGGTCTCCGTCGCCAACACCTCGCCGCTGTCGGCGTTCCACCACTGCACCAGGCAGTCACCGGCGGCGATCTGGGTGCCGATCTGGATGCTGGCCTGGGGGTGGAGCGCCGCGCCTTCGCCCGTGCACGCCCACTGGCTGTCCGCGAGGTAGCCGAGCATGCGTCCCGGCCGCGCCCAGGCGCGCGTCCACAGATCGCCCTGGGCGCTGGTCGCCGCCAGCACCACGCTGTGCGCCTGCGCCCCACGCAGGTCCTCGCCCTGCAGGAAGCGCGCGATCGCCCGGTAGGGTTGCCAGTGCTCGCCCTGGTCGACCCACTCGAACCACCACAGCATCGGCGCCGCACCGTGGCCGCTGACCAGCCCGGCCCAGTCGCCCGACGCGGACTCGGCGAGCATCTGCGGCGGCGGTCCGCCCTGGCTCGAGGCGCCGTACTCAGTGACGACCAGTGGCTTGTTGAAGCGCGCCAGACCGTTGTTGGAGTCCTGGGTGCTCTGCCACAGCAGGTTGACGATGAGGTCGCCGGTGTTGGGCGCGGTCAGCAGGCCATCGATCCCGCCCGCGGGTCGACGGTTCTGCCCGTGGTAGGCGTCGATGCAGACGTAATCGATGCCGGGCAGGGCGACGATGGCGCGGTCGGGACGGCGGTAGTCGCCGGCCCAGTGCGTGGTGACGCCGTGGCCGTAGCCGTCCAGGGCGTGCCAGCGCGCGGCGGCGGCCTCGTGCCAGCGCAGCAGGGTCTCGCGGCGCTCGGCGTCGGAGATGTTGCCGCCACCGCGACGCATGTCGCCGGCGGCGGTGAGGTTGACCTCCGACCACAGCTTCCAGCCGAACACCGCGGGGTGGTCGGCGTAGCGCGCGACCAGGTAGCGGCGCAGGCGTTCCTGGTAGGCGAATGCGCGCGGATCGGTGAACACCGCGTAGGGGTCGGTCAGGGGACCGCCGTTGGCGGTATTGAACGGGTTGTCCTTCCACTCGCGGTCGGCCTGCGGCGACGCTTGGCCGTGATTGTTGATCACCAGATTGACGCGCATGCCCAGCCGCCACGCCTCATCAAGGATGCGGTCGAGGCGTTCGGCGTTGCCCTGGTTGTAACGCCCGATGCCGGCGAACCCGGGCCAGTCGGCGCGCCATTCCAGCGCCAGGTTCCAGCTCGACATCCAGATCTCGACGAGGTCGCCGCCGGCGGCGGCGAAGCGCGCCATGCGCGGCAGGTAGGCGAGCGTGCCGCGGTCGGGGGTCAGCTTGGTGGCGAGGCGGTCGCGCGAGCGCAGGTCGTAGGCGGAGTTCAGGTTCAGCCCGATCGGCCAGTGAAAGGCGCCGCCGACGCTGAAGAAACGCGGATCGTCGTGATCGACCCGCGCGTAGCCGTCCCACGGCGCGCCCGCGACCGCGAGATCCGGCAGCCGGCTGGTGACCGTGCGACCGGCGCCCCAGCGCGCCTCCAGGCGGACGTGCCAGGTGCCGGGCGTACGCGCACGGAAGCGCACCGCGAAGGCAGTCGGCCCGTCCGGCACCGCGTCCTCGCGGTCGCCGCGGTCGCGCAGCAGGATGGGCTCGCGCGCAAAGCCGGGGACGCGCTGCTCGGTGCCATCGGGCGCGGTGAACACCGCGTCGAGGGCGAACTCGGCGGGATCGTAGGGGTTGGCCGGGAACGGCTCGGGCAGCACGCTGAGCGCCCAGCGTTCGCCGGTGCGCGCGTGCGCACTGCCGGTTGCGGCCGCGTAGTCGCCGAGCGTCAGGCAGGTGAGCCGGCCGCTGCGCGGCGGCGCCGTCGTCGGCGCCGCGCTCATGGCCAAACCACTGATGCGCAGCTGGGTGCGGCTCGCCCCGGCCGACCACAGGTAGAGGCCGGCCTGCGCGGCGAGCGCCGCGTCGGCCGGGGTCCAGGCGGTGGGCGCAGGCTCGCTGAGCAGCGCGGCGTCGCCGCCGAGCGCGAACTCCAGGACGTGGCGTCCCGGTCCCAGCACGCCCGGACGTGCGCGCTGGAACCAGCGGCCGTGGCGGTCGGCGATGTAGGCGCCGACCCCGAGATCGGCCGGTGCGTCGGCGGGGACCTCGATGATCGCGCGCAGCATGCCGCCGCCGGCCGGAACCGGATCGGGGCAGGGCACCAGGGTGGTGAGAGGCGCGGCGATCACGATCACCTGGACTGGGGCCGGGGTGGGCTTCGCCCCGGCCGTCGCGCTGGCGGCCATGACACTGGCGTTGGCCTCGCCCGCGGCCAAGCCGGGTGCACCGACGGCAAGCAAGGCGAGCAGGAGGATGGGCAGCGTGCCACGCATGGTCAGGACAGGATGACGCACGTCCGCGTGGGACGTTGCGGGAATTCCCCCCAGCCTGACGTCAGAGCGCGGCACGGTCGCGGGTTGCGCTCAATTGGCCGACGGTTCACGCCCGCCCCGGGTGCGCCGCTCGAGGGTGGTGAGCACGGCGGCGATCCGCGCCGCGCGGGCCAGCGGGTCCAGGCAGGCGAGGAAGTCCTGGCGCTCGGCCGGTTCGGCAATGAGCAGCGCGCCGAGGCGGTCGGCGAAGCGTTCGTCGCGATTTTCGAGCAGGCCCATGAGCTGGTCGGCACCCGCGCCGAGGCGGCGGCCGAGGCGCGCCACCTGGTCGACCAGGCCGGACAGCGCCGCGTCAAGATCGCCGGCCACGGCCAGGTCGGGCAGCACCTGCGGACGGGCCCAGCGGTAGGGCGTGGTGGGGTCCGCCTCCTCGCGCAACCGGCAGCGCACCAGGCCCTCGACCACGATCAGGAACTCGCCGGGGTGGCCGAGCCCCTCCAGGCCACGCGCTTCGCGCAGCAGTGCGGCGGCCGCGAGTGGCAGGAAGGGCGGCGCGTCCGCGGCCGGATCGCTACCGGGCGCGAGGCAGGGCACCGCCAGCCAGCGCCGCTCCGCGCGCACCGCCAACAGGTCGCGCACCAGTGCGCGGTAGCGCGGTTCGAAGATGCGGAACGGCACCGCCAGGCCGGGCAGCAGCACGTGCCCGGGCAGCGGGAACAGCGGCAGCAGGTCGGGCAGGTCCACGCCGCTCAGAACAACCGGTTGATGCCGTTGAGCGCCGCCACGCGGTAGGCCTCGGCCATGGTCGGATCGTTGAAGGTGTTGTTGATGAAGTACTTCAGGGTGTTGCCCGGACCCGGCTGGGACATGATCGCCTGGCCGATGTGGATGATCTCCGCGGCTTGGTCGCCGAAGCAGTGGATGCCGAGGATCTGCAAGGTCTCGCGGTGGAAGAGGATCTTGAGCATGCCCACGGTGGCGCCGGTGATCTGCGCGCGCGCCATGCTGCGGAACTGCGAGTGGCCGACCTCGTACGGCACCTTGGCCGCGGTCAGCTCGCGTTCGGTGCGCCCGAGGCAGCTGATCTCCGGCGAGGTGTAGATGCCGCTGGGCACGTCGCGGGCCAGCTGCGCGTCGGCGCTGCCGTAGACCAGGTGGGTGGCCGCGAAGCGCCCCTGGTCGTAGGCGGCGCTCGCCAGTCCGGGTGGCCCGATCAGGTCGCCCACCGCGTAGATGTGCGGCTTGGCGGTCTGGAAGGACTGGTTGACCTGGACGGTGCCGCGTTCGGTGGCCGTGATACCGACCGCCTCCAGGCCCATGTCCTGCGAATTTCCGGTGCGGCCGTTGGCCCACAGCAAAACGTCGGTCTTCAGACGCTTACCCGACTGCAGATGCAGGACCACGCCGTCGTCGGCGCCCTCGACCTTCTCCATGACCTCGTTGTGGCGGATCAGTACGCCCTGGTCGCGCAGGTGGTAGCTGAGCGCATCGATGATCTCGTCGTCGAGGAAGGCGAGCAGCTTGTCGCGGGTGTTGACCAGGTTCACCTTCACGCCCAGGTTGCGGAAGATCGACGCGTACTCGCAGCCGATCACGCCTGCGCCGTAGATGGTGATCGAGTGCGGCGTGAAGCCCAGGCGCAGGATGGTGTCGCTGTCGAAGATGCGCGGGTGGGCGAAGTCGACGCCGGCCGGCCGCGCCGGGCGCGAGCCGGTGGCGATGACGATGTGGTCGGCCTGGAAACGCTCTTCGAAACCCTTGTGGTCGCCGACCTCGATGGTGTGGTCGTCGATGAAGGTGGCCTTGCCGTGCACCACCTCGCAGTCGTTGCGGTCGTAGAATGTGTGGCGCATCGACACCTGCTTGCGGATCACCCCGTCGGCGGTCTTGAGCAGCTGCGGGAAGGTCAGGTCGAAGCCGTCGGCGACCAGGCTGTAGAGCGGGTTGTTCTTGAACTCCATCAAGCGGCGCACGGCATAGCGCAGCGCCTTGCTCGGAATGGTGCCCCAGTGCGTGCAACCGCCGCCGACGTCGCGGTAGGCCTCGACCACCGCCACCTTCTTGCCGCTCTTGCAGGCCTGCATCGCCGCACCCTCGCCGCCGGGGCCGCTGCCGATCACGATCACGTCGAAACGCTTCATGGAATTCCTCGGCGGTCGGCAGCGCCCGCGGGGCCCGCCTTGGTGGTTGCGCTCAGCCAGCCTCACCACTGCCGGTCAAGGCGGCGTGAAGAATATGCGCAAGCGTCGTCGTCGCAGCAGTGTAGACCCGAAAGCGAGAGGGTGCAACGGCAGCGTGCTGCAGCGGACCCGCGCGCGCTACGGCGAGAAGAAGGCGTCGCCGGCGTCCGTGAACGCCACCAACTCCTCGCTGGCGATCAGCAGCCCGTCGCTCCATGCGAGGTCGTGACCTCGCATGCTGGCGAGGCGGCCAGGGCCATCCCGCCACGAGCGGCCACCGTCGTCGCTGCGCAGCAGGCCACGCTGCGGGTGCAGCAGGTACCAGCGCTGCGTCTCGGCATGCGCGCCGGCCAGCACCGCGCCGGTAAGGTCCTGCAGCCCGGTGGGGACGACCGCGAGCGGCCGGCCGTCGGCGCTGAGCGTCACCAGGGTCCCGTTGTCGAGGAGCAGGGCCAGGCGCTCGTCCACGCTGGCGGTGGCCAGCACGTGCGCCGGCGCGGCGAAGGCGCTCTGCAGGTCCGAGGTGGCCTCCTGCAGGCCGCTGCCACCGTCGCCGCCGATCAGCACCTTGCCGCCGCCGCGCGCCACCGCGAGCAGGCCGGTGCGTGTTGCGAGCAAGGCGAGCAGGGTTTCGGCGTGCGCCCCCGGCTGCCAGTGCTGCCCGCCGTCGCGGCTGACCTGAAGGACGATGCCGGGGCGGCCGCCTTGGTCGTCGCGCACCGCCACGGTCAGGGCGCGATCACCACCCAGCGCCGCCGGCCCGGGCACTCCGGCGCCCAGTCCGGGAGGTGGCGACACCGGAGTGAAGCGTCCGCCACCATCGTCGGACCACCAGCCCAGGCGCTCGCGGGTGGGGGCGAAGACTAGGACCGGACCGCCCTCGACGGGATGGCGCAGCAGCTGCGGGACGACCGTGCCGGCCTGGCCATCGGGATAGATGTCCAGGACCGCAGCGAAACTGCGTCCGCCGTCAGCGCTGCGCAGCACGCGCGCCGCTGCAGTGATCGCCAGCCCGGGCCGCGCTGCGTCGCGCATGGACAGGGCGAGCACGCGCTCGGAATGCTCTGGATCGGTCAGGATCTGTTCCAGCGGTTGCGCGGCGCGCACCGCGATGGCGTTGGCGAGGCGCGCAGCCGCGGTGCGCTGCGCGGTCGCGCGGGTCAGGCGCCCCTCGAGCGCGGCCAGGGCCGTGCTGCGTAAGGCGAGCGCCTGCACGAAGAGCTGGCCGGCCGGCGGGCGCACCTTCGCGAGCAGGGCGCGCGCACCGGGGGCATCCTCTGCGGCGAGCGCCTCATCGACGCGGTTGAGGGCCGCGAAGGCCGCGAGTCCCGGATCCGGCGTGCCGCTGGGTGGCGCGGCCGGCGGCGCCTGGTGGCGGCCCCAGGCATACATCGCCACCCCCCAGGCGAAGCCGCCGACCAGGGCCGCGAGCAACGCAACGACCGGTACGGTCAGGCGACGACGCGGCGGCTCGACGAGGGAAGGAGCGGGCGCGGGCATGGCGGGGATTGCACGGCGCGAGAGCGGAATGCAAGGACTCGTGGAGGGGGAAGGGGAGCGAGGGAGCAAGGGGGGGGCAAGGGACGGGAGGCACGGGCGAAAGCAGTGAGTGTGGCGGGAGGACGCTGGGGAGAGTACAGGGGCATACGCAGTGTTTATTGATCCTGCCTTGGCCACAGTGACGGGAGGTGCGGGTGTGACGGGCGATGTCAGCCACCTGTTCCCGTGCTTTCCATCCTCCGCTCCAGGCATACGACCATCGAACGCCACTTTGCTGGCGACGACTGTGCGTTCTGCACGTAACCACCTCGCACCTCGCGCCTCGCACCTCGCACCTCGCACCTCGCACCTCGCACCCTCCCCCCCCCGGCTTACCCGTCCT
>JBBQSO010000089.1:0-20471 GCA_038213805.1 Planctomycetota bacterium | reverse complement strand
GGGGCTGCGCGATGCGCCTGACCCGCCACGCCAGCGTGCGCGACCAGCCGGACGCCGATCCCTGGCCGGCGTGGGTGCCGGCGACTGCGCGACGGCGCGTCGATCCCCTCACCCGGCTGGCCTGCGTCGCGGTCGAGCGATTGCTCGCCGGTTGCGCCCCCCTGGATGCGCAGACCGCGGTGGTGGTGGCGACCTCCTACGGCAGCATCGAGGCGACCCTGCGTTTCATCGCCAGCGTGCGCGAATTCGGCGACGCCGGCGCCAGCCCGACACCGTTCACCGCCTCGGTCCACAACGCCTGCGCAGGCGCGCTCGGCGAGCTGCTCGGCCTGCGCGGCGCGGTCACCACCATCAGCCAGGGCGGCACCGCCACGCTTGCCGCACTGCGCTGGGCGGGGCTGCTGCTTGCCGCCGCGCGCGCTCCGGCGGTGCTACTCGTCGCTGGCGATCGCCATACCTCGTGGAGCATCCCGGTCACCGCGGCCCTCAGCGGCACACGCTGGCCGATCGGCGGCGGCGTGGCGGCATGGCTGCTCGAAGCCGGTGACGAGGGACCGGGCCGGGTGGTGCGCAGCGGCCGCGGACCAGCCGTGCGCGCGCTCGCCGGTACGGCGCTGACCCGAGTGGACGCCGCGCTGCTTGGCCCGGCAACACCCTGCGCGGCCGACGTGCTCGGCGCGTGGTGGCCGACATGCCTGCCGTGCGCGGTCGATCTGACGGATCCGCGCGCCGTGCAGCTGCGCGAGGCGGAGGGCGGGTCGCTCATCGAGGCGTGGCTGGGGCCGCTGGTGTGAACCCAGTGCATTCCGCACGGTCTCGTCCCGATCCGGTCGAGACCTCCGACCGGATTCGTGGCGTCGCGGGAGCCGGTGGTTAGCTTCCCGACCCATGAAGTGCTTTCTCATGCTCTGCGCCTGCGCGCTCATCGCGCCGCTCCTGGCCGACCCGGCCGCCGCCGCCGAAGCCCTCACCCTCGAGCGCCTGCGCGCCGCCGCCGCGGGCATGACGACGCTGCGCGTGCCCTTCACCCAGGAAAAGCACCTCGCCATCCTCGACGAACCGGTGGTGTCGCAGGGCGTGCTTGAAATCAGCCGTCCGCTGCAGGCGGTGCGCTGGGAATTCACCGGACGTTCGGTGCTGCTCTTCGCCCACGACCACGTGCGCCGCTTCGGCGCCGAAGGCAAGGAGGAGCTGAGCGGCCGCGACCCCGGTCTGCAGTCGATGGCGGGGCAGATGCGCGCGCTGCTCAGCGGCGACTGGGCGCCGATGAAGGAGCTCTTCGACATCGCCCCTGACACCGATGGGACACCGCGCCTGGTGCTGACGCCGCGCACCCCCGACCTGGCGCGGTACCTGACCCGCCTGGAGATCCGCTTCCGCCCCGACCTGGGTGCGCCCGAGTCGATCCTGCTGGTCGCTAACGGCGATGACCGCACCGAATACCACTTCGCGCCGCCGCAGACGGGGGCCGAGATCCCGACCGCGCGCTTCGAGCGCCCGTGATGGATCCGGGCGCGGTCGGCCGTCCGCGTGGCGGCTGGGGCTTCTGGTGCGCATGCGCCGCGCTGCTCGTACTGCTCGGCCTGGCCGCGGCGCGCGCGCGCTTCACCAGCGATCTGAAGGCGATGCTGCCGACCAACGATGCGGAGCTCAACCGCCTGGTCGGCTTCCTCGATGCGCGCGGCACCACCCGGCTGCTTGCCATCGAGGCCACCACCGCACCGGGCGTGGCGCTGGAGGCGGCCAAGCCCGAACTCGCGCGGCTGGTGGCCGACCTCGCACCCCGCGGCGCCACGCCGTTGCCGCAGCCGGGCGCCGCCGAGATGGCGCACCTGGTGCAGGTGATCGAGGCCAAGCTGCCGGTGCTTCTCACTGCGGAGCAGCTCGCCGCACTCGCCACCGACAGCGCGCCCGCGGGCCTGCGCGCCCAGCTCGCGCGCATCCGCCAGAAGGCCACCGATCCCGACGACGTGTTCACCGCCAGCGCGGCGCGCGCCGACCTGCTCGGCCTGGGCTACCGCCCGCTGCAGGCGCTTGAGGCGATCAGCGCCGGCGCCGCCTATGACCACGGACTGATCGTCCATCCCGACGGGCGCAGCCTGCTCCTGCCGCTGCAGGTGGATTTCGATCCCGGCGAAAGCGGGCGCACCGACGCGCTGATGACCGCCGCCGACGCCGCGGTGGCGCGCGCGGCCGCGGCCGGCGTGACGCTGAGTGTGGTCGGCAGCTATCGCCATTTCCGCGACAACGCGGTGGCGCTGCGCGCCGACAGCATGACCACGGTGCCGCTCGGTGCCGCCCTGATCGCGCTGCTGCTGTGGTCGTTGGCGCGCTCGTGGACCGGGGTCCTGGCCATGTATCTGCCGGCCGCGCTCAGCCTGATCGGCGCGGTCGCGGTGTTGTCCGTCTGCGGTGGCATGGTGGCGCTGCCGCTGGTCGGTTTCGCCGCGACCCTGCTCGGCGTCGCCGTCGACTACGGCATCCAGATGACCACCGCGCTGCGCGCCGGCGACGCCGCGCCGGTGCACCGCCCGCTGCTGATGAGCTGGCTGGTCTCGCTGTGCGCCTTCGCCGGCCTGCTCACCAGCCCGGTGCCGGCGCTCGCCAGCCTCGGCGTGCTGGTGCTCGGCGGCCTGGCCACCGCCTACCTCGCGGCACGCTGGCTGCTGCCGCGCGTGGTCGCGGCCAAACCGCGCCCCGATCCCTGGCGCCGCTGGACGCTGCCGCTGCTCGCCTGGTGCGAGCGCTTCCCACGCCGCCGCCTGCTGCTGGGCGCGTTGATCACCCTGGCGCTTGCGCCCGGCCTGGGCCGCCTGGCGATGGTTTCCGACCTCCAGCGCATGGACGGCAGCCAGCCGGCGACGCGCGCGGCGCTCAGCACCTTCCTCGAACGCTGGGGCTCGCTCGAGTCGACCAATTTCCTGGTTTGCGAACAGCCTGAGGCCGACGCCGCGCTTGATGCCATCGTCACCGCGCGCACGCGCCTCGCCCTGCCGCCCTCGCGCCTGGAGCAGTTCATGCCCGGCGCCGACGAGCGCGCGCGCCGCCAGGCCGCGTGGAACGCGTTTTGGACGGCGCACGGCGATGCTTTCCGCGCCGACCTCGCCGTCGCCTGCGCCGAGCTCGGCCTGCGCCCCGCGGCCTTCGCGGCCAGCCTGGCACGCTACCAGCCGGTGGCGGAGCCGATCCCGCTCACCCTCGCCGACTGGGACGGCACGCCGCTCACCCTGGCGCTGGCCGGATTGCTGCACCACGGCGATGGCGCCTGGCAGGCCGCCTCGCCCGTCGACCGCCTGAGCCGGCCCGAGACCATCGCCCTGCCAGCGCGCGTCGCCGAACTCGCACCCGGACCGGTGTGGGTGGCGACGCGCATCCACATGGCCGAGCGCCTGGTCGCCGTGCTGAGCAGCGATCTCGCACGGCGCGGGCTGCTGATCGCGCTGACCGTCACCGTGGCGGTGGTGCTGCTGGTGCGCCGCGCGCGCCCATGCCTGGCGATGCTGCTACCGCCGGCCGTGGCGCTGGCCTGGACCTTCGGCCTGCTCGGCTGGATGGGCGAGGAGCTGACCCCCTTCTCGGTGCTGGTCGCGGCCTTCGTCGGCGGCATCGGCATCGACTGCGCGATCTTCCTTGCCCAGGGCGAGCAACGCGCGCGCCTGGTCTCACCAGTGATCGCCTGCATCGCCACCGCCATCGCCGGCACCAGTACGATGATCGTGGCGCACCACCCGCTGCTCGCCGGCGTGGGCCTGACCTTGACCATCGGCATGGGTTCGTGCCTGGTGGCATGCCTGCTGCTGACGCCGGCATTGGCGGGCAGGGGCGCACCGCCCCGTTGAGTCGAGTTCGCCAGTGCGTGCCCCCTCGTCCCGGCTTGGACCGCCAGCATCGGCGGGGCTTCCATCCGTTTCCCTGTCGCCAGGATCGCGGACCATCCCTTCCGCTCCGGAGCCGCCCATGTCCAAGTCCATCGTCATCGCCATCCTGCTGGGTTCACTGGTCGCCGGCGTCGTGCTGGCCCTGACCATGGGCAGGAAACCGGCCGCACCCGCGACCGCGCCGGACGCGGGTGCGACTGCGACTCCTGCAGCGGTCGCGCCCGCTCCCGGGGCCCCCAGCGCGGTCGATACTGCAGCTGCAGCGGCAGCCGATCTTGCCGCCAAGGCCGCGGCCGCCGCGGCAAAGGCCAAGGAGGAAGCCGAGGCACTCCTCGCCAAGGCCACCGCCGAGGCCCACAAGGCCGCGGCAGACGCGCAGGCCGCTGTACAAGCTGCCGCCGATTCGGCCACCGCCAAGGCTGCGCAGGACGCCGCCGATCAAGCCCTCGCCAAGGCCAAGGACGCCGCCGCTGAGGCCTCCGCCCAAGCGCAGGCCGCCGCGCTCAAAGCCAAGGAGACCGCCGCCGACGCCCTACTCAAGGCTGGGATCGCGGGGCAACCCACCACGCCGGCGACGACCGCGACGACCACGCCCGCGGCCACGGTCGACGTCCAGCGGCTCAAGGAATTGCCGGCCCTGCGCCTACCCCAGCCGCGCCCCGGTACGACCACGCCGGAAGCCGCGCCCGCGCAGAAATAGAAGCGAGCGTCACGAGGCGGCTGTCGAGTCGCAGCGCTCCCAGCTCGAGACCGGACCCACCACACGCTGCGTCCAAGCGCCCGATCGCCACCGCCGCGCGCCCCGGGCGCGGAACCGTGCGTCCTGAACCGCTTACGCCATCACCCCCAGCAACGCGTACCCCGCCGCCTGCATCCCCGTCAGCACGGTGTTGAGGAAGGCCACCGCAGCCGGCAGACCGGTGTAGAGCACCATCAGTGAAACCACGATCTTCACCGCGAAGCTGACGTGCATGATGTTGATCTGCGGCACGGCGCGCGTGGCGATGCCCTCGGCCAGGGTCAGGGCCATGATCGTCGCGAGTACCGGGAAGCTGAGCGCCACCGCGATCACCGACATCTGGCGCAGACCGTCGGCGAGCGCCATCTGGAAGCCACTGGTCAGCTGCCAGCCGCCGAGCTGTACGACGTCGTAGCTACGCGCGATGGCGGCGAAGAAGAAGTGGTGCCCGTCACCGGCGAGGAACAACAGGATGAGCAGGCCCTGCATGACGTCGCCCAGCGGCGAGACCGAAGCCTGGGTGTCGGGATCGAAGTTCTCTGCCGCCGAGAAGCCGGCGTGGCGGTTGATCAGTTCCGCGCCGAAGCGCACGCCCTGCACGTACAAGGTCAGGAAGAACCCGAGGCTCAGCCCGACCATGGTCTCGCGCAGCAGCAGCAGCACGAAGGTGCCGTCCATCGCGATCGGATGCTGGTGGCTGAGCGCCGCGGGCAGGACGATCGCGGTCACCGCCATCGCCAGCAGGGTCTTCACCGTCGCCGGCGCATAATTGTCGCCGATCACCGGCGAGGCCAGGAACAGCGCCGCCACGCGCGCGAACACCAGGATCGCCGCGGGCATCATGGCGAAGAGCGCGTTGAGCGGGGTGAGGTCCATGTTCGGGTGCTGATGGCTGATGGCTGATGGCTGATCGCTGGTGCTGTTTAAGCTGGAAGCTACGCGACTTCCTCGCCGCGGGTCACAGCGCGCCGAATCGCGGCAGACCGCCGAAGATCAGCACGCCGTACTCGGTCAGGGTGCGCAGCATCCACGGGCCGGTGATGACCAGCACGGCGACGATGGCGAAGAGCTTGGGCACGAAGGACAGGGTCTGCTCCTGGATCGAAGTCACCGCCTGCAGCAAGCCGATCACCAGACCGACCACCAGGGCCGCGCCCAGCACAGGCAGGGACAGGATGATGCTCACGTAGAGCATCTGGCGCAGGGTCTCCATGAAGACGTCATCGGCCATGGGAAGAGTCCAGTCCGGAAGTCGGCAGGGATTGCCTCGGTCCGAAAGTCCGGAAGTCCGGAAGTCCGGAAGTCGGAGACCGACGGCCAGCCGCCGCTCGGGCCCTCCGTTGCTGCATCGCGCTCATTCCACGCATCTCCTCGAACTCGTTCATGGACTCTGACCCTCGCATTCCTTGGCCGTCCGACTCCCAGCCTTCCGGACTCCCGGACTTCCGGACCCCGCGTTCACGAGTACGACGCGACCAGCCCCTGCATCAGCAGGGTCCAGCCGTCGACCAGCACGAAGAGCAGGATCTTGAAGGGCAGCGACACCACCACCGGGGGCAGCATCATCATGCCCAGCGCCATCAACACCGCGCTCACCACCAGGTCGATGACCAGGAAAGGCAGGAAGATGATGAAGCCCATCTGGAAGGCGGTCTTCAGTTCGCTGGTGACGAAGGCCGGCACCAGCGTGGTGAATGAGACCTCAGCGATGCTGTGCGGGCGGGTCTCGCCGGCCAGGCGGATAAATAGCGCCAGGTCGTTCTTGCGTGTCTGCTTGGCCATGAAGTCGCGCAGCGCGTCCTTGGCGCGCTCGATCGCCACCTGCTGGGTGATCGCCTGGGCCATGAACGGCTGCACGGCGTCGTCGTTCATGCGCTTGATGGTCGGCGCCATGATGAACAAGCTGAGGAACAGCGCGAGCCCGACCATCACCTGGTTGGGTGGCAGGGTCTGGGTGCCGAGCGCGCGGCGCAGGAAGCCGAGCACGATGACCACGCGCGTGAAGCTGGTCATCATCATCAGGAAACCGGGCGCGATCGAGAGCACGGTGATGATCAGCAGCATGCTGACCGCGGTGCTCATGCCGCGCGGATCCTTGTCGTCGCCGGTGGCGATGGTCAGCCCGTTCGGGCCCACCGCGATGTGCGGCAGCGCGCCGACCAGCCCGGGCGCGGTGCGCGCATCCAGGACGGCGGCGGCGGCACGCATGCCGGCGGCGGCCGCCGCCGGCACCGCCGCGGCGGTCGGCACGGTGGCGAGGGCGAAAGGATTGGCGGTCTCGGCCGCGTGCGCGCCGGATGCGCCGAACACGACGATCAGGACGCTGGCGAGCAGCGCGCGGAAGATCTTCACGGACGGCGCTCCACCGCGCGCTCAAGCGTCGTCTGGAACGCCGAGACGCCTGCAGGCGGCGGCGTGACCGGGCGCAGCGGCGCGGGCGCGGGCGCCGCCGCCATGCCCGGCACCGGTCCCGGGCGGGGCGATTCGTCAAGCACGCTCGCCGGCAGGGTCGCGAGGTGGCTGACCTCGTGCTCGCCCTGGCCGAGCACCAGCACCTGATCGCCGATGCGCACCAGGCTGACGGCGCGCTTGAATCCGAGCGGGACGGTCTCGATCACCTGGAGGTGGCGCCCGCGACCGGGCAGCAGGCGTCGCACCTTGAGCTTCTTCACCGCCAGCGCGAGGAGCAGGGCGACCGCGACCACCGCGGCGAGCGAGATCATCATGCTGACCGCCGCCTGGCCGGCGACGCCGGACCCCGCCGGTCCGCTGGCCGGACCGGTCGAAGCCTTGCCCCACTCAGCGTCGCTGAGGAACGGCTTGGCTGGGATCGGGCCGGTGGTCGGAGCCTGGGCCGGGACAACCGCAGAGGCCGCAGCGCCCTCTGCCGCATCCATCCGTGGCACAACCCAACCCAGCACGACCAGGATCAGCAGCACGCGCATCGTTGACATCCTCGACAGGTCCGCGGCAAGGCGCCACACCGCCCGCTGCGGGGTGGCGCATGAACTGATGCAGGGCGCCTGGCGTGCCATCGCTCAGCGGCCCCCTCACCAGGTGCCGCGGGTGCGTGGCCGCACCGCGCGAGTTGCCGCCCATCAGCACGGGGTGGATCTCTGGCGACGACCTTCGCTTTCCCGGGTTCGGCAATGGCTTTTACCAAGCCACCAGCCATCGCGGCGCAGGCCCATCGCCGCATCGCCATATCTAGACAGTGGCCAGGATCCGGACGCAGCGTCCACGGCACCCCACCTGACCACGGGAATCACCGCTACCACGGTACTTAGGCGAGACCGCCCGTTTACCCTTGGCACGTTGCCTGCTACACTTCCCCATCGTGCCTATCGACGAACAACGCATCCTGCTCACCCAGGCCGCTCCCGGCATGGTGCTGTCGCGTACCGTCGCGCTGCTCAACAAGGTGCCGCTCTGCGCCCGCGGCACCGCGCTGACCGAGATCATCATCAGCCGCCTGATGGCGCGCGGCATCAAGCGGGTCTATGTCCAGGGCCACCCCCTGCCGGCCCCGACCCGCGAGGCCTACATCGAGGTCATGACCAAGCTCGCCGAGCGCTTCAGCCGGGTGCGCCACGAGCCGATCATGGTCAACCTGCAGAAGATTGTCGAACGCGCCCTGACCCGGCGCACCTGACCCATCCATGCCCAGGACCCGTCCGTGACCCTGCCCCTGCCCACCATCGCCGCGCGCCTGACCACGGTCGGCGGCATGAGTTTCCCGCGCTCCATCGAAAAAATCGACCAGCTCATCGGCTCGGGCGAGGCGCCCAACCAGGTGATCGCCGCGGTGATCGCCTCCGACCCGATGCTGAGCGCCCTGGTGCTGGGCAACGCCAACGCCGTCGCCCACGGCGACATCACCAACATCAGCGCCGCCGTCGCCCAGGTCGGCCTCGCCGCGGTGCGCGGCCTGACCCGCGCGACCCGCCCCATCCCTGAGGCGCGCCGCAAGGAGGCCGCCGCCTGCTGGGGCCTGGCCAACGCCACCGCGACCATGACGCGCATCCTCGCCAACCACTGCGCGCCGCACCTCGCCGCCAAGGTCGACGAGGAGACCGCGCACACCGCCGGCCTGCTCCACGACCTCGGCACCATCGTCGCCATCCTGCACTTCGACGCCGACTACGCCGCCGCCCTCGACCGCAACGACGTCGAAGGCCCGCTCTCGCGCGTGCTGCGCAAGGGCCTTGGCGCGGACACCTGCGACCTGGGCGCCCTGCTCGCGAAGGCCTGGCATCTGCCCATGCCGATCGCCACCTGCATCCGCTACTACAACAGTCCGATGCGCGCCGAGGCCTACACCGAGCTGGTGTGCCTGGTGCACGTGGCGCGCACGCTGGTGCGCGCGCTGGGCTTCACCGCGGGGCGCGACCGCTTCGTGGATCCCATCGCGGAGGATGCGCTGAAGGTGCTGAACCTGTTCTCAGCCGACCTCGAATTGGTGATCGATCTGTTCTTTGAGGAGATGGACGAGCTGGAGTTGTATGAGGGCGCGTTGTCGCGGAGCTAACGACCTGCCAGCTGCGCACCGCCCACCGGGGGTCCGTGCGGGCGGCGCGCTCAGCAGCTCCGGGCTTCACGCGCACGCCGCGTCGATCTCCACCAGCTCCTCTGCCGTGAACGACGGCTTGTCCAGACACTTCACGTTCTCCGCGAGCTGCTCCGGCGCGCTCGCCCCGATCAGCACCGAGGTGACGCGTGGGTCCTTGAGCAGCCACGCCAGCGACATCTGCGCGAGGGTCTGGCCGCGGCGCTGGGCGATGGCGTTCAGACGGCGCGACTTCTCGATGATCGCGGGGGTGACCGCGCCCTCGGAAATGGCGCCGTTGCCGGGCGCGGCCGCGGCGCGCGAGCCGGCGGGGATGCCGTCGAGGTAGCGGCCCGCGAGCACGCCCTGGGCGAGTGGCGAGAACACGATGGTGCCGATGCCCTCGTGGCCGGCGGTGGGCAGCACGGTGGTCTCGGGCTTGCGGTCGATCAAGTTGTAGCGCGGCTGGTGGATGGTGATCGGCGCCCAGTTGCGGTTGCGCGTGACCTGGACAGCCGCGCTGAAGTGCGGGTCGTCGTAGTTGGACAGCCCGGCGTAGAGCGCCTTGCCCTGGCGCACCAGGGTGTCGAGGGCGCCGATGGTCTCCTCCAGTGGGGTGTCGGGGTCGAAGCGGTGCGAATAGAAGATGTCGACGTGATCGACGCCCAGGCGCGTCAGCGACTGCTCGCACGATTCGATCAGATATTTTCGGCTGCCAAGGTCGCCGTACGGGCCGGGCCACATACGGTAGCCGGCCTTGCTGCTGATCACCAGTTCGTGCCGCGGCATGTCCTTGAGGATGCGGCCGAACAGCGCCTCGCTCTCCCCGGGCTGCCGGCCGTAGTTGTTGGCGAAGTCGAAGTGGGTGATGCCGAGGTCGAAAGCGGCGAAGAAGATGCGCCGGGAGGCCTGGTCGTCGCGGTAGCCGCCGATGGCGTGCCAGCCGCCCAGGCTGACCGCCGGCAGCTGCAGGCCGGAACGTCCGCAGCGGCGGTAGGGCATGCGGGCATAGCGGTCGGGGGCGAAGGTCATGGGGATCCCAGGAAAGTGGGGAGCGGAGAGCGCAAGGGCGAAGGGACTCAACCACGAAGGCCAAGCGCCAGCAGAGAATCCCGGCGCAGCTGCCCAGCGCAACCGCTGGCGCGGCGCGCGGCGCTGGCGACCATCACGGGCATGGAACCGCGCCAAGCCATCGTCATCACCACCACCGACGGCCGCGAAGTGCGCTGGCACAAGGGCGGCAAGCCCCACAGCCTGACCGCCGAGTTGGCGCCGGTGTGGGTGGCCAATTTCAAGCCCGGCCTCTTCCAGATCGCCGCCGATGGGCAGATCGTCCCACGCGGGACGGCCGGGGCGGTGGACATCGCCGCGGTCCGGGCAGAGGCGGCTGGGGACTAGTGCGGCAGGCGATCCGCCACCGACCCCGACCCCCCTGCACCAGCCGCTCTACCCTCCACCACCCCGACCCACACACCACCCAGCCACTTGCTCCCCCGCCCGCGCGGAGGAACACTACCCCCGGCCGGGCCCATCGCGGACCGGCAGGAGCATCCGTTGCCCGACTCCAAGCGGCCTCCGTCTTCTGCGTCCAGGCGCGCCCCCGCCGCCAAGGCCGCGGTCCCGCCCAGGCCGGTGACCCCGGCCAAGGCGGTCGCGCCCGTTCCGGCTGCGGTCGCTGCCCAGCCGGTCAGGCCGGCCACCTCACCGCGCGCGGTCGCCGGCATGCCCGAGGTCTCGCGCTGCCCGGCCTGCAAAGCGCGCCATCGCACGGCCGGGCTGATCATCGGCACACGCATCCGCTGCGCGGCCTGCGGAGCGATCTTCGCGCCCGGCACCCTGCCACCGCTCGAGGAGCCGACGCCGCTGGGCAAGCCGTTCAGCGCCCAGGCCACCGTCCTGGAGGCGCGCGCCGCGCCCAAGCAGGAGGTCAACGCCCTGGCGGCGACCATCGAGACCAACCACGGCGGCGCGCCGCGGCCGCTTGAGGAGCAGCCGGATCCGGAGCCGCTCGCCCGGCAGCCGTCGAGCCGCGACCAGCACGACGACACCGGCGTGGTGCCGCAGACCGTCGACGCCATCCTGCGCATCGCCGAGGGCCCGGGTAAATACGCGGACGCCCATGAGATCGCCAGCGGCGGCATGGGCATCATCCTGCGCGCCAGCGACCGCGCCCTGCGCCGCGACGTCGCGATGAAGGTGATGAAGCGCGGTGGCAACGCCGTGCAGCGCGCGCGCTTCGTCGAAGAGGCCCAGGTCACCGGTCAGCTTGAGCATCCCAACATCGTGCCCATCCACGAACTCGGCACCGACGCGCAGGGGCGCATGTACTTCACCATGAAGCTGGTGAAGGGGCGCAGCCTGGGCGAGGTGCTCGACGACCTGCGCGCCGATCCGGCGCTCGCCAGCGACCGCAGCTATTCGCTGGCGCACCTGCTGCAGGACTTCCTCGCGGTGTGCAACGCGGTGGCCTTCTCGCACGCACACGGCGTGGTCCACCGCGACCTCAAGCCGGCCAACATCATGCTCGGCGATTATGGCGAGGTCCTGGTCATGGACTGGGGCCTGGCCAAGGTCGGCGTCGGTCTGGGGGTGCGCGCGGGGAGCGGTGACGCCGGGGCGGTCGACCCTGGCGAGGAGCCCGATGCCGCCGACGTCGAACAAACCATCTCGAGCTTCCGCCACGACTCCGAGTTCGAACGCACCATCGAGGGCGTGATCGCCGGCACGCCGGTGTATATGTCGCCAGAGCAGGCGCGCGGCAACATCGCCAGCATCGACGCGCGCAGCGACGTCTACTCGCTCGGCGCGATCCTCTACGAAGTGCTGTCGCTCAATCAGCCGGTCAAGGGCAAGAACGTCGAAGAGATCCTGCGCAAGGTGCGTGCCGGCCAGCTCAAGCCGCCCGAACGTGCGGCGATCGGCAAGCGCTACGTCCCTAAAGAGCTCTCGGCCATCACCATGAAGGCGATGGCCACCGACCCCAAGCTGCGCTACCAGTCCGCCAAGGCGCTGCGCGAGGACGTCGAGCTCTACATTCAGGGCC
Source organism: Planctomycetota bacterium (assembly GCA_038213805.1). GTDB lineage: Bacteria > Planctomycetota > UBA11346 > UBA11346 > UBA11346 > BOG-1363. Next base: position 8,265 of record JBBQSO010000089.1, on the reverse strand, counting down.
ACGCCGTCAGCGCCAAGGAGGACACCGTCGTCGAGGCCATCCACAAGCTGGCGCGCCGCAACCGCGCCGCGACCGCGGTGTTCGCCCTGGCTACGGTGGCGCTGATCGTGGTGGGCGCATTCAGCTACGCTATCAACCTGCGCGAGCGCCGCCGCGCCGAGGACAGCAACCAGCGCCTGGTCGAAGCCAACGAAGCCCGCCTGAAGGTCGGCCGCGACTCCGCGCCGGCGTGGCTGGACATGGCGCGGCACAGCCTCGAGGACGCCAACATCGAGTACGCCAAGCGCCACGTGGGCGAGGCTCTGGTTCAGGATCCTGCTTTAGCCGAGGCTTACCTGGTGCGCGCCCACGTGCGCATCTGCGACCACGACTACACCGGCGCGGGCCAGGACCTGGAACGCTACCTGGCGCTGCCCGGCAGCGCGGACGCGCAGCGCCAGCAGCACGTCTCGCTAGCCAAGGACCTGCAGCTGCTCTGCCTGCAGTTCGCCACGCCCAACACCGAGACCACCGCGACCTTTGCGCAGACCTACTCCCGGCACCAGGAATTCTCGATCGCCAAGGCCCTGCTGAGTTCGCGCAGCGACCTCATGAAGGTCTACATCGCCACCCTCGATGCAGCCTGGCCCGGCGCCGGCGCGGGCCTGCACGCCGAGGCGGACGGTTCGTGCACCCTGGTCCTCAGCGGCAGCGGCATCACCAGCCTCGCTCCGCTCAAAGACATCCCGCTCAGCCGCCTCGACATCTCCGGCACCGCGGTCACCGACCTCGGTCCGCTCGCCGGCATGCACCTGACCAGCCTCGACCTGTCCGGCACCAGGGTGCGCGATCTCACCCCCCTCGCCGGGATGAACATTTCGGTCCTGGACCTCGCGGGTACGCAGGTGTCGGACCTGGGTCCGCTGCGCGGCATGCCGCTGACCAGCCTGGACTGCGCACACACCCAGGTGACCACCATCCAGCCGCTGGCCAGCGCCAGCCTGGCAAGGCTCAGCCTCGCCGGCACCAGGATCACCGACCTCGGCCCGCTCAAGCGCATGCCGCTGACCGTGCTCGACGCCAGCGGCCTGCAGCTCGCCGACCTGGCCGGGCTGCGCAGCTTCAAGTTCACCGAGCTGATCCTGGACGACGTGCCGATCAGCGACCTCGCCCCGCTCAAGGGCATGCCGCTGACCTCGCTGCGCCTGTCGCGCACCAAGGTCTTCGATCTCAGTCCGCTGCAGCGCATGCCGTTGGGCCGCCTCATCCTTGATGGCGCGCCGGTCGCGGACCTCAGCCCGCTGATCGGCGCCTCGATCAACGAGCTTGATCTCTCGGGTACGCGTGTCGGCCACCTCGCCGCGCTCGCCGGCATGCCGCTGGAGCGCCTCGCCATCAACCGCACCGCGATCCGCGACCTTGGTCCGCTCGCCGGCATGCACCTGAAGATCCTCGCCCTGGCCGGCACGCCACTCACCGAGCTCTCCGGCCTGAAGGGCCTGCCGCTCATCGAGCTCGACCTCGGCGGCACGCGGATCGACGACCTTGCTGGCCTCAAGGGCCTGCCGCTCGAGAAGCTGGTCCTGCCGCACGCACCACCATTGAAGAATCTCGACGTCCTGCGCGCCATGGGCGGTCTCAAGGAGATCGACCTGAGCGCTGACCAGCGCACCGCGACGGCGGTGTTCTGGGCGAACCTGAAGTAGAGCTCCGAACGGGTGTTCGCATGGGCGGCAGAACGCGCAGCGGGCTGCGGTCCCAGGACGGACAGCCTGTAGCGACCCCTCACCCCTCGTTCAGCGGCATTGCCTACTCCCTGTTACCGTGGCCCACAGGGCCGCGCTCCTCACCGCATCGGCTCATCTCGCGCCTCCACCCCCTCGCGCCTTGCCCCCTCCCACCCCTCCCTACAACACCGCGACGATGCAGACCCCGACGGTGAAGCAGTTCCACGGCCACATCGGCCCCGCGAATCTCCTCGGCCTGGTGCGCAATACCGCCCCATTCCTGTTCACCGCCGCTGAACCTCCCGCCGCCGATGCGCGCCTGGTCGAACTGGCGGCCGCACCGCTCGGTTGGCAGGCGATCATCCGCGGTGCTGAGCGCCTGCCTGCGGTCGACGTACCGACGGCAGCGCAGCGCGAGGATTACTTCGCGCTCTGCCTGGCGGCCCACATGGGCACTGCCGGCACCTTCATCCCCACCGACGTCGACGCCAAGATCCGTGGCGTGCTGTGGTCGCCTAAGGAAAACCCCGCAGTGCTGCGGCGCATGGCCGACACCGTGCTGGCGGCGCGCGCCTGGGACATCGCCCCGGTCTCGGCGCGCATCGTCGACGTCCCGGGCAGCGGCCGCATCAGCGGCCATGATGGCGAACTGCTCGGCGTCATGTCGGGCGCGCTCGGTTGCTTCCTGGCGAACGGCGACAGCGAGTACGCGCAGCGCCTCGCAGCGGCGGTCGAGGGCGAACTCGAACGCGAATCCGCCGGCTTCCTGTGCCTGCTGCGCCGCCCCGGCGCCGAACTCGACGTGCTGCGCCTGGCGACCGTGCTCACGCACAATGCCGGCGACGTCGACCAGGGCCTGAGCTTCTGGCGCGAGGAGTTCGCTGGACATCCGCTCTACGAGCGTTTTGGCCGGCTCGCGCACGAGAACGCCAAGGCCTTTGGAGGCGCCTTCCAGGTCGCTGCGCACCTCTATCGCACGGTGATGTCGGCAGAGGGCCACCGCAACTATCCGCTGCGGACGGTGAAGAACCTGCGCACCACGAACGCCCTGCTGCTGCCGATCGGCCCATTCCTGGACGAGTGGGGAGCTGCCGTCGCCACCCACCGCGCCCTGACCACCGACGATCGCGCCGATATCATGACCGCGCTGCTCCAGGGCTGCCGCAAGATCCCCGGTCAGCAGGGCTACTACCGCGCGCTAGCCGGCATGGCCGAGGCATTGGGCGGCTCGCTCGACCAAGTGGCCAAGCGCCTGCCGGCCGCACAGCGCCAGGTGCTCAAGGACGCCGAGACCCGGCGCCTGATGGCGGTGCGCCAGGGCTCGTTCGAGTCGTCGCTGCGCAAGCGCACGGCCGCCGAACTCGTCGCCGCCCGGCGCTGACCAGGGAGAGGTACGGAGTGTGGAGTGCGCGTGATCCCAACGTCGTCAACGTTGGCGACGTGAGAACTTCCATTTTGCGTGGCCGTTGAGCGGGCGATTAACCATCATCCTACGGTCACTCCGCACTCCGCACTCCATCCACCCAATCCCCTGAAAGAGTTCAGCGCACCACGTGCCCCGGCATGTCCGAATCGCTCTTCACCGCCTCGTAGGTGCCAAACGTGTCGGCGCGGCGGCGGCCGCGGGCGAGCTCCTCGTCGAGGATGTCGACGATGCGTCCGAGCGCACCGCCCGCGCCGAGCAGCGTGCGCGTGCGGGTGAGGTCGGCGAGGCAGGTCGCACGCCGCTCGCCTGACCACAGGCGCTCAAGGTGGGCGACCAGGCGGGGTACCGACAGGTCGTCCTGCAGCACTTCGGGGCAGGCGCGGTGGCCACACAGCAGGTTCGGCAGGCCGACGTGCGGGGTGCGGATCAAATGGCGGGCGAGGGTCGCGGTCAAACGATCGGCGCGGTAGGCGATGACGTGCGGCAGACCGATGATGCCGGCTTCCAGGGTGGCGGTACCGGAGGCGATCAGACCGACCCGGGCGCGCGCGCACAACTCGCGGTATCGGCCCTCGACCAGCGGAAAGTGGGTGTTGTCGCGGTAGAGCGGCAGCGGCACATCCGGCACGCGCGCCACCGCGACGTGGATGCGCCCTGGCCCGGGCAACTGCGCGGCCAGGCGCGGCAGGGCGGCCTCTGCGGCGTGGTGGAACAGCCCGAGCAACTGCCGTACCTCGCGCTGGCGGCTGCCCGGGGCGAGCAGCAGCAGGTGGTCGTCAGGCGCCAGGCCCAGTTCGGCGTCGACCGCGCGCGTGTCAGGCCGGCCCGGGATCATATCGAGCAGCGGGTGGCCGACGAAGTCGGTCTGGCAGCCGAAGCGCGCAAACAGCCGCGGCTCGAAGGGGAACAGGCAGAGCAGACGGTCGACCGAATGGGCGATGGCCTTGGCGCGGCGCGGCTGCCACGCCCATACCTGTGGCGCGACCAGATGCACGAAACGGGTGCCCGCGCGACGCAGGTCCCCCAGCCGGCGCGCCAGGCGCATGTTGAACCCGGGGTAGTCGACGGTCAGCACCACCTTGGGGCGGCGATTGCGGATGACCTGGGCCATGCGCAGCCCCAGCCGGATGAACATCGGCAGGCGCGCCAGCACCGGCCCCAGCCCCATCACCGCCAGACCGTCGATGCCCTGTTCGATTTCGGCTCCGGCCGCGTGCAGTTCAGGTCCGCCCATGGCGGCGCACACCAGGTCACCGTAGCGGGCGCGCAGGCCCTTGACGATCTCCGCCGCATAAGCGTCGCCCGAAGGCTCGCCGGCGATTACGAACAGGTCGCAGTTGGGCGCCAGGGCCATGGTGGGCATCGTGGGTGCGGACCGGCCCGGGCCAAGGTCCAAGCCCGGCGCGTGCGCGACACCGGACCCGTAGGCGTATCACTGGCTTGGCCAAGACCTTGCTTTGCCGAACCTGGGCGGGATCGTGGGTGCGACGGCGCACCGGAGGGGAGAGGCGATGGCGAAGCTGGTCTGCCAGACGGGTCCGACGGCTGGGCACGAGTACGTGCTCACCAAGGACGTGACGGTGATGGGCCGTCAATCCAGCTGCGACGTGCAGATCCTCGACAACATGTCGAGCCGCGCCCACGCCCAGATCCGGCGCGACGGCAAGCTGTACAGCCTGGTCGACCTGGGTTCGCGCAACGGCACCAACCTCAACGGCAAGAAGGTCACCGAACGCCAGCTCGCCTTCGGCGACCGCATCCGCGTCGGCGAGGTCGAATACCTGTTCGTGAAAGAGACCGGTGACGTCGAACTCAAGGACCTGCTCAGCAAGTACGAGGTCCAGGAGAAGATCGGCGAAGGCGGCATGGGCATCGTCTTCAAAGCCAACCAGCGCTCCATGGCGCGCATCGTCGCGCTCAAGATCCTCTCGCCCAAGTACTCGTCGCGCCCCCGCTTCGTCGAGCAGTTCATCCGCGAGGCGCGCGCCGCGGGAGCGCTCAACCACCCCAACATCATCCAGGTCCACGACGTCGGCACCGAAAACGACATCCACTACTTCTCGATGGAGTACGTCGAAGGCCCCACCTGCATGCAGGTGCTGCGCAAGGATGGCCCGTTCAAGCCGGCCGAAGCCCTTGAGATCATCCGCCAGACCGCCAAGGCCCTGGAATACGCGCACAGCCAGCGCCTGATTCACCAGGACATCAAGCCCGACAACATCATGCTCGCCCAGGGCAACGTGGTGAAGCTGGCCGACCTGGGCATCAGCAAGACCTTCGACGAGGCCGAGGCGGAGGAGGGCCCCAAGCGCGTCATGGGCACCCCCCACTACATGGCCCCCGAAGCGGCGCTGGGCAAGCGCATCGACCACCGCGTCGACATCTATTCGCTGGGCGCGACGCTGTACCATCTGCTCACCGGCAAGACCCCGTTCACCGGCACCAGCGCCACCGAGGTGCTGAAGGCCCACGTCATGGATCCGCTGCCGGCGATCCAGGACCTGGTCCCCGACGTCCCCGACGAGGTCTGCGCCCTGGTCGAGCGCCTGGTCGCCAAGAAACCCGACGACCGCTACCAGCAGGCCAGCGAGGTGGTCGCGGAGATCGGCCGCCTGCAGTCCGGCACCCAGCTCGGTGTCGAACGCATCGGCGGCGGCGAGACCATGCTACTGCGCCGCTACGCCGCCGGCCCCGCCGTGGCGACTTCCGCGGCGACCGTCGGCGCACCGGGCACCACAGCGCAGCCGACCCCGGCCGCCACCACCGGCGCGCGCGGCGTGCGCGCCACCGATGGCGGCCACACCACCATGGAGCGCCTGCACCCCGCGCGCATGCGCCCGAGCACCATGATCGGCATCGCCATCGGTGCGCTCGTCCTGGTGCTGCTCGCGGTCGCAGTGCTGCGCAGTCTCGGCGATGCCAGCGCCGCGCACACCGCGCGACCCCCCAGCCCGACGACGTCCACCACGTCAACCACAGGCAGCGACCACCCGGCGGATCCCGAGCCCGACCAGAGCGCGGCGCGCCAGTCCGCCGCCTTGACCATGCTCGAGGACAAGCTGCGCAGCGGTGGCGCCAGCCTCGACCTCGGTGCGCTCGGCGGACAGGTCGACCAGCTCATCGGACAGGCCCCGGCCAAGCCGCTCCTCGACCGCGCGCGCGTGCTGCGCTCGCGCATCGCCGATCTCGTCCAGGCGCGTGCCACCGCCGACCTTGAGCGCGATCTCACCGAACTGCGTGGGCAGGTGCTCAAACTCGACGAGGACCACGACTACGAGTCCGCGCTCAAGCGCGTCGAAGCCTTCCGCGGCAAGGACGAGGCGGCGGTGAAGGACAAGGTCGCCAGCCTGCACGACGTGGTTACCAAGGCCCGGGACAGCTACCTGACCGCGCTCCACGACCGCATCCAGCTCGCCGTCGCAGGCAAGAACCTGCCGCGCTTAAAGGAGCTCAGCGAGCAGCTGCCGCCCGCGCTGCTCGATTCCGACCTCGACAAGGAGCTGAAGACGGCGATCAAGAGCATCGAGAGCGACATCCAGACCCAGCAGCAGGCGGTGCTGACGCGCGTCACGGCCGACCTGGCGCGCTGGAACCTCGCCGCGGTGGTCGACGCCGGGCCCACCAATCGCACGCTGATGGCAGGCAGCGGCAACGGCAAGCAGCTCGACACCCTGGTTGAGACCGCGCGCCGCCTCGACCAGTTCACCGCCGCGCTCGGTGCGCAGTTCGAAAAACTGAAGTCCAACACCGGCCGCGGCGTACGCTACAAGGGCGTGCTCAACGGCTGGACCGACCCCGACATGGTCGGGGCCGACAGCCACGGGCTGCAGCTGGAGGTGGTCGGCGGCGGCACCGCCAGCCCGCGCTGGCAGGAGATGCAGCCGGACGTGCTCAACGTGATCTGCAGCACCGTCCTGCCCAAAGAGGAGGCCGAGCAGTATCGCGCCGCGCTGCAGATGCTGGCCTCGGTGCGCATCAGCAGCGGTGGGGCGCCGGAGAAGCCCGAGAAGTAGCAGGAGCGGCGCGGGCGGATGGAACGACGGCCCCTGGCCCGACCTTCAGCAGAGGAGCATCGCCATGCGCACGCCAACCACGCTCCACGGCCGTGGTCTCCTGGCCGTCAGCATCGCCATCCTCGGTGCGTTGCTTACCGGGTGCTCCTTGGGTGGGGGTGGCGATGACCGCATGGCGGCGCAAGCGCGCGCATTCGCCGGAACCTGGCACTTCGATGGGCATTCCTCAGGCGGGATTGACGGACGAGGCGTGATCGGCGATCCCGCGACCTTGCATATCGCTGACGTCGTCATCGGCACCGACCGCTCCGTGATCATGCGTTCGATCGTCGATGGATCGACGGTCCAGGCCCTCCGTCTGGCGTTCCGCCACGTGGCCTTCACCGGAGCCGACTCCTGGTGCACGGTCGACGACGCCGGGAACATCGTGCAGATCGTCAGCCTCGATCCCGGCACGGCGGAACTGACCCTCAGCGATGTCCACGTCGAAGGCTTCAGCCTGGGCTACCTGCGCACTTCGAGCGGGTGACCCGGCCGCAGGCCCATATCCATGGCATCGACTGCTGGCCGCGGCACGCTGTCCAGAGCGATGCCAGAACCGAGCGGACACAAGTACAAGGGCCTGAAGGGCGTCCAGGCCCGCCAGGGACTCGGCCGCCTGCGCCGCGCCAACAGCAAGGACGAGGCGCGTACCGGTGGCTGGGAACGACATCACGACAACGAGGCCTTCGTCGAGAGCCACAGCCACAAGCAGCGCACCGCCAATGGCGGCGACACCCTGCTGGCGCGCTTCAACCGCCTCGCCAGGCTGATCGCCGAACAGGAATCGGGTGGCACGCCCGGCGCCATCTGCGGGTTCGCCGGGACCAGCGTGCAGGTGCGCCTGGACGACGGCACCGAGGTGCCATGCCAGGTGCGCCAGGTCCTGAAGAAGCGCATCTCCGGGGTGAAGAATCCGCTGTGCGTCGGCGACCGCGTGCGCATCGAGCGGACGCCGACGGCCGAAGGCGCCGCGCTCGGCGCAGAAGGCGTGATCACCGCGGTGTGCGCGCGCGCCAACCAGCTCGCCCGCGCCGACAGCCATAATCGCGCCCTGATCCACGTCTTCGCCGCCAACCTC
>JBBQSO010000088.1:0-21079 GCA_038213805.1 Planctomycetota bacterium | reverse complement strand
GCCCTGGCGCGTGGGGCGTGCGTCCTGCAGAGCCAGGGCACGCGCATCGACGCCAGCCTGGCCGGCTGCTGGGAACGCCTCGCCAACGAACTGCTCGCGCTCGCGCCGGCCGCCGACTGCGCGGAGATCGTGCAGCCGGGCGATGCGCCCGCCGCTGCGGCGCCGCCGGTCGCGCCCCTGCCCTCGCCCACGGGCGTCAAACCATGATCCGTCTCGACCGCTACGTCGGCGCCGCCGCGGCGTCCGAGCCGGTACGCGCCTCGGGGGTGGTGCTGCGCGTGGTCGGCCTGGCGGTGGTCGCGAGCGGCCCCGCGGTGCCGGTCGGCGAGACCTGCACGGTGGTCGCCGCCGACGGCCGCGAGCGCATCGCCGTGGTGGTCGGCTTCCGCGAGAGCGAGATCATCCTCCAGCCGCTCGGCCACCTCGACGGCATCCGGCCCGGCGACCAGGTGGTGGCGCGCCGGCTGCCGCTCGACATCCCGGTCGGCCCGGCGCTGATCACGCGCGTCATCGACGGCGTCGGCAACCCCATCGACGGTCGCGGGCCGCTGGTCGGCCAGGCGCGCCGCCCGATCAGCGCCGACCCGCCGCCGGCGCTCGGCCGCCAGCCGATCACGCGCATCCTCGAGACCGGCATCCGCTCGGTCGACACCATGTTCACCATCGGCAAGGGCCAGCGCCTGGGGATCTTCGCCGGCTCGGGCGTGGGCAAGTCGACGTTGCTCGGCGAGATGGCGCGCCATGCCAAGGCCGACGTCAACGTCATCGCCCTGGTCGGCGAGCGCGGTCGCGAGGTCGGCGAATTCATCGACAAGGTGCTCGGCCCGGAAGGCCTGGCGCGCAGCGTGGTGATCGTCGCGACCAGCGACCGGCCTGCGGTCGAGCGCCTGTCCGCGGCCTATGCCGCGCACAGCATCGCCGAGCACTTCCGCGACGCCGGCCTCGACGTGCTGCTGATGATGGATTCGGTGACGCGCTTCTGCCAGGCGCAGCGCGAGGTCGGCCTGGCCGCCGGCGAGCCGCCGGTGACGCGCGGCTACCCGCCCAGCGCCTTCGCGGTGCTGCCGCGCCTGCTCGAGCGCGCCGGCACCGGCATGAGCGGCTCGATCACCGGGCTCTACACCGTGCTCATCGACGGCGACGACGAGAACGACCCGGTCGGCGACGCGGTGCGCGCCATCCTCGACGGCCACCTCTTCCTCAGCCGGCGCCTGGCGGGGCGCACGATCTATCCGGCCATCGACCCGACCCTGTCGGTCAGCCGCCTGCTCATCGACCTTGCCGACAAGGACGCCTACCGCCTGGCGCTCAAGGCGCGCGAGCTGTGGAGCGAGTACGAGCGCGTGCGCGACCTGGTCGAGATCGGCGCCTACCGCAAGGGCGCCGATCCCAAGGTCGACCTGGCGATCGCCGCCAATCCGCGGCTGGTCGACTTCATGCGCCAGGACATGGGCCAGGTCTACGCGCGTGGCGACAGCCTGAAGGCGCTGCGCCAGGCCTGTGGCGACGGCAAACCGGACGAGGTGGCACGTGGCTGAGCGATTCCAGAGCCTCATCGACTTCCACCACCAGCAGGAGGACGGCCTGCGCCGCCGCCTCGCCGTGCTCGAGCACGAGCGCGCCGAGTCCGTCGCGCGCGCCGCCGCCCTGGCCGCCACGCGCATCGCGAGCGCCGCCCAGGTCGACTGGCAGGGCCGCGAACAGCTCGCGCGCTACTGGATGAAGATCAGCGCCGACATCGCGGCCATCGCCACCGCCACCGCGCGCCTCGACCAGGCGATCGCCAAGGTGCGCGGCGAACTGGTCGAGGCGCACCGCCAGATCACCACCTTCGGCAAGCTGCAGGAACGCGACCGCGCCGCGGCGCAGCAGGCACGCGCACGACATGAAGCCAGGCAGGGCGACGAGTTCGCCGCCCGCCGCTGGCTGGAGGCCCAGTCATGAACGGATTCCTCAAGACCCTGGTCGCCGGGTTGGCGGCGCTGTGCCTGATCCTGGTCGCCGCCGGCGTCACCGTGATCATGCGCATGAAGAGCGGCGGGGCGTTCGACCCCAAGGTGCTGCGCGACCTCGTGCTCAGCGACGAGGAGAAGATCTGGCTGGCGAAGATGCGCGAGCGCGTCCCCGAGGCGCCGCCGGTGCAGCACCAGCCGCCGGCGAACGAGCAGGAGATGCTCGGCCACATCAGCGAGATGGCCAATGCCGCCTACGCCAACCAGCTCATCGCCAAGCTCAAGCGTCAGCAGGAGGCGTTGGACGAGCGCCAGGCCTGGATCGACCAGCAGTATGCCGACCTGCAGCTCGCCAAAAGCGGCGGCGAGCGCCTGCAGCGCCAGCTTCAGACCCAGGACCAGCAGCTGCGCGAGCGCCTCAAGCAGGAGCAGGACGAACATGCGCGCTGGGCCGCGGTGCAGGTCGCCGAGAAGGCCCGTCTCGACGTGCTCGGCGCGGTCGAGAAGGCGCGCTACAAGGACCAGGCCAGGCTCTTCGAGGCGATGAAGGACGCCGCCTGGCAGAGTCTGCGCCGCTTCGACCCGCGCGAGATCGCGCGCTACCTGGCGTTCATGGACGACAAGAAGGCGGCGCGCATACTCATCCTCGCCCAGCAGGATCCCGAGCTGCCGGGGATCGCCATGGCGATCCACAAGGAGATGCTCCACCAGGACCTCGAACGCAGCTCCAGCGACCAGCTCGCGCGCCTCGCCCAGCTCTACGCCTTCATGCCCACCGAGCAGGTCCTGCCTTTCCTGAAGGAGGCGCCCGACCAGGAGGTCGCCGACACCCTCAAGGCGATGGCCGTGGCCGGCCAGGTGAAGAAGCGCGCCGAGATCCTCGAGGGCCTGCGCCTGGCGGACAGCAAGCGCGAGCTGCAGATCCGCCACCTGCTTGAGCAGGACGCGCCGGCGGACGGCAAGGCCGCGCAATGATCGCCCTCACCCGCCTCAATGGCGAGATCCTGCACCTCAACGTCTTCCAGATCGAGGCGTTGGACGCCATCCCCGAGACCCGCATCACCCTCGCCAGCGGCCGCATGGTCTACGTGCGCGAGCGCCCGGACGAGGTCATGGTGCGCACGCGCGCCTGGTGGCGCGGCATGGTGCAGGGCCAGGAGGGGGAAGGCACGTGAAGGACGCGCGCGATTCCGGTGCAAATGATGCAGGCGTGCGGGCCCCCCGTGCGACCCGACCGCTTTGCAGCGGCGGGGGGATCGCGCCGGTGGTATCATGTCTGGCATGGCTCCACGGTCGGCCCCGTCGTCGACCAGTCCGTGGGGGCGGTGACGCCATGCAGCGGAGGACCCGGTCATGAGCGATGCAGCGGTGAAAGACAAGGGCGCGGTCAAGGACGGCGCCCCCAAGGACGGCTCCAAGGCCGGCGCCGCGGCCGTCGCCAAGTCGGCCAAGAAGGGCGGCGGCATGATGGGTCCGCTCGCCGCCGCGGTGCTGCTGCTTGCGCTCGGTGGCGGGCTCGGCTTCTACCTCAGCGGCCTGGTCACCACGGTGAAGAAGGCCGGGGCGACCGACGGCAAGGCGCTCGGCGAAGGCGCTGACAAGGAAGGCGAGAAGGGGGCCGGCAAGGATGAGCACAAGGGCGAGGGCATCGAGCACTCCGCCGAGGTGGTGATGCCCGACATCATGAGCAACGTGCGCAACCAGCAGGGCCGCCGCTACGTCAAGGTCTCGTGCTCGTTCTGGACCTCGCACGAGGACGAGGCGAAGCTCGGCTTGGCCGCGGCCGGCGGCGAGCATGGCGGCGGCGGCGGTGGGCCGGACGCCAAGCGCGTCCTGCAGATGGGGCTGGAGGAGCACCTCAAGAGCTACGACATGGAGGAGCTGACCGGCCCGAACATCCATCTGCTGCTGCGCAAGGGCTTCCAGGACCAGATCGAGAAGACGCTGCACGAGGTCCACCCCGAGCTCGCTCCCGACAAGCATGTCGTCCAGCGCGTCGTGCTCACCAACCTCCTGATCCAGTGAGCGCGCGTCATGGCCAATGAGATCCTCTCCGCCGACGAACTCGAGTCGCTGATCACCAACGTCGATGAGACGGGTGCTGGCAAGGGCAAGCGCGAAAAGCAGATCAGCCAATACGATTTCGTGCGCCCGAACAAGCTTTCGGGCGAGCAGCTGCGCGCCCTGCAGCGCATGCACGAGGGCATTGCGCAAAACGTCACCATGGCGCTGTCGACCTACCTGCGCGTCAACCTCGAGGCCAACATCATCAGCCTCGGCGAGCTGACCTTCGAGGTCTTCCGCAACAGCCTGCCCAGCCCGACGGTGATCGACGTGTTGTCGATGGCGCCGTTCCACGAGCACGCCATCGCGACCATGGACATGAAGCTCGCCTTCAGCCTGATCGACCGCATGCTGGGCGGACCCGGCAAGTCGCTCGAGCGCGTGCGTCCGCTCACCACCATCGAATCGAGCCTCATCGAGAACGTCATCCGCCGCTTCCTGGAGCAGGTCCAGGCCGGCTGGAAGGACCTGGTCACCTTCACGCCGATCGTCGAATCCACCGAGATGGATCCGCAGTTCGTGCAGGTCATCCCGAGCAGTGAGATGGTGCTGGTTGCGACCTTCAGCCTGACCGCGCCGGGCGAGCTCGAACCCGGGGAGATGTGCTTCTGCATCCCGTTCATCAGCCTTGAGGGCGTGGTCGGTCAGCTCGGCAGCCAGTTCAGCTTCGCGGCGATGAAGCGCGAGCAGACCACCGCCCAGCGCCGCCACCTCGACCGCGTGGTCAAGCATTCGACGCTTGAGGTGCGCGCCACCCTCGGCGGCACGACCCTGAGCGTCGGCGAGGTCATGGACCTGCAGCTTGGCGACGTGCTGGTGCTCGACACCCGCGCCGACGCCCAGCTGACTGGCCAGATCGCCGGACAGGAGCGCCTGCTTGGGCGGCCCGGGCGCATCGGTAAGAAGGCCGGCTTCCTGATCGAACGCGTGCTGCCTCCCGGCAAGACCGTCAAGGACCGCGAATGAGTGCGCCCACCCGGACCCGTCCCGGCACGAGAGGATTCTTCCATGGCTGAGAGCACCGCATCCACCAGCGCCGAAAGCGAAGTAAAGAAGGCCGAGTTCCCTGATCTGGCCGGGGCCGGCAAGGTCGCGCCCGCGCACGGCAACCTCGAGCTGGTCCGGGACATCCACGTTTCCCTGACCGTCGAGCTGGGCCGCACCGATATGGTCATCCAGGACATCCTCGAGCTGACCCCGGGTAAGGTCATCGAACTCGATCGCCTGGCCGGCGAACCGCTCGACATCGTGGTCAATGGCAAGCTGCTCGCGAAGGGCGAGGTGGTCGTGGTCGATGAGAACTTCGGCGTGCGCATCACCTCGATCGTCGACAGCCGGGCGCGCGAGGCGGCGATCAAGGACGACGAGAAGAAGTAGGGGCTGCGGCACCTGGCTGATGGCTGATGGCTGATGGCTGATGGCGCTGGCGTACCGCTGGAGGTCCGTCCTTGGCCGAAGCCGACCGACACCTGCCTACTAAGCCATCAGCCATCAGCCATCAGCCCCGGCCGCAGGCCGAAGTCCCCTCCAACCCCCGATCCTGGGGTACACTAGCCAGCGACCGGAGGAACGATACGTGGCCACCAAACTCAAATTCGCCTACGTCGCCCGCGACCCCAGCGGGCGCGAGCACAAGGGCACCATGGAGGCCGAGACCGAGGCGGAAGCCACCGGTCGCCTCCGTCAGCAGCAGCTCTCGGTGGTCAAGCTCGACAAGGCCGTCCCAAAAAGCGGCGGCATCAACCTCTCGATGTTCTCGACCAAGGCCGCACGCAAGTGCAACACCGGCGAGCTCTGCCTGTTCACCCGCCAGCTTGCGACCATGATCGGCGCCGGCATCCCGCTGCTGGAATCTTTCGAGATCCTCGCCGAGCAGACCCGTGACTCCAACAAGGGCTTCGGCGAGGGCCTGCAAGAGTGTGCCGACTTGGTGCGTGGCGGCACCGAGATGTCGGAGGCCATGGGCCGCTTCCGCGGCATGTTCCCCGAGATCTACGTGAACATGGTCAAGGCCGGTGAAGCTTCGGGCCAGCTCGACATCATCCTCAACCGCCTCGCCGAGTTCCTCGAAGCCAGCGAGTCGCTGAAGCGCGAGATCAAATCGGCGATGACCTACCCGGTGATCTCGCTGGTGATGATCCTGGGCATCACCGGCTACCTGCTGATCGGCGTGGTGCCGAAATTCAAGACCATGTTCGACGCGCTGCACGGCGAACTGCCGGCGGTCACCAAGGGCGTGCTGGCGGTGTCGGACTGGCTCACCTCCAACGTGCCGACGCTGATCGGCGTGGGTATCGCCGGGTGGATCGGGTTGAAGCTGGCGCTGCGCACGCGCCCGGCGCAGCGCATCCGCGATACCCTGTGGCTGAAGGTGCCGGTGTTCGGGCCGCTCTTCCAGAAGGTCGCGATCAGCCGCTTCGCGCGCACCTTCGGTACCCTGCTCAGCTCGGGCGTGCCGCTGCTCGGAGCGCTCGAGATCGTCGCCACCACCGCCGGCAACGTGGTCATCGAAGAGACCCTGCTCGAGACCCGCGAGACCGTGCGCAAGGGCGAGAGCCTGAGCACGCACCTGGCGACCTCGTGGGTGTTCCCGCCGATGGTGGTCAAGATGATCGGCATCGGCGAGAAGTCCGGCGCGCTCGAGCAGCTGCTCGGCAAGATCGCCGACTTCTACGACGAGCAGGTGCACGCCACGGTCAAGGCCCTGACCAGCCTGATCGAGCCGATCATGCTGATGGTCATGGGCGCGGTGGTCGGCCTGATCGTGCTCGCGATCTTCTACCCGATCCTGCAGCTGCAGAGCGCGGTGCGCGGCAACAGCTGAGCGCACCCGGCCCGTCCCGTCGAGGAGGCTCCCCGTCCGTGCCCGACCGCGTGCAGCGCAGCCCCGGCTTCCGCACCCAGGCCCGCCAGGTCGGGCTGGTGCGCATCCTGCTGCTCTCGCTCGGCCTCGGCGTGCTGGTCATCCTGACTGGCACCGTGCGCCCCGAACTGGTCGAACCGGCGGCGGGCTGGCTGCGCGGCGTGCTGATCACCGTCACCGCGATCGCCTTGCCGCTGCTTGGAGCCGGTTGGTTGGTGCGCCACCGCTGGCAGCTCGGCGTGCTGCTGGGCTTCGACCTCGCCTGGACCGCCCTGATCATCCACTTCAGCGGCGGCGTCGGCTCGCCGGGCGTGCTGCTGCCGCCGATCATCGTGCTGGTCGGCACCCTGGCCCTGCCGCGCGCGGCGCCCTTTGCGCTGCCGGCGGTGGGCAGCGCGCTGCTCGCTGGCAGCGCCGCGCTCTATCTCACCGGCCACGCGCCCTTCGGAGAGGCCTTCCTGGCGCTCAACCCTGCGCTGGTCGATGGCCAGCGCGTGATCGGCTCGCTGATCACCCAGATCGCGGCGTTGTTCCTGGTCGACCTGCTCGGCCAGCTGCTCGGCCGCCGCCTGCACGAGCAGCGCATCTTCACCGGCGAGCTGCTCGACCAGCTCGGCGAGGGCGTGCTCGCCATCGACCACCAGGGGGTGATCGCCTACGCCAACGCCGAGGCGGTGCGCCTGCTGCGCCTGGGTGGGCCGGTGCAGGGCCTCCAGGTCTCGGCGCTGCTCGGCGACGACACCCTGCGTCCGATCCTCGCGCTGCTCGAACAGGGCGAGTGCCCGGCGCTGGAGCGCGTTCCCGGTCCGCAGGGCCGCCTGCTGGTGCTGCGCGTCACCCAGCTGCTCGACCGCCGCGGCGTGCCGATCGGCCGCACCCTGCTGATCGCCGACGAGACCCGGCTGAAGATCCTCGAGGACAGCGCGCACCGCGCCGAGCACCTGCTCGCGCTCGGCGAGATGGCCGCCGGCATCGCCCACGAGGTGCGCAACCCGCTCACCAGCCTGCGCGGGTGCGCGCAGGAACTCGCCGAGATCTCTGCCGAGGGCGGCCAGCGCGATGCCGAGGCGCTGGCGCGCATCCTGGTCAGTGAGGCCGACCGCCTGGCGCGCATCGTCGAGGACTTCCTGTCGCTGTCGCGGCTGCGCACGCCACTGCGCGAGAGCGTCGAACTCGCCCCGCTGTTCACCGAGCTCGAGACCCTATGCCGCAGCCGCGGCGACCTGCCAGATGGGCTCAAGCTGCTGTTCCGCGTCGGCGACGACTGCACGGCGCTGCTCGCCGATCCCGGGCAGATCCGCCAGGTGCTCGGCAATCTGCTCAACAACGCCCTTGACGCGCTGCGCCAGGCGCCGGTGCCGTGCCTGTCGTGCGTGGCGCGCAGCGTCGGCGCGGACTGCCCGCTGCGCGTCTCCGCCGTCGAGATCGCGGTCACGGACAACGGCTGCGGCATCCCCAAGGACATCCAGACGCGCATCTTCACGCCCTTCTTCAGCACCAAGAGCCAGGGCACCGGCCTGGGCCTGAGCCTGGTCCAGCGCATCGTGCGCGAGCACGAGGGCGCCCTGCACCTGACCAGCGAGCAGGGCCAGGGCACCACCGTGCTGATCTACCTGCCGGTGCACACCCAGACGCGGGTGTTCAAGCGGGCGCTGGGGGCGAGATAGGGGGTCTGGAGGTCCGGAGGTCCGGAAGTCCGGAAGTCGACGACATACGTTGGTGTTGGCGGGCGGATTTTCCGAACCGCCATCATGTGGTTTGCATGGGAGGACGGTGAGGTCTGCGACGTGCGCAGGGAAACGAACAAGACGCGTTTACTGAAGACTTCCGGACTTCCGGACTTCCGGACTTCCGGACTCCTGGACAAAGTGCTTCGACAGCCGCGGACCCTCCTGCATCGCGTAGTTGTTGCCGCAGGCGCCATACAGCTGCGCGCAGGGCTGCTGCAGGATCTCGTAGGCCATCGCGCAGATCGGCTGGCCGTGGCGCAGGATGATGTCGTCCTGGTGCGGGCGCACCTCGAGCACCGCGGGCGCGCCGCGCGTCTGACCGTTGAGGATGCCCCAGCCGGGGTCGAAGAAGCCGGCGTAGTGTGCGCGGAATTCGCCGGCGGTGGGATCGAAGGGCACCATCTCGCAGGCCAGCTCGGCGGGCACGGCGACGCGCTCACGCGTGGCGAGGATGTAAAAGTGGTCCTGCTCCAGGCACAGGAAGCCGGAATCGGGGCGTGACAACGGCGCGAAGAAATGCTCGGGCCGGTGCGCGCCGAGCTTCGCCAGCACCAGCGGGTGGTGGGTACGCTTGGCCACCCAGCCGACCACCTCGCGATCGAGGTCGGCGGTCATCACCAAGCGCCCGTCGAAGAGGCTGTTGGGGGCGCTCGGGGTGCCGTCCGGCTCGAACAGCAGCGGCGCGCGCGCGTGGTGCGCGGCGAGGTCGGCCTGGCCCAGGACCAGGCGCTCGGCGAAGAAGATCGCCTGGTTGAGGCTCACCCCGGACTGGGCGACGATGTTGAAGCTGCGCGGGATGAGTTCCAGCCACAGCTCGCCGCGGTAGCCGGCGGGTACGCGGTCGTAGCGCGGGCTGCCGTCGGCGAGCACGCGCGTCGCGAGGTCGACGCGGCCGGTGCTGCTCTTGCCGTTGGCATAGGCCTCCAGCCCGGCCGGCAGGTCGAGGCGCTCGTTGAGGCGGACAAAGTAGACCTGGTCGCGACCCAGGCAGGTGGGCTGGGCGAGGTCGACGCGCTCAAGGGCCAGACTGGTGACCAAGTCGCGCACCCGTTCCCCGGCCACGTCGCCGCGTCCCGCCAGCGGCAGGATCGAGCCTGGCATGCGGTAGGCCTCAGCGCTGAGCGTGAGGTCGAGGCTGGCGGGCTGGACCTGTTCCGGGCGGATGCCGCCTTCAGCGGTGACCATGCCGGCCGCGACGAGCCGGCGCAGGCCGTGGGTTTCAAGGGTGCCAGGGACAAGCAGGAGGGGGTCGATGGGCATGGGCGGCATGCTCGCCAGTGCGTGCCGCTAGGCCAGGGGCGAGCGCTGTCGCCCGGTCCGGCCCTGGCGCGCGAGCATCGCCCCATCGCCGCCCTGGCAGGCCGCGAGGGAAAAGCGACGCCGGACGGGTGGCGCCAGCACCGCCGCGCCCGGGTCCGGTACGATCCTTGGGCAGGCGGTGTCCCGGGCGCATGGTTCATGGTATCATCGATGCACGCGCCCTGAACGCAGGAAGGTTCCCATGCTGAAGGTGATGGTGGCCCTCGGCATCGCCAGTGTGATCCTCATGGGCGGCTACCTTATCGATGTGCTCGGCGCCGCCGCCGGATCTGCGCCGGTGCGTCCGCGTTCTGACACCGCCGCGGGCGACGACCGGCGCGCCCTGCTGCCGATCGTCGCGATCCCTGGCCTCGACCCCGAACGCGTGGAACTCGGCCGCCGAATCTTCCATGAGACCCGCCTGTCCCATGACGGCAGCCTGTCTTGCGCGTCCTGCCACCAGCTTGTGGCGGGCGGGATGGATGGGCGTCGGGTCTCCCGCGGCGTCGGGGGTTTGGCCGGCGTGATCAACGCGCCGACCGTCTACAATGCGGCGCTCAGCTTCCGCCAGTTCTGGGACGGGCGCGCCGCCACCCTTGAAGACCAGGTGGGCGGCCCGATCGCCAATCCGCTGGAGATGGCCTCGTCCTGGCCGGAGGCGGTCGCCGCGCTGGCCGCCGATCCCGGCTATGTCGCCGCCTTCGCCCGGCTTTATCCAGAGGGCATCAGCCCGACGAGCATCAGCGCTGCCGTCGCAACCTTCGAGCGCACCCTGGTCACGAGCGGATCGCGCTGCGACCGCTTCCTTGGCGGCGAGCGGACTGCGTTGACCGACCGCGAGCAGGCCGGCTTCCGGCTGTTCCTCACTTTGGGCTGCAGCAGCTGCCATCAGGGCGCCGGGATCGGCGGCAACCTCTACCAGCGCTTCGGACTGATGGAGGACTACTTCGGCAACCGCGGCAACGAGACTGCCGCGGATCTCGGACGCTTCGCGGTCACCCAGCGCGAAGCAGACCGCCACGTCTTCAAGGTGCCGAGCCTGCGCAACGTGGCGCTGACGGCGCCCTATTTCCACGATGGCACGGCCAAGACCCTGGAGCAGGCGGTAGCGGTGATGGCGCGCTATGAACTGGGTACACGCATCTCCGAGGACGACATCGGCCTGCTGGTGGCCTTCCTGCGCACCTTAACCGGCCCCAGCCTGGAAGGGACGCCATGAGACGGGCGACCTTCACGGCGCTCCTCGGCGATGGTGCGGTCGCGATGATCGCGCTCATCACCATCGTCATCCTCTACCGCCGTTCCACCTCGCTGGATGCCGACGCGCAGGCCGCCTACAGCGCAGTCATCGCCCACCTGCGCGAGCACGATTCCCTGGTCGACCAGGACGTGCTGCGCCTGCGCCAGGGCTACCTGAACCACTACGACGCCCTGGAGACCGAGGTCAACCTCATCGCTGCCGACGTCGCCCAGCTAGTCCTTATCCCCGCATTCTGCGATGCGGCTGCGCGCACAGCGATGCAGCATGAGACCACGGCTTGCACCGCATTGCTGGCCGACAAACGCGACGCGATCGAGGATTTCAAGTCGTACCGTGCGGTGCTCGTCAACTCGCTGCGCTACCTGCCGCTGGAGGTCGCGGACATCGCTGCGCACGCCGCCACGCCCGAAGACCGGGCGGTGGCGCAGCATCTGGACCGGGCGCTGCGCGAGTTGCTGCTCTACAACCTGGATGGCGACCCTGCGCAGGCGGAGGCCTGCCGGATCAGCCTCGCCGCGCTCGGCGACGTCAAGGCCGCAGTGGCGGGCGGCCGGGGCAACGTCTCCTTGGCGGTCGAGCACGCCCGCCGCGTGCTGGACACCAGGCCGCTGGTCGATGCCGCCACCGCGCGCATCCTTGATAATCGCGACAACGCGCTCCTCGACCGCCTAGAGACCGCCTTCGCGGCCGGCAATCGCCGCGTCGTGCGCACCGGCGAGATCCATCGCGCGTTGCTGGTGGCGGTGTGCGCACTGCTCGCCGCCGGCATCATGGTCTTCCTGCAGCGCTTGCGTGCCGCGCTGACCGAGGTCGGCGCGGCCAAGGCGCACCTCGAGCAGCGCGTCAGCGCGCGCACCACCGAGCTGGCCGGCGCCAACGCCGCCCTGGCCACGGGGATCGCCGAGCGCCAGGCCGCCATCGACGAATTGACCGCCGCCCAGGCGCGCATCGCGCAGGCGTTAGCCGGTGAGCGCGCCAGCGAGGTCGAGCGGCGCCTGGTCGAGGCGCAGTTCGAGCGCTTCTTCGCGCTCTTTCCCGACCTGATGTGCACCTCCCGCGTCGACGGGCGCCTGCTGCGCGTCAACGCGGCCTGGAGCGATCTGCTCGGCTGGTCCGCGGCCGAGCTGCTGGCGCGGCCGTTCATCGAATTCGTCCATCCCGACGACGCGGCGCGCACGCGTGAGGAGTTCGCCAAACTCGCCGCCGGCGCGGCGAGCGTTGAATTCGAGGACCGCTGGTGCCGCCGCGATGGCGGTTGGCTCGCGCTGGGCTGGAAGGCCGCCACCTTGCCCGGCGAAGGCTTGGTCCTGGCGGTCGGCCGCGACATCAGCGCGACGCGCGCCCATGAGCGCGCACTGACCGACGCCAAGGAGGCGGCGGAGTCCGCCACCCACGCCAAGGCGCAGTTCCTTGCCACCATGAGCCACGAGATCCGCACGCCGATGAACGGCGTCATCGGCATGACCCAGGTCCTGCTCACGACCGCCCTGGGCGCGGAGCAGCGCGCGATGATGGAGACCATCCATCGCAGCGGCCGCGCGTTGCTCGACATCCTCAACGACATCCTCGACTACTCCAAGATCACCGAGGGCGCGATCGACATCCGCAACGCGGCTTTCGCCCCGCGCCACCTGGTCGAGGACGTGGTGGCGACCTTGCGGCCTCAGGCCGCGGCCAAAGGCCTGGCGCTGGACGTGCAGATCGCCGCCGACGTCCCGGTCAGACTTGTCGGCGACGTCGGCCGGCTGCGGCAGATCCTCTGCAACCTGCTCGGCAACGCGCTGAAGTTCACGCATCAGGGTGGTGCGATCGTCAGCCTGGCCGCGCTCGATGCCACCGCCACGGGGGATAGGCGCTACCGCTTCAGCATCGTCGACACCGGCATCGGCATCTCCGCGCAGGATCGCCACAAGCTGTTCCAGGATTTCTCCCAGATCGACGCGACCAACACGCGCCGCTACGGCGGCACAGGTCTCGGCCTGGCCATCTGCAAGCGCCTGGTCGCGATGATGGGCGGGACCATCGCAGTCGAGGGCGACGAGGGGCGCGGCAGCACCTTCTCCTTCACGGTGCCCATGGCCACCGCTGCCGCCGCGCCCGCAGAGGACAGCGTCGCCATCCTGCCCCCGCAGCGCCCGCTGCGCATCCTGGTGGTGGAGGACAACCGTACCAACCAGATGGTGCTGAAGGCCATGCTCGCGCCGCACGGCCACACCTGCCAGTTCGCGTCCGACGGCCGCGCCGGAGTGGAGGGTTTCGCGGCCGCGCCCTGGGACATCGTGCTGATGGATGTGCAGATGCCCGTCATGGACGGTCTCGCCGCGACCCGCCGGATCCGCCAGATCGAGCAGGAGGAGGCGCGTCAGGCAGTGCCGATCATCGCGTTGACGGCCGGGGTCATGGATGACGAGCGCCAGGCCTGCACCCAGGCGGGCATGGTCGACCTGGTGCCCAAGCCGATCATCGCGGAGCAGCTCTTGGCCACCATCGCGCGCTGGAGCGCGGTCGCTGGGTAGCAACGTGCCGCCGGCCCCGTGGCCGCGTGTGCGCTGTCCATGCATCGGCAAACGGGACGGAGGTGATCCGGCGCGGCGCCCGCTGCGGGCTTACGGGGCTTACGGGGCTTACGGGGCCAGCGCGCGGCGCGCGGCGTGCGCAGCGATGGCCTCGAGCGGCAGCACCTCGACCGCCGCGCCAAGCTCGACCGCGGCCTTGGGCATGCCGTAGACCACGCAGGTGGCCTCGTCCTGGGCGATGGTGTGGGCGCCGGCGCGGCGCATCGCGAGTAGGCCTTCGGCACCGTCGCGCCCCATGCCGGTCAGCACCACGCCCACGGCGTTGGCCCCGGCGGCCTGCGCCACCGAGCGGAAGGTGACGTCGACCGCGGGCTTCTGGAACTGCACCTGCGGCCCGCCGCGCAGCGCGAGCACGTACTTGGCGCCGCTGCGCTCGACCACCAGGTGGTGGCCGCCGGGCGCAAGGAAGGCGAGTCCCGGCAGCAGCTCCTCGCCGCCGCGCGCCTCGGCCACGGTCATCGCGCTGATGCCGTCGAGCCGTTTGGCGAAGCTCGCGGTAAAAAGTGGCGGCATGTGCTGGACGATGACCGTGCCCGGGGTGTCGCCGGGCAGCCGCGCCATGACCGCGTGCAGCGCCTCGGTACCGCCGGTGGAGGCGCCCAGCGCGAGCATGCGCGCGGTGGTGCGCCCGAGCAGGCGGGGGCCCTTGACCGGCGCGGCGCCCGCGGGCGGCGCGGCGATGCGCGTCTGTACACGTGCCGCCGCGGCCGCGCGCAGGGTGCGGCCGAGCACCCCGGCGAGCTCGGCGACGCTGTAGGCCGAGCCGGGCTTGCACAGCACCTCGACCGCGCCCAGCTCATAGGCGCGCATCGCCTCCTCGCTGCCGCGGGGGGTCAGGCTCGAGATCACCACCACCGGCAGCGGGTGGTGCTGCATGAGCTTGGCCAGGAACGACAGCCCATCCATGCGCGGCATCTCGAGGTCGAGGGTCAGCACGTCGGGACGGTGCGTCACGATCATCTCGCGCGCCACGTAGGGATCGGGCGCGGTGCCCACCACCAGCAGGCCGGGATCGCGTCCCAGCACCTCGACCAGGACCTGGCGGACCAGGGCGCTGTCGTCGACCACCAGTACTCTGATGGGGGCGGTCATGCCGGCAGGATGCCGGCCATCATCGCACCCTCGGCCAGGATCAGCCCGATGGCGAAGGTGGCACTGGCGGGCAGCTCGGCGGGCGGCACCAGTTCCGGGCTGCCGAGCTGGAACTCCGCCTGTTCGCCGTGCAGCGTGGCCAGCAGGTTCCCGGCGAGCACGTTGGCGAGTTCCTTGGCGGCGTCGGCGAGATCCTCCCCCGTGGGCGTGCAGCCGGGCTCAGGCGGCGCGAGGTTGTCGACCAGCGCGCGTGCCAGGCCCGGCGCGAGCGCCAGCACCAGGGTGCCGCTGGCGCTGCCGCGGAAGGCGACGTGGACCGCGAGTTCCTGCTCGCCCGCGGCAAGCAGCGGGCCGATTCCGAGCGGGGTGAGGAAGGCGAGGTCGCCGACCACGCCGGCGATGGTGCGCAGGGCGTCGTCGGTGGATGCGGGGCTCATGGCGCTGCTCTCATGGGGGTGCCTGCGGCCTGGGGGCTGCCGTGCGGGGCGCCGCGCTGGCTGGCGATCTGGCGCTCGACCTCGGCCAGCAGCTCTTCCGGGCGGAACGGCTTGTGCACGAAGCCGGCTCCCAGCGCGGCGAGCCGGGCGATGCGCGGCTGTGAGGATTCCGTCGACACCACCACCACCAGCGCGGCGCGCAGCGCGGTATCGGCGCGCAGCGCGCGCAGGAAGGTCTCGCCATCCATCACCGGCATGTTGAGGTCGAGCAGGACCAGGTCGATCCACGTCGCGCGCATCGCCGCCAGTGCCTCCTGGCCGTTGCCGGCCTGGATCAACTCGCCGACATCAAGTGCGGACATGCGCACCGCGCGGCTGACCATCTCGCGCATCATGCGGTTGTCGTCGACGACCAGGATGTTGAGTTTCATGGCGCGCTCCTCAGAGATTCTTGCGCTGGCCGCACATCTGCACGGTGGTGACGCCGCTGGTGAGATCGAGGAACAGCGTCCGCGGATCATTGCCGCCGGTGTCCTGCGCACCGACCATCACGGCCATTGCCCAGCAGGCCTTGCGCAGGGCGGTCAGGTTCTGCTGCGGGATGTTGAAGACGTCGTTGGCCACCGCGTTCATGCTCGCAGCGCCTGCGACCGCCACGCGCAACCGTCGGCGGTTGGCGCCGAGCGCCACGGCGCGCGCGAACAGCAGCTCCAGCCCGCTGTCGACGAACAGCCCGGGGGTCTCGCGGGCGCGCTCCGGACTGCGCGCCGCGCAAGGCAGCTGGGCGTGCAGCATGCCGCCGATCCCGCTGGTCGGGTCGTGGATGGTGATGCCCAGGCAGCTGCCCAAGGCATAGGTGGCGATCTCGCCCGGTCCGCCGCGGACCTCTAGCCCGCCGATGCCGATGACGTGGCGCGCGCAGGTCTCAGGTGGTGGCATAGGTCGCGGTTCCCAGCGTGCGCAGGGGGTGGCTGATGCCGCTGAGGCTCTCGGCGTGGCCGACGTACAGCGTCCCGCCCGGCGCCAGCAGGCCGGCCAGGCGGTTGACCAGGCGCTCCTTGGTGGGCGTATCGAAGTAGATCATCACGTTGCGGCAGAAGATGACGTCGAATGGCCCCTGCATGGGCCATTCGCCCATCAGGTTGAGCTGGGCGAAGGCGAGCAGGGAACGCAGCGCGCTGCGCACGCGTAAGCGGCGTTCGCCACCCACCTCGACCTCCTCCAGGGCCAAAGCGCGGTCGCCCGGGTCGAGCTCCGCGACCCGGGCGGCGTCGTAGAGCCCGGCTCGCGCCTTGGCCAGCGCGCGCCGCGAGATGTCGGTGGCGAGGATCGCGGCGTCCCAGCCCGCGAGCTCGCCCAGCGCACGGCGTACGGTCATGGCGATGGTGTAGGGCTCCTCACCGGTCGCCGCCGCCGCGCACCAGATGCGCAGACGGCGCCGGCCCGTCTTGGCGATGGCCGGCAGCACGCGCTGCTCGAGGTCGGCGAAGTGCGCCGGCTCGCGCATCCACGCGGTGTGGTTGGTGGTCAGCAGGTCGACCATATGCGCGAGTTCGGCCGGATCTTCGTGGCAACGCCGCGCGTAGTCGGCGATGCCGATGCCGAGCACGCGCAGCCGCTTGGCCAGCCGGCTACCCACCATCGAGCGCTTGCCCTCGGGGAGGTCGATGCCGGCCACCTGCTTGGCCAGGTGCATGAGGTCGTCGAGAGAGTCGGTGACCATGGGCGGGTTCCGCGGGCTGCGCTCCGGTGCAGGCGGTCTAGAAGCGCTTCAGGGTCGCCTGGTCGTCTCCATCGTCGTCGAAGGGGATGGTCTGCTTGGCCTGATGGGCGAGGTTCCCGCGCTGCAGCGCCGGGGCGGCGTGGCCGCCATGGTGGCCGTTCGTCCCGGCGCTGCGCTGCGCCTTCGCCTTGGCGACGGGCTGGTACTGCGCTGCGGCCCGCTCGGCTCCGCCCGCTGAGGTCCGCACCATGCTCTCGAGGCTGCCAACCAGCTCGTCGAGAGTCCGGGCCTGGGCGCTCATCTCCTCACCGACCGCCGAGTTCTCTTCGGCCGAGGCGGCGTTGGCTTGCGTGACCTGATCCATCTGGCGTACCGCCTTGCCGACCTGATCGATGCCCTGGGCGATCTCCTTGGCTGAGGCCGCGATCTCGCCGACCAGGTCGCTGACCTTGCGCGAGGCGCCGGTCATCTCGCCGACCACCTTGCTGACGCTGGCCGACAGGCTGACGCCCGCCTCAGCGCTCTTGACGCTCTTCTCGATCAGCTCGCTGGTGTTGCGCGCGGCCTGACCGGCGCGCTGGGCGAGGTTGCGCACCTCTTCGGCCACCACCGCGAAGCCCTTGCCGGCGTCGCCGGCACGTGCCGCCTCGACCGCCGCGTTGAGCGCCAGCAGGTTGGTCTGGAAGGCGATCTCGTCGATGGTCTTGACGATCTTGGCGGTCTGGTCGGCGTTGGCCTTGATCTCGGCGATGGCCTTGGCGAGGTCGGACATCGCGGACGCGCCCTGGTCGCCGGCCTCGCGCGCCTTCAGCGCCAGGCCGCTGGCGCTGTCGGTGTTCTGCGTGGTCTGGCGCACCAGGCTGCCCATCTCCTCCATGCTCGCCGAGGTCTCCTCCAACGAGGCGGCGGTCTTGGTGGTGCCGTCGGCCAGCGACTGCGAACCGGTAGCGACCTGCGAGGCGGCCTCGGCGGTCTGCGCCGAGCAGCCGCTCAGGTCGTCGACCATGCGCAGCAGCGAACGCACGATGCCGCGCGTGATCAGGATGGCCAGGCTGATGCCCACCACGGCGGCGACGATCAGGCCGATGATCATGGTCAGCGAGCTGGCGCCGAGCGATTCGCGGGCGTTGTCGGCGACCTCCTTGGTGTGGGCCATGCCCTTCTTGGAGAGCGTCTCGGCGCCGGTAGCGAAGGCCGAGCCGGCCTTCGCGCGCACGCTCCCGAGCTCGCCGGCGGCGATAATGTTCCGGTGCATCTCGCCCACCGCCTGGGCGTAGGCCGTGATCAGGCCCTCGATCGCCTTGAGCTCCTCGACGTCGGCGGGGACACGGGTGATGGGCAGCAGCGCCTTGATGGCCAGGCCGCTCTTGGCGAGCAGGTCGCGCGCCTTCTCGATCTCGTCGAAGTGGCGCTCGCCGATGCTGCGCCACAGCGTCACGCGCGCGCCGGCGATGGTGGACAGCAGGTCCTGGGCCAGGTTGATCTTGAGCAGGCGCTCCTTGAGCGCGTCGGGCTCCTTGGCGGCGTCGATGTCGGCCTTGCCGTGCTTGATCTGGCTTTCGAAAAACTCAGTGGTCTTGGCCGAGAGCTCCTTGCCCGCCGCGTTGAGCCGCTCGGTGGTCGCTGCGCGCTCCTTGTTGAGCGCCTCGGTCTCGTCGATGCGCTTACGGTATTCGTTGAATGTGGCGCTCATCTCGGTGATCGCACCGGGCAGCGCCACCAGCTTGGTCGCCCGCTTGGAGAGCTCGACGGCCGCGGTGATGTGATGTTCGACCTCGGTGAGGTGCAGGCGGCCGCTGGTCAGGAACTGCTCCTCACCGGTGGTGCCGTAGATGCGGATGTCGTACATCGCCAGGCGCACCTCGCGCTCCAGGTCGGAGGCGACCGCGATCTCGGGCATGTACTCGTTCGAGAGGTCGCTCGATTGCGACTTGACCGAGAGCATGCTGGTGATGCCGAGGGCGCCGAGGGCGCCGGCGATGACCAGGATGCTGGAGAAGCCGAGGACGATCTTCTGGCCGATCTTCATGAGAGTTTCCTTGGGGACGCTGAGGATGGTATGGAGTGAGGGTGAGTGTTCGGGTGGCGGCGCGGCGCGCTCACCAGAGCAGTTCGACCGTGCCGGTGTCCAGGTCGAGGCGCGCGGCGAGCACCGCCAGGCTGCCCGCCGTGACGCGCGGCTGCAGCAGCGGGCGGCTGGCGCGCAGCTGGCCGGCGACCAGCCGGGCGTTGGCCGAGACCGCGTTGTCGAGGGCGTCGCCGGACTGGCCGCGCGTGCTCTCGACGGCGGGGCGGATGCGCTCGATCAGGCCGGCGAGGTGGCCGGGCAGCTCGCCGCCGGCGAGCGCCGCCTTGACCGCGCCGCAGCGCTCGTGGCCGAGCACCATCACCAGGTTGACGTTGAGGTGCTCGACCGCGTATTCGATGCTCGCCTGCACGTCGTCGTCGGCGACGTTGCCGGCGACGCGCAGCACGAAGATGTCGCCCAGGCCCTGGTCGAAGACCACTTCCGGACCGACGCGCGAGTCGGCGCAGGTGACGATGATGGCGATCGGCTTCTGCGTCGTCGCCACTTCGGCGCGGCGGGCCGCGTCCTGGTGCGGGTGGGTGGGCTTGCCGGCGACGTAGCGGGCGTTGCCCTCCATCAGGCGCTGCAGGGCCTGGGCGTTGGACGGAGCGAGCGGCTCGCGGCTCGCGGTGTGCTCGTGGCGCTCGCCCGCGGGCGCCTCGCCAGCGGTGCTTGCGATGGTCGCGGCCTCCTCGGTCCAGCCCGCGGGCGTGATCGACAGCAGGGCGCAGACGAGGGGCAGATTGACGTGGCGCATGGCGGATTCCCTGGAGGAGGTGGTGGTGGAGGTCAGGTGGCCGAAGCCAGGACCTTGCCGATGTCGAGCAGGATGCGGATGTGGCCTTGGCTCTTGCCGAGCGCCGCGACGAAGCTGGCGTCGACATCGAGGCCGTAGGCGGGCGGCGGCTCGGTGTCGGCGGGATTGAACGAGGCGACCTCGCTGACGCGGTCGACGGCCAGGCCGATCAGGCCCTGCGGGCCGCCCTCGACGACGATGATGACGTTGTGCGGGTGCGCCTCGGTCTCGGCCATGGCGAAGCGCCGACGCATGCTGATCACCGGGATGACCTTGCCGCGCAGGTTGATCACGCCGATCATCGTCGCCGGGCTGCCCGGCACGCTGGTGATGGGCAGCACGCCGATGATCTCGCGCACCTTGAGGATCTCGATGCCGTACTCCTCGCCGCCGAGGGCGAAGGTCAGATAGGTGCCGCCCAGTCCGCTGCTGGCGGTGGCGGTTGCGGAGGCGGTTGCGGTGGCGTTCATCGTCATGTTCCTGGCGCGGGGCGTGCGGAGGGTCAGTTGAGGATGCGGGCGGGATCGAGGATCAGGCCGACGCGGCCATCGCCGAGGATGGCCGTACCAGCCACGCCGTGGTGGTGTTCCAGGCCGTGGGCGAGCGGCTTGATCACCACCTGCTGCAGGCCGAGGATCTCGTCGACCTGCAGCGCGTAGCGGCCGCGCTGGTGCTCGATGACCATGATCACGGCCGCGGCGGGATCATTCTCGGCGGCGGCGATCGCGAAGCGCTCTCCGAGCAGTGCGACCGGCAGCAGCTGGTTGCGGCTCTCGATCACCCGGCCGCGGCCGAGCACCTCGTGGACCTGGCCCGGCGCCGGGCGCACGGCCTCGATCAGCGCGGTCATTGGCATCAGGAAGCGCTGGTCACCGACGCGCAGCAGCATGGCGTCGAGGATCGCGGTGGTCATCGGCAGGTGGATGGTGAAGGTGCTGCCCTGGCCGAGCACGCTGGTGATCTCGACGGTGCCTTTCATCTGTTCGACGTTGCGCTTGACCACGTCCATGCCCACGCCGCGCCCGCTGATGCCGGTGACCTGCTCGGCGGTCGAGAAGCCGGCGAGGAAGATCAGCTGGAAGGCCTCCTGCTCGGTGAGCTTCTGGTCCGCGCCGATCAGCCCCTTTTCGACCGCTTTGCGGCGCAGCTTCTCGGGATCCATGCCGCGGCCGTCATCGGCGAGGCGGATGAGCACCTCGTCGCCGCTCTGTTCGGCGC
>JBBQSO010000087.1:0-21395 GCA_038213805.1 Planctomycetota bacterium | reverse complement strand
TCAGACCTCCTGACCCGGGCGAACGGCGTTCCCCGCGTTTCTGCGGCGGAATGAGTGGTTCAGTCCGGTAGATTGATGGATCTGGAGTAGTTCCGCTGCCTACCCACCTGTCGTTCGTACAGGATTCCGCGTCGCTACCATCTCGGCCATGCCGCCACCGCCTCCGCCCCCCAATCCGCCGCCTGCCGGGCGTCAGATGCACGTGCCGATCTTCCCCGCAGAAAGCCGGATGCTCGGTGAGCGGGTTGCGGTGGTGCAGCGGGACGGCGTGGTGTGGTACTTCCACTACGACATGCCGGTGTTCTCGCATGCCGAGTCCGACGTGGCTTCGTTTCGGATGTTCACCAGTTCGCTGTGCGACAAGGGTCAATGCAAGCTGGTCGAGGTTGAGCGTACCTTCGGCGTGACGGCGATCAGCGTTAAGCGTTCTCTGAAGCAGTATCGCCGGGAGGGACCGCGGTCGTTCTTCGTGTTGAAGCGGCCGACGGTGGTGCCGCGGGTGCTGAAGGGAGAGAGGCTGACGCAGGTGCAGTCGTTGCTGGACGCTGGTCATCCACCGCGTGCGATTGAGGACCGCTTAGGCGTGAAGGCCGACACGATCCGCAATGCTCTTGAGGACGGCCGGTTGCACCGGCCGAAAAAGGGGGATCTGCCGATGCATCGGTAATCCCGCCGTCGACCCAGGGGACGCGCAGCGTAGCCGATCAGGCTGCCGCAGCCGCTCTGGGTACCGCGTGCCACGATGTTGCAGGCCGGACGCTGGTTGCTCTGGGAGCGGCGGGACCGGCCACGCCGGTGTTCACGTCGGCCGCGGATATTCCGGGCGCCGGCGTGCTCTGCGCGATTCCGGCGTTGGTGGCCAATGGACTGTTCCACGGTGCCGACCGGCGCTTTGCGCTGCCGCCGGGCTACTATCCGTTGCCGGCCCTGCTGCTGCTCTTCTCCTTCCTGGCCCTGGCCCGGGTGAAGTCACTGGAGCGGGTGCGGTATCTGCCGCCGGGTGAGTGGGGCCGCATGCTCGGCTTGGACCGCATCCCCGAAGTGAAGACGCTGCGCGAGAAGCTGGAGGCGCTCGCCCAGCCCGCCGCCGTGTCGGGCTGGGCCGAGGATCTCTCGGCCTTCTGGATGCGGCTCGACGAAACCTTGGCTGGCGTTCTGTATGTCGACGGCCATGTCCGCACCTACACCGGCAACCAGACCGAGCTGCCGCGCCGCTTCTCATCGAGTGATCGGCTCTGCCTGCGTTCGCTGATGGACTACTGGGTCAACGACACGCATGGCACGCCCTTCTTCGTGGTGACGGCGATGGGCAACGAGGGCATGCTTCACTACCTGCGCACGACGATCATCCCGCGTCTGCTGCGCGAGGTGCCGAGCCAGCCCAGCGACGCCGAACTGGCCGCCGATCCCGACCGGCACCGCTTCGTCCTGGTATTCGATCGCGAGGGCTGGTCGCCGGCCTTCTTCGCCGAATTGTGGCGCACGCACCGCATCGCCGTGCAGACCTACCGGCGCGGAGCCTACGACGCATGGCCGGTCGAGGCCTTCACCGAGCGCGTCGTCCCGGTCGCCTACGGCAACACCACGCGCATGCCGCTGGCCGAGCGTGACCTCGACCACGCCGACTGCGCTGCCACCACGGATCAGCCCGCCGTGCGCCTGCGCGAGATCCGCCGGCTCTGCGACGACCGGTCGCATCAGACCGCCATCGTCACCACGCTCAGGCAAGGAGATATGACGCGCATCGCTGGGCACATGTTCGCCAGATGGGCACAGGAGAACTTCTTCAAGTACGCCGAGCGGGAACTCGCCATCGACCGCCTGGCCGGCTACGCCACCGCCGAAGCTCCGGGCTGCGAATCAGTCAAGAATCCCGCCTATGTCGCTCTCGACGCCCGCATCCGACGACTGCGCGCCGACATCGGCACCACCAGGGCTGAACGCGGGCGGATCGTCCTCGACAGCAACGAGGCTGACGCCGTGGCGCAGCACATCCTCCAATGCCAGCCTGTCGACCAACGTCTCGACGACCTGGAGCAGCAACGACATGAGCTGCTGAGCCAACGTCGATCAACGTCCAAGCGCATCGCCCTGGCCGATCTACCCCCGGAGAAACGACCACGCTTCATCGCCCCAGCGCGGACCCAGCTCCTCAACACCATCAGAATCGCCGCCTACCGCGCAGAGACAGCACTCGCGATCGAACTCCGCCAGCACCTCGCCAGAAAGGACGATGCCCGTGCGCTGCTCCAGGATCTCTTCACGCACGACGCCGACCTCGACGTCAATGAGCAGGCCAAAACACTTACCATTCGCCTCCACCACTTCACCAACCCACAGGCCTCAAGGGCCATCGCTACACTGCTAACAACACTCGACCAGACCGACACCGTCTACCCGGGTACGGACCTCGTCCTACGATACCACATGGTCTCCGATCCGAATCCCGGGGGTCAGGAGATCTGAGTCTTCATTGTCCAGCCGGTTTTCAACTGGTCGCGGTAACCGCCGACGTTGCCGTCCAGGTCTGCCGCAATCGAGCCACTCAACGGCATGACCTTCATGGTGGTCAGGCCGTCGATGGCAGGTTGGGCCGTCTCGAAAGGCGCCGCACCGACCAGTAGAAGACCGCGCAGCAAGACCCGCTCACGGGAGTGGATCATGGAGAGGACCTGTGCTGCCGTTGCAACGGTGGAGAGTAACAACCAAAAGATTACTGCGTTCACCTGTCGAACGGTCATTCATCTTGGTGCTTTCCCTGCGGTGGAAAGCACCAGGAGCGGTTAGGAATCTTACCGCGCTGCCGCTTACGCCGATGTGATACGGCGCCGCGCATGGGATCGTCCTCGACTACAGGCTCATCGCCCGGGAACAGATAGCCGCGGCGCCCGGTCATCCTCCACCAGCACCAGCGGCACATGCACGGCGGAGGGTGCGGCGCCTGTCGTACGGATCGTTTCCATAGCGACGATGCTGGCGGCCAGCAGGGAATCGCTGTCCCAGCCCAGGCGCAGGATGGGAAGAGCGCTGGGACCGATCATGGGCAGGTTGGCATGGCCGATGATGAGCGGTTGGCTCCCGCCCTGTTCCGCGAGCGCCCGGGTGGCGGACTCAACCAGGTGGTCGTCTGCAATGATGAGAGCATCTGGCTGCTCGCGCTGCTGGTGATTGAAAAGGCCCAGGGCAGCCCTGCCCGCCCAGGAAGGCCAGCGCAGATCCAGGGCGATGATCCACCACGGTATGCAGCTCAGCCCCCGCTGCTGCGCACCTGTCTCGAAATACAGAACCGAGCCGGTGAAATCCTGATTCGCATCAATCAGCAGTGCCACTGATCGAAGGCCGCGGGCCTGCACCTCATCGAGAGCGCGGTCCATCCAAGCCCTGCGGTCGAGCAGGATGCGCGCCAGGTGTGCCCCGGGCAGGGTTGGGGCGGTTACCGCCAGCGGCAGGCCGATGGCTGCGAGATCGAGCCACCGCTCGGCGACCCATGGCGCAGGCAACAGCAGCCCGGCCAGGGAGCGCACCTCGATGGCATGGAGCAAGGCGCGGTGTTCGGGCAGGTCGGGATCCTGGCTGACGGCATGGAAGAGCTCCATACGTCGCCCATCCCTGCGCAGCCGCGCCGCGGCCTCCACCAGCGAGCTCGCGTACAGGTCGCTGCGGAGTTGTTCGCCAGGGAGTTGCGCCAGCACCAGCCCATAGCGATGAGTGTGCGGTGGATACAGCGCCACAAAGCTACCGTGCCGATCACGTGAACTGACGAAGCCGTCGGCCGCCAGACCATCAAGGGCCAACTGCACGGTCACGCTGCTGGCACCGTTGAGGAGTTGTAGCTCGCGCCGAGTCGGCAGGCGCATCCCAGGAGCCAGGCGCCCGGCAAGGATGTCACGGCGCAGGCGGGCCTCGATGCGGTGGTGGGCGGGAAGTGCCATGGCAGAGCGTGCCACCGAGATCAACGGGCGACAATCCGTTACGGCCGCAGTATCTGGGACTGAGCGTCACTCTATCCGTCAGCGGACGAGCACGATGGGGCCGCTCCAGCACGGATGCTCGCGCTTCAGGTCGCTGTCTTCGCTCAGGACGACGACACGGCCGGAGCCGTTGCCACGCCACGGCGCCACGGTTGAGAGATAGGACGGTGGGCCGCCCGTGGCGTCGTGGCGTCGACAACGTAACTAGCCGGCGTCGGCGCAATCGACCAGGATCTTGCTCACCGCGCCGGGCGCCGCGTCCCAATCGGCCAGGGCCTGAGCGGCTCCGGCGAAGGGCACGACGTGCGAGACCAGGGCGTCTGCTCGCGATGGGTCGGCGGCCAGCCACGCCGCCGCAGCCGCGAAGTCCTCGCCCAGGGCGTTGCGCGAGCCGAGTATGTCGAGCTCCTTCTGCACGATGAGCCTGGTCTCGTAGGTCACCGGGGCCTTGGCGTAGCCGATGTAGACCACGCGGCCGGCGAAAGCCACGGATTCGACACAGGCACGGAAGGCCTCGGGGTTTCCCACGGCCTCGATCGCCACCACCGGGCCCTCGCCACCCGCGAGACCGGCGAGGATGCGCGCGATGTCGGCGCCACGCACGTCGATCGCCTCGGCCGCGCCGAAGCGGCTCGCGAGCTCGAGCTTGCGCTGGTCGACATCGAGGACGACCACGTGCGCGCCGCGCGCCGCCGCGCCCGCGACGACGCCGATGCCGACCGCGCCGCAGCCGATCACCGCCACCACCTCACCGGCGGCGACGTGGGCGCGGGCCGCGGCATGGAATCCGACCGACAGCGGCTCGACCAGGGCCAGCTCGCGCAGGCCGAGACCAGGCACGCGCATCAGCTTGGACGCCGGCACCACCACCGCTCCGGTGAGCGCGCCCTCGCGCTGCACGCCCAGGGTCTGATTGCCACGACAGCAATTGGTACGCCCGACGCGGCACGCGCTGCAGGTACCGCAGGTGGTGTACGGCACGACCAATACCTGGTCGCCAAGCGCAACACCCTCGACGCCAGGGCCGAGCGCCTCGACCGTACCCGAGACCTCGTGCCCGGGGATGCGCGGGTAGGAGACGAGCGGATTGGCGCCGCGCCATGTGTTGAGATCGGAGCCGCACAAGCCGAGCCAGGCCACACGCACGCGCGCCTCGCCGTCGCCCGGCCGCGGCAATGGCACGTCGATGGTCTCGGCTTGGCGTGGAGCGGCGATGCGCAGCGCTTTCATGTGGGGTCCTTCAAGAGATAGATGGAACGAGCGGTTCCGCCCAGCACGGCCGCGCGCTCGTCCGTGGTCAGGCCGACAATCTGGGCGCGCACGGCGTCGAGCCAGCGGGTATAGCTGGTGGCGAGCAGGCATACCGGCCAGTCGCTGCCGAAGAGCAGGCGCCGCGGACCGAATGCGTTGATCAGCACCTCGACCCATGGACGCAGCTGGTGAATGCTCCAGTCCGGCCCCGCCTCGGTGGCGAGGCCCGAGAGCTTGCAGAAGACATTCGGCCGGCGGGCGAGCTCGTGAATGCGGCTGGCCCATGGTTCTAGCCCGGAGCGGAACGAAGGCTTCCCGGCGTGGTCGAGCGTGAAGCGCACGCTTGGGTGCGCGTCGACGCAGGCGATGGCCTGTGGCAGCTGATGGTCGCGCACCAGCAGGTCGTAGACGAGATCGTGCTCGGCGAGGCAGGCGATCCCGCGCGCGATCCCGGGCCGCAGCAGAAACTCAGGGTCGGCTTCGCCTTGCACGACGTGGCGCACGCCGACCAGGCGGGGATCCTCGGCGAGCATGCTCAGTATTTCGCCCACCGCCGGATCGGCGAGCGGCACCCAGCCGACCACGCCACGGATCAAGGGCGAACGCCGCGCCATGGCCAGCAGCCACATGGTTTCGGTCAGGTTCTGCCGCGCCTGAACCGCTACGCTGCCATCGATACCCGACGCGCTCAGCTCGGACTGCAGGTCAGGCAAGGTGAAGTCACGACGCAGCGCGTGATCATCTGCGCCGATCCATGCGAACTCGACCGGATCGAAGCGCCACAGGTGATGATGGGCATCGATGATCACGGCAGGAACGCCAACTTCCCGTCGATAAGCCGCGCATCGGCGAGGTCGCGCCATAGCGCCGACGGGACCGCGCGGGTGGCCATGTCGATGTTCACAGGCACTCGCGCCGGATCCGAGGTGTTGAGCGCGACGCTGACCACGCCCGGGACCATGCGGGCGAATTGCACGCAGGCGTGAGCCGGCGTCACCCCGTGGCGTGCGCAAACAGCATGGAAGGTCTCGCGCCACGCCAGCAGGCGTCGGCCCTGGTCGCTCGCGGGATCGATCCGGCGGTAGTCGAAAAAATCGCCGCCGGTAAGGAAGCCGCCGTGGAACAGCGCCGAATCGATGACCCGCACGCCACCGCGCGCGAGCTCGTCCACCCAGGCCAGCAGTTCGGGAGGATGGCTCATCACCGTCAGCGAGCAGGCGAGCATCACCCAATCGACGCGCACCTGCTCGAGCACGTGGCGCGCCACGCGCCAATCCTTGGCGCCGATGCCCACGGAGGCGATCCCGCCGCGGCTGCGCAGTTCATCGATGGCGCGATAGGCGGCGATGATGTCGGCCAGCCGCCGCACGCGTTCGCCCACATCCTCACCAGCGGCGGCCACGTACTCGTCGGGGTCGTGGACCGAGACCAAGGACGCCCGGTATGGAGCGCCGAGCAGGCGATCGCCCTCGGCCCAGCAACGCAGGATGCCGTCATACGAGATGTCCTGCACCGCATCGTGCGCGAGGTCGACCCAGGCTCCGGGCTCGAAGGTCGGCTGGGGGCCGCTCAGCGGCACGCGGCGCCAGCCGAGCTTGTTGCTGATCACCACCTGCGTCGCGGCGGCGTCGGCGGCGCGTAGCGCGCGACCGAGCGTCTCGAGCGCCAGGCCGGCGCCGTACTTGCCCGCGCCATCGAACACCGGCGCGCCGACGGTGCAGCGCCGGCAGGCGGCGACGATGGCATCCTTGGTCGCGTCGGGCAGCGTGCGGTAGAGGTTGCCGAGAGCGCTGATACCGAAGATCACAGGCGGCAGGCGCAGGCTCGCCGCCTGGTCGATGCTCGCTCCAGGCTGGGTGGGCTGCGAACTGGCGGATGTGACTGCGGTAGTGGATGCGGTAGTGGATGCCATGCCCTCATCCTACTCCGGCGCGCCTCGGCAGGCCATGGCGAGAGTGGACCCAGGATGCCAATTATTGACTTCGCGCACCCCCTCCAGGACCATTACCGGCCTCTCTATGGCCCAGGAACCAGATTTTTTCGCCCGCCAGGTCACTGCGGCAAGGCGCTTCTACCTCGATCTGCGCACAGCCCCGGCGCCAGGGCTGATCGTCGCCTGCGGCGGCTGGGAGCTGTGCTCGCCCGACTACCGCATGGCCCGAGCCACCTTCCCCTGGCTCGGCCTGGAACTGGTGGTCGAGGGCACCGGACGATTGCTGCTGGATGGCCGCGAGCACCAACTCGTTCCCGGAGCGGTGTTCGTCTATGGTCCCGGCATCGCGCACGAGATCACCTGCACGCCCCGGCGGCCGCTGCGCAAATACTTCCTCGATCTCGGCGGCAAGGCCGCGACCGCGCTGCTGGCCGAAGCCGGGCTGGCGCCGGGCACAGTGGCGCACCTGGCCAGGCCGGCGCACGCGCGCGCCACGCTCGATCTGCTGATAGAATCGGGGTTCGCCAGCGGCCCGCGCGCACCAGCGCTCTGCGCCGCGCTCGCCATCGCCGCCGTGCTCAGCGTCGCCTCGGGCGCGGTCGAGCCCAGGTGCATCGCGGAACCGGCGTATGCCACCTACCTGCGCTGCCGGA
The DNA here is from genome assembly GCA_038213805.1 of Planctomycetota bacterium. Classification (GTDB taxonomy): domain Bacteria; phylum Planctomycetota; class UBA11346; order UBA11346; family UBA11346; genus BOG-1363. The sequence continues at coordinate 13,587 of JBBQSO010000087.1, read as the reverse complement.
AGTGGCTCGAGGAGCTTGGCGAAGAGGTGTCCACCCTCGCCGAGGCCGCGAAGGCATGCGGCATCGGTTCGGCCTACCTGTGTCGTCTCTTCCGGCGTTACGACCGCCAAACCCCGTGGCAGATGGTGCGCCAGCGCCGGCTGCTCCTCGGCGCGGATTTGCTCACGGGTTCCAACCTGCGAGTCTCCGCGGTCGCCGCACGACTCGGATACGCAGATGGCTTCCACTTCTCCCGCGCGTTCAGCAAGGCCTTCGGCATCTCGCCGCAGCGCTTCCGAGCCCTGGCGCGCTGATCGTGCGTCCCTACGCCTTCACCTCGGCAACACCGGGGCACGGGGACAGGCTCGACCGCGAACACGGAACTTACGATGGAAACCCCAACGGTAACCGCCCAGAAGGGCGATGGCACGGATGACGCGATCCTCCTGTGCATGGACCTGCCACACAGCGATTTTCGCGTTCGTCGAGATCTTCTCCCGAGGAATACGGAGTCGTTCTGTCAGGGCAATGTCGATGCCTTCACCTGGTTCGGCCGGGACCACAGTTCATTGAATCTCTTCCACTGCTGTCCAACTAGAAGTCCAGAAATGACAACTGCTTACCGACATGGGGGTCTGCGGGGACTGCTTTTTCGTACAGAAACAGCGAATTTACCGATGTTTTCTCGAAACTCGTCAGGCTCAATACCTGCGAGATCTGCCAGAGGGTGAGATGGTCCAAGGACAGACGCTTGCGCAGGATCGCGATCAGGACGTAGACGCTCATGGCGATCCAGACCTGGGTCTTCACCGCGTTCTCGGAGGTACCGAAGAAGGCTTTGATGTGGAGATGCTGCTTCACCCATTTGAAGAACAGTTCGACCTGCCATCGCGCCTTGTAGAGAGCCGCGATGACATGCGCGGGCAGGACGAAGTCGTTGGTGATGAAGATCAGGGTCTTCTTGGTTTCAACATCGCGGAAGCGGACACGTCGCAGCCGGTCAGGATAGGCGGTTGCTGTTTTCACCCCATCGGCACGCACGATCCAGTCCGACCTCACTCCCGTGGTCTTGTCGACCGGCAGGGATTGGATGCGGCGCAGCAGGAGAGTTGTCTTGGGGCGAGTGACGAAGAACGATCCTGCGGAATGGAGCCTGTGAAACCGTTCGAGATCCTGGTACCCACGGTCCATGATGTAGTAGGCACCCGGCTCGGGCGTGAGCACGTCCAGTGCGTTAACATCGTGGGCTTTACCGTCAGTTATGTGAATGAAGGTCGGAATTGAACCGCGCAGATCGATCAACGTGTGCAACTTCACGGCGGCCTTGGTCCGGCGAAATTTGGCCCACGGGAACAACTCCAAGCAGAGATCTATGGTGGTGGAGTCCAACGCATAGATCGTCTGCGACAGATCAGCGACCCCGGCATCCTTGGCGTACAGTTCTCGCGCCTCGGCAATCAGTACTTGGGCGAAGTCAGCGAAGATCCGCCAGTCGCGATGCTCGTTGGCGTAGGCCAACGTCGCACGGGATACGACGCCGCGAATTCCCAAGTGGTACAGTTTGGCAGGAACGGCCCGCAGACAGGATTCGATGTCCCGCAGACTTTCGCGGCACGTCAGTTGAGCGAACGCCATCTTTCGCGGCACGTCAGTTGAGCGAACGCCATGCACAGGAATTGATCGAGGCACGAGAAGGTGCGACTGGGGCGGCGATCTGGGTATCGGGCGACGCAACGCCAGAAGGCTTTCAGCGGCAGGAAGTCCATGACCTGTGTGAACACCAGACTTCCAGAATACATACCGCCCCCTGTCAAGGGGCTGGCTCTGCCCCAAAAGGGCATTCTCCAACGAAGTCGTTCCCGTGTTCATCGTCACTATTTGACGGTATTTACCGAGTGTTTATGCAAAAACACACTTCGTTAGTTGGACAGCAGTGAATCTCTTCGTATAAAACCCGACCAGAACGTTCCTGCGCCGCGCGAGCAGGTCCGCGTCCATCACCTCGCCGGGCGCCCTGGACCCGTGATGCTCCAGGGTTTTTTCCGACCCAGAATCGGCCAGTCACCTCGCCGCGAGCGGGAAGGCATCGCGCCCGACCTCGAGCACCGCGCCGTCGACGCTGGTGAGGCGGAGCCATACCGTCGCATCCACGGGCAGGCTCGGGGGCAGGTCCAAGGTCACGTCGTAGACGCCTGTCCGACCGGGGACCGGCGTCGCGGCCACCACCGCCGCCGTGGGATCGTAAGCGGTCGTCCCCAGCCAGACCTCGAGGCTCGCCGCGGCCGGCTGGCCGGCATCCGGCGTGACCGTCACGCGCACCGAGCACGGCTGGCCAGGGGTGATCCCGCTCAGGTGCTCGGCCGACAGTATGTAGCCCGGCACCGCGCGCTCTCCGAGCGTCGCGGACGTCGCGGCAGACGTCGAGGATGGCCCGCCGTCGTCGCCGGCGCCGGCCCCCTGCTTGACCACGCCGCACGAGGCGAGCGCGATGAGGATGGGGATCGCCAGGACAAGGGCGCTCAAGATGGGGCGCATGGTCTGCTCCGAGATTCGGGGTGGGGGTGCGCGACGGTGCTCAGCCACTGCCACCGGGAGTCACGATCACGTTATCGAACACCGCCGTGCAGAGCACGCCGTTGTTGTGGCTGGTCACCGCCAGGCCGATCTGGACCGGGTTGGTCATGCCGATGGTGGCCGAGCCCACCACCGTCCAGCTCACGCCATCGGCGGACTCATAGCCGGTGATGGTGGTCGATTGCCGCACCAGCTTCACCCACCGTGGAGCCACGCTCAGCGACCCCGCGGTGTGCGAGGTGGCCGCGCCGGTCACCGGGCGGCGCTGGAAGGCGATGCCGTTGCCGGCCGTCGCGCAGCAGAAGGCGTGCTTCGCACCGGCGGCGGTGCCCTCGCGGATCATCACTCCGGCCTTGGCCCATGGATCGGTGTTCTGCACCGAGACCACCCTCGCGACGATCGATCCGTCGCCCGTCAGCTGCTGCGAGGCGAACTCGCAGGCGTCGACCGTGCCCCAGATGTCGGCGCCCGAACCGCGGAGGGTATAGACGCCGCTGGAGACGCTCGTCGAACCCGCGAACGCCGTGCTGCCAACGTCCCGGTTCGCCCAGGGCGATGCGCCCACCACCCTCCCATGGAACTCGATCTCGGCGACGTTGGCCAACCCGCCGCTGGGACCGCGGTAGCGCAGATACCGGTAGGCGGAGGCGCCCGTCACGGTGAGCGTGGTCCACGCCGTATCCGAGGCCGTGGCCACCGTTCCCAGGCTCGCATAGCCGCTGGTCGGATTGTTCGATCCTTCGAACACCCCGCCGATCATGCGATTGCTCCAGCCGCCGCGTGCCCAGTAGCGGATGGCGGTGACGGTGGCGGCTCCTCCGGCGCCGACGTCGATGCCGGCATAGGCACTGTCGCCCGCCGCCGCGTCGTAGAAGGTGCCGGTGTTGCCGTCGAAGGCCTTGTCGGCGGTGTTGCCGGAGCCGCTCCAGCCCCCGCCGCCATCGCTGATCACCGTTGTCCACGGGATCAGCGGATCCAGGCTGCCGCCGGCGCTGGTCACGGTCAGCATCGCCGCGTTCGAGGTCGCCGAGCCCGCGCTGTTGGTGACCGTGCAGGTGTAGGAGCCGGCATTGGCGACCTGGGCGTTGGTGATGGTCAGGGTCGCGCTGTTGCCGCCGACGTTGGTGGCGCCGCGCTTCCACTGGTATGTCAGCGGCCCGGTGCCGCTCGCGGTCACGGAGAAGGTCGCGGTCTGGCCGGGCGCGACCGCCACGTTTGCCGGCTGACTGGTGATGGTGGGGCTGGTGATGGTGTAGGTGGCGCTGGCGACCGCGCTATCGCCCATGCCCGGCGCGGTCGCCATCGCCTTGATGGTGGTGGTGCTCGCGACGCTGATCGCCCCGCCGTAGACCAACGACGACGAGGTCGGTGTCGAGCCGTCAGTAGTATAATGGATGGTCGCGCCGCCGGTGGCGCAGGCGAGGGTCACCGACTGTGCGGATGCATAGGTGCCGGGCGTGGGGGAGAAGGTCGGGGTGCCGGCCGAGGCACCCGCCGCAACCCTCACGATCTCGAAGCCGCCCAGGGCCGAGCGGCTGAAGCCGTTCTGGCCCCAGGACTCGTTGCCGGAGCCGACCATGATGCGGATGGTCGCGGTGGTCAGGTTGCGAATGCGCAGGACATTGCCCGCCGGGGTGCTTGCCTGCTGATCGCTGGTGCTGGTGGTGGGAACCTCCACCCAGCCGGCGAATGCCGTACCCGCCGCATCCTTGGCATAGAAGGGACCGGCCAGCACCGCACCGGCGGCATCCGTAATGGTGAACTTGTGTACGAAACTGCCGATGTTGCTGTCGTTGAGCCGGTCGAAGTAGAGATACAGGTCGTAGCTTGCGAATGGGATGGCGGAGACACTATGGGTCAGGCCCGAGGTCTGGTCCACCCAGCCACGCAGCATGCGCGCGTCGCCGACCGCATCAGCGATGTCGGTGTTGACCCCCAACCCCCAGTTGCTGCTGCTGAAGGCATGGCTGGCGGTGGTCGCGGTACCGTTGCCATCCATCAGCGCGACGCTGGCGGTATCAGTGATGGTGGTCCAATGCGTAGCGCTGACGACGCCGGCGCTCTCGCTGGTGCCCATGGCCGGGGAGCCCAGGTTCACGGCGATGGAATCCATACCGCTGCCGGAACTCCCGCCACCGCCGCCGTCCACCGGCGTGGAATCGATGAGGAACCAGTCGTAATAGGCTGCGCCGTTACCGCCGCCGAACACGACATAGAGCGCCTGCGTGATGCCCGGCGAAGTGAACGTTGTCGCTTGCGTGACGAAGGCACTGCCAGTAGCGGCACCGGTGGTGAGGCTCGCCAGCACCGGGCCGGTCGCCGAGCCCTGACGTACAGTGATCGGCACGCCGGTGTCGCCGTTGCCTTGATAACTGACGCTGAAGCGCAGGTACGTGGCACTTGCCAAGGGTACGCCGTCGAAGCGCAGCCATGAGCCATTGCCGGCACCTCCCATCAGCGCGCCGCCATCGGTCATGGCGTTCTTGGCGGCGTAGCCTTCGGCCTGCAGGACGATGTCGGTGCCCACCGTGATGGTCGCCGCTGCGGAGGTGGTGGTTGCGCCCAGATTGTCGGTGGCCTTGGCGGTGATGGTGTAGGTGCCGACCGGCACGTTGCTCCAGGTGAACTGGTACGGCGCGCTCGCGTCCTCGCCCAGCTTGGTCGCACCGTTGAAGAACTCGACCTTGGCGATGCTGCCGTCGCTGTCGCTGGCGGTGGCGTTGAGCTGGATGCCCGCCGGCGCGGTGGCGTAGGCGCCATTGGCCGGCGAGCTGAGGCTGACGCTGGGCGGCTGGTTGGCGCCGGCGGCGCTGACGGTCACGGTCAGGCTGCCGCTGCCGCTGAGCTGGCCGTCGTAGGCGCTGAGGGTCAGGAGGTAGGTGCCAGCGGCGGTGAACGTGGCGGTGCTGCTGGCAGCGTTCGCATTGGCGAAGCTGGCGCCGGCTGAGGGGTTGCTGCTCCAGGTCACGGTCGGCGTCGCCTGCACCTGGCCGTCGTCGCTCACCGCAGCGCTCAGGCTGACGGTGGCCGTGCCATTGGCCAGGGTCGTGGTCTGGTTCGAGCCGGAGCTGACCGTCGGCGCGGTGTTGGCTTGGGCGCCGCTGGTGCGGACGATCACCAGGTACATCAGCACATTCTGCGTCCCGGTGCCGTTCAGCATGACCGTGGTGCCGGCTGGCAGGCTGCGCCGGTACAGGTTGAGGACGCGCGGGCTCTCGAAAGGCGAGGTGCCGTCGTGGATGGTGATGGTCTCGCCGGCCACCGGGCTGTAGCCGTTCATCCAGGCCGGAGCCGGCGCCCGGTTGTCGAGGGCGATGGTGACGTCCGCCGCCTGGGCCAGGCGGAAGCTGGCGATGGTGATGCTGGCATCATAGGACTGCCCGGCCGGCCGCAGGTAGTCGCAGCCCCGCACCGAGGCAGGCAGGCCGGTGACGCAGGTCGCGTTGGGCAGGATCGTGGGGGTGATCTGGTCGCCGACATCGAGGTCGGCGCAGAGCTTCCAGCGGCCGCCCTTCCCTTGGGCGTGCTGCCCCGCGGTGGGATTCGCATTTTCGTAGTCCCAGGGCCCGACGCCGGCGCTGCTCGAAGGCCACAGGCGGGCGTTCGCCGGCAGGTTCGACAGCGTTTCACTGATCTGGATCGAGGACTCGTCGATGATGCCGCGGGGCAGGGTCTTGGCCCGCACGGCCGGCAGGGTGTAGGGCAGGCCCTTCGTCAACCCGGCCCAGGTGCCGGCCCAGGCGGCGTTGGGCAGCCAGCTCGCCTTCTGCTTGTTGCCGCTGTACCCCGCCGACGCGGCGGTCGCCCGGGTTACCACGTTGCCGTACCAGTCGCCGCTGCGATCGACCGCGCCCAGGGGCGAGCCGATGGGATAGCGGTTGGCCACCACCGCATCGCACCAGTCGGGGACGTACTGGGCGGGCAGGGTACTACCGCCGGTATGGCCCGAGTCGGGCGCGATGCCGTAGGACCAGGGCGCATCGACGCGGCGGCCGGCCTCGAACAGGCCCTGGCCCAGGGTGACGCCGACCAGGCCGTCGAGTTCGCTCTGCACGAACATGCCGGGCACGCCCTTGGCGACGTTGAGATCGACGATCGACACCTTCTCAGCGTCCATGTCAGTGGGCCGGTTCCAATTCCAGCCGTCGTTGTCCTTGGCGAAGCAGAAGGCGGTGTTCCAGGCGATGAAGGCGATCATCTGGTTGGGATACGTCTCGGCCATCTTCGCGACAAAGCCGGCGCCGGTCGACAGCCCGGTGGCGATGAAGGGCGTGCCGCTGGTCAGCTCGGGATGGCCGGTGGCCGCGCCGATCTGCGGGAAATTGTACGGCGCGTTCTTCAGGCTGAACATGCCGACGTAGAAGATGCCGAAGCCCCACTTCCGGCAGAAGGCCTTGGTGGGGTCGTCCATGCCGCCGAGGTACATGCCACGGATGTTCTGCACGTCGGGCAGCCAGTAGCCCTCGCCATTGACCTGGCCACTGTGCTCGCCGTCGCCCGCGGGAAGGCCGCCGCCGCCAGCGGCGTTCACGGTCACGCTGACCGCGCTGGAGGTGGTCATGGCGCTCAGGCTGTAGGTGCCGGCGGGGATGCTGGACCATGAGAAAGCATAGGGCGAGGAGGTGTCTTCCCCGAGCTTGGTCGTCCCGTTGAAGAACTCGACTTTGGCGACCGTGCCATCGCTGTCGCTGGCGCTGGCCGTCAGGTTTACTGTCGCAGGCGCGGTGAAGGGGCCGCTGGGCGTTGCCAGGGACACCGTCGGTGGCTGGTTCCCGCCGCCACCGCCGCCGCCGTTGGTCACCGCGACGATGCCATCGTACCAGACCTGGGCTATCTTGGCGTAGCCACCCGCATTGGGGTGGACGCCATCGCCGAGATCCGCGACCGTCATCGCCGCGTTCATGTCCACTGCGCTGATGCGTTTGCCCTGGCCCTGGCCCTGGCGGGTGGCCACAGTGCTGCCGATGAGGCTGTTGTATTCCGCGATCCAGGCGGCGTTGCTGGCATAGCCGCTGATCGGCGTCGGGCGATTGCCCTCGTTGAAGGGCGGGATCTTGGCGACCATCACGCGCGCGTTGGGCACCTTGGCCCAGATATCGTCCACGATCTGGAACAGGCGAGCACAGCGGGCGCTGGCGTTCTCGCTGCCACGGCCGACGTCGTTGGTGCCGAGCATCAGCAGCACCAGGTCGGGCTGCAGGCCGACGACGTCGATGTTGTAACCAGCGGTGCCCGAACCGCCGTTGTCGATGCCCCAACCGAACTCCGAGCTCTGCGGATAGCTGACCGTCTCCCAACCGCTGTGCCCTTCATGGTCGGCATCGTGGGTGCCGTCCTTATCCAGGTGCCGGCCGCCGATGAAGTCGAACTGGTAGCCGCCGGCGCTCAGCTTGTCCTGCAAGGTGAAGCGCCAGCCGCCGCTGGCAGCGGTGATGGAATCGCCCAGGGGCATGATCCGCACCGTCCGCGCCGTGCTGACCGTGCCGTCGCCGGCGCTGTTGGCGGTCACGGTGATGGTGACATCAGCGGCGCTGTTGTCGGTGGTGTCGGTGAAGGTCAGGACATAGGCGCCGGTGTGGCTGAATTCCGCCCGGGTGGGATTCTGGACGCTGGTCACCGGGATATCGTTGGCCCCGCTGGTGGAGAAATTGCAGGCGCAGTTGGCCGGGGCGCTCTTCACCTTCCACTGCACCCCATGCCCGGCCGGGGCGCTGCCGTTCAGCGCGGCGCCCGCCGACAGGGTCACGGTCTGGTCGCCGCCGGTGCTGACCGCGGCAGCTGACCACGGGAGCGTGGCCAGCAGCATGAAGATGCAGATGAGGGTGCGCATGTCCGTATTCGCGCGGGCGCGAAAAACTGACGACTTATTTTGCAATCATATGATTGTCCATGACTTGCGTCACTTCGGCGCGAACCCTCAGCTCACCACCGCAGGTCGAGCACGCACGGTCCCTGGCCGACTATGGTGACCCGAACCAGCCCGTCGGTGGCAGGGGTGACCTCAAGCGGCTGTCTTGCGCTCCGCGCTGAGAGGGTCTGAGCGCACCACACCAGCAGGGTTCCTCCATCGCGCAGCTCGATGCTGGCGCCGCGGGTCTGCCGACGCACGGCGATCACCACGCCCCCGCCATTGAGCTTGCCCTCGAGTCCGATCACCGCGAGGCCGTCGACCACCGGCGCCATGGTGGCGATCTCCCAGTCGAGGGCCGTCAACGCCAGCGGCAGGTGCCGACCGTGCTCGAGCAGCGCCAGGCGCGCAATCCGGTGCAGCCAGACCGCCGACACCCCAGGCTCAGCCTGCGGATGGTCGGAAGGGGATACGCCGCCGGCCACTGGGCCCGCGGAGTCGTGGCACGCATTGAAGATACCGATCACCGTGCCGCACGGATTGCGGTTCATCACCTTCAGCAGCACCGGCTCGCGCGTGGGGTCATGGAACAGGCAGTCGCGCGTCGGGCGCCCCGGGTCCAAGCAGCGCGGCACCGATCCGTCGGAGAGGGTCAGGGCGAGCAACACCGCCGCGTCGTGATGGTCGGGAGCGTCGCTGACATAAACCTGGGCGCCCGAGACCGCGCGGCCGGCTGCGTGGAACCAGCCCGCGGGGTGGGCGGTCTGGAAGATGTCCCAATCGGGATGCACGAATTCGCCGAACCAGCCGCCGACCTGGGCATTGGTGTAGAGGTGCAGCCCGTGCGATTCGGGCTTCTTGGGCCAGAAATCTGTGCTGGTACGCGTGCTGTTCGAGCAACGCGCGGCGTACAGCATGTCGTTGGAGCACGACATGCAGTTGATCAGGCTGCCCCCGAAGTGGGTGGTCACGCTGACCTCGAGCGCGTCGCGATAGGCCCGCATCAGCGCCACACGCCCGCCGAGCCCATGGGCAACGCCTTCGAGCGCAGCCTGGTTGTCGACCTTCACGCCATCCACGCCCTGCGCGCGCAGGTTGGCATGGAAATCCGCGAAGAATCGCCCGATGTCGGATGCCGTCACCACGCCCATGAGGTCGCCCCAGACCTCCTGCATCCAATCGCTGTTCGCGGGGGGATTGCTGACGATACCCGCGTCGTAACGGCGCAGGCGTTCCTCGATCTGGTAACCAAGGCGCGCGTCGGTTCCGCCCCAATAGCCCTGGAAGGCGTGCCAGACCCAGAACGAGCGCAGGCCATAGCGCTGCTTCGTTAGCGTCACCAGCGGCCCCAAGCCGTTGGGGAATTTCACCGCGTCGGCGGCGAAGGCGGTCAGGCGCTGCTCGCCGGTGCTGACGCGCTCCTGGGTCTGCCAGCCATCGTCGAGGATCATCCAGCGCGGCATGACGCCGATGCGGCGGAAGCTCTCGAGCCCGGCGACCACCTTGGCTTCATCGACCGTCTGATAGAATGCATCCCAGGTGCACCAACCGAGCCAATCGGCCTCGCGGGGATAGGGCACGTCCCGCGCGAGGCCCACCTCGGGATGAGCCGCGGCCAGTGCGCTCGCCGCGCGCTGCCAGAGGGCGAGCGGGCAGTCGCCGATCGCGACCAGGCACGCTGGCGAGGTCGCCACCCTGGTCCACGGATCCCCGGTGTGCCCGACCAGCGTCAGCCCCTCGGCTCCGCCGCGCAGGGCGAAGCGCATGGCGCCCAGAGCCAGCGGCGCGATCAGCACCAGACGACCATCACCGCGCTCGATCAGCAGCACCTGGGTTTCGGGCGGTACGTCTACGAGCGTACTTCCAACCGCTGGCACCATCCAGAACGGCTCGCGTGCGCGATGGCATGCGGTCCATCGGCGGGTGTGTCTGACCCGTCCGAGCAGGGGATTGCCGCGCGCCGCCGGTTGCGACTGTTCCCAGGTCAGCAAGGCGATGCCCGGCTCCAGCTCGCGGCCGCGCACATTGATCGACATGCCGTCGATGACGGTCTCGCCGTCGAGCAGCAGCGCGGCGGCGGCGGGGCTTCCGCCCACCAGGGCGGCGATCGGTGGGGCGGGATCGGTCATGCGGGGCTCCAGAGGTGGTGCAGGTCGCGGAGGCTGCCGCCAGCGCATCCGCCACGCAACAGCGATACGTCGCTGATGCGGGTCATTCGCCGGGAGGAGCCGCCAGCTGGGCGATGGCGTCTTCGTCGAGTGCACCGGCATAGATGCGGACCTCGTCGATGTCGCCGCCGAAACACCATTCCCGGTGACCACCGCCGGAGCCGATGACCGGCGTCCAGGCATCCGCTGGCCAGCGCCCCGCTGTCAGCGGTCCACTCGCCGACAGGCGGCCGTCGATGTAGATGCGGCCCTCGCCACCACGTCGCCAGTTCCACAGCAGATGGTGCCAACGGCCATCATCCACCCGCGTGCGGCTGTCGAGGTGGGCAGTGTCGTCGCCAGCGTGCATGAGGTTCACCAAGCCGGCATGCTGCGCTGCATCCGGCGGCATGTCCTGCGGCTTGAAGCGTTCGTTCCCGGCCCCCCAACCGACGGTGAAGACGTCGCCCACCACCGTGCCGAAGAACGGCGAGGTGGTGCGCACCCAGGCCGAGACGCTCAGCGCATCGACACCAGCCATGGGGATGGCGGTGGCCTGGACATAGCTGTCGCCGCCTAAAGCACCGTCGAAGCGCCGGGCGCGGCCGCTGAGCCCATCGACGATGCGCGTGCGCGAGGCGCGTGCATGCCGGCCGGCGGCAGAGCGGTCGGCCGCCTGCTCGCCCTCGCGTTCGTCAAAGCTCCACCATCCGAGCAGGCCGCGCGTCAGATCGGCGCTCGCGTGCGCCTCGGGCATGGACCCGGCCCGCGCCACCGCGGTCTGCCCGGCGGACACCTGCACCGCGCCGCCGATCGCGCTCAGACGCACGCTTCCGCTCAGCACGCTCACGCGTGCGAGGTCGGCGCCGGTGGCGAAGATCAGTTCGGTCCCCAGCACCTCGGCCTCGGCACCAGCGGCGACGAGTCTTAGCGGTCGCCCGGCGGGCTGGGCCGTCACGCTCGCCCGCACTGCGCCCTGGGCCAGCTCTACGCGCTTACCCCCGGCATCGACGTGCAGCGTGGCCCGCGTTCCGTCGCGAAACATCAGCACCGAGCCGTCGGCGTAATTCAAGGAGACGTCGCCGCCGGCAGCCTCGATCGCGTCTCCGTCGCGCATGGGCAGGCCAGTGGCGATAGGAAGCCGTTCACCCAGCCGAACCAGCACGCCGACGCCTTCGATCCGAGCCAATGGGCTGGAGCGCGAGAGCCACATCCCACCGGCAAGGCAAGCTACCAGTGCTGCAGCCGCCGATACCGCCGCGAACCACGGGCGGGCGGGGTCCCGGCGGTGGAAGCGTCCGGTGCGCCCCGAGCGCGGTAGCTTGCTGACGATTGCCGCCACCCGCCGCTGCCGCCCGGCCGGGGCGGCTGCGTCGATCAGATCATCGATGCGGGCCCTGCGGTCGGCCTGATCGCCACCGCCCATCAGGGCGTGAAGCCCGAGGTGCTGCCGATTCGCCTCGACCAGGGCTTGCGCCCGCGTCGCGTCGGACGCCATCAGGGCGATCAGGCGCTCTCGCCCCGAGGCGTCGAGCGTCCCATCGAGCCAGGCTTCGCAGAGCGCGGCGAACTCGTCGCTCATCGCAAGCGCCGCTGCTGCTCGATGCATGTCTGCAACGAGCGTCTGGTGCGGTAGAAGAGCGCGGCCAGGGCCTCCGCGCCCTGCTTGAACTGCTGCGCCAGACGATCCAGGGAATGTCCATCAGCGTACCGCCGTTGGAAGAGCAGGCGCAGGCGCGCTGGCAGTTTTCCCATGCACCGCTCGAGGTGGGCGAGGTCCTCCTCGGCGTCGGCTTCGGCCTCGGCGCTATCCAGGCGCGCCTCGGCATCGGCGTCGACCAACTGATCGAGCGCGTCGTCATGCAGCCGATGGACACGCCGGCGCGCATCGAATTCCTGTAGCAGGGGAGGACGCAGAATTCGGAGAAAAACGCACGCTAAGGGATACGGTCTACGGCCTGAACTAATCCATTAGGTGAATTGAGTAGAGAACTGCAATGCCATGTGCAGCGCCTGACGCCGGGGTGCACCGTTACGGTTGGTAGGCGACTGTAACCACGGCTGACGGTGTATCGCCACTGAACGCGACCACGGAGTAGGTAATGCTCGAAGGGATCCCGGTGACATCTTTGATGAATGAGAGATCATCCTTCGTCGACGTTGCCGTTCCGGTCTCTGTTTGCATGGTCGACGACCCAGTGCTGTACACCTCAATTTTGTCGTAGGTTGCTCCAGTCGGAATGGCCCAGGCCACCTTAACCGTGGTACCGTCGATTTTGGTTGCGGTCACGTTCGTGACCGCTGGAACAGTAATGATCCCAGTATCCGTGCTCGTTAGCCCCACCTGCCCGGCGCTTAAGCCTTGAACCCTGACATTCGTGTCCTGTGCGTGAAGGTTAAAGCCTATCGCCTTACGCGCCTGCCACTGCGCTAGGACTTGGGCATGATTTGTTGGATCAGCTGCGGGCAGAAGGTTCTGGAACGCAGTATCGAAGGCTGTGGCTACCTGGGCCGCAGTGAGTCCCGCAGTGGTCGTGACGCTGATAACGCGTGAAGGAAAGGTGAGCGTTACCGTTCCACCTTGCGCAGTTCCACGGAGGGCAATGACATGTTCGACGTCCGCAACGTTGCCGACGTTATCCTGAGCAAATGCGGTCCAGAACATCAGAGTTAGCAGGAATAAAGCGAGCGATTTCATGGCCGTCCTCGTAAATGAGAAAGAGTGACTTAGGGTGCCGGGGAAGGGTCAATTGGGCCCCCAGGCAGGCCAGGGAAGTTGGGTACCGGGCTCTTGCTCCCGTCCTCATCGACATGCGTTCCTGAGCCGGTGTTGGTCTGCGGGTCGAAGACAAAGATGTTTCTCCGACCATTTTTCTTGACGTCATCGGGCTTACCTTTGTTCTCGTTGATCCACATGATTTTCACGAACCCCTTATGTTCACCGCAGGTTTCGTAGAAAATCTTGATATCATTCTGGGCCGTCTCAAAGAGGCAGCTCGCGATATGTCGCGAGTCACCGTGGCAATCGGTGATGAAGCC
>JBBQSO010000086.1:0-21676 GCA_038213805.1 Planctomycetota bacterium | reverse complement strand
ACCAGGGCACGCCCACGCCGGGTAAGGACCTGGTGCTGCTCGATTCCCGCGGTGAAGAGGGCAGCGCGGTGTGGTCGGGCAGCCTGGTCGGGACCACGTTCGTCTTTTCGGACCGCGCCGATCTGGGCACGCTTGAGGGCGATCCGCGCTTCTTCTTCGACGACAGCCGCAGCCCGCAGGTGCAGGGCACCGGCAGCGAGGAGTGGGGCGGCGGCGGCGACTACTGGGGCGGCGTGACCATGACGCTGCCCTTCGCCGGGCACCCGGTCGGCGCGCGCAACCGCAAGGACGCGCAGGGACCCGAAGACATGATCGAGTCGGGCTACCGCTTCCTGCTCGGCGACCTCATGCCCTTCGGCAGCAATGCGCTCATCCAGATGGAGCACGGCGGTACCGACGAGTCGACCGAACACTACCGCACCGTTGCGTACTGGTACGGTTTGCCGGCGGCGTCGCTGGTGAAGACCGACGCACTGGAGATCGGCGACGCGGCGAACGAGACCGCGCACCGCTACGCCTCGCCCGCCGCTTCGCCCCCCTACCAGATCACCTCGCTGTACGAGATCGGCGTCGACACCGTGCTCGGCAAGCAGGTCCAGGCGCCCGAGACCATGACGGCACGGAAGACCGCCGGCACCTCGGAGTTCACCCTCGCCATCGACCCCGCGAACGTCGGCGTGCTACTGCGCCGCACCCTGGACTACGCGCTGCCCGATCAGCGCGCCGAGGTGTGGGTCGCGGACGGCGCCGCCACGGGCGGCAGCGCCACGTGGCAGGCGGCTGGCACCTGGTACCTGGCGGGCTCGAACTCCTGGGTGTCCTCCGATCCCAAGGGCGAGCTCGGCGCCAGCGAGCACGACGTCCGCACCTCCAACCGTCGCTTCCGCGACGACGAATTCCTGCTGCCGCGCGACCTGACACACGGTCGTTCGGCGATCCGAATGCGCGTGATGTGCGTGCCGGTGCACCATCCCTTGGTGCCGGGACGTGCGGAGGGCGAGCTGGCGTGGAGTGAGATCCGGTATGCGGCGTACAGCTATGTGATACCGGCGTTCGTGGCGCCACAGGCGGGCAGGGGCGCGCTGAAACCCTGAGACGGAGGTTTGACGGCGAACCCGCCGTGTTGCAGACTCCCTGCGCCGCATCACTCCGCCCCACTCCGCAGCGCCCACCTATGCACCACCTCATCTATGTCAGCTCCGCCACGATTCCCTTCTCAAACCAGGACCTTCTCGACCTGCTCGAACGCGCCCGCGCCACCAACACGGCGCTCGGCATCACCGGCATTCTGCTCTACAAAGGCGGCAACTTCATGCAGTGCCTGGAAGGCGGACGGGAGGTCGTGACGACTCTCTACGAGCGGATAGCCACCGATCGGCGGCACCGCGGCTGCATGATCCTGCTGCAAGGAGAACAGGCCGAGACGCGTTTCCCGACCTGGTCCATGGCGTTCCGCGACCTCGATGATCCACAGGTACTCAGCACCCCGGGTTACGACGCATTTCTCAACCACTCCTTCACCGGCCCGGGCCCGGCTATTCCGGCCGGCAGCTGCTGGCAGCTGTTCGAGACCTTCCGCTCCCGCATGCGCTGACGCTCAGCGACCGGCCAGCGCAGCTCGCGCGATGAACCCCACCAGTTTCGCGCGCACCGCATCGTCCGGCTCTCCGAGCCGGCCACCAATGCCGCCGTGATCATACCCGGCCATCTCGTGGATCTCGACCTGGGTGTGGCCAGCGGCGGTCAGGGCCGCGGCGAAGTAGCGGTTCTCGTCACCGCGCAGGGTCATGTCATGCTCGGCGTACAGCACCAACCACGGCGGCGAGTCCTTGCCGGCGTGGCCCAGCGGCGCGGCGTCGTCGATGAGGATGGTGGTGGGGGTCAGGCCGCGCTCGCCGCGGATGGTGTTGTGCGTGGCCATTTGTCCGCTGAGCGGAATGACCCCGGCGAGGTCGTGCGGCATCAGGTCATGGGGCTTCAGCCAGCGCGGGTCCGCGCAGACCATCGCCGCGAGGTAGCCGCCGGCGGAGTGCCCAGCGACAAAGACCCGCCGCGGATCGCCGCCATAGGTGGTGGCGTGCTGGCGCACCCACGCGACGGCCGCGGCCGCATCTTCGACATAGGCGGGATACGGGGCGCGCGGGCTGAGGCGGTAGTTGACCGCGGCCACGATCACGCCGTCCTGCGCGAGCGCCCGGGCGCCGGCCCGCACGCTGTGCTTGTCCCCCTCGGTCAGCGCGCCGCCGTGGAACCACACCACGCAGGGCAGGTCCTTCGCCCCGGCCGGCGCGTAGACGTCGAGCGCGCAGCGCGTCCGTTCGTACTCGCTCAGGGCCGGGCCAGTCTTGTAGGCGACATCGGCGGCGACCGTGGTCTCGACCGCGCCGCAGCGCGGCCAAGCGGCACAGATCAAGATCGCCACCGCGAGGAGACCGTGCAGGCGTGCGTTCATGGGTTCATCTCTGGAGTGGGGGATCGACCGACGCCGAAAGCGGGCGCGCGGGGCATGTTCATCGTACGCGCACGAGCGTGCCGCCGTTGATGAGGTGCAGCGGCGCGCCGACGCAGCAGCGCCCGCTCAACCATCGAAGCGCCACGCCGCCCGTGACTCCCGCCCCAGCGGCACTCCGCGCAGGCTGGCGCGGATCAGCTCGACCGGGATCGTCCCGCAATGCAGCACGGCGTCGTTGACCTGCTTGGTGGTCATGCCCGTCGCGGTCAGCTCCTTGGCCAGGGCGCGCAGCTGCAGGCCGCCGATCATGTAACCGCACTGGTAGAGCGGCGCATAGTCACCGCTGATGAAACGGCGCACCTCGCTGGTCGCGCCGAAGCGCTCGTGGCCGACGCGCCCGATCAGGAAGTCGACCATCTGCGTCGGGGTCATCTGCCCAAGGTGGAACTTGAGCGTGACGATGATGCGCGCTGCGCGGTGCATGCGCCAGAACAGCATGCCGACCTGGTCCTCGGGCGAGCGTGCGTAGCCCTGGTCCCACAGCGCCATCTCCCAGTACAGCGCCCAGCCCTCGACCAGGAACGGCGTGGTGAATTCGCCGCGGTAGGCGCGGAAGCGCTGCGCGTACCAGCTCTGCAGGTGATGGCCAGGGATCAGCTCATGCGCGGTGGTGAGGCGCGTGAAATGGCGGTTGTTGCCGCGCATGCTCATCAGCTTGTCGGCGTTGCTCATGTCCTCGCGCGCGTAGGCCGCCAGCACGTTCATGCCGTCGTAGGCCACGTATGGCGTCAGCCGCTGGGCGTCGCTGGAGATCAGCTTGATGCGCCAGGTCTCCTCGCACAGCGGTGGCACGGTGACCAGGTCGCGCTTCGTGACGAAGGCGATGGCCTCGGCGGCCTGGCTGGCGATGTACGCGTCCTGCTCACCGGGCGGAGCGAAATCCGCCTTCACCCGGTTCAGCGCCGCATGCCAATCGTCGCCACAGCCCATTGCCTTGGCCGCCTCGCGCATGCGTGCCTCGCACCAGGCGAACTCGCGTTCACCAATCGCCAGCAGCTCATCCGGGGCGTACGGCAGGAACTCCTTGGCGAGATCGCGCGCCAAGCCGGCGGCGCCGAGCGCCTCGCCGAGCAGCGGGTCCTCGTCCTTGCCCTTCAACCCGGCGCAGTCCTCGCGCAGGTACTTCACAAACTCGTCGAGCGCCTTCTCGGACTGCTCGTACGGAGACTTCATCCACCAGGAAAAGCCCGGCTGGGCCCCATCATAGGCCTCGTACCAGGCCTTGGTCGCGTCGCGCATCGCCGCGATGGTCTGGGTCGCGCGCAGCGCGAGCAGCGGCGTGATCGGCAGCGGCGCGACCTCCTCCATCTTGACGCCGTCAACCGCGGGATGCTCTGCGACCTGATCCTTGTCGGCGACCTTGCGTCCCAGTTCCAACCGCGCGCGGATGCGGCGGACCTGGTCGGGGATGGCCGCGAGCGTCGCCGCGGCCGCCGCCTGGTCGACCTGTGCATGGCGCCAGCGCGACATCAGCAGGTCCGCCACGGGCGTGCGGAACGGCAGCAGGTCGGCGAGCTGCGCCAGCCGCGCGCGATCCTCCGCGATTTTGGCGAGCTCGTAGGTCACTTGGGTGCGCAGCAGCAGCCAGTCGACGCGGCCCGCCACACCCAGCGCGTCGAAGTCTGCCGCTGCCAACGTCGCCTGCCAGGCCGCGTACATCTGCGCCCGCCGCGCGTTGCAGGCGTCGGCCCAGGGCAGGTTGTAGAAGCGCGAGACGGTGGATTCCTCGACATCGAAGGTGCGCACGGTGTCGGCGAATTCCACGCCATCCGCGCGCGGCTCGGCGGCGGTGAGCGGCGCGGCGCAGGCCTGCAGCAGGGGAATGAGGAGGAGGATCAGGCGCACGGGTGGCATCGGCGATCCCTGGGCGGGGCAGGCGGTTGGGAAGATTGATTCCTATACACTAGGCTGAGGTCGACCAGTGTCGGAAGAGGGCGGGGCAAGGCCAGGAGCCGAATGACCGCCGCCATGCTCACATGCTCCTGTCTGGGACGTCGTAGGCGGACCGATCTTCCACGGCTTGCCCCATGCGCCGCGCACGCACCCTGGGTGGTCATCCCGGAACACCCCATGGCCACCTCTCTGCTGCGCTCGGTCTCGATCATCGCTCTCGCTGGCACATCCCTTCAACTCGCCGCGGCCGAGGCGAAGGGCGCCGCTGCGCCTTTCGCCGACCCGCCGGTCGGCAACGGTCCGCTCAGCCTTGTTGAGGACTTCGAAGGCACCGCGTCGGGCGCCATACCCCGCGGCTTCACGAAGACCGGCAAGGTCGAGGTTGTAGACGATGTCGCGCACACCGGCCTGCACGCGCTGCGCCTGGATGCGGTGCCCAAAGGCCCACGCCGTATAACGCTAACGGGTAAGGTGCTGATCGACCTAGGCGGGACACACTGGGGGCGGCTGTTCTTCCGCGTGCAACAGCCGGTGCCGCTGGCGGCCGACGGCTTCCTGCATTCCACACTGGTCTCCGGCACCGCCGAAAGCCCCGGCTTCAAGGACCCCATCGACGTGCGCCTGCTCGACACCCTCCAGGGCGGCAACGGCACCTACTACTGGCTCTACAACATCCAGCCGAAATCGCGCAAGGAGTTCGCCACCGCCGGAAAATCGGGCTACCGGTTCACCGACGAGTGGACGCTGGTGGAGTGGCACGTCGACCACGCCACTCAGACCTACCGCATGTTCATGAACGGCATCGAGGTTGCCGAAATAGCGCTGCACAATGGTGCCGGCAATTTCACCGGTGCCGAGATCGCCGCGGTCTTCCAGTCCCTGTCCTTTGGCTGGTGCAACTATCGCGCCACCGTCGGTGACGGCTTCGTGGTATGGATGGATGACCTGGCGCTGGCCAAGAACCGCATCGGGCTGCGCGGGCTCATCCCGGCGAAGACCGGGAAGACGAGGCCTGGCACACCGTGAACGGATGCGGCTCGCGCCGGTGCTTCCGGGGGCGCATCGGCACTCGACTGACTGAATGCACGCGCACACTCCATCACGAGATGCCGCGGGGTAGTGAAACCGCTTGTCCAATAAACCCGGCTAGCGGCGATAAGTGGATGCGGCCCACCCCACCGACATGGCGAATGTCTGGAAATGAGCAGAACCACCCTCTCTGCAGCCGCTAACGTCCGTAGGCATTGCGGGCAGCCGGCTGTATCCCGTTTATCACAGCACAGCGCAAAGGGATACGCCCGATCCACCACGCGCTTTTCGTGAAACGTGAAGGCCACGAGTGCGGTTAATGAGTGTATCCTACCGCGATCGGGCGACCGCGACTTGTGATCACTTGGCGGCTGAAGCTTACAAATGGTTACGGGGCCGGTCAGCGCGTCGCGTCCGGACGACACCATTTGTCGTTATCGTATTGATTCGTAATCACCTCAGCGAAAAGCCGAGGAATCGCATTTCATTAGCTTTTTCCTCTTGAATAGCCATAAATGCACGTGTCCGGTCCGGCCACGCGGAGTCGTCTATTATTTATGAGCACGAGGTCAACTGTTCCAGCAGCGTGCATTGCGATATTTGCCGAGGAACCGGCCGGCGGCGGAACCTCCGCTCCCCTGGCGCCCATGGGCACCCCCCGCGCCGCCTTCACCCTCTTCGAGGTCGCCATCTCGCTCGGCCTGGTAGCCTTCGGGGTGGTCAGCATCCTGGTGTTGTTCCCGATGGGCCTCAAGGCCCAGCAGATGTCGCGCTTCCAACTCTATGCAGCGGCCAAGGCCGAGGAGATGGTTGAACAGTTCAGCAGCGCGCACAGCGACAACGCCACCGCCGATTCCGAAGGCACCGACTGCTGGGAGGCGGCGGTCGGCTACCGCAGTCAGGCATGGGACCTGGATGCGCGCATCTCCTCGCACCGCTACGGCATGATGCCGGTACCGCTCGAACTTGCGCGCCGGCTCGATTCCGACAACGACGAGATCAAGCAGATCCTCGACGAAGGCGGCTACATCTACTATTCGCAGCCACAGGCCAGCACCAGCACCGAGGAGACCGGCCAGGCGGAGGCGCCACCCAATGAGGCGCAGCGCCTGCTCATCGGCATCACCGGCTATGCCCAGCAAAACGCGATGCACGGTCTGCCGCTGAAGAACTGGCCCTACCTCGCCGCCTACCCGTCGCCGCCGCTGTACAGCATCCACATGCAGTACGGCTGGATGCCGCCCGAGCAGACCACGGCCGGGACCAATTACTGGCACCTCTATGAATTCCCCAGGAACGGCGCCGAGGACAAGGCGTACTGCTGGGAGTCCACCCGCATCCCCGGCGCCGCCATCCCTGGCACCGATCCGGACCTGCAGAAGGTCTTCGACTGGCCAGACCCGGGTTCAGGCGTCCACTACGGCTACTTCCCGTACGCCTGCGGCCGGCAGCTCGACTCCGGCCAGTCGCCGACCCCGCTCGGCGGCGGCGCGGACGGCGACTGGCCGACTCGCACCGCGGCCGTGCGCTACCTCCAGGCGGCGCTTTGGTACTGCAAGAAGAAGGGCCTGTCCGACACGTTCTGGAACGATCCCCATTCCGGCGGCATCCCGACCTACGAGCCGGGCACTCCCGACGACCAGAAGTGGAAGCAGGTCCAGGCGATGCGCTTCCTCAGCCACGCGGCGACCTGCCTGACCGCGTGGTACCCGCTGGACGCGACCGGCATGGACGAGGACCTCCACACCAAGGGCGTGAAGGTCACCGCGGTGAGCTGGGACGGTGTCACGGGCGGCAGTCTGGCTGGCAGCGGCGCGGGCGACCCGCCCCTCACCAACGCGCTGATCCTCTACTACCACGAGCGCTGCGTGAAGCTGATCATGGATTTCGCCGCCAGCTTCCCCTACGATTGGGCGGTGCCGCGGCCGATCGAGCGCACGCTCATGATCGACTATCCGCTGCTGCAGTACGACCTGTTCTCACCGGCGCTGGCCGGGACCATCTTCGGCAGCGGCAGCGTCACCGCCGAGCAGTGGGCACCACTGTCACCGCGGCCGATCCGCAACATCGGCGTCGGCTTCACCTACCCGCTCAACCAGACCAGCGGCGGCCGCAACAAGCTCGAGGGCACCATCCAGCCTGGCCGCGTGAGCAACCTGATGGGCGACCTCGACCACTACAACCTGGGGCTGCCCTTCGCTCCGTCCGAGCGCTGCCGTGAGATCGTGTTCTGGACCGCGGACTGGCAGTCATACGAGGACTTCGAGACCCTGCCGAGCGCGCCGGTCGACGCCAGCCGCTACCCGATCGCGGGCCCGCGCACCGACAGCAGCGGCAATTTTCGCGACTTCTCCGGTCGCATGAGCGATGTCGCCTTCGTCGACCCGCACCTGTTCTGCTACCGCAATCCCGAGAAGACGGAGCTGTGGTTCCCCGGCGCGGGCGGCGTGCCCGCGGACCTGCCGACCGGCACCGCCATGGGCGCGCAGGAGGTCCTAAACGGCGATTCCCAGGACAGCGGCCCGGACTTGGTCCACCGTAAGACCTTCGTCGGCCTTTACGGCGCCGACCGCAACTTCAACAAGCTGCTCGACCGTGGGCCGATACCCAAGTCGGTGCGGCTGCGCGCGACGTCGGTGGCGCGCTTCAACTACTACGATCCGCGCATCCCCTGCATCTTGCGCTGAGACCCGAAGGACGAGCATGAGCCACCCGCGCCGCACCGCCTTCACCCTGATCGAGATGATGATCGCGCTCAGCCTCGGGCTGGTGCTGATCTTCACCGCCACCGCCGGCTTCCGCGTCGCCTCGCAGTCGATCACCATCGCCAACCGCCTGTCGCTCGAGAACTCGCTGATGCGCACCGGCATCAGCCTGGCACACGAGCAGCTCGACTTCTGGACCAACCTCGATGATCCGAACGCCTCCGGGCAGAGACTGCGCCAGACCTTCGCCGTCAATCCTGCGGGATTCGGTCCGCTGGTCGTCGGCCAACCCGGGGGCGGCACCGTCGGCCTGCCCTTCGCGCCCCTGTCGCAGGTCTTCCCCGCGGGAGGTGGCGTGCCGCGCGCCCTCGCCGGCGCGGCCACCATCAGCGCCGCGCCGGTCATCCTCCAGGGCGGCACCACGCCGCCCGATCCGAGCTGGGAGCAGGACACCGGCTTCGACCCGACCTACGCCTGGGCGGCCCACGACCCCCGCACCTGGTTCCGCGGCAACGTCTGCGAGAAGCTGCGCGGCAATCCTCCGGCCGTAGATGGCGCCATCCCGCCGCTGTGGTTCGGACGCTACGGGATCTTCACCAACACCGATACCAATCCCACCTTCATGTCTTTCGCCAACATCGTGGCGGACCCGCTGACCACGCCGACGCCGTACAGCGCTGGCTACGCCGCGAGCACCGGCGAGTTCCCCCTGCACCTGTGGTACGGTCGGCAGCTGCGCGGGCTCAGCCGCGCGCTCGGCTTCTACGGCATGTGCGACTACCTGCCCAGCAACGCGGTGTACGGCTGCTATGGCACCTACAGCGACGGCGCGAACACCAACCAGGGCGGCATGGCGCGGGTCTTCCTCGAGACCAACGGCATTTTCATCGGCACGGGCATGGGGCCGACCACCCTTGGCATCTACGCGTTCAGCAACGCCAACAGCTTCGGGGTGACCAATCCCGCAGGGCGGACGGTCACCACCGGCGTCCTCGCCTCCGAGCACTACCGCCACTGGAGCACGGACTACAGCGTGGTCAACCAGAGCACCGCGACCTCCGCCCTGGGCCAGTTCATCACCGCGTCCCTGCCGATGGTCAAGGTGCTGGATCAGAGCCCGGCGCAGTGGCCGGTGGTCACGGTCGGCGTCGCGCACTTCCTGAAGAGCGCGCACTTCGTCAACATCGCCAAGGTGCGCTGGGTCAGCCCCCTGACCGGCCAGCTCGCCGAGCTGTCCTTCACCGGCGTCGGCACCACCCTGCGCGGCGCGCGCATGCAGCGTCTGCACCCCGACTCCGGCACCGGCTGGGCGCGCTGGGACAACGCCACCGGCGCGATCATCGACCGCAACCTGGACTCGCCATGATCCGCACCCGCCAGGGCACCGTCCTGATCCTCGTCGCCGGCATCTCGGCGCTGCTCGCCTCGCTGGCCCTGACCTTCATGGTGCGCAACCGCAGCGACGCCGAGGAGACGCGCGCGACGCTGCAGGAGGTCCAGGCGCGCATCATGCTCGTGGCGGCGCTCAACTACGTCCAGGAGTGCTCGCGCATCGGTTGGGACCGCTATCCGCGCCTGCCCCCCGGCGACCCCGCGGACACCACGCCGGATCCGGCCTTCCCATCCAGCCCGCCGCTGATGACGGCCGACAACGACGCCTTCCCTGGCGGCGGCGCGAGCGGCTCCGCGACGGTGCGCATCCACGAAGAGGCCTTCGGCTGGATCGACGTGCGCGACGGCTCGATCGGACCGCGCACCGCCATGCCCGATTCCTCGACGCCAGCCAGCGACCCCACGCCGCACTCCTACCGCGCGGTCTTTGACGTCACTCCGGCCCAACACGATGGCGTCCGGCTCCGCCCCTACTGGCCGGCGCCAGGCGGCATCGCGCGCTGCCCGATGTACGTGTGGCGGCAGCCGCCCTTCGCCATCCAGCCCACGGTCTGCTACAATCCGATCCAGGCCGATCCTGCGCAGAGCGCCGCCAGCGACTACCTGTGGCCCTACCTGCGCCATCCCGATCCGCAGCCGCTCGGCAGCAAGGGCGAGAACGGCACCTACGGCAGCCCATCCGCGGCCAGGGCCGCTTACATCGCCAACGCCACCGGCCGCGCCGAACCGCGCGTGCAATCCACCGGCAAATCGTGGTTCCGCGTGCTGCGCGATGGGCCATCGACCTTCCTGATCACCTGCGGCGCCGGCGCCACCCAGGGTTTCCGCAGCATGCTCGAGGCCAACAACCAGGGCATGGGCGCGCTGTTCAACGATGACGGCCAGCTCTTCAAATCCCTCCAGGACCAGGAAATCCGCTTCTGGTACCGCGTCGAATGGTCCGCCTCCGGTCCGGAGGGCACCTACCACTGGGAGCTGCACCACGCCACCGGCGGCCTGGATCCCTCTGTGCAGTGGGATTCCTATCTGCAGTGGCCGATGAACGCCAGCCACTCGTGGAGCTACGGCCCGCGCAGCCCGAGTTTCGACCGCCACATGGGTGGCACCTTCCGCTGGATCCAGCGGCTGGTCAGCGAGCCCACGAACTGGTAGGATGCCGGGGACGCGCCGCTGGAATTCCCCGCACCAGCATCCCCGCGCGCCTCACTCCTGAGGCGCGAGCACCAGCTTCACCAACCGCTGGTTGCCAGCATCGTGCACCACCGCGCGCTCGCCGCAGATCGCGACCAGGCCCGGGGCGGCCAGCGAACGCAGATCGCTCCCCCCTGCCACGCCGCCGAAGACCGCCAACGGTCTGCCGCCGGCAGCGGCGAACCACAGCACGCGATTGCGCTCCTGGTCCGCGACCAGCAGGCGGCCGTGATCGCAGGCGAGGTGGATGCGCGCCCCCAAGCGCTCTTCCGGTGCATCTCCCCAGGAGTTCCAGCGCCGCTGCTCCTGCCAATCGCTGCCGGCGGGCGCGAACTCGACCACTTGGCCATCGATCGCCGCGAGCAGCGTTTGGCCATCGCCCAGCGCCAGCGACGTCAATTCCTTCCCGGGCTGGGCGGAGCGGAAGGCGACGGCGCCGCCCACACCGACCAGCCGACCGTTGCCGGCGAGATGCAGGCTGCGCGCGCCGCTGGCGTCGGCGAGGCAGAGGAAGGTGAAGCCCTCGCCCTCCACATAGGCCACGGCGGGGAAGACCCGGGCAGGTCCGTGTTCGGCGCGATCCCACCACCCCGGCCGGTCGACCTTGTCGCGATTCAGCCAATCGGTGTTCTCCATGCGCGCACCGGAATGGAGCGGCAGCGCCCAATCATCGCTGCCATGCGCCCAGCGGTCCTGGCGGATCAGCAGATTGGGACCGGCGCGCACGATCTGGCTGGCGAGCTCGGAACCCTCGACCTGCAGTGGGAAGCTGTCCGGTGTGGCGTCCCACGCGTAGGCCAGGCGATCGGCGAAGACCATGCCGTCGGCATCGATGTTCAGCGCTTGGCAATCGGGACGTGCGGTGAACCACGCGATCAGGTGCATCGAACGTGTCACGTCGGGCCACGCAGCGAAGAACGGCTGCCCCCAGGCGCCACCGACCGCATAGAGCCCCGGACGGATGCGCACGATGCCGCGCGCCACGCCAAGCTCCTGCCGCCAGTCGGCGCCGACGCCGATCACGTACGCGCCCTGCATGCCCAGCACCGTGCCCGGCGACGGTTCAAGATCCGCGGTGAAATGCGATAACTGACCCGAACCGCCAGCGAAGAAGCCGCCCTCGTCCCAGTGCAGGAAATTCGCCGCCATGGCGACACCTGGGCGGACGATCGCCCAGGGCTTGGGCCAGCCGCTGCCGCTGACCTCCTTCCCACCGACGAGCTTGTGCATCATGCCATCGTCGAAATTGGCCTGCGAGCGCGTGCCGACGTAGAGGGCGCCACCGCCATCGGCTTCGACGATCCACGCGTCGGGCAGGCGCGCGATCTCCTCGCTGCGGCCGTCGCCCGCCATCCACACCACCGCGCCCTCGGACGTGATGGCGGCCATCCGCCCCGCCACCGGCGTGTGCGCGAGGGCGCGCAGCTTCGCGCCGAGCGGTGTGAAGGCGCTGCCCGACGCGGCTTCGATCGGCAGGCTCAGCAGCTCGCCGCTTGCGAGCAGCAGTACCTGGTCGCCAAGCAATGAGATGGTGTCGTAGCCGCTGTTGCTGTGCGGCGCGGTGAAGCGGGCGAGCTGGCGGCCATCCAGGCTCAGCCGCGAGACCGCGCTGTCGTCCAGGCGCGTCCACAACGCGCCGCGGCGGTCGAGCACCAGACCGCAGCCAACCTGGTTGCCGTGCCCGCGGAAGCCCAGGTCGGTCGTCTGGTGGATGAGCGCGGCCCCCTGACCACCGGTGTTGCCGATGACCCCGGCAGCGGTGATGGTGGCCTCGCCCGCGGTCAGAGTTCCGGCGCAGGTCAGGATGGCGGCGAAGAACGTGAGCGCGCGAATCATTTGGCCTCCAGGAAACGGACGGTGCCCCAGGCATTCGGGAAGAGCATGATCTCACCGGGCACATCGTTGACGAGGCCGGTCGCCTGGTTCGACCAGTACGATCGCAGCTGGTCCATCTGCCCGTCCGGGTCGCCGAAGATCGCGCCGAAGTCCGCGCGGTAGTCGCGGCCCGCCGCGGGCTTCAGTCCCAGGTCCGCTAGCGGGATCGCCGCTTCGATGGTGCAGAAGCCGCGGTTGGTCCGCGTACGCCCGACGACCGCGTTGATCCGCACCCCGTCGAGCCGCTGCACCACATCGACCTTCTCGGTGCGCCAGGGCGACGTGAACGCCACCGGATCCTTGGCGCCCGGCACGCGATGACGGTAGAGCATCGCCACCGGCTTGCCCTGGAACGGGGCGATCAGCAGGCGCAGATCGCCCGCTACGGGTGCGACGCGGTTGGCGAGCGCGCCGGCATCGGTGCCCAGCTGGAGGTCGACCGAATCTCCGGTCTTGAACAGCATGCGCTCGTCGGCGCCGTGGTTCGACCACGGCGATTCATCCTCGACGGTCCAACGCACATACAGCGAGGTCGCGTCCCACCCGGCCTGGACCTGCACTGGGAACATCCCGCTTTTGTCCCATTTCGCGACCGGCTCCGCCGGCCAGCCGCCGCCGCTGCCATCGAGCGCGGGCGGCGCCTGCAGCCACGGGATGCTGCCGCTGCGCGGTTCCGCATGTCCCGCCACCACCGCCTGTGCGCGGCGGTCGGCCGCGTCGATCTGCGGCGGCGTCACCGTCAGCTTCCCACCCGGACCGCGCACAATGCTGTCGAAGCCGCGCAGCGTGAAGAGGCGGTAGTCGGTGTGGCCGCTGAGCAGGCGGTAGACCTTGTCCGCGCCGCGACAGAAGGAGCCGCCGAAGCACTCGCCGCCGATCAGGTAGGCGTCGACCACCGAGCCCATGCGCACGTCCTTGAAGAACTCGTCGACGTAGAATCCGTCGCTGGTCAGGGCGAAGAACCGCCCGTGGTTGCCGTTGAGCACGAAGACGTCGGTCTTGCCGTCGTCCAGCGGCGCGTTGCCGAGGAAGAACAGGGCGCCCTGCAGTTCGCCGATCGACGGCAGCGGGGCGCCATGCGAACCGTGCACGCCCGACCACTTGTTCGGGTAGGTCCAGCGCAGGGCGCCATCCGGTCCATAGCACATCAGATGGTCCACGGCGTTGAGGAACAGCACTCCGTTCCGATCGGTCAGCGACGACTCGTTGCCCCAGTGCACCGGCAGCGTCGGCTTGGCCGCCGCCTCGCCCTCGGCGAGCGGCTTCCAGCGCGGCGCGCCGGACGGATACCAGCCGAGCAGCGGCAGCTCGAGGCGCCAGTTGCCGGGCCGCCCGCCGAGGTCCTTGAACAGCGGCACGACCAGGTCGAGGCCCTCGCTGTCCGCACCCCAGTAGCCGCCGCCGAAACGCTCGCCGAATTCCAGCTCATCCGCCTGCATCACGCCATCGCCGTTGACGTCGCTCCACACGAAAATGTCCCACATCGATGGCAGGCGCCCCTCCGGCAGCTGCTTGCGCTTCTCCGCCGTGTCGAAGCCGCGCTTCTGGTAGTAGGTCTCGAGGAACAGCGGTGGCACGCGGCTGCCGAGGCCCAGGCAGAAGCTCATCGCCGAGCCGTGCTGGGCGAGCAGGCGCCCGCTGCCGTCGGGCAGCAGCTCGACCAGGCTGCAGCTGCTGCTGTAGCCGAGCAGGAAGGTGCGGCCGTCGCGGCGCAGGAAGCGCCAGTGCATCGCGCCCGGCAGCGCGTCCGCCGCGGCGAAGAGCACACTCGACGGCCGCGCGGTATGGTGCGCCGGATCGAGCTTCCAGATCACGCCCTGGCCGATGGCGCGACCGCCATCGGCGCCGTCGAGGCCGCCGCCCGAGGCGCCGTAGCTGGTGGAACCGAATTTCTCGAGCGCGACGCGCCCGGTCTTCAGATCCCAGGCGAGTACGCGCTTGGGGTTGAAGCGGTTCTCGGTCACCCACAGCCAGCCGTTGGCCGCCAGCGACAGCCCCAGCGGACGCACCATGCGCTCCGCATCATAGGCCCCGGCGTAGGCGCCACCCGGCTTGCCCAGGCGGCCGGTCTCGCGGCCGGTGCCCGCATCGAGGATGACGATCTGCGACGATGCCTGGTCGATGACGTAGAGCTTCCCGTCCGCACCCGCCGCCATCGCGCCGGGCTGCAGCTTGCCCGCGCCGATGAACGGTGCGGACCGGACCGCATGCGCGGAGAAGCGCACGATCGCGCCACCGCTGACCGCGAGCAGGGACCCGTCGGGCAGACCGGTCAGCGCGCCGGGGTCGGGCAACGGGATGGTCGCCTCCTTCGCGCCCGACGCCGCCACGAACACCAGCAGTGCCTGATCCGCCCGGCTCGCCACCACCAGGCGGTCGCCCCACACCGCGAAGCCCGCGAGACTGAAGCCTGCCCACGTCGCCTGGCTGAAGGCGCCATCATCCTTGCCGAAGCCGTTCATCGCCGCCGTGCCCCACACGATCTCATTCTGCCCGTTGCCGAAGGGCAGCCAGTCCGCGCCGGGCTTGTAGCGCAGCAGGATCTGCTGCTTGCCGTTGTCAGCCGCGGCGAACACCTCCGCGCCGTCCGTCGCGAGTAGGAAGTGGCTCGGCACCGTCGGCGCGCCCCAGCTCTTCTTTTTAACCCCTTGCAGATCGGTGATCGCGCCCTGGTAGCCGGCCTCGGCGCAGGGGCTGAGGATGTGCACCTGATCACCAACCGCCGCGACCGCGGTGAAACAGCTGTGGTCCGGCCCCCACATGTCGGTCCCCGACCCGGTCTTCCACGGCGGCGCGCCATCGTTGCAGAACGAATACTGGTAATCGGGCGTGATCCCGGCGTGGTGCAGCGAGCGCCAGGTGTAGTCGCCGGGCGCCACCACCTTGCCGTCATCGTCGAGCAGGTCCCACTCCACGGACTGCCGTCCTTTCAGGTAAGGCTGGCCGCTGACCAGGTTGCGCACCCGCCGCCCCTGGGCGTTGTCGATGGCGATGGTCGCCTTGCCGTTCAGCGGCTGGTCGAACGCGAGCGCCACGCGCGCGCGCCGGTCGGCCACGCGCAGCCGGTAGGCATTGAGGTCGAAGGGCTGCCAGGCCTGGGGATCCTTCGCCAGCTCATCGTGCAGGGCGCGGCCGTCCTGGTGGCGGTAACGGACGCGGTAGAGCGGCTGACCGTCGATGGTGCCGGGGAAGGTCGCGGTCGCGGCGAGGCGCAGCCGCGCCCATTCGGCGTCGCTGGCGGCCAGGGACGCGGCGGGGATGGCGAAGGCGACGCGGAAGCGCCCCGCCGCGGCGCCACGCACCGGTGCCGGCGCGGTCACCACCTGCTGGCGCACTGCCGCCACCGCGAGGACGACTTGCGGCGGCTCCGTGCAACCGGGGATCGCGTCGATCTCCAACGCCACGGCCAGTCCCTGGACATCCTGGTGCAGGGCGATGCGCGCAGGCGTGGCCACGCCGCTGGAGATCGGCTCGAACTCCGCCTCCTGCCAGTCGCCAGAGCTCTCGGTCGCGCCGGCTGATGCTCCACGGGTCAGCGCGAGGATCGACAACAACAGCAGCAGGATACGGTGGCGCATGGGATGATCCAAAGAGAGGGTGGAATGGCGTGGCCGCTCACTCGCAGGTGAGCACGCCCCAGGTGCGGGGTTCGAGCACCAGCTCCCACACCTCGTCGGCGACGAAGTCGGTGGCGAGGTTGCTCCAGTGGCTGCGCACGACGGTGTCGTCGCCGGCCGGATTGCCGTAGGTCACGCCGAAGTCGCCGCGCAGCGTCGCCCCTGCCGCGGGCTGCATGCCGAGGTCGGCCAGCGGGATGGCCGCCTCGACGACGTACCCGTGCGCCGCCTTGTCGACCTTCACGCTGATCTTCGCGTTCTTCAGCACGTCGACGCTCTCCATCTCATAGCCGTCCTTCATCGTTCCCGAGTAGAATTTCCGCGGGTGCTTCGCGCCGCTGGCGAAAGGACGGTACAGCACCGCAACCGCGCCCTTGCCCTGCGGGTCGCCGATCGACAGGCGCAGGTCGCCGGGAGCAGCCTTGGCCCTGGTCGCATCCGCCTGGGGATCGGTCGCGAGCTGGAAATCCACAGTGTCGCCCTTGGCGTACATCACCGCCGGTTCGGTCGCGCCGTTGATCCACGGCGTGGTGTCGTTGGCCACCGCCCACCCCAGGTAGAGCGTGGTCGCATCATAGGCGGCGCTGCAGACGACGCTGGAACCGCTCTTGCTGAACGCGACCGGCTTGGTCTCGCTGAAATCCGTGCGCACGTCGCCGGTGAAGCCGACCGTCCGGTGATGTACTGGCGCGCTCTTTGCCGCGGTCGCACCGGCGAGCAGCGCCTGGCGGAAGCCAACTGCCTGCAGCGCATCCGCCGCACTGACAGTGAAGCTGCCCGCCGCCAGCTTCTGCACCGCCTCCAGTCCCACCACCTTGAGATCGATGAAGGCGGACTTGCCGGCCTGCAGGTAGAGCTGCCCATCCCTGGTGGCCGCGACCGCGCCGCCGAAGTCCTCGGCGCCCATGCCGGGGGGGGTGTTGTCCATGATCGCGCCCGGGATGCAGGGCTCGGGCCATTGCACCTTGAGGCCATCCGGCTGGAACAGCGCGGACAGGTAGTAGCCGCTGCCGGTGAGCAGGTGCCACTCGCCCTTGTCGGTGGCGATCACGAAGAGGTCGCCGATCGGGTCCGGCAGCTTCACCGAACCCACCACATCGTAGGCGCCGCGGATCATGCCGACCGCCGCCGGCGGCGCGCCGTGTCCGCCGTGCACGCCGGTGTAATTGTCGGGGTAACTCCAGGCGAGCGTGCCGCGCTCGATGTCCCAGCACTGGAAGTCGCTGTGCTCGGTGCCGTACAGGCCGTTGTAGAGCATCAGCTTCCCGTCCTCGCTGCCGCAGCCGATGCGCGCGCCCATGCCACCGCGCTGCTCGGCATCGGCAGGTCCAGCCATCACTTTGGAGGCGGTCGGATCGTAGACCGGCGCGCCACACGCGGTCCACGACACCGGCGTCAGGCGGTAGCGCGAGCCGTAGAAGATCATCGTCTGGGTCATCGGCATGTACCAGCCGGTCACCCAACCGCCGAGCTTCACGTCGTAGGTCTTCACCTCGTCCGGCTGCTCCTTGCCATCGCCGTTGGCGTCCGCCCACACGATCATGCCGGTGTCCGCGCCCTGGGCCTTGGTCGCGCGCAGCTCGGTGCGCAGCTGCCACACGCCCGGCGCCAGGCGCTCGTAGATCGCCACCGTGCCGTTGCTCCACTGGTCGGCGCCCATGGCGGCATACAGGTGGCCGTTCGCACCGCGGCCGAGGCGCGCCTGCGGCGAATCGCGGCGATCGAACACGCCGACGCAGGCGGCGGTGCCGGTCTCCGCGTCGATGCGCCACTCGCTGCCGTGGCCGATCAGCATGTGCGGATCATCGGGCGAGATCGCACCGCCACCCGCGCCGTAGGCCGTCGGTCCGAAGAATTCGCGAACGAACGCCCCGCTCGTGGCGTCCCACACTGAGATGCGCTTCGGCGTCGGATCGCTCTCCATGACCCACAGCCGCCCGCGCGTGTCGACGCGCAGGCCGGCGACGAAGCGCATCCCGTCCTTTTCCCACGGTCCGGTGAGCGGACGCCCGCCGGCCTTGCCGATGGCGCGCAGTGGCTTGCCCGCGGCGCTGAAGACCTGGACCTGGTTTGCCGGCTCACCGAGTCCGACGTAGAAGCAGCCCGCCGCGTCGATGGCCAGAGCGGTCGCGTTGACCAGTCCGGTGACCACCGACACTGCCGCGCCCCCCTGCGGATCCAGGCGCAGCAGCGATGTGCCATCAGACAGCACATAGGCGCGACCATCGGCCGCGATCTCGAGGTCGCCGGGCCGGGGCACCGCCAGCGTGGCCAGCGCCTTGCCGGTGCCCGCATCGGCGACCACCACCACATCGGCGGAGGGCTGCTGCGCGCCCCAGGGCGTGCGCGGTCCGTAGGTCAGCCAGAGCTTGCCGTCGGCGGCATCGAGTCCGGAGAGCCGCACGCCATCGGTTCCTGCTGCAGCCGTGCGCGCGCGCACGTCCGCGGAAAGGCCCGCGATCGCGGACATCGCGGCGTCCTCGCTCCCGGTCCAGGGCGAATACGTCCCATCCGCCGTCTTCAGCCGGTAGAGCATGTTGCCCTGAAAGGCATCGTAGACGTAGGCGACGCCGGCACTGGCGGCAACCAGGGCCGCGCCGCCGAAACCGCCGCGCTTGTGCCGCCATCTTACGACGCCGTCGAGATCGGTGCAGACCACCGCCGCCCCCGCCTCGGCGCCGCTCCAACCCAGCAGCATGGTCTCGCCGGTGGTGGCTACACCGGTCGGCGTGCCCATGTCACCGCCCCAGTTGCCACCGGGCGAATCGAAGGGCGCCTTGCCGGCGTTGCTTGCCCAGCCGACCAGGCGTAGGCCGAGCCCCTTGTGCCAGATCGCATCCCAGGTGTAGTCGCCCGCGACCACCGCTTCGCCCGGGCGACGGTAGCTGGTGTTGGTCAACCCATCCCACTTCACGCTGTTCGCGCCCTTCGCGAACCACGCCGCGTTGAGCAGCTGCCGCACCACCTGCCCCTGCGGGTTGCGCACATTGAGCGAGACGTACCCGTCCTCGAGCATGGTGAAGGGCAGCGTGACGAAGCCGGCGGATTCGTGCTTGGCGTACAGGCCACCCCAGTCGATCAGCGGCTGGCCGCCCGCATCCATGCGCACGGGGAATTCGCGGCCATCGCTCAGGCGCACCGCAGCGGGCTCGAGCCTGGCGTGCGTGGCCAAGGTCCCCGTGCCCCAGGACGTGCCGTTGCCGAAGGTGAAGACGCGATCGATGACCACGCCGGCCTTGAAGATGTCCTTGGTGGTGACGCGCATCCGCGACTCGGTGCCGTAGTTCGGCTCCACCGTGACGCCGAGCTGCGCGCTGGCCGTGGGCTTCCAACCGGCGGGCGCGAGCACGCTCCAGGGAATTGACAGCTCCTGCACGTAGCCCTTGCCGTCGGCATTGCGCGCGAAGGCCTGGGCCCCGCCCTTGGCCTTCGCGTCCTTGAGGCCGCCCTGATCGAACTTCGCGCCCCAGGCGAGGTCGATCACATCCTTGCCATCGCGCCCGCGCCATGCCGTGATGTGCGTGGTGCGCTGCGTCGGCGGCTCATCCCGGCCGAAGTCCGGCAGGCCCTGCGCTGCGATCGACAGGCGCAGCTGCAGGCAGTCGCCCGCAAACCCCTGATCGCCCGAGACCAGGCCCGGATTGTTCATCGGCGTGTCGTCGTTCCACCGCGCCAGCACGTACAGGTTGTCCTGGTCGTACATCAGGTGCAGCCAGCTCGAGAATCGGCCGCGCAGGTTTTCCACATCACTGCACACGAAGACGCCGCCGGACAGGTCCCAGTCCGCGAACGCACCGTCGATCACCACCGGGCCCGGCGCGGGAATGATGGGGATGCCGTGGTTTTCGGTCTCGGTGGCGGCGAGCATGCCGGCAGAACATAGGGACGCGGCGAAGGCCAACAGCAGGGAGGCGGGTCGCATGGGAGTCCTTGAGCAGGAAGAGGTCATCGGATGGCGGGGCATCTGTACAGTACAGAAGAGTACAGTAATCGCAATGTGACGTTGATAAAAAATGTAATATGCTATATTTAATAAAGTTATGATTTTATTTCGCTTTGCGACTAGCCTGCATCTGTACATTACAGAGGCGGGCGATAGGCTCTACGCGGAGCCTGGGCCATGGACGATACCCGAAAAAGCGCCCCTTGGCTGACCGAGCGTCTCCGCCAGCGCGTCGCCTCCGGTGAGTGGGCGCCAGGGACCATGATCCCCGGCCGGCGGACGCTGACCCTCGAGTACCGCGCCGCGCTCTCCACGGTCGAGAAGTCCGTTGCCACGCTCATCGCCGAAGGCCTGCTGCGCGCGGACGACCGGCGCGGCACTTACGTCAGTGCGCCGTCGGCGCCCGCCGCCCTTGCGAGTACGCCCGCCTCACGGACCCAGGTGTATGCGAACGTCGGCCTGGTCGCGGGCCTGGTGCCCTATGATTCGCCTACCGTGCGCCGCGAGCAGTGGCCCGCGCGCATGCTCGAAGCCTGCGAGCACGCGCTGGCGGCGGAGCCCGGGGTCAGCCACACCTTCATCAACATGGAACCGGAACCGCGCCGCTCCGAAGATCCCGACGCCGCCGTGCTCCGGCTGCAGGCGGACGCAGTGGACGCGGTGATCTTCATCGAGCCCGGCGCCGCCGGCCGGCGCATGATCCGCGCCTTCATCGCGGCCGGCACCCCGGTGGTCTGCGCCGCCCTCGACCCGGTCCAGGAACGCGTGCCGCATGTGTGCGCCGATGACCTCGCCGCCGGCGCCCTGGCGGTGCAGCACCTGCGCAGCCGCGGCTACCAGCACCTCGTCTACCTCCGCCCCTTCACCACCACCTGGGTCGAAGCGCGCCTCGCCGGCGCGCGGACCGCTGCGCCGCACGGCATGCTGACCGTATTCCCGGCCTCCCCCACCGGCGAGGCCCCGATGGACGGCGCCGGCCAGGCGTTCGCCGGCGCCACCGCGGCAAGTGCGCTGCTCGTGGCCGGGATGGCGCCCGGCACCGGCATCATCGCGCCGAACGACGCCATGGCCGCCGCCTTCATGCAGGTCGCGGCCAAGGCCGGCTGGGCGGATGGACGCGATTACGGCATCATCGGCTTCGACGACCGTGAACGCGACTTCGGCCTGACCAGCCTGCGCCAGCCCCTTGAGCAGGTCGGCGCCGAGGCCGCCGGCATGATGCTGCGCCTGCTGCGCGGCGAGGCGTGCCCGTCGCAGGTGGCGCTGCCGTACCGCTTGATCCCGCGCACGTCGACGCGGCCGTGATAGGCTGGAACATAGTCGGCGCCGGACGCGCCACACGGCAAGTTGATGCGGTGGTTCGCCGCTGATCCACGCGCGGCGCGCGGAAAGTGGAGCGATTCCCAGCTCCTGCGTTGCCCCCCTCCAGCGTCCATCCCCAAAATGAAGGTTGGCTTTTCCTCAGCGCCTTGACAGCATGTCCCTTTGGATACGCGCTCGTTGCGCCTGTCATTCGAGA
>JBBQSO010000085.1:0-21900 GCA_038213805.1 Planctomycetota bacterium | reverse complement strand
CGGTTGTCGCTCGTGGGCGCCGGCACCCCGGCCGGCGATGCCTGGCCCGGCGACCACCGCGCGGTCACGGGCGTGACCGCGCCGGCGACCGTCGAGGCGCGCCTCGACTTCACCATCGTCGCGGACCTCGCCGCGCAGGCGCGCAGTCCGGCCTTCGCCGCGCGGCTCGCCGACGTTCCGGTGGTGTTGCAACGCGCCGAGGGCCAGGGCTGGAAGGACGTGGCCACGCTTCACGCCGCGCTGGCGAACGGCCGCGCCCAGGTCAGCTTTGCGCAGACCGCCGACAGCCCTGGCCTGCGCCGCTACCGCGTCACCCTGCCCGAGCTGCCCGGCGAGCTGTCGCTGCTCGACAATGGTCGCGCGTTGGCGATCGACGTGCGCGAGCAGAGCCTGCACGTGTTGTTCTTCACGCGCGAACTTGGCGCCGACTTCAAAAGCCTGCGTCAGGAGCTGGCACGCGATCCCGGCGTCAGCTTCACCGGCCTGTTCCGCATCACCGGCGACCGCTACACCCTGCAGGGCGACCGTCTCGACGGCGACGCTGCGCTGGAGAAAGGCTTCCCGACCAGCGCCGAGGCGCTGCGCCGCTACGGCTGCGTGGTGCTCGGCGCCTTCCCGGCGAGCGGCTGGAGCGAAGCCGAGATGCGCGCCCTCACCGGCTATGTCGAGGCGGGCGGGGCCGCGGTCTTCCTCGGTGGCGAGCGCGCCTTCGCCGCCGGTGGTTACGCCACCACGCCGCTCGCAGCGCTGCTGCCGTGGAGCCTGTCCGGCACTGGCGGCCTGCTGCGCGGCAGCTATCCGGTCGGCGTGCCGGCCAGCGCCGGCGGCCAGCCGGCCGTGGCCGGACTGCAGGCGCTGCTCGCCGGCGCGGGCGACGCCGCCGGCGGTGCGGTGCTGGAAAGCGTCAACGACGTCGGGCCGCTGCGTCCGGGCGCGACTGCGCTGCTCGAAAGCGTGGTCGCCGGCCGCCCGCTGGCGGTGGCCGCCATCCAGCCCTACGGCCGCGGCAAAAGCGTAGGCATCGCCACCAACACGCTGTGGCGCCTGGCGCGCGCCGGCGGCGACGGCACCACCGCCTACGGGCGCTTCTGGCGCCAGCTCGTGCGCCACGCAGCCGACGCCGGCGACGCCTGCCACCTGGCGCGGGTGCAGTGGGACCGCGAGCGCTACCAGCCGGGCGACGAGGCGGTCGCGACCATCACCGTGCTCGCGCCGCCCGGCGCCGCGCCGCGACTCGCCGCGACCCTGGCGACGATCGTCGCCGGCGCCACCAGCGAGACCCCGGTGCCGCTCGAAGCCGCCGTCGGCCAGGCCGGCAGCCTGCGCGCGCGCGTGCGCTTCGGCGAGCGCGGCGAGTACCGTTTCCGCCTGACCATCGGCCAGCCCGGGCAGGCCGACGACACCTATGAAAAAATCTTCGCCATCGCGCCGCGCCTGGGCGAGGGCAACCGCCTGGCCGTGGACGCGGCCATGCTGGGCGCGGCGGCGGGCGCCGCGGGCGGCATCTACGCGGGCGAGAAGGACCTTGAGCCGCTGCTCGCACACCTGCGCACCACCCTGCTCGGCAAGCCGGTGACCAGCGACGTGGCCCTGGTCGGCGGCGATCCCTGGTATCTGCTGGTATTCCTCGCCCTGGTCATCGGCGAGTGGTGGCTGCGGCGCCGGAAGCATCTGCTATGAAGCCGCTCCTGTTCATCCTCCTCGTCTTCGCCTGCGTTCATGCGACCGCTGAGGAACCGCGCCCTGGCACCGTGCAGTGGTCGAACGGCGAGACCGTCACCGGCGCGATCGCCCCGGTGCCCGGCACCACCCTCCAGTTCCACGACGGGCGGACCCTGCTGACCCTCGATTTCGCGCGCCTGCGTGAACTGCGCCTGGTGCCGGAGAAGGAGACCCTCGAACGCCAGTTCCGCATGCCCGAGGCCGGCAAGGCCTTCCGCGAGGAGACCGGCGCGCCCTATCCGCTGCGCCAGTTCCGCGTGCAGGTGGTGTTCATCAGCGGCGAGACCGCCAGTGGCCATCTCTACACATCGGCGTTCACCGTCGACCCTGGTGGATCTGACGATCCCGCCGCGCCGCCGGTGCCCCGGCGTAAGGTCATCCTCCTCGCCAAGCAGCAGGGCAAGCCGGGCGACGCCTTCGCCTCGCTGATCTATCCCAGCCGCATCAGCTTCAGCGACGCTGGTGCCGCAGCCGCCCAGCCGCTCGCGGTGCGCGTCGCCGACCCCGCGGTCGAGGAGTTCGCGGCGGTGACCCGCGATGGCTTGGCGCTGCTGGAGTCGACCCGCACC
Source organism: Planctomycetota bacterium (assembly GCA_038213805.1). GTDB lineage: Bacteria > Planctomycetota > UBA11346 > UBA11346 > UBA11346 > BOG-1363. The sequence continues at coordinate 19,609 of JBBQSO010000085.1, read as the reverse complement.
ATGCCCGGCCACTTCACCATCGCTTCAGGTCTGGGTGCGGAGCTGTTCCTCGCCACGCGCGCCGGCACCCGCATCACGGTGGGTTGGCCGGGCGCCGACGCCGCGCTCGATGCCCGCATGACCACGGCGCTCGCCGACGCCGCCGATTTCTTCGACGACCGCAAGCTGCTTGGCGCCTGGCGGCAGGACGGCGCGCTCGACGTCTTCACCCTGGTGCTGCTGTGGCGGCGCAGCGCGGTGACCGGCGCCCCGGGCCATCCCTGGCAGGTCGGCCTGATGCGCTGGCATCTCGAAAGTGATGAGCCAGGCGCGCGGGTTATGCTCGCCGGACGTGGCGAGGTCTTTCGCGGTCTCGCCGAGACTGCGGCGGAGCTCCCCCAGGTGGCGTGCTCCGCGGCCTTGTGGCAGCCGCAGGTCGTCGGTGGCGAATTGATGGTGGGGAAGTGAAGTGCCTTCAGGCAGGCCGGCAGTCCGGCAGTCCGGCAGTCGGACGGCGACGTGCCGGAGGCAGGGGTGTAGATCCTGATCACCAGGGTTCTCAGCATGGCGTTGGACGCCAAGGCAGGCCGTTCATGATCAAGTCCAGGCATCCCGACCGGCGTGAGTCTCTGCGCTTCGCCCCATGGCGACCATGCCCGGAAGGCGAGGAAGCGACTCCATGACCACGCCCAGCCTGCGTCCCCGACTCGCGCGCATCGCGCGCCGTGCCCTGCTCGCCCGCCTCACGCGCGGCCTCGGTCGCTGGCTGGCGCCGGTGCTCGGTGCGCTGCTCGCGTTGTGCGCGCTCGACAACCTCGTGCACCTGCCCGCCGGCCTGCGTGTCGTCGGCGCGCTCGCGCTGCTCGGCCTGCTGGCGTGGGGTTTCCTCACCCAGCTGTGGCGCGCCGCGCGCAGCGAGAGCATCGAAGGCACTGCTCGGCGCATCGAAGAGGCCGCCGGCATCGCCGACAACGTGCTGATCAACGCCTGCCAGTTCGAAGGGCTTGCCCTGGCCGGCCACGGCGGCATCCGCGAGTCCGCCTTCGCGCGCGCCACCCAGGCCGCCGGGCACGGGGCGATGCTGCGCCTGCCGTGGGCACGCCTGCTCGAGCTGCGCGCCCTGGCGCTTTGGTTGGCGCTGGCCGCGGTCGCGCTCGCCGCCTGGGGCGCCTATGCGGCCGTCCTGCCCGATCATCTGCGCAACGCCTTGCAGCGCGTGCTGCTGCCGCTGGCCGACGTGCCCCCGCTGGGCGCGGTGGTCCTTGCCGTCACCCCGGCTGGCCCCGTCACCGTCTACGACGGCGAGAGCGTGACCGTCACCGTCGACGCCCGCACCGTGGCCCACATCGGTTTGCTGCCCGAGGTCCCGCAGCTGGTGCGCGCCGAAGGCGCCACCAGCCTCGACGAAGCGCTGGACGCCGGCGAGCGCATCGCACTGACGCCGGTCAGCGGCGGCGGCCAGCGCTACACCGTCACCTTCCCCAACCTGCACCGCTCGTTCGCCTTCCGCGCCACCTGCGGCGGCTCGTGGTCGGCGGGGGTGGCGGTGACCGTGCTGCCGCCGCCCGCGCTGCGCAGCGCGCGTTTCACCGTCACCGGCCCGGCCTACAGCGGCGCGCAGGCGGCCGTGCGGCCTGGCCCGCCCGCCACCCTGGCGGTGCTGCCGGGCAGCCGCGTGGTGCTGGCCCTGGCCCTGGATCAACACGTCCAGGCGCTGCAGTGGCGGGTCGCCGGTGGGGCCATCGCGCTCAGCGAGAGGAACGGCGAGTGGAGTGGCGAGACTGTCATCGCGGCGGCCTCGCCGTACGAGCTGGTGGTGCCGGCCGACGGTGGCCTGCCCGAGCGCGTGGTCGCGCGCGGTGCCATCCAGATCGAGGCCGACCGTCCGCCGCAGGTCGAACTGGTCGCCGATGACCGCAACCGCTTCGTCGACCCCGGCCAGCGCTTGGCCGTCGAGGTCGCCGCCAGTGACGACCTCGGCCTATCCGTGGTCGCGCTGTGGGCGCACGAAGCCACCGATCCCACCGCTGCATTCATGATCAAGGAGTGGCGCTATATCGGCCCGCCCGGCAACCCGGGCCCGGTGAAGGAGCGCCACGCCCTGATCATCGCGCCGGAACGCTTCCTGCCCGGCAAGACCTACGTCGTCGAGGCCATCGCACGCGACTTCGCGCCACTCGCGGCCGCATCTCCGCCGGCCACGGCGCAGCCCGTCGGTCAGCTTGCCCGCTCCCAGCCGCTGCTGCTACGCGTGCGCTCCGTCGCCGACCTCGCCCTGCCCGCGGGCGATCCGCTCGCCGCCGCCTTCGCCCTGCTCAAGCAGACCCTGGCCGAACAGCAGCGTGCGCGCGCGGTGGCCGCCAACATGGCGGTCAACCTCGACGACATCCACCGCCACAACACCTTCGCGCCGCAGCGGCAGGCCGCCACGGGGGCAGAGGACGCGGCGCATGCCACCGCCGACAAGGCCATCGCTGCCTTCGCCGCAGCCAAGGACGCGGGCACGCTCGCCCAGCTGCGCCCGCTGGTCGAGGGCGCCATGGTGCAGCTGCGCGCCGACCTCGGCGCGCTCGCCGACGACGCCCAGGCCGCCAAGCGGCTCGACGGGCTCATCGTCCGCCAGGACGAGGTCATCGCGCGGCTCATCGCGCTGATCGGCGCCCTCGCCGAAGGCGACCGCACCAAGGCCGAGGCCAAAGCCAAAGCCAAGCCCACCGACGCGGCGCTCGACGGCGAGCGTGCGAAAATGCAGGACAAGGCCGAAGCGCTGAAGGACGACCTGGAGCGCTTCGCGCGTGACCAGCGGCGCATCCTCGAGCGCAGCCGCACCCTCGCCGACAAGGGTCCGGCGGATCTCAGCAGCGACGAGGAGAAGATCCTTGGCGAACTCGCCCACGAGGAGAAGGCGTGGGCGAAGTTCCTCGAGGAGAAGCTCACCGACTTCAGCAAGCTGCCCGGCCAGGACTTCGCCGACGGCCGCCTCGCCGACGAGTTCAACGAGGTGTGGCAGGACATCAAGGCGTCCGCCGCCGCGCTCGACGCCAAGGCCGCCGAGATCGCCGTGCCGCGCGAGGGCGCCGGCCTCGAGAAGGCCGAGAAGCTGGTGCACAATCTCGAGCGCTGGATGGCCGAGTCCTCGGACAAGACCAAGTGGAGCATGGAGGACACCGGCGCGCCCGCGGATGTGCCGCTCGCCGAGCTGCCTAAAGAGCTGGAAGACATCATCGGCGACCTGATTGACAAGGAGCAGGAGATGACCGACGACGTCCAGGACGTCTCGAGCAAGTGGAACGACTCGATCGACAAGGGCGCCGGCTGGGGCGCCGGCGACGGCCCGATCTCGAACATGAGCGCCAAGGGCATCACCGGCAATTCGCTGCCCAACAAGAACGAGGTCGGCGGCCGTTCCGGCGAGGGCCGCAACGGGCGCAGCAGCGGGCAGATGGTCGAGGCCACCGCCCAGGGCAAGGGCGGCCAGGAGACGCCGACGCGGCTCAGCGCCTCGCCCTTCGAGCAGGGCAGCGTCAAGGACGAGAGCAAGGACAGCAATGGCGGCGCCACCGGCGGCGGCAAGCAGGCCGGCTTCGCCGCCGAGGGCCTGCGCGGCCCGACCCCGCCGCCCGCGCTGCAGCAGGCGATGGCGCGCCTCGCCGGCAAACAGGCCGCGATCCGCCAGCAGGCCGGCGCGCTGGCGATCAAGCTGCGCGCCCAGCACCTGCCCACCGGCGACCTCGAAAGCGCTGTCCAGGCCATGGGCCAGGTCCAGGACGCCGCTCAGGCCCAGCGCGGTGGCGCCATCAAGGCGCGCTACAGCGCCGCCCTCGACGCCCTCGGCGAGGCCCGCCAGGCCGTCGGCGGCGAGGCTCGCCTGCAGCACGAACGCTCGCACCTACCCGAGAAGGTCCGCCAGCAGATCATGGCCGGGTCCACAGACCGCGTGCCGCCTGGCTATGAGGACATGGTGGGCACGTACTTCCAGGCGCTGGCCGGGGCGCAGTAGGCGCGAGACGCGAGACGCTAGGCATGTGGAAAATGCCGCGGAAATAGTGGTCAATGCAGGGAAATGCGGGTCGTGACGAGAGACGAGAGACGAGGATCTGGTTCCGGGCTGCGGGACAATCGAGTCCAAAGTGCCCGTTGCGACCCTGCGCATGAGCCCGCGGAGCGGGCGACACATCGTAGCCCAGGGCGTCAGCCCTGGGAACCTCGGTTAGAGAGGAGGATCGGAGCCCGCGGAGCGGGCGGCACAGGTCCTGCCACGTCGCGCGCGATGCATACCGTCATTGCTGGAGTTTTCGCGCTGTGATCATCGACAGGCATCCCCAGATCGGGTCCCAATGGTCGTGCAATTCCGTTGAGCCTGCTGTGTCGCCCACTCCGTGGGCTGGACCGCAGACACTTCGCGCGACCCAGGGCTGAGGCCCTGGGCTACGAAGTGTCGCCCGCTCCGCGGGCTCTGAATGCCTGCGATCCGACTGACGTGTGGGTAATGGGTAGGGCTCACGCCCTGGGCTAAATTCTTCCGCCCACTCCGTGGGCTCGTTGCTGGGGTTGCGTGACACGTGCCCGTTTGCGCCCGCTCACCCCCGCCCCACCCGCTCCGGCATCACCCCACGCTCCCCCATCGTATGCCCCACATACGGTAGAAACCGCACCACCGCCCCCGCCGCATGCTCGCTCCGCGGCGCGAGATCGACCAATCCATCCGCCGCCGCCGCCGCAATCAGATCCCCGCTCCCATTCCAGCGCACCGGTGAGATCCCGCCCGCCACGACGCGCGCCGGCAGGAAAAGCTGCCGCGCACCACGGTGCTGCCACGGCACCGCCAGCGGCAGCTCCAGCCATGGCGACGCCCCGCGCCCCAGCAGGCGTTGCAGCAGCGGCAGCAGCACCAGGTGCGCAGTGGCGAGCACGCTCACCGGGTTGCCGGGCAGGCCGACCAGGAAGCGCTCGCCGCGACGTGCGAGCAGCACCGGCTTGCCGGGCTGCATGGCGACCTGATGGAAGACCGTGGCGAAGCCCAGCTCGGCGGCGATGCGCGGCACCAGATCGCGGTCGCCGGCGCTGACCCCGCCGGTGGTGACGACGATGTCCGCGCCATGCTCGGTAAGCACCCGGCGCAGCGCGTCGGCATCGTCCTCAGCATGGGTGCGGGTGCACTCCAGCCCGAGCGCCGCGCAGAACCCGCTCAAGAAGGGACCATTGCTGTCGAGGATGCCTGCGGACCCGCCGCCACCGACCTCGTCGCCGGTGGTGACGATCGCCACCCGTGGTGGGCGCGCGACCGAGATCGCAGTCACTCCGGCCATCGCCGCCAGCGCCAGCAACGCCGGCGCCAGCCGCGTCCCCGGGGCGATTACCAGCGCGCCCGCCCGCCCATCCTCGCCCCGCCAGGCGATGTTGCGCCGCGGTGCCAGTGCCTTGGCGTCGGTGACCGCGACCTGCGCGGTTCCGCGGTCAGTCGCCTCGTAGGGGATCACCGTGGTACCCGCAGGCGCCGGCGCACCGGTCATGATGCGCACCGCCTCGCCCGGCGCGAGCGCGCCCGCGAAGGTCTCGCCGGCGTGCACCGTGCCGACCACGCGATAGCTGGTCGTCCCCGGCGCCAGCACCGCCGCGAAGCCGTCCATGGTCGCGCGGTCGAAGGGCGGCTGGTCGCCGGCGAGGCGCACCTCTTCGCCCGCGACGCGGCCAGCGGCTGCGGCAAGCGCGACGCGCTCCGTGGCGGCGGTGATGGGCAGCGCCGCGATGGCCGCGAGCGCCTCGGCGTAGGAGATGGTGGGCATGGTCTTCAGCTCAACCGCCCGCTGCGGTCGATCGTCCCGCTGCGCCCGCCGTGCTTGTCGACCAGCTCGATGCCGGTGATGAGCAGGTCGTGGCTCAGCGCCTTGAGCATGTCGTACACCGTCAGGGCGGCGACGCTGGCGGCGGTCAGGGCCTCCATCTCGACGCCGGTGCGCGCGGTGCAGCGCGCGCTGGCGGTGATGGTCAGGCGGTCGCCGGCCAGGGCGAAAACCACGTCGACACCGTCGAGCGGCAGCGGGTGGCAGAGCGGGATGAGGTCGGCGGTGCGCTTGGCCGCCATGATCCCGGCCAGGCGCGCGACCTGCAGGACGTTGCCCTTGCGCGTATCCCCGCCGGCGGCGAGCGCCGCGCGCGCCGGCTCGGGCAGCACCACCACGGCGCGCGCGCTGGCGCTGCGCGCCGTCACCGCCTTGGCGGCGACGTCGACCATGCGCGCGTCGCCCTGGGCATCGAGGTGGGTGAGGTCGCTCATGGCTGGGCATCCGGCTGGGAGGTGGTGCGGTTGCTACAAGGTGCCGGCGGATATTGTCGGCTGTCGTGCGCAGGTCGAGGCCCGGGCGAGGTCCGCAGCCAGCCGTCCAATTCCAGGTGAGTCGTCGCGCCCATTCAGGAGGGGCGCCGCAGCCGCACCATCACGACCCCTTCAGCCACGCGCTGCCGCCGTCGGCGTAGTGTTCGTGCTTCCACACGGGCAGGTCCTCTTTGATGCGCTCGATGAGGTGGCGACAGGCGGCGAAGGCGGCGACGCGGTGCGCGGCGCCGACGTGGATGGCGACCGAGACTTGGCCGGGCAGCAGCAACCCGGTGCCATGCGCGACCTGGGTGTGGAGCTGCGCGTCGAAGCGCTCCGCAGCCTCGGCGACCAGTTCGCCGAGCAGTCGTTCCGCCATGGTCCGGTAGCACTCGTAGACCAGGTGCGTCACGCCGCGGCCGTGGTGGTGGTCGCGGACCACGCCCAGGAACGAGGCGATCGCCCCCTGGTCGTTGCGGGCGAGGGCGAGGGGGGCGCAGCGCTCCGGCGGCAGTGGTCCGTCGATGATCGCCCAGGAGCGCAGCGGGGCGGCGGCGTCCATCTCAGCCGCCGCTGACCGGCGGGATGACGGCGATCTCGGACTCATCGTCCAGCGCCACCGCGCCGGCGGCGAAGCGGCAGTCGACCGCGATGCGGCAGGTGGCGAATGCGGCGGCACACTGCGGGTACCGCGCGCCGAGCGTGGCGAGGATCTCCGCCACCGTGGTGGTGGCCGGCAGTTCAAGCCGCTCCTGCTCGCAGCCGAGCCGGTCGCGCACCTGGGCGAAGTAAAGGACGGTGGCGATGGGCATCAGCTCATCCCCCGATTTCCGCCATGTTCCCCTGGCGCACGAAGGCCGCGGGCGGGCGCTTGCCGGCGACGGCGGTGCGGATGGTGGCGCAGACGGCGTCGAGGTCGCCGCGGCGCAGATCAGTCAGCAGGTCGTGTCCGGCGTCGTCCATCAGGCAGGTGTGCAGGCGACCGCGGCTGCTCAGGCGCAGGCGGTCGCAGGTCGCGCAGAACGGCGCGCTGGTCGTGGTGATGAAGCCGACGCTGCACTCCGCGACGTCATGGCCGTCGATCGCCCACACGCGCGCGGTCGGCTCGTCGCGGTCGCTGCGCTCGCGCAACGAGATGCCGGCGGCGAAGATGCGCTCGCGCATCGAGGCGGCGTCGACGTACTGCGCGGCCTGGAAGGGGCGTGCCTCGCCGATCGCCATCAGCTCGATGAAGCGCAGGTGCACGCCCTCCCACGCGGCGAAGCGCACCAGGTCCGCATACGCGGTGTCCTGCATGGCCACGGCGTTGATCTTGAGCGGCGCGAAGCCGAGGCGGCGCGCGGCGCGGATCGCGGCGAGCACGCGCGGCAGGCCGTCGCGGCGCGCGTTGCGGCGGAAGCCGACGGCATCGAGGGCGTCGAGGGAGATGTTCAGACGGGTGAGCCCGGCCTCCTGCAGTGCGGGCAGGAGCGGTTCGAGGAGCACGCCGTTGGTGGTCATGCCGACCACGGGCACGCGCGCACGGGCGTGGCGTATATGCGCGACCAGGTCGGCGCACAGCGTGGGTTCCCCACCGGTGATGCGCACCTTGCGCACCCGAGCCGTGGAGATGGTCAGATCGGTCAGGGTCCTCAGCTCGTCGTCGCCGACGGAGGTGGGTGCGAAGCGGACATCGTCCGGTAAGCAATAGACGCAACGTAAGTTGCATCGGTCCGTTACGGACACGCGCAGGTACATGGCGGATTCCTGTCCTCGGTCGCTGCCTGCCAGGAAGCGACGTCATGGGAGGCGGTGGGGTTTCCCCTGCCGCCCCGCCCCGTCAACCATGGCCGTGGGGCTGTAGGCGGACGAGATCCGGAATGGTGATTGCGCGCGTGACGGTAGTCGGCATCGCCGCGATGCACGCGGCAATGGCTGCCGGTGCCAACAAGCAGGGACCGCCTGTCCATCTGCCACGACCGGAGTCGCGGAGGGGAGCAGGCGGGCCTGGAGGGAGAGGATCCCTCAGACGGTCATCCGTGACCGTCGCGGTGATGGAGTGGCGACCGCGCCGAGGCGCGGTCGCCACTCGATTCAGAAGAAGTCTGACCTGCATCCCGGTCCGTCGCGGAAGCGACGGACCGGGTGACTGGTCACTTCTTCTTCTTGGCGACCTTCTTCTTGGCAGCGGGCTTCTTGGCCTTCGCTACCTTGGCCTTCTTGACCGTCTTCTTGACGGCCTTCTTGGCGGGTTTGACTTTCGCGGCTTTGCGGGCTGCGGGCATTGCTTGTCCTCCTATGGGAAAGGATCTTTGAGAACCATACGCTATGAATCATCAACTCGCAAATTCTTTCTGCTCATCGCGCCGCGAAACACCGCATCCGTGCCGCACGCCGCGCTGATCGATCGTCCGAGACAAGGCGAAACACACGGTGTGCACCAGGTGTTTCGCTGCACGTCCGGATTCGCGCGCAGCGCGCGCGCTGACCGCGCGATGTGCAGCGTCGCGTGCGTGCGACGCCGTGCGCAGCGCGCGCGCGTCGCCTCGCACAGCATTCCGGCCCTTCGCGCCGCGCTGCGCGTGCTGCTGCTCGACGCCGATCCGCGCAATTGCAGAGCGGCCCGGCGTCCTACACTGCGCCGGCTCACCGAAGAGGTCTTCCATGCAGAGCCGTCCAATCATCCGCGCGCCGAACCCCTCGCTGGCCATCGGCCAGATCGGAGGCCACGTCAAGATGGGCTTCCCGCATCCACGCGGCAAACGTACGGGAAAAACCATGGCTTTGGTGTCGGCCTTCCCGCTCGCAGCGGATGCGGACCGCATGGTGCTGGCCTTCATGGACCGCTCCGATCCCAGCGAGTCCTTCGACTATCTGCCGCACAAGGGCGACAACGCGGTGGTCATCGTCCCCAAACTCGGGCTCGGGCTGTCGGCGATCAACGGCGTGTGCCCCGGCGACTGGAAGGGTCTGAAGGTCATGCTCGGCGACGAGATCGACGAGCCCGTCGATCTCGATGTCGATCCCACCGGTCTCGACATCGCGGCCTCTGATGCCTGGGTCGACCTCGTCGACGAGCTGGGCTGCGACTGCAGCAAGGTCGGCGGCTACCCGTTGTGGGCCAACGCGCCGCTCGACGTTGAGAAGCTGGTCGGTCGCCCGCAGCGCTTCCACCACCGCATCACTGGCGACCTCGTCGACTTCAAGCTCGGCGACGGCGGTGTGGTCTACGTCTTCGTCGACGAGACTGGCGACGGCGGCTCGCTGTGCTGGCAGCAGGCGCGCTATTGAAGGGGATGCCAACCGCCAAGGCGCCAAGGGGAGAACGCCAAGGAAGGCGTGATGGCCGGTCTGTGGAGAGCATCGCTGTCTACTTCCGGCCGCAGGGCGCGCGGTTGTTGAGCCGACGCACCATCTTCCTGCGTCTCCAACCTTGGTGTCTTGGCGCCTTGGCGGTTCTATCCAAGCGGTGCCGAGTGCATCGCGGCGCAGTACCGCGGTAACCGCCCGTCACTCACAGAGTCCGGGGTCTTCGGCGCCGCCGATACGATCCTTGCCTGCGGCGCTGGTGCGGCGATCATCGCCCACATGATGCCGGCAGCCGATCCGCAATCGGACAGGTGCGCGCCGCGCAGCTGGATGCTGCGCGCCCAGCCGCGTCTCGCGGTAGCCCGACCCGCCGCCCTGATGGGCATCCTCAACGTCACCCCGGACAGCTTCTCGGACGGCGGGACCAGCCTCGCCAGCGCGGATGCGCTCGTCGCGGGCGTTGCCATGGCCGCCGCGGGCGCTGCCTGGCTGGACATCGGCGGCGAGAGTTCACGGCCGGGTGCCACCGGGGTCGACGCGGCCGAGGAACTGCGTCGGGTGCTGCCGGTGGTCGCCGGCCTGACCGCGCGCCTGCCGGACGTACCGCTGAGCATCGACACCGCGAAGGCGGCGGTGGCGCGCGCTGCCCTCGCCGCTGGCGCGGCCATGGTCAACGACATCAGTGCCGGGGCCGACCCGGGGATGTTCGCGGTGGTAGCCGACCACGGCTGCCCGCTGGTACTGATGCATATGCAGGGCTCGCCGCAGACCATGCAGCGCGCGCCACGCTATGACGACGTGGTGGACGAGGTCATCGCCTTCCTCGCCGGTCGCCTGCGCGCCGCCACCGCCGCCGGCGTGCGCGAAGAAGCCATCCTGATCGACCCGGGCATCGGATTCGGCAAGAGCGTGGACCATAATCTCGCTCTGCTGCGCGCCCTGCCGCGCCTGACCGCCGAGCTCGGCCGCCCGCTGGTGGTCGGGGTCAGCCGCAAGGCGTTCATCGCTGGGCTGACGGGCGCCTTCCCGGATGCGGCCGGGCGCGATGCGCCCAGCCACGTCCTGCACGCCTTGCTCGCCCCCCACTGCGCCCTGCTGCGCGTCCACGACGTGGCCGGCGCACGCGCGGCCTGCGCCCTGGCCGCGGCCCTCGCGATCGCGCCGCCGCTGCTCGACCAGGTCATCGCGGCGGGACTGGAAGGCGCCCATGCCTGAATGGTCCGACCTCATCTACTGGTCGCGCTCGGTGCTCGAGATCCTCATCATCACGGTGGTGATCTTCCAGCTACTGCTCGCCCTCGAACGCATCAGCGCCGGTGGCAAGCTGCGCGGCCTGTCGTTGACCCTGTCGCTGGTGGTGGTGACGTGGATGGTGGCACGCTTCGCCCAGTTCCACGCCATCACCTGGCTGCTGCAGGCCGGCATCGGGGTCAGCGCGGTGGTCATGGCGGTGGTCTTCCAGCCCGAGCTGCGCCGGCTGTTCACCCGCCTCGGCGGCTTCTTCCCCAACCAGGACCTGAGCGTCAACGCCAGCATTGTCGGCGACCTGCTCGACGCGGTCGCCTACATGTCCTCGCGGCGCATCGGCGCGCTGATCGTCATCGAGCGCGGCGACCGCCTCGACGAGTATGTCAACTCCAGTCCGCTCGACTGCGAGGTCACCTCCAAGGCGGTGACCACGATCTTCTGGAAGGACTCCCCGCTGCACGACGGCGCGGTGGTGTTGCGCGGCGGGCGGATCGCGGCGGCGGGGGTGATCCTGCCGCTGACCAACAACATCGCCTTCATGCAGCTTTCCGGAACCCGCCACCGCGCGGCCATCGGCATCAGTGAGGACACCGACGCGCTCGCCCTGGTGGTCAGCGAAGAGACCGGGCAGATCAGCATGGCCGACCGCGGGCGTTTCTCGCGCGACCTCTCGCGCCAGGACGTTGAGATCGTCCTGACTCGCGAGTTCCGCGCCGGTGGGCGCAGCCGGCGCGCCGAGCGCAAGGCCGCGGCCGCGGCCCTGGCGACCCCGGTGCCCGTGCCGCCCGTCGCGGCGAACGCCGCTGCGGATGCGCCGCCACCGGCGGGCGCAGCGGGCCCTGCCCAGACCCCCGCCATCGCCGGCGGCGAGCGCACGCCATGAGTTTCCTGCGCGAACACTGGGAGCTCAAGCTGGTGGCGTTGGTGATCGCCATCGCGCTGTGGATCTACACCAACGGACAGGTGCGCATCGTGCGGCCGCTGCTGGTGCGCGTCACGCCCGCGGCGGTGCAGTCCCTGCCCGAGGACTACCGCGTGGCCACCGTCGAGCCGGCCCAGTTCACCGTCTTCGTGAACCTCCCTGAAGGCATGCTGCACGTGCTGCGCAGCGACCTGGCGGTGCCTCGCCTGGTGATCGCCGCCGACGCCCTGGGCAAGGGGAAGGAGAGCTTTCCGATCACCAACCGCCTGCTCGGCCTGGACGAGGACTTCCGCATCGAGCGCGTCGATCCGGACGGCGTCAAGGAGATCACCGTCGCCTTCGACCGTGTCGACCAGGACGAGGTGCCGGTCGAGATCCCGCAGCTGCTCGGCGTGCCCGAGGGCATCGAGGCCGCGATCGCGCTCAGCCGCACGCGCGTCAAGGTGCGCGGTGCGCACACCCTGCTCCAGTCCGCGCGCGAACACGGCCAGCGCATCCTCTTCAAACCCATCGCCCTGGGCGACATCGACAAGGCGCTGGCCACGACGCGCGAGGAACGCCTTGAACTGACCCCGCTCGAGACCGGCATCGAAGTCATGGAGCCGGTGGTCGCGACCGTTACCCTGCGTCCGGCCGAGGGCGGCAAACAGGTGGTCAGCCTGCCAGTGCAGATCATGGCGCCGCGCGAGGTGCTGGGGCGCTTCCAGTTCGAGCTCAGCCAGGCGCAGGTCGCGTTGACCATCCACGGACCCCTGAATGTGCTGCGCGCGCTGCATCCAGAGACCGATTTGAGCGCCTATGTGACTGTGCGGACCACCGTCGAACCAGGGGTTGCCCAGGAGCTGCCTGTCACCCTGGTCGCAAAAGATGGACTGACCGCCGATCTGGCAACCGTGCGCGTGACCGCGACGCTTCGCTGATGTGCTGACAAGGGTTTGGAGCGCGGTAGCAGACTCATCTCGCCAGCATCCAACAGACGGTCCGTGGGCTTCGTAGAGTAGTGATAAAGGTGTAGGATGGCTGATATGCCGACAGGTCTGCCAGTGAATCTGCATCCATCCTGGGCGTATGTCCCTGTGGGTTGCGGAAGGCCGCGCCCGACCGGGGTTGAACAGTGCCTGGAATCCATACCTCTTAACGCCTCATCGTCCTTTCCAACCCCACCCCTGGCCCGCCCAGGAAGGAACCACCCATGAAGTCCCTGCTCTTCGCCCTGCTCTTCGCGGTCTCCTGCTCGTTCACCGCCTTCGGCGCGGAGTTCGCCGACATCAGCCAGAAGGACCTTGCCGCGGCCATCGCCGCCAAGCAGGTGGTGCTGCTCGACGTGAACGGTTCCGAATCCTACAAGGCCGGTCACATCCCTGGCGCCATCGACTTCGACGCCAAGGAAGCGGACCTGGCCAAGACCCTGCCCGCCGACAAGGGCGCGCTGATCGTGGCGTACTGCGGCGGCCCGCAGTGCGGCGCCTGGCACGGCGGCGCCGAAGCGGCGGCCAAACTCGGCTACACCAACATCAAGCACTTCCGCGAGGGCATCGCGGGCTGGAAGAGCAGCGGCGCCGACGTCGAGAAATAAACCTTCGAACGAACGCGGCTTGCGCCGCGCGTCTTCCCAGCACCCCGCCGGTTTCCGGCGGGGTGCTGCATTGGGTGCCTGGCATGTGTCGCCAGCAGGTGGGGGTGGCCGCTCCAAGAGTCGCCGCTCCACAAGATGGTTTTCAACGCGGAGGCGGCCTAGGGGGAAGACCGATTTGCGCAGGGACGCAGGAATGATGGACCGGAGTGGCGTTCGCGATTGCTGGGGGTCGCAGCGGATGCTTGGTTACTACATTGGTTGGCCTCTGCGGCCATGAGGCAGGCAGCTCAGCGCCCTTTGCGTTGAATCCGTCCGGCGTCGCTCACCGCACCACGATGCGCACGCTCGCGGCGCGGCCGGCCGTGTCGACCACGCGCAGGTCGTGGCGTCCACCGGGGGCGAGCCACCAGCAGGGCTGATCAGCAGCGGCCTGCCCGAGCAGGTCGCCGTCGGCGAACCACCACACGGCGCCGTGAGCGCCGCTACAGGTCAGCGCGAGGCGTGGTTGCGCGGCGCCCTCGCCGTCGGCAGCGAGGATGCTGCCGTTGCCAGGGCTGACGATGGCCAGCGGCGGTGGCAGGGCGGGGAGAGCCGCCGGTGCCAGGGTTACGGTGGCGTCCGGTGAGGGAGCCGGCCAGGCGCCGTCGGCGTGCGCGATCCCGGCGAGCAGGCGCAGGGCGGCCGGCGCCGCGCTCTCTTGGCCGACCAGGGCGGGCGCGCCGGCGCCGCGCACCGTGCCGAGCCAGGCGACCACCGTCCACGTCGGCGTCACTGCCGCGCACCACGCGTCGCGGTGGCCGCTCGACGTCCCGGTCTTCCAGGCGATGCCCAGGGTCGCGGCTTCTGTGCAGACCGCGGCGGTGCGTGCCGGGTCGGCGAGGCAGCGCAGCGCCTGGTGGCAGGCGACGCCACCGCAGCCGGCGGCGTCGCCGCGCGCCAGGGCGGCATAGGCCAGGGCGAGGTCGCGCGGCGTGACCAGCGCGCCGCCCACCGCCAGGGTCAGGCCGCTGCGTCGTGCCTGCGCGCCCAGGCCGCGCAGGCCGAGCGCCTCGAGACGGTCGCCGGTGCTGCGCACGCCCAGACGCGCGAGCAGCGCCATGGCCGGGATGTTGCGGCTCTCGGCCAGGGCTTCGGCGGCGGTGAGGCGGCCGCGCCAGGCGCGATCGTAATCGCGCGGCGCGAAGCCCGCCCACGAAGCCGGCGCGTCGTCGAGGACGCTATCTGGGGTGCACAGCTGCGCGGCGAAAGCGGCGGCGTAGATGAACGGTTTGAGCGTCGATCCGGACGAGCGCGGACAGCGCGTGAGGTCGAGCGCGGTCGGCCCGCCGGCGCCGACCGCCGCGCGCACCGCGCCACTGAGATTCTCGACCACCACCACCGCAGCCGCATCGGCGGCGCCGCCGCTGCCGGCGAGCAGCGCGCGCACGCAGCCTTCGGCCTGGCGCATGAGGTCGAGGTCGTAGGCGGTGGCGACGACGCCTTCCCGCCCGGCCGCAGCGCTGGCGCAGGCTGGCAGCAGCGTGGGCCAGCCCGCCTGCGGCAGCGGCCGCCAGGCGCAGCCGAGCGGCTCGGCCATGGCCGTGGCGTACTGCGACGCGGTGATGGCACCGGTCGCGCGCATGCACGCCAGCACGTGCGCGCGCCGCGCCAGGGCCGCCTGCGGGTGCAGGTCGGGGCGCAGGCGCGCGGGATTCTGCGGCAGCCCGGCGAGCAGCGCGGCCTGGGCCAGGGTCAGGGCGCGGCAGGGCACGCCGCACCAGCGCCACGCCGCGGCGCCGGCGCCGACCAGGTTCGCACCGAAGGGGGCGCGCTCCAGCCACTCGCCGAGCAGCGCCTGCTTGCCCAGGCGGCGCTCGAGCTGGCGCGCGCGCACCAGTTCGATGAGCTTGGTGAGCGGCGTGCGCGGGCGCGGCTCGCGCAGGCGCTGCACCTGCATGGTCAGGGTGCTGGCGCCGCGCACCACGTGGCCAGCGCGCAGATCAGCCCACGCCGCCGCGAGCAGCGCCGGCCAGTCGACGCCGGCGTGCTGGGCGAAGCGGTGGTCCTCGACCGCGATCACCGCGGCGGGCAGCCAGGCACCGTAATCGCCGTCTGCGACCGGCAGGTGCCAGGCGCCCGCGGCCGAGGCGAAAGCCGCGAGCGGGCGGCCGGCGTGGTCGAGCACCAGGGTCGCGGCGGCGGGCGGGCGCGCGAGCGCTTCGGGATACGGCCACCAGCGCACCGCCAGTTCGAGGGCGAGCGGCGCCAGGCCGAGGGCCGCGAGCGCGGCCAGCACGATGCACCAGGCGCGGCGGCGGCGCGGTGATTGTGCCGGTGCCGGTAGTGCCGCAGGCGTGCTCACGGGGCGCGCGCCTCGACCACCGTGGTGCCCGCGCCGGCGCTGCTGACATAGCCACGGTCATACATGCATTCCGCGTGCACCGCGGCGCGCGCGAAGGTGCCGGGGGTGATCGCGCGCACCAAATACGTGTGCGTGAAGCCGACCAGGCCGTCGCCCATGCCAGTGGTGCAATCGCCGATGACGATGATGCGGTCGTCGCGCACCTCCATGGCGTGGCGTTCGTGGCTGGACTGGTCGGCGCTGGTCGCCAGGCGCGGGTTTTCGATCTCCAGCCCCGCGGGCAGGATGTCTTCGACCACCACGTTGCGGCAGGAGGTGGAGGCGCGCACCGTCAGCACCACGCGCACCAGCTCGCCGGCGACCAGGGCACGGCCGGCGAGGTCGTGGTTCTGCTCGTCGAACCAGGCGCGGCGCACGCTCAAGCCGTGGTCGGCCTCGGGCGGAGCGGCCAGCGGCACGCCGGTCTGAAGCCAGCTGAGATGCGCGCGGGCTGCGGGCGGGCCGGCGATGCGCAGCTCAAGGGCGCTCGCGCTCTCGCCGTGCCAAGAGATCACCCCGCCGGCGTCGGCCTGCGCAACCGCGTGGCCGTCGACCAGCAGTTCGGCATGGGTATAGGCCGCGCCTGGCGGATGGACGCGCAGCCAGCGGCCGATGGCGAGGATCGCCCAGGCGGTGTCCTGGGTGCTGTACCAGGAATCGTGCGCGGCCAGGCGCGCGATCATGGCGTCAAGGCCGGGCCGCTGCGGCGCGCAGTCGAGCAGGGCGAGCGCCTGCACGGCGAGGTCGCGCACCGGCGAGGCGAGGTCGCCGCCGTCGTGACGGTCGACGCGCGGCGCGGGTAGCAGTTCCGGCAGCAGCGGCGCCGCGAGGTCGCGCCGTCCGGCCGCCGCCCACGCCGCCGCCAGCCACGGCAGGCCGCCCAGGGCGGACGGCAGGCGCTCGCTGAGGCGGTGCATCGCCACCGCGTCCGGGCGGCCGGCGCGGGCGAGCACGTAACAGGCGTAGGACGCGGTCTCGCGCTCCTCGTCGCCGGTGGCGTTGGCCAGACGCTGGGCGTGGTCGAGGAGCCGGCCGAGGAAGTCCGCGGGCACCTCCTGCGCCAGCGGCGCACCGCTGGCGCGCACCTCGAGCAGGAAGTGGGTGGCGTAGACGCTCGCCCATTCCCAGGCCACGCCGCCGCCCGGCCACATCGCTACCCCACCATCGCCGGTCTCCATGGTCTGCAGGCGCAGGATGCCGGCGCGGACGCGCGCATGCAGCCCCGCGGCCGGGAACCAGTCGTGGCCCAGACGCGCGTCGATGTCGCCGAGCGCGAGCAGCGGGAAGACCGCGCTGACGGTCTGCTCGGCGCACCCGTAGGGGTAGCGGTAGAGCTCGTCGAGGCCGTGCGGCAAGTCGAAGGTCGGCGCGGGGCCGATGTGCAGGCGCAGGGTGCGGTCAGCGCCGGCGAGCAGTCCGCCGGGCAGGGCCACGTGCAGCGGCTGGTCCGGGCTGCACGCCTGTTCGTCGCCGCGTGCGAGGGCGGCGCTGGCCGGGCGCACCGGCAGTTCGAGCTCCTCGATCGCGCGCGCGTCGCCCTGGCTGGCGACCAGGCGCAGCCGCGCCACCCCGGTGGCGGGCGCCGCGCTGATCGCGAAGCGCGCCTGGGCGTGGCCGCCGGCATCGAGATCGACGTCCAGTCCGGTCGCCGCGGCGCGCAACGGCGAAGTCCCGTCCGCGCCCTCGAGGGCGAGATGCACGCGCCCGGTCAGGCCGGTGGCGGCGACGGTCACCAGCACGCTGAAGCGATCACCGGGCGAGGCGCAGCGCGGCCATGACGACTGCACCACCAGCGGGCCGCGCACCGTCACCGGCCGTGCGGCGGCGGCGGTGGCCGGGCCGCGATCGGCGACCGCCATCAGGCGCAGCTCGCCGGCGAAGGCCTCGGGCAGGTCGAGGACGGCGTGCAGGCGGCCGTCGCCGCCGGTGCGCAGGCCGCTGCGCCACAGTGCCACCGGGCGCACGCGCCGCGCCGCCACGGGCGGCCGGTGCGAGCTCAGCCCGGTGGCGTCGCCGCCCTCGCTGGGCAGGCCGCCGGTGCGTCCGGATTCGGGCAGCAGGTCGGCGTAGCAGTCGTCGGCGAGCACGCCCAGGCCGCGGCGCGCGGTGAAGAAGGCGAACGGGTCGGGAGTGCGGAAACCGGTCAGGCGCAGCACGCCCTCGTCCACCGCGGCGATGGTCACCGCGGCGTCCGCGAGCGGCAGGCCGGCGGCGTCGCGCGCCTCGAGATCGATGGCGAGCGGCGCGCCGGGTGCGCTGCGCGTCGCGGTGCTGATGGTCAGTTCGGCGCGGCGCGCGGGCTCTGCGACCGCCACGCCGACCACGCCGTAGGCGCGGTGGATGCGCCACGGCACGCCGGGGTCGACGCCGCGCACCACGGTCGCCGAGATCCAGGCGTTGGGTGTCCAGTCGTCGCCCACCACCAGCGGCACCACCGCGCCTGCGCCGTCCATGGTCAGGACCCGCGTCTGGAGAACGCGGTCGGTCGCCACCGTGATCAGCAGGCGGCCCGCGAAGGGGCTGCGCACCACCAGGGCGAGGTGGTCGCCACGCTGCGCGCGCAGCACCGCGCCTGCCGCGGCCGCATCGGCGGTGGGCAGGGCGAGCGCCTGCGCCGGATCGCTGCGCTGGTCGGCGACCAGCGCGAGCAGGCAGCGCTCGGGCCGTTCGCGGCTGATGCCGCCGCCCTCCCAGCCCTCGCCGCCCGCCTGGAATTCGAGCGCGCTGAGCTGGCCGGTGGCCAAATCGCGCGCCGTCAGGCGCCAGCCGCCGCTGGCGGGGATGGGCAGGTCGAGGTGGCCACTGCCGGCGGCAAGGTGCAGGCGCAGCGTGGCGCCGACGTCGAGGCAGCGGCGGTGCGACTGGTAGCTGCCGCGGTGATGGCCGTCCTCGACCAGCACGGTCTCCCAGGTGACGCGCTGCAGCTGCACGTCGAGCTCATCGGCGGCTGGTGCGGCGGCACCTGTGGGCGTCACCAGGCGCAGCTCGACCGGGCAGGTCATGCCGGCGGTCGCGGCTCCCGCCAGGCGCAGGCCCAGGTAGCGGCCGACCGGGTCGACCGCCAGTCGGCGGGTGGTGCCGGTGGTGCGGCCGCTGCTCTCGCTGACGCCGGCGGTGGCGGTCAGGCGCCACGGACACGTGGCCGCGGCCCCGGCGAGTTCTGCGGCGAGGTCCGCCTCCCAGTGGCACGCGCCCTGGGCGTCGAGGGTGGCGGTGCGCGTCGCCAGGCGCCGGCCGGGAAGCACGGCGTCGGCGTCGCCGAAGGTCCAGCCAGGCCACGCCGCCGGCGCAAAGATCAGCGGATCGAGGCGCAGGTCGAGTCGGCAGCCCTGGCCACCGGCGGGCTGGCCGAACAGCCAGTCACCGTGCACCGTGAACATGCACGCGCCCGCCGTGACGGCGATGCGCCGCGCCTCGTCGTCGGCGCCCGCGGATACGCCCGGCCCGGCGATGCCGAGGGTGGAGCGCAGGCGGTCGGGCAGGAAATCCTCGACCTGGAAAGTGGCGCTGCCGAACACCTGTTCATCGCCAGGTAGACCGCAGGAGACGCTCCACCGCCCGGTGGGCAGGTCGTCGGTGAGCGGCAGGGTCAGCTCGGCATCGCCGTCGGCGTCAATCGTCGCCGCCAGGCTGCGCCACAGGCGCTGGTCGGGGCGCAGCACGCGCACCTCGATCGGGAAAGCCGGCGGCACCGCACCGCCGGGCCCGCGCACCAGGGCGCGCAGGTGCACGGTCTCGCCCGGCCGGTAGACTCCACGGTCGCAATACAGGAAAGCCTCGTGGCCGTGGCGCAGGTAGGCCGCGCCGCTGGTGTCGGCGATGTCGTCGCGCAGGCGCGCCCCGCGCAGGTCGAGCCAGGTCAGGTCGGGCGCGGCGAGCGGTGCGATGGGCGTGCGCTCG
>JBBQSO010000084.1:0-21876 GCA_038213805.1 Planctomycetota bacterium | reverse complement strand
CGGCCGAAGGTCTTGATCGGGATGGTCTTGCCGTCGAGCGGATAGAGCTTGGGCTTGTAGTCGAAGGTGTCGATCTGGCTGGGACCGCCGTACATGAACAGGAAGATCACGCTCTTGGCCTTGGCCGTGAAGTGCGGCTCCTTGGGCGACAGCGGACTGGTGAATGGCGTGGCGCCGTCGGCAGCGACGCTCTGCTTGCCGAAGAACTCGCCGCCGAGCATGCCGGCGAGGGCGAGACCGGCGAAGCCGTTGCCGGCCTGCCACATGAATTCGCGGCGCGTGCGGCGGCAGAACTGGCTGGGATCGTTCATGGCGGGTTCCGAAGCGGACGGGGTGCGGTCGGGACGGCGATCAGATGTCAGTCGAGGTAGACGAATTCATTGAGATTGAGCACCATCAGGCAATAGGTCTCGAGCGCGCGGTCATCCGCGAGCCGGTCCTTCTGCTTCAAGTCGCGCAGGAAGCCGAGGCCGCGCGCGACCTCCTTGTCCGTGGGCTCACGCTGGGTGGCGAGGGCAAGCGCCAGGCGCACCTGCTGCGCGGGCTCGGTGCCGGCCTCCTTGCGCAGGCGCCGCGCGAAGGCCGCAGACTGCTCGGCCATCAGGGTACTGTTGAGCATGGTCAGCGCCTGGGTCGGCACGGTGGTGGCGAAGCGCACCGGGCAGCTCGCGTCGGTGTCGGCGAAGTCGTGGGCGGCGAGCAGCGGGTAGAGCAGCGAACGCTTCACCTTGATGTAGATGCTGCGACGCGCGGAATCGTCGGCGGATGAATGGCCCCACACGTCGGCCGGGTGCGACGAGGTCGCGAGCACCTCGGCCGGCATCGGCGGGAACACGCTCGGCCCACCCATGCTGGCATTGAGCGTGCCGTCAACGGCGAGGATCGAGTCGCGGATCTCCTCGCCGGTCAGGCGGCGCATGCTGAAGCGCCAGTGCAGGTCGTTCTGGGGATCCTTGGCGAGTGCGCCCGCGTCATCGCTGGACGCCAGCTTGTAGGTGCGGCTGGTCATCAGCTGCTTGTGGAAACGCTTGATCTTCCAGCCATTGGCTACGAAGTCGCTGGCCAGCCAGTCGAGCAGCGCCTGGTCGCTGGGCAGCTCGCCGAAGTGCCCGAAGTCGTTCGCGGTCGAGACGATGCCCTTGCCGAAATGGAACTGCCAGAGGCGGTTGACGATGACGCGCCCGGTCAGCGGGTTGGCGGGGCTGGCGATCCAGTCGGCGAGCACCAGGCGGCGCTTGGGACCGTCCTGCGCGGGTTCGGGGAAGCCGAGGATGTGCGGGAAGCCCGGCAGCACCTTCTTGCCGGTGACGTGCGGATTGCCGCGCACCATTACGAAGGTGTCACGCGTCTCGCCCTCGATCGCGCTCAGCGCGCGCTGCTCGCCGGGCGGGTCCTTCTTGAGCTGTTCGAGCTCGCGGCGCGCCGTGCGGTAGGCCGCAAAGCCCGCCGTGCCGAGCACCTCGGCGCCGCGTGCGGTGATCAGGTCGCCGAAGCCGACCTCGCCCTTCTCGCGGCTCAGGCTGCGCCCGTTGACACCGGGACCGGCCCAGCTCAGGGTCAGGCCGCGTCCGCCGACGTGCTGGAAGTAGTCGAGGCGCAGCGGCACGCGGCCCTTCTTAAGCGCGATATCAGCCTGCTGGGGCGTACCGGTGCCATGGATGCCGTCGTAGAGCACCACCTCGCGCCCGGCGATAGTCAGGCGCGTGCCGTCGTCGGAGTCGAGCACGAAGGTGTAGCGGCCGTCCTGCGGCACGATCAGCGCGCCGCTGTAGACGAAGCCGAAATCGCTGTCGCGCGTGGTCGGCGCGGTGTCGATCAGGCCGCCGGGCAGCTTGCCCTCGCTCTCGGGTTTGAGCTCATCGAACTTCGGCAGGGACTCGAACGCGCCGCGGTAGTAGCGGTAAGAGAGCTCCTCGAAATCACGCACGGCCGCGCCGCCGGCCTTCTTGCCGAACTCGACCTCGATGGCGTCGAGGCGCGCCTGCAGGTCCTTGACCTTGACGGCCCACGCCGCGCGCTGGCTTTCATCGCGCGCAATCACGGTCTCGACGTTCCCGCCATTATTGGCATGCGGCTTGATGCTGTGGAAGAACGCCAGCAGCTTGTAGTAGTCCTCCTGGCTGAGCGGATCCTTCTTGTGGTCGTGGCAGCGCGCGCAGCCCATCGACAGGCCGAGCATGCCCTGGGCGGTGGTCGAGACGATGCCGTCGAAGTAGTCGAACTGGTTCTGCTCCTGGTCGGCGGGTTCGTCGTCCCAAGTGCCCAGGCGGAAGTAGCCGGTGGCGGTGATCGAGTCGGCGGTGGGTTGCTCGAAGAGGTCGCCGGCAAGCTGCTCGCGCACGAACTGGTCGTAGGGCTTGTCCTCGTTGAAGGCCTTGATCACGTAATCGCGGTAGCGCCAGGCGTTGGGCTTCTCGCCGTCGCGCTCGTAGCCGTTGGTCTCGGCGAAACGCACCAGGTCGAGCCAGTAGCGACCCCACTTCTCGCCGTACTGCGGGCTGGCGAGCAGGCGGTCGATGAGCTTGTCGTAGGCCTGCGTGTCAGCGTCCTTGACGAAGGCCTCGACCTCGGCCGGCGTCGGCGGCAGCCCGGTGAGATCATAGGTGGCGCGGCGGATCAGCGTGCGGCGGTCGGCCTCGGCGCCCGGCTTGATGCCCTTGGCGTCGAGCCGCGCGCGCACGAAGGCGTCGAGCGGCGACGCCGCCCACTGCGCATCGGCGACCTTGGGCACCGCCGGAGGCGTGAGCTTCTGGTAGAACCAGTACGCGCGCGCCTCGGCGTCGGCTTTCTTCGCGGCCGCGGCGAGCTCTTCGTTGGAAGGCCCCTCGGCGCCGCTCCAGGGCGCGCCGAGCTTCGTCCACTTGACCAGGACATCGATCTTGGCCTGATCCATCTTGGCTTTGGGCGGCATCTGGTGGTCGTCGTCCGTCCAACGGATCATCTTCACCAGCAGGCTGGAATCGGGATCCTTGAGATCGACGGCCGGGCCGGTGTCGCCGCCGGTCAGCACCGCCTCGCGCCCGGTCAGGCGCAGGCCGCCCTTGATCTTGGTCTCGCCGCCGTGGCACTTGAAGCAGTTGTCCTGCAGGACCGGACGCACCTCCTCGAGGAAGAACTTCGCGGTCGCGGCGTCGCCCTGGCTGTCAGCGGCCTGCGCGCCGCCGCACGGCAGCGCGGCGGCGACGGCAGCGGCGAAGAGCCAGGAGAGCGGGGCACGGGGACGCATGGTCATGGGTTCGCACCGGTGGGGGCGGTTGGAATGCCTGGCGCCGGGTGTCGCGCCACATCAATGATACGCTGATCAGCGGTCGAGGTTAACGGCGGATCCGACCAAGCCTGATGGCTTCACGGCGCAGCCGGGCGCGCGCCGCGCAGGTAGAGGGCGCGGATCTCGTCGGAGCTGAGCGCGCGATCGTAGATGCGCAGGTCGTCGATCGCGCCATGGAACACGCAACTGTCGCGCGCGCCGAGGGTGCCGATCATGACTTCGCCGCTGCGCGAGGGCGGCGGGTTGCTGGCCAGGCTGCCGAGCTTGACGCCATCGATCCAGCATTCGCGCTGGGCGCCGTCGAAGGTCGCCACCAGATGATACCAGCGCCCAGTGGCGAAGTCCCACGGCAGCAGCGCGTCGCGGTCCCAGAAGTACCACTTGAACCAGTGGTTGCCGCCCACGCCCAGGCCGTAGCAGCGGTTGCGCGAAAAGATCTGCGCATCGCCCTCCTGCACGCCTTCGGGACGGATCCAGGCCTGGATGCTGAGCGCGTTCAGCTCGAAATCCTCGCTGTGCGCGACCTTGATGAAGGTCGAATGCCCGTCGAACGCCAGGGCGCGCCCGACGCGGCCGGGCACGCCGGCGCGCTCCATGGTGAAGCCGGCGCCGACCAGCTCGCCGTAGTGGCCGTGCCCGCTGGCGTCGCGGACCACGGTGCCGCTGGTCTCGGCGAAGGTCCACCACGCGACCAGACCGCGGTCCAGGCCGGGGTCCTCGAGCTCGCCCGGCATGACGCGCGCGAAACCCGTGGGCGCGAACTCGGCGGTCTCGACCAGCCCGCGCTCGCCGTCGATGTGCACCGCTTGGCCGATGCCCAGGCGGCGGCGGTCGCTGGACTCGGCCGGACCGGGGCGGCCGACCTCGACCACGCCCTCGAAGACCTGCACGTCGGCCTGGCGCGCGGCGGTGATGGCGACGCCGAACTCGGTGCCGAGGTCGACCACATCCATGCCTGCGGCGTTGATGGTGAAGCCGTGGGCGCCTTCGGGCGCGCGCCCGACCATGCGCCCGGAGATCAACCGCCCGGCGGCGCCGCCAAGCACCTCGAATTCGGCGGGGCCCTGCAGGATGACCTTGGCGCCGTCGCGGAAGCGCAGGGCGGCGAGCCCGGAGGTGAGATGCAGGCGCTGCGGGCGCAGATCGCGTCCCGGCGCGGCCCCCTGCCACTGCGCCGTGCTGGTCTCGATCAGCCGCGCGGCCGGGCCGGGTGCGAACAGGCCCAACGACCAGGCGACCAGCAGGCCGGCGGCGAGCGCGGCCGCGGCGATTGCGCGTGTGCGGGTGCGGGTGCGCGCGCGGGCCATGTGCCGGCGGTGGGCTGCGGAATCCGCGCCACGGCTGGTATCGCTTTCGCGCGCCGGCGGCACCGGCAGGCCGCCGCTGACGCGGCCGGGCTGGGCCAGCTCCCACTGCAGCTGACCGTGCAGCATGAGGTGCTCGATGTACAGGCGGCGCGCGGCCGGGTCGTGGCGCAGCCGCGCATTGAGCGCGCGGCCCTCGACCTCGCTCGGCGCACCGGCGACGACGGCCGCGATCTGCTGCTCCAGCAGCTCGTCCACGTGCTGGTCGGGAGAGGCGTCGCTCATGCCTGGCCCGCCGGGGCGCCCGCGCCCGCCAGGCTGCGGCGGATGCACTCGAGCAGGTTGCCGCGGATGCGGTGGATGGTGACGCGCACGGTCGGCTCAGACTGGCCGCGCGCGCTGGCGATCTCGGCGACGCTCTGCTCGTCGAAGTAGAAGCGCTGGAGGAGCTCGCGTTTGCGGTCGCCGAGCTTCTCCATGCAGCCGCGCAACGCGCCGAGGCGCTCGTCGAAGGCGCCGAAGACCTCGACCGCCTCGGTGGCGAGGGCCCCCATCACTTCGTCATCGAAGAGCGGGCGCAGCTCGCGCCGGCGCTTGCGGTAGTAGGTCATCGCCTGATTGAACGCGATGCGGCAGGCCCAGGCCAGGAAGTTGGTGCCGGGCGTGAAGGTGTCCGCCTTGCGCAGGATGGCGAGATTGGTCTCTTGCAGGATGTCATCGGCCTCGGCGGGCGAGGGCACCAGGGTCAGCACGTAGCCGTACAGGCGCCGCTGACCGCTGGTCAGCTCCTTGATGATATCGGCGGGGGCGTCGCTCATGGTGCGCTCGGGAGCCGGCTGGCGGTGGGGGTCGGGGAGGCCGTCGGCATACACGACGTTAACGCACGGCCGGATGATGCCGTTAACACCCATCCCCCGTGCGCTGGACAGCGCGGCGGATCATCGGAAGCGGTAGCGTAACCACTCTATCCAAAGTGGTTTGCATATCGTCCATCCGGTGGATTCCAGAGTGAGCGCCCCCTCCACCAGCGCCGGGGCGGCGACTTGTGTTCATACGCGTGCACATCTACCCTGCGCCTCCTCAACCCTGGAACCTGACATGAAACCAGTATCCTACCTGATCGCCTGCTGCGCCACTGCCGCCCTGGGGCTCGCGCTCAGCAGCTGCGGGGACAGCGCCGCGCCCGAGACCGCGACTGCGGCCAAGCCTGCGACCAAGGGCGCCGTCCACCAGGCCGCACCCGGCACCGCGCTGAAGCTGGCCTTCATCACCAACAACAGCAGCGAGTTCTGGAAGATCGCCGAGAAGGGCGTGCAGAAGGCCAATGCCGAGCTGAACATCAACGTCGAGATGAAGCTGCCCGAGACCGGCAAGGTCGAGCAGCAGAAAAAGATCATCGAGGACCTGGTCAGCCAGGGGTACAACGGCTTCGCCATCAGTCTGATCTCGCCCGCGGACGAGACCCGCGACATCGACAAGGCCGGGCAGCAGCTCAACGTCATCACCCACGACTCGGACGGTCCTCAGTCCAAGCGCCTGGCCTACATCGGCACCAACAACTTCGAAGCCGGCAAGGTCCTCGGCGAGGCGCTCAAAAAGGCCATGCCGAACGGCGGCAAGATCGCCGCCTTCGTCGGTACTCTGGCCGCCGACAACGCCAAGCAGCGCCTCGAGGGCATCAAGAAGGCCATTGAGGGCAGCAACCTCTCCGTGGCGGTGACCAAGGAGGACGCCAAGGACATGACCAAGGCGCGCACCAACGTCGAGGACGTGATCAACGCCAATCCCGAGGTCACCGCGCTGGTCGGCCTGTGGTCGTACAACACCCCCTCGATCGTCGCCGCGGTGGTCGCCAGCAAGAAACCCGGCCTGATCGTCGCCGGCTTCGACGAGGAAGACGGCACCCTGCAGGGCATCGCCGATGGCGTGGTCAGCTTCACCGTGGTGCAGAAGCCCTTCGAGTTCGGCTACCGCTCGTCGAAGCTGCTCTTCGAGCTCTGCACCAAGGGCGAGGCCGCCCTGCCCGCCGACCCGATCATCGACACCGGCGTCGAGGTGGTGACCAAGGACACCGTCGCCGATTTCCAGAAGCGCCTCGCCGAATTGAAGAAGTGAGCGATCGACCGTCGTCCGCCCAGGGGCGGACGACGGTCGAGCATCTCGCATCTCGTTTCTAGGCTCTCGTAGAGCGTAGTCCGTGTCTCGTGACTTCTGGACCCCCATGACCACCGCCCCTTTCCTCACCATGACCGGTATCAGCAAACGCTTCCCGGGCGTGGTCGCGCTCAGCGGCGTCTCGTTGGAGATCCGCGCCGGCGAAGTGCTGTCGCTGGTCGGCGAGAACGGCGCGGGCAAGTCGACGCTCATGAAGATCCGGGGTGGCGTGCACATGCCCGAAGAGGGCGAGCTGCGCATCGATGGCCAAGTCGTGGTGCTTGCTGGCATCGCCGACGCCAAGGCGCGCGGCATCGCGCTGATCCACCAGGAGCTGATGCTGGCGCCCAACCTGGATGTGGCCGGCAACATCTTCCTCGGCGGCGAACCGACCCTGCCCGGCGGCCGCCTGGACCGCGCGCGCATGAACCGCGAAGCGGCTGCGCTGCTCGCGCGTCTGGGCCTCGACATCAAGCCGACCACCCAGCTCGCGCGCCTGACCACCGGGCAAATGCAGCTGGTCGAGATCGCCAAGGCGCTCGCGCTCAAGGCGCGCAGCATCATCATGGACGAGCCGACCTCGTCGCTGACCCCGGTCGAAGCCGAGAAGCTGTTCCTGATCATCAAGGATCTGACCGCATCCGGCATCGCCATCGCCTACATCTCGCACCGCTTTGAAGAGATCCTGCGCATCACCGACCGCATCACCGTGCTGCGCGACGGCAAACGCGTCGGCGACCTGATGACCAAGGACACCAACCACGACCAATTGGTGTCGATGATGATCGGCCGTGATTTCACGACGCGCTTCCCCCCGCGCGCCGGCAAGCCCGGCGAGACCGTGCTGGAAGTCCAGGACATCATCGTGCCCGGCGCGCCCGCGGGCGTGTCATTCAACGCGCGGCGCGGCGAGATCCTCGGCTTCGCCGGCCTGGTCGGCTCCGGCCGCACCGAACTGATGAAGGTGCTGTTCGGCGTCGACCAACCGCAGGGCGGCGCCCTGCGCTTCGCCGGCGAGGCCTTCATCCCGATGAAGCCGTCCGATGCGATCGAGCGCGGCATCTACCTGGTGCCCGAGGACCGCAAGCTGCACGGGCTGGTCCTGCCCATGCCGATCAGCATGAACATCACCTTGCCGGACATCGCGAACTACCGACCCAAATGGTGGCTGCAGCGCCGCCGCGAGCTGGAAGTGGCCAACGAGCAGCTCATCAAGCAGGGCATCAAGGCGCCCTCGGTGCTGCACAAAGTGGTCAACCTGTCGGGCGGCAACCAGCAGAAGGTGGTGCTCGGCAAGTGGCTCGCGATGCGCCCGAAGCTGCTCATCCTCGACGAGCCGACGCGCGGCATCGACATCGGCGCCAAGGCCGAGATCTACCGCCAGATCGCCGCCCTCGCCGACCAGGGCCTGACCATCCTGATGGTCAGCTCCGAGCTGGAAGAGGTCATCGGCATGAGCGACCGTGTCGCCGTCTTCAGCCAACGCCGCCTGAGCGGCATCCTCGAGAAGCACGAACTGAACGAGGAAAACATCATGCACCTGATGACCGGCCAGGCGCGCAACACCGTGAAAGTGAATCATGCGTAAAGAATTCGGCATGTTCTGCGCCCTGCTGGCCATGTGCGTGGTCATCGCCATCTCCAACCACGACTTCATCGGGCAGGCCAACCTGCTCAACACCACGCGCCAGATCGCCATGCTCGGCATCTTCGCGATCGGCGTGGGATTCGTCATCATCACCGGCGGCATCGACCTGTCGATCGGCTCGATCATCGGCCTGACCGGCGTGATCATCGCGCGCATATCCGCGCCCCAGGTCGGCGAGGGCGTGACCTCGGGCGCCGGCTACCCGATCTGGGTGGGCATCTCGGTGGCGATGGCGGTGGCGCTGTCCATCGGCCTGGCCCAGGGCTTGCTCATCACCCGCCTCAATCTCCAGCCCTTCATCGTCACCCTGGGCGGCATGCTGACCATCAAAGGCGTGTCGCAGACCATCACCCAGGGCGGCAACATCAGCTTCCTCAACAGCCCGTTCCGCGCGCTCGGCGACGAGGGCCTGAACCTCGGCTTCGCCGAGATCCCCTGGCCGGTGCTGATGTTCCTGGGGGTCGCCCTGGTCGCGACCTACGTGCTGCACTTCTCGGTGTTCGGCCGCCATC
Source organism: Planctomycetota bacterium (assembly GCA_038213805.1). Lineage (GTDB taxonomy): Bacteria > Planctomycetota > UBA11346 > UBA11346 > UBA11346 > BOG-1363. The sequence goes on along the minus strand of JBBQSO010000084.1, from coordinate 12,990 downwards.
TCTACGCGATCGGCGGCAACCGCGACGCGGCGCTCTACTCAGGCGTGCCGGTGAAGCGCGTCGAGGCCACCACCTACGTGATCTCCGCGGGCCTGGCCGGCATCGCCGGCATCGCCTACGCCGCCTACATCGGCCAGATGGCGCACACCGTGGGCGAGTCCTACGAGCTCTACGCCATCACCGCGGCGGTGCTCGGCGGCTGCTCGCTGCGCGGCGGCGAGGGCACCGTGCTCGGCGTCTTCATCGGCGCGGCGATCATCCGGGTCATGGAGAACGGCATCAACATGTTCAAGATCGGCTGGAATGACGCCGCCGGCCACGCCCACGTCTGGCGCCTGGATGAGAATTGGAAGAACGTCATCATCGGCCTGGTGATCCTCGCCGCGGTGATCCTCGACCAGGTCTCGCACCTGCTGCGCAACCGCAAGCGGACGAAGGGTGCGGTGACCGCGCCGATGCCGGTGGCGGCAGCGAAATAGGGGCGGGGGCCGATGGCTCCCGTCCGGCACTCATGGGCTCGCATTAGGCCACTTGCTCGGGCTCCGCGCTTCGCGACCAGAAACTCAGCCCTGATGCCGCTTGCCCCCGTGAGCGGACGGGCATTGCCCGGACCCACCCACTGCTGACCGGGAGCCCCGCCACCGGCCATGCCCGTGCCGCATCCTGGCGCTTCTCCCCCTTCCCTTGGCCTGACATTCCTCCTATGGTGGGCACAGTCAGCAGCCCAGGAGCCCCAATGTCGAACCGCTCGCCCGCCACTTTCGCCAAACGTCAGCGCGAGATGGAGAAGAAGCGCCTTGCCGAGCAGAAGCGCGTGCGGCGCGCCCAGCGTGGCGATGCCCCCAAGGCCGAAGAAGAGATCCTGATCTGCAAGCCAATCGTGGACGAAGAGCAGGTCTGATCGCCATAAGCGCCTGAATCCCCGAGGGGATCCGCTCAAGCACGTTTCATCAGCACCGGCCATGCAGGTGCGCGATCCGCAGATCCAGGGTGCCCCACGGCACCCTGGATTTGCTCGTTTGGCCATCTTGGGCTGACGCACACCCCCTCCACAATTCAGCTCTGCGGGTGGTGCGGCGTTGCACGAGCGCTGTCTGCGGCGCAGAATCCCGGCCCCCTGCCCAGAGGCCACGCCATGCCCCGCCCAACCGCCCGGTCCCTCGTTCTCGCCACCCTGCTCGCAGCGGTCGCGCTGGCGGGGCGCCTCGCCGGCGCCGAGACCGAGATCCCCCTGTGGACCGGCGACGCCCCGGGCTCGGAAGGCAAGACCACCGCCGAGGTCGTGGTCACCAGCGGCAATGGCGAACGCCAGGTATCGTCGGTCCACCACCCCTCGATCACCCCCTTCCTGCCCGCCGGGCCCGGCACTGGCCTGGCCGTGCTGGTCATCCCGGGCGGCGGACACCGCGTGCTGTGCATCGACCACGAGGGCGCCTTCGTCGGGCGCTGGCTGGCGTCGCACGGCATCGCCGCGTTCATGCTCAAGCACCGCCTCGCGCGCGAGGCGGGCTCGACCTACACCATCGCCGGCAATGCCCTGGACGACACCCGGCGCGCCCTGCGCCTGATCCGCGCGCACGCCACGGAATGGCACATCGACCCGGCGCGCCTCGGCGCGGTCGGCTTCTCGGCCGGCGGCGAACTGGTGGCGCTCGCCGCCATGCACCCGGCCGGGGCCGACCCGGCGGTCGCCGATCCGATCGACCGGCTGGACGGCCGCCTCGCCTTCCAGGCGCTGATCTACCCCGGCGGCTCTGCCGACATCGTCCCCGCCAAGGACGCGCCGCCCATGTTCATGGCCTGCTCGGCCAACGACCGCCAGGACATCGCCGAGGGGCTGGCCGAGGTCTACCTGAAGTGCAAGAAGGTCGGCGCCTCGGCCGAGCTGCACATCTACGCCAGCGGTGGGCACGGCTTCGGGCTGCGCCCCGGCATGACCGGCGAACTCGCCGGCTGGCCCGAGCGCATGGTCGAGTGGCTGGCCAGCCAGAAGCTGCTCGAGACGCCCGCCGCCAAGTAGCGTCGCGCAGCATGTCTGCTGCGCGACAGCGGCGGACCTTCCGCGCCCGGCCCCGTGGCGCATGCTGCTGCCCGGTCCCGGGAGGCCGCCATGCCGCTCCACCCCTGGCGCATCCACCGCCGCACCATGCTGCGCGGACTGGGCGTCGCCATCGCCTTGCCGTTCCTCGACGCGATGGAGGCGCCGACGCTATTCGGTGGCGAGCCGCGCGTGGTGCCGCGCAAGCAGCCGGTGCGCTTCGCCACCATCTACATGCCCAACGGGGTCAGCGCTGCCGAATGGTCGCCGCCACCCGGCCCGCTCACGCAGCTGTCGCCGCTGCTCGCACCGCTGGCCAAGGTCAAAGACCACCTGCTGGTGATCAGCAATCTGCTGCACCGGAACGCCTTCCCCAACGACGGGCACTACGCCAAGTGCGCGGCCTTCCTGACCGGCACCACGGTGTTCAGGACCACCGGCGCCGACCTCAACGCGGGCGGTGTCTCCGCCGACCAGCTCGCAGCCGGCTGCCTGGGCGAGTATACGCGCCTGCCCTCGCTCGAGCTGTCGACGCAGCGCCAGACCAGCTACATCTGCCCGAACTTCCAGATCACCTCGCTCTACGCCGGGCACATCTCGTGGAACACGCCGACCACGCCGATGGCGCGCGAGACCGATCCCAAGGCGGCCTTCGACCGGCTGTTCCGCGGCCAGGGCGGAGTGGTCGACGCGCCGAAGCGGCCGCATCCGCTCGATCCCTGGGACGACCGCAGCGTCCTCGACTTCGTCACCGAGGACGGTAACGGGCTCAAGGGCCGGCTGGGCGTCGCCGACCAGCGCAAGCTGGACGAGTACCTGACGTCGGTGCGCGATGTCGAACGCCGCCTCGCCGCCGAGGCCAGGCACGCCCACGAACCGCACCACCTCGACACCGGCGCGCTGCGCGAGCTCGGGACGCTCGGCGACGCCACGCGCACCTTCAACGGCCAGGACCTGACGGCGTCCTTCCCGCAACGTACGACGCTGATGCTCGACATCCTGCTGCTGGCGTTGTGGAGCGATACGACGCGCATCGCCACGCTGATGCTGGGCAACGAGGCGAGCGGGCAGAACTTCTCGTTCCTCGACCGCGCCATGGGCAGCCACCACGAGATCAGCCACCACGAGAACAAGCCGGAGAAGCTCGACCAGTACCGGCGCATCAACGTCTGGCACATGCAGCAGCTCGCCTACTTGCTGCAGCGCATGGCCACGATCAAGGAGGGCAAGGACAGCCTGCTCGACAACAGCATGGTGCTGTTCGGCGGCGGCATCCGCGACGGCAATCAGCACGACCCGCGCAACCTGCCGATCCTGGTCGCTGGCGGCGGCGGCCGCACCATCGACACCGGCCGCCACGCAGTGTGCAAGGGCGAGACGCCGCTGGCGAATCTGCTGGTCGGGCTGCTCAACCGGCTCGGCATCCAGATCGAGCGCTTCGCGGACAGCAGCGGGCCGCTGCGCGAACTGAACCTCTGACGCACGGCATCAGGGCGACGGCGGCGCCGCCGTCATCGCGCGGCGCAAGCCGGCCCATTCCGCGCTGTCGTCGAAGTGCACGGTGCCGCCCGCGAGGCTGACGCCAAGGCGGCGCCACAGGCGTTCGAGGTCGACGGTCTCCGGGCGTGGACCCTGGCGCGCGTGCAGGGTGGTCAGCGCAGCGACGCCGACTAGGCGGTCGCCGGCGGCGAACAGCGCGGCGGGTTCCAGGTGTGTCGATCCGTCGTCGCCGGCGGCGAGCAGGCCACGCAGCACGTCGTCCGCGCTCTTCCGCCCGGCGGTGCGGTCACGGATGTCGAGGTCGGCGACCAGCCAGAACAGCGTCCCGCCCCAATAGGTGCGGCCCCAGCTGTGCGTGCGGTCGAGGCCGCGGTCGCCGCGCTCCGGCTGGCCCTGCGGTGCGCCTTCGATCAGCTCGCGCCACAGCCGCTCGGGTGCGAGTTGGCCGGCGCGGGCGCGCGCCAACGGCTCGAAGTAGCTGGCCGCGCCCTCCTCCAACCAGTGGGAATTTTCGCCGACGTCGGGGAAGGCGAGGTGGAACATCTCGTGGGTGATGACCCAGTCGTCCGCGAGGTCGGCGGCGGTGGTCGCTGCGCCCAGGCGGACACTGATGTGGCGACCATCGTGGGTTACGCCGTTGTGGACCGCCTCGCCACCGTCGGCGATCACCACCACCGAGGCCTCGTCAACCGGGAAGTGACCGTAGAAGATCGTCAGCGCTGCCATGCCGCGCTCCACCCAGGCGCGCACCGCGGCCAATGGTACCGGCAGGTGCGGCCCGGCCACCAGCAGGAGGCGCGACGAACCGCTGCGCAGGGTGACCGCCTGGGATCCCGCGGGCTGGTCGAGATCGAGATCGGCAGCGGCCGGCCGCCAGCTTTCCGCCGCTGCCACCAGCGCGGCGGGAGGCTCGACCGCGCTGCCCGGCGCCGGCGTCATGGACATCATGCCGGAAACGGACAGGAGCCAGGCGCAGCGCGACCATGTTGGAAATCTTGGCACGGCAGGCTCCTTGATTCCATTGACGGGACATCGCCATTGACGGCGGCGGCAACCGCGCCGGAAGCGAAAGCCGTGCGACCTCCCACCATATGAAACCGGCGCACCGCCCAGGGGGCGGTGCGCCGGTCGGCGAAACCTCGGATGGTCAGCGACGCGTCAGCAGCATCACCACGCCAATCCGGCGATGGTCATCGCCAGCTGATTGCTGAACAGGTCGAGAAAATCGGTCGTGCCGCCGGGCGGCTTGGCCCCGAAGCTGTCGCTGGTGTTGAACAGCACGCCGAAGCTGACGCCATTGCCGCTGAACTGCATGCGCGTGGCGGTGCCGGCCATGCCACCAGTGCGCGCGCCACCGGGACCGCCCAGGCCCCAACACGCATAGGTGCCCGAAAAGCGCGCCAGCGCAGAGGCGGTGGCCATCAGGCCGCCACCGGAATCCATGGTCTCGGTCATGAAGCCGCCGCCACCATAGGCCGCGGGCTCCTTGACCTGGCTGGTCGGCAGGTTGGCGGGCAGACCGATGCTGCACGCGTGGTAGCGGACTTCGTCGGCGGCGCGCTGGCTGGCCAGGGTGCGTGCCAGGTGCAGGTCGGTGATGCTCAGCGGCGCCAGCACGTGCTGGCGCACGTAGTCGGTGAAGGTCTGTCCGGAAACATGCTCGACCACCAGCCCGAGCAGGATGTAGCCGAAGTTCGAATACGAAGCGCCGTTCGTGGTGCCGAAATTCTGGCTGCCCGGGGCGAACTGCAGGGGCATGCCGAACATGTAGCGGGCGAGATCGCGCTTGCTGGGCGGACCCGCCAGCCCGACGTCGGCGCTGATCTTGCGCAGCTGGAATTCCGGGTGGAAGCCGCCGGGGGAGTCGGGCAGCCAGCCGCCGGCGTGGTCGACCAGGTGCTGCACGGTGATGTCGTGGATGCGCGGGTCGGGCACCTGGCCGGCGACGGCCGGGGCGGTGATCCCGAGCAGCGCGAAGACCTTGGCGCCGAGCGCCAGCTGGCCGGCGTCGACCTGGGTCTTGATCGCGGCGCAGGCAAAGGCCTTGCTGACGCTGGCGAGGCGGAACTCGCTGCCCGGCTGGGCGACGGCGTAGCCCGGCTCTGCCCAGGTGTAGGCGCGCGCCAGCTTGACCACGCCGTTCTTGGCGACGGCGAGCGACGCGGCGCGCACGCCCCAGCGCTGCATGAAGACCTTGAAGGCCGCATCCACCACCGCGTCGTGCGGGGCGCCGGCGCCGCTCACCGTCCAGGTGCGCGCAGTGGGTTCGACCTGCTTGGCGAACAGCGCCGCATAGCGCGCGTTGCCGCCGCTGCCGCCGCCGTGCACGTCGAGCGGCAGCTCGCCCTGCGCGACCAGCTGGCTGAAGGCGGCCTGGTAGTCGGCGCTGCTCAGGCCGTGACGCGCATGCCAATCACCGATGCCGTCGTCGCGGAACACCGCCAGATAGGCGTGGTCTTCGGTCGGCACCACCACCGCCGGGCGCAGCGGGATCTGGGTGACCGCGTTGAACCACGCCTGGTGGTCGGCGGCATTGGCCGCGAGATTCACCAGCCACTGCACGTTGCCAGGATTGGGCATCCACACGCCGGCGTAAGTGCGCGCGCCCGGCGTGCCGTAGATGCCGACGGTAGTCAGGATCTGACCGTGGGCTTTTGCATCGGCGTTGGCCTGGTCGAAGCCGGCCTGATCGAGACCGTGCTTGGCGAACCAGCCACTGATGGCGGTGTGCTCGAAGACCGCGGCGAACACCGCGGAGGAACCCGAGCCGGTCACCGAGACCAGGCGCGGCACGTAGCCCTTGCCGGTCCACTCGGTGAAGAACGCCTGGTAGCCGGCGGCGTCGCGGCCGTGGCAGGCCTGCCATCCCGGGCCGCTGCGCTTGACCCACACCACCGCGTAGTGCGGATCGTTGCCGCCGTAGACGCTCAGCGACTGGATGCGATAGCCCTGTTGGCTGAAGACGGTGAAATCCGCCTGGTATTCCGCAGGGGTGAGCCCGTGGCGGGCGTGGAAGGCGGGTGCGAGCTGGGGCTGGTTCATGGTGGTGCGTCCTGCGTGGGTGGAGCGGCCGGGCCGCCGGATGGCTGCCAGAGGTACGGCGGAATTGGGGCAAAGCGGAAGCGCAGGGCGGAGCGCTGGCGCGCCCCGCGCACGACGGCCCGCCGCTCAGTGCGACTCGAGCAGGTCTACGCCCGGAACGGTGAACGGCACCTCGACGACCCGCTGCGCCCCGCCGGCTGCGAGCCTGGCGATCTCGGCGGCAGCGGCGCGCAGGACGTCGGCGGCGTCCAGGCCGTAGCGCAGGCAGGGCACCACCGCGTGGGTGACGAGCGGGAAGTTGGCGTGCGCCGCGATCTCGACCTCGCGCGGCGCCTGCCAGCCCGCGTCGAGGATCCCGCTGGTGGCCTGCGGCACCAGGTTGTCGTCGCTGATCAGCAGGCAGTCGGGCCGGTGGCGCGGCGGCAGGGTGCCGAGCAGGTGCAGGATGCGCCGGCAGGCGCCGGCGCCGCCGACGTCGGTGGGGACCCACTGCCACCACTCCGGCCGCGCCTCAAGGCCATGGGCGGCGGCCAGTGTGCGGTAGCGCTCGAGGTTGCCGGCATCGCCGGCCAGGCCCGCGATGCGTGCGCGTCCACGGCTGCGCAGACGTTCGAACAGCGCAGCGAGGACCGGCTGATCGCAAATGCGCAGGTGCGAGGTGGTGAAGGGCTGTCCACCTGGTGCGAGGTTGTCGATGCACACGCGCGGCACGGGCGCCGTCAGCACTGGTGAGCTGGCCGCGAGCAACGGCGGGTTGGTGAACAGCATCCCCGCCAGGGCGCCATCGGCCAGGTCGGCGCACAGCCGCTCATAAGCCTCGCCTTCCGGCCGGCCGCCGATCAGGCAGTACGAGCGGAACGCCGTCGTCGCCGCCGAAGGTCCATGCACGCGGACCGGATCCGCGGCGATGCGGCTCAAGGCGCTGTAGAAGCGGTTCCAGGTGCCCGTCTCGTAGCCATCGTTGAACACCAAGGCGACGGTCGACTCGTTGGGCAGGTGCTCCGCGACGTAGGTCCCCTGCGTGCCGTGCGGCACGGCGTAGCCCTGCTGCACGAGCTGGTCGAAGGCTGCCTGGATGGTCAGCGGGCTTCCGCCGAGCTCCTGCTGGAGGGCGCGGCGGCTGGGCAGGCACGAACCCGGCGGGTAGATGCGCGCCTGGATGCGCCGCCGCAGTTCGCGTTCGATCTGGAGCCGCGAGAGGCGCATGACGATGGCTTAGGCCGGCGCACGTCCGGAACAAGGCGCCGCACAGCACCGTTCACTTCTCGAGGAACTCCAGCGTGCCCCAGTTCCCTGGCAGCAGCCGGCTGCTGCCGGGCCGGTCGACCACTGCGGCCTCGCTGAGGCCGCCCCAGTGCCCGGCGCGCTCGCGGCGGTCGCCGGCGGCGTTGGCCACGCCGATGGAAGTGTCGAAGCCGATGCGGCGCCCTTTGACGTTGGCGAGCCCGACCGCCGCAAGCGGGATGGCGACCTCGACCTGGTAGTCGACCTTGCCGGTGGCCTTATCGGTGCCGTCGACGCGCCACGCCACCTGCAGGCCAGGGATTTCGGCGATCTGGTCCATGCGCAGCGATGCCGCCGGCGAGGTAATGGTCTGCCCGCCGCTGCCACCGGCCTTTTTCTGCCAGTAGCCGTGCTGGAAGGGCTGGGCCTTGCCATCACCGCCGGAGATCTGGGCGAGGATCACTCGTACATCGCCTTCGCGCACCTCGCCGCGCTGCGGCTGCGTCCAGTCGGGGGCGATGCTGAAATCGACGTAGGCGCCGCTGACGAAGGGGCAGATCGGCAGCTCGGTGCCGGCATTGCGCGGCCCGTTGACGGCGTGCACGCGATAGGCGAGGTAGAGGTTGCGATCGTCATAGAGCGCGCGCACGGTCGCCAAGCGCTCGCCATCGAGCAACACCAGGGTCTCGCCGACCCGGGTGCCGTCGCTGAAGCCGTACCAGCCCTCGCGGCCATCGGCATCGCCGTCGATGCGCAGCGCCTTGTCGGCGCGGTGGGCCGGCAGGTAGTGGACTTCGTACACCGGCAACTTCCCCGGGGTCACGCCGTCCGGATCCCACGCGACGGAGCGTTCTGCCATGGCCGCGTCCACCGTCACCACGCCGGCCGCGACCGGCACGCGCGCGGGCAGGTGGACCTCGTGCACTGAGGTGCCGCAGTCGTTGGCCAGCAGCCAGGTGCGGTCGAGATGGCGGACGACGTTCGCCCCCTGCATCTCGACGTACATCGAATCGTGGTCCGGCTTGCGGTCGTCCGGGCCGTTGTAGAGCCGGCCAAGGTACAGGCCGCGCGCGTCCCACACCCACACCACCGCCATCGCATCGGCGACGAAGACCGCGTCTTCGGCCACTCCGGCGATGGCGATGGGGTTGTACATCTGCCCGCGCTCCGCCACGCCCGGCGCGCGCCGGCCGACCGCCCAGCGGCAGCGCCCCGTGGTCTGGTCGAAGCAGCACAGCTTCTTGCGCCAGTTGCGCCCCGCCCACCAGCCATCGCCGTCGATGCCGGGCAGCTTGAGCGGCTGCGCGCAGCCGGGCTCGGCGAGCACGTAGAGCGCATCGCGGTCAGGGACCTCCCGACCCGGCCACACGCTGGCAACCTGCTTGCGCCCATCGCCGCCCGCGAAGCTCGGCCACGCCAGGGCCGGAGTCACTGCCACCACCTTGGCCCAGTCGTAGACCGGAGAACCGTTGGCGAGCAGGCGCTGCAGCGGCAGGCGGAATCGGCGGGTGCACACCCCGGTCGCCGGATCGATCCGGGTCAGGCCGGTGAACAGGATGTCCAGGCCGGCGGTGAGTTCGCAGGTGGACATGCGGCTGATGCCTTCGAGGGCGGCCGTGCCGGTGACCACCGCGGTCTCGCCCAGCTGCACCTTGCCGTCCCCATCGCCGTCCGCCCAGGTGAACCAGGTGTTCGGACCCTGGTCGTAAAGCTGCCGGATGCGACCAGCGTCGCGTTCGCAGCGGTGCGGAAAGGCCATGGCGACCAGCTTCGGCGCCTGATCATCGCCGTAGGTGTAGATCGCGCCCTCTTCCGAGAGCATGTAGTTGCGGCCCTGGAATGTGCGCAGACCGCCCTGGGCGCCCCAGCCGAAGGTCGGCCAGGTGCCGGGGTGCCCGGCCTCCTTCTTCAGGGGATTGCCGCCGTGGCCGAAGCCGATGACGACGTCGTCCTGCCAGTTGGCGGCGTAGGGCACGGTGTAGCGCCAGGCCGGCTGCCAGGTCTTCTTTTCGTAGTCCATGCGCCACGCCTGCAGGCTCATGTCATCGGCGAAGGGGCCGCCGGCCTTCACGGTCTCCGCGGGGCGGTCCGGATTCATCGCGTCGGGCCAGTTCTCATTGCCGCGCACGAACCACTGCCGCTCCAGCCGGCCGTCGAGCGACCAGCGCGACGTGCGCGAGAAGCCGGTGGCGATGTCGTTGACCATCAGCGCCTTGCCATCCGGCGTCAGGCACATGCCGTGGATTTCACCGATGGCCTTGGCGTCGAAGCGGCCGCTGCGCGGCGCGCCGCCTTCCGCGCCGATCGCCCGCACCAGCGTGCCGGAAGCCGCGAAGGCGTAGATGCGCCGGCTGCCAGACTCGTGCTCGGCATCGGGGTCGAAGCGGCCGCTGTCACCGACCCAGATGGTGCCGTCGGCGCCCACGCACAGCGCGTTGGCCGCGCGCAGGGTGCCCTTCGCCACCGCCACGCCATCGGGTGCGCCGTCGAGGGTGAAGCGCAGCACCTCCTCGCCGCTGGCGACCAGCAGGCGGTCCTGCCGCACCGCCAGCCCGCGCGCCCCGGGCATGTGCACGACTTTGAGCACCGTGCCAGAGGCGCGCTCGATCACGTAGAGCTCGTCGTTGGTGCCGACGCTGGCGAAGATGCGGTCAGCGGTGAGCGCGATGCCGTCCACGACATTGCAGCCGCGTCCACGCCAGCGGCCGCTGGCGGTGATCGCCATCTTCGCCGGCAGCTTGGTCAGGATGCGGCCACGCGCCTCGCCGACCTTGTATTCGGCGATCTGCAGTTCCGCGCAGTCCTTGAGGATCGCGACGTAGAGGTTGTGCCCGTCCATGGCCGCGGCGCTGCGCTGGTCCCAGGGGTAGAAGGTGTGGTAGCGCAGGCTGATCGCGCCGTCGGCGTCCATCTGCTGCACGCCGGTGATCTGGTTGTCCTCGACGCAGCCCCACACCATGACGATGCTGGTGGCGTTCGCGCACAGCCCGGCCGGCCCGCCGAGATTGCCGCCCCAGTCGCCGGTACCCGCGGCGGTGCGCCACGGCGGGGCGCCGTCCTTGCCGACCTTCATCACCCACGACAGCATCGGCGGCGCGGTGAAGAACACCCCCTTCGCCGCGTAGGTGCCCGCCGCGACCTTCACACCGAGATCGCTGGTCGCGTCCCAGGTGGCGGTGCCCGCGCCCGCCGCCACCGGCTCGGCCGAGAGCAGGCTGCGCACCAGCACGCCGTCGTGGTCGTACAACGCAAGGCTGAGGAAGCCCGCGCCCGGCGCCTGGTAGGGCACCACGATGCGCACGGGGGCGGTCTCGGCCGCCGCCAGCAAGGAGCTGCCCAGGAGCAGCAGGAAAGCGGACAGGGAGGTGTGGCGGGGCATGCGGTCCTCGGACGGGGGCGGGCGGAGCGCAGTGGCCCCGCCATGCCTTTACGGGTCGCCGCGAGATCCATGACCGATCAGGCGGTGGGCGTTACAGTCCGGGAGTGTAACACCGACCGGGTCTAGGACACCACGTGGACATCATGACCCCTGGAGTCGGGGCGATGAGGTTGAGGGAATCGAGAGCGACAAAGGCGCGATGCCGATTCCAAAGCACGCTTCGATTTCAGACGCTCGCCAGTCTGAACGGTAGGCACGTGCGATGCGGCGGCAGTTGGCAGCAGAATGCCAGGGCCCCTCCCCTCACCGCGCCGACAACAACCCCAGATCATACGCCCGCGCCACCGCCTCTGCGCGCCCAGCCACCTCGAGCTTGGTGAACACCGCCTTGAGGTGGCTCTTGATGGTCTCCCCGCTGACGCCCAAGGCGCGCCCCAGGTCGTCGTTGGACAGCCCACGGCCGAGGTGATGGAGGACCTCGAGTTCGCGCGCGCTCAACCCGACGTCGGCACCAGCGCCCGGCTCCGGCCCGGGCGGGAAGCAGCTGCCGCCGCCGGCGACCGCGTGGATGGCGCGCAGCAAGGTGGCGCGGTCGGCGGACTTGCTGAGGTAGCCCGCGGCGCCGTGGCGGCGGGCGAGCGCGACTTCGGCGACGGTGGCGCTGGCCGACAGCACCAGGATGCGCAGCGCGGGCCAGCGCGGCAGGATGCGCTCCAGGGCGGCGAAGCCGTCGCCGCCGGGCATGCGCAGGTCGAGCAGCATCACCCGCGGCTGGAACTCCGCCGCGCGCGCCACCGCCTCGTCGACGCTGGCGGCGGTGGCGATGGCCGCGATCCCGGGATCCGAGGCGAGCATCGCCTGCAGGCCCTCGCGCACCACGGCGTGGTCGTCGACGATGAGCAGGCGCAGGGGCGCAGGGACGATCACGCCGGCATTCGATGCCTGCGGATTCGCGCTGCCATCCCCCGGCCGGGGGAGGCGGGTACGGGCGGGACCGCGCGGCTTTTTCGGCGCGGTCATCGCGCCTCCGTGACCACCGACGTGGTCGGCGCCGGCACGTCCGCGGCCTGCGCCCGCGCGCGCGGCAGGCGGATGGTGATGGTGGCGCCCTGCCCAGGAGTGCTGACGACCTCGACGCCGCCGCCCAGCCAGCTCATGCGGTGGCGCATCGACTCCAGGCCGAAGTGGCCGGTCGAGGTGCCCGGCGCGGCGCGAGGGTCGAAGCCGGCGCCGTCGTCCGCGACCGCCATCGCCAACGCATCGTCGCGGTAGTCGAGCTGCACGGCGACGCTGCGCGCGTGGCCATGGCGCAGGGCGTTGCCGACCGCCTCCTGCATGAGCATGAGCAGGCTGCCCATGACGTGCCGCGACAGCGCGAAGGGCGCGCCGGCGACGCGCACCGTCACGGCGCCGCGCGGCCAGTGCTCCATCGAGGCGGCGGCGTGCTCGAGCAGCGCGGCGAACTCGCCGGGACCCTCCTCGACGTGGCGCAGGCCCCACACGCAGTCGCGCAGCCCTTCCTGGGTGCGCAGCAGCGCGCCGCGTGCGGCGGTGAACTGCTCCTGCACCGCCGGCGGGATCTCGGCGAGGTGCGCGACCGCGGCCTCGAGGCGGAAGGCGGCGCCGGCGATGAGCTGCTGCAGGCCGTCGTGCATGTCCGCAGCCAGCCGCTGGCGTTCGTGCTGGGCGGCCTTGAACTCGAGCTCGCTGTCGCGGTGGGTGCGCATCACCTCCTCCAGCCGCGCGCTGCGCCCGCGCAGCCCCCGGCGCCGCGCCACGATCCACCCCACCGCGGCGAGATCGGAAG
>JBBQSO010000083.1:0-23454 GCA_038213805.1 Planctomycetota bacterium | reverse complement strand
GGAAATGCGAGCATCTGGGCCGATCAGGAAAACACGTATACAATCGAAGCCTTTGTCATAGCCATGGCAAAGTACGAATGCTTTTTGCACACATACAAGGAGCTGCGCGAAAAGAAGGAGATCATGGTTAAATACATCGATGGGAACGCAGCCAACGGCCAGACGTTTCCGATGAACGACAAGGCGATCGCCCAATTCGACAGGGCCATTCACGACATGGACAATGACGTCAGCCGGCTTGAAAACGAAGTGCTTGTACATCTCAAGGCGATCAATGATTTCCGGGTTCCGAGGCCATCGTCCCAATATGACGACAACCCCGGGAGTGGCATTGCTCCAGCTCGTGCAGTCGTTAATGGAACACCGTGATGCTGGTTGGCGTCATCCGCTGTTTACTGCTCTTGATCATCGCTTCGCCTATGTTCGGAGCTGCGGGGGACGGCACCCGGTCGTTCACCAATTTGGTGTTTGGTCCAGTAGTCTTTCTCGTCGCTGCTCTGGGAATCCTTTCGTGCCTCTATCAGTTTGCTCGAGGCAATAAATCCGCGGCCTTCTTCATCCTCGGCGGTTTGCTCTTTCTGGGTGTCGCCAGGGCCCTTCTCAAAGGATGGCTTGATCCGTCCTCTGGGGCAGGTTTCGCCATGAACATGGGAAAATTTCCGGTTTATGGAGAGGCCGAAGCCGCTGACGCTGGGGGCAAGCATTTCTACGGGTTCGTGGCGTCATGGGCGTACATCGGGCTGACGATCAGCCATGCACTCAGCATGGCGACGCTGGCCCTTGGTATACCCGTGCTGATAGCTATTGTCGGTGCCTTGGTCACGTATTGGAAGATAACCACGAAGCAACAGGCAGGATCGGTTATTGGATACTTCATTTCGGTCATTCTCGTTGCGGTTTTTTGCATTTTCCCATCGGTTTCATTTGTTCCGCCCCCGGAATCCGATGTTCCCCAAGATGATGTCATCAAGTCGATTATCGGAATAAATAGCGGTATTCCCCGGCCATCGAGCGATTCGCCTGAACTTCTCACCATCCCCTTGTTGCCCGCGTTGATCTTGTCTGCGGGAACAGATATGACGCAGGCGATCGGGAATGTCATCAACCCAGATCCGGGGTCAATGTACGTTGCTCAAATGGTGCGCGCAGCGCGAAGCTCGGCACTTCCAGACGGTTGGGAGACGGAGTATGAAGATTTTGCTGTGCATTGCGCCGCGGCTTATAAGGGATTTGTGAGTGCTGAACCTGAAACCGCTAAAACCACAGTAAATTTTATTAAAAATCGTTTAGCGGAAGGCCGGCTCGGAAGAGTTCCGGCATCATCCTTGAATTTGCTTTCAAATTGGGGTGATAGCATTTTTGCCTTTGTTCCCTTGCATGGATATGTCGTAAATGACGAAAATGATGATTTGGCATACACGGCAGCTATGCGTAGAGTGAATGAAGGAATGACTCCAGCTCAAATCGCAATAAATTCAGCTAAAACATTTTGGATTACACCTAACATAGCAACTGGAAGCCGAGAATCTAGTGTATTCTCTCTCAATTTAAATCCTGGATTTAATCCAGGAAGTCATCTAGTACTTCCGTATATTCAGTATAATAATTTCGGAAAAACAATTTTTACTTATCCGGAATCCTTGGTAATGGGCGCGATGGGGAAATTAATAAAGCCCAAAGACATAGACAATTTAGAGATCCCATATTGCTCTATTCCACGTGGAACAAAACACCCAAAATTCCTCAGTCCGCCGGCATCCATGAGCCTGTTTGTTACTATAGGTACGGAAAAAAGCGTCACAGGGTATGGATCCGTTGGCGATCTCGAACCTGGAATGAACGGTGGACTTGTGCTCGATTTTAAATCAGCATATCTTGAATCAATTGCTACGAATAAAAAGAATACGGGACCGTTTCAATTTTATCCTTTTGATTGGTCTGACAGAATCAGGTATGATTTAATCAATTCATTTTCCGGTGCAGTCTGTCATTCGGCTTGCGGAAATCCATCCAATAAATTTTACTGGGGGTGTATGGTTTCCGGACTATTTATCGCTTTATCGGGTGACGAGGCCTGCAAGTCTTCGGCGGAAGTGACCCAGGCATTTTATGGGATAATTCCCATAAATAAAAGAACAGCCACTGGGTTTTCATTTGCGCAGGCGATTTCGCTCAGCTTCTACCCACCGGTAAAGCCGCGAAGTGATGTTGATGGCCTTCGTGATGGGCCCGGCGCTGGCACTGATCCATCGACTTGGGAGATGCCAATGCTCCGTTCGGTCGTCGATTTGATCATGGCCGCACCGGGCAATGGTGTCCAACACTCGATGGCGAGAGATATTTTCACCGTGCAGGGATCCAATGATCCAACCGGACTTTATGGATTTTTAAGTGGGATTCCCAAATTGGGCATGTGGATCCTTTCATCGGTGGCATCGATGGCGGTAGAAATCGTCAGCTTCCTGTGGCCGCATTTCATGGGCCTCACCATCCTCGCATTTCTCGTCGTTTATCCGATCTTCGGTATGCTTGCCTTATGGCCGGGAAAATGGGTCGTGCTGCTCGATTGGATCCGTGGGGCGATATGGGTCTTGCTGTGGGCGCCCATCGTCTCGCTCGGCTTCTCTTTCATAAACGGTGGGGCCTTCGTCAACAACGCAGCGTCATTCCTATCGCCTCACGATGGTCCTGGCAGCTCGCTGCTGCAGCTGGTGGGAATCTGCCTGATTTTCGCCGCACCGGCAGTCGCTCAGGCGGTCATATCGCCCGGAATCGACGGCCTCTCCCGGCTGGGAGCGTCGATCTACGGTCAGGGGTTCCGCGCGACTGGGCTTGGAAGCCAGCTCGGAACCCTGATTGGCGGATTTGGGGGTGGTTTGTTGGCGGGGTCTGCAATGGGAGGGGGGCTCTTGGGAGGCAATGGGGGTGGTGGCGGTACCGGTTCGGGCCACTATGCCCAAGGTGCGGCCATTCTGCCGCATCGACATTCGATTGTCCGAAATCCTGGTTTCATATCGGAGCAGGCGGGGGCTCAGGGTGGGCCTGCAGCGAGCGCTGGCGAACGATCGTCTTCTTCCATCAGCGGCAAGAGCTCTGCCCCCAGTCTGGCCGCGGCCAGCCGTTCGTTTGCTCCGGAAAATGATAGCCCAGCAGACGCGGCACCCTCCACGGGTCAGCCAGGATTTGCGAATGGTATTGCAGTGGCACCCGCGGATGCCAGGAGGATGTCGGCGATCAATGATATACTTCCTTCCCGAGACGGGAGATCGCCAGAAGCCTCGCCTGGATCTGCTGGTGACGCGGAGGGCTACCGCAACCGGGTTTCGCGTTTTCAGCGCGCGCGGGCGGCGGGTAATGACGGACAGGCCGGATTGGAGGCGAATGCGATCGCATCCACATCCCAGGACGCGGCGCGTGAAGATCTGATAGCGAAAAAGCCGCTCGAGGCGGTTCAGGATTTCAGACATGCGGGTGATGCGATGTCCCACGTCGCCAGCAAGGGTGATCCGGATTCAATGCGCGTGGCCCAGCAGTTTTATTCACAGGGTAGCAGGCTGGCAGATGAGGTGCTGCGTCGTGACGAATTTTCGCTGTCGCAGCCCGAGCGGGAAAATTTGGGTCGCATGCGGGATATCCTTGGCGCCAAGGCCGGTGCCGCGCGCGTAGGCCTCGCCAAGGGTGAGAAGGCCTTCGCCCAAGAGGAATACGCGCGCAAATCTGCGGGTGTCACAGATGGCAAAGAGCTTGAGCAATTGGGCATGGAGCGTGATCGTGCGGTGAACAAGCAGGATGGGGAGATCCGCGCTGGCCAACGCGTGGTCGATGATGCGAGTTCAAACCTCAGGGGAACGCTTGCGAAATCGTACCAGAGTCTTCAGGGTTTTGCTCAGCAGGACGCGGGCGGCAACGGTCTCGGCTTCCGCTCGCTGCTGGCCGGGGCTGCTGGGGCGCTGGAAGTCGAAGGCGCATTGCAAGAGTTGGGCGGAAACCGCAATGATTGCGGAGAGGCGGACGATCCAAATAATCCGATGCGGAAAGTCGCTGAACAAGCGAGTCCTTCAACGAGAGAGATCCTGTTCGCCATGAAAGGCGCTTCGATGGGCGATAATGAAATGGTGGCGCAACATCTGCAGAACGCCGATAAACTCGGTTCCATTGGCGGAGGCACGGCTGCGCTAGGTGAATTAATGACTCGGGCAACGGAAGGTGTAAGCGGGCAAGCCTTGAGCCCGCAAGATATTTCTCAGGAAATATTAAATTTAAATAATAAATGGAAAATAACATCTGATACATAAATATTTGGATCTCGAAGGGCCGGCGCTCTGGCATCGTTGGTTTACTGGATAATGCTTTTGGTGTTGCCGACTCCAGGAAATCAGCCAATTAACTCATTGGTGCATTTTAAGCCGTTGTCCCTCAATTGTAATGACTGGGGCCGAAGGAGATTTTCGTGAAATCGCCAAGGTGCGAATTTTCCCGAGGAAGGACTAAACCAAAGGGCTGCTATCTGATCCAAGATGAACTGCGGTATGAATTTGGAACTGGGCACAAAAGGCATCATCGTTACTTACCCCATGAGTCCGATTTTCTTGCTATTATCGAAATGGATAATTGCATGAGGCGAAGTTGTTTAAAGCAGTCATCAAACTATCTTGTGCTGGTAAAGTTATTAATCGAATTACCAGCTAACTACCAATGAATAGAGATCGGGTTGTTGTTGCCCCGGAATCGCTTCAAGGTTATTAATCTTACCTGTCCCGGGATGAATATACTCGACGAGAGCAATTCCCGGCAGGGCTTGATGGCCAGTCCATCCTATTAGGCCCATTGCGCCGTCACGAATACTTTGTCCAAAAATGCTGTCCCATTCCTTTTTCGTGAAATCCTTTTCCGAATACGCCAGCATTTTCAATTGCTGATAATCATGTCGTCCATGTTTATCCGTGGTCAGCCATTTCTTGATGTCCTGTGGCGACATCTTGCGAAGTTGTTCCTCCATTTCCTTGCACTTCGCTTCCAGCGCGTTGATTTCAGCCGGGCCCCAGGCGATTGCCGGGTTCTCGACGATCACCACCGTGACTTCTTGTGCGCCCAGGACTTCTTGCCCATACCCTTGCAAAATCAAGATCGGTACAAGCGCGGCATGGAGCTTGATGGCGGCACGGATTGACATGATTCGTCCTTGGTCTCGGGTGCTAGCGGTGTGACGGCGGGACCGCAGGCGCGGATTTCACGGAGGGAGGGTTCCAGGCTGGGTCCTACTGGAAAGCTATTGGCGAGAGGTCCCTTGCCAACTGCCTGTTCCGGCGCTCGTAGGTGGTTGCCGGATGATGCGCACCATCACATGCGATGGCACTGCGAGGGGGTTGCGTAGCGCCCTCCTTCACACGGAAACCGCTTTCGCTGAGGGTGTTCCTGCCCCCAGGCACCTGCGCCATGCGCCATCGAGAGTCCAGTCCACCCGTGTCGGCTCGCAAGGCCACCCTGCCGCAGGCAGCCTTCGGCATGCCCACCATCCACGACCCCACGCGGCCCTGACCGCGATCCCTTTTCCTGGAGACGACCCACGGTTCAGGCGCACGCGGCTTCGCATCTCACATCTCGCGTCTCCTACTTCCACTTCCCGCTCTTCCCCCTGGCCACCGCCGCCGTGATGGTCGTCGCCACCCGCCCACCCATGCGTGTTCCGACCATGGCATCACGGTCACTTTCCCGCCACCCCGCGGGACTGTTCCCCGCGCTGTCGTCGACACGGGCAGTTCGCCATTGGCGCGCCTATCGCCACCCCATACGCCAAGCCCCCATGACCCTCCTCCACGATCCCTACCAGGGCCTGGCCCTGCTCCTCGCCCTGTTCGCCCTCGCCCGTCCGCTGCTGGCGGTCGAGCCGCCGGCCTGGGTCCAGCAGCTGCCGGCGATCCCCGGCCTGCCCGATCCCTTCCTGCAGGCCGACGGCACGCGCGTCGCCACGCCGGCGGCCTGGCCAGCGCAGCGCACGCACCTCGCGGAGCTTGCCCAGGAGTACGTCTATGGGCACCTGCCGCCCGCGGGCACGGTGACCACCACCACCGTCTCGACCAGCCACGACGAGGCGCTCGGCGCCACCCGCCAGGAGCTGCTGCTGGCGACCGGGCCGGATGGGCGCGTGCCCATCCATGTGCACCTGACCATCCCCGACGGGGCGGGGCCGTTCCCGGCGATCGCGGTCGGCGACGTTTGCTGGGGGCGGGTCGCGCCGGAGATCGTGGCCGCGGTGGTCGGGCGCCGCTATGTGCTTGCCGAGTTCGACCGCACCGAGATCTGCCCGGACAGCGCGGAGCGCGGCGTCGGGCTCTATGCGGCCTGCCCGGACAGCGATGGGGGCTGCCTGGCGGCGTGGGCGTGGGGCTACCAGCGGGTGATCGATGCCCTGCAGGCGCATCCGGCGGTCGATCGCGCGCATCTGGCCATCACCGGGCATTCGCGCTGCGGCAAGGCGGTGCTGCTGGCCGGGGCGCTCGACGAGCGCATCGCCCTGGTCGCGCCGAATGGTTCCGGCTGCGGCGGGGGTGGCTGCCTGCGCGTGCTGATCGGCAAGTGCGAAGGCCTTGACCGCATCGCCACGGTCTTCCCGTTCTGGTTCAGCAAGCGCTTCGCCGGCTTCGTCGGCGCGGTCGAGCACCTGCCGCTGGATGCGCACAGCCTGAAGGCGTTGGTCGCGCCGCGCGCGCTCCTGACGACCGATGGCCTGGGCGACGACTGGGCAAATCCCGCCGGGGTGCAGGTGTCGTGGGCCGCCGCGCGGGTGGTCTATGGCTGGCTGGGGGTGGAGCCGCGCTGCGGTCTCGCCTATCGTGCTGGGGGGCATGCGCATGGACCTGAGGACTGGCAGGCGCTGCTTGATTTCGCCGACCTGCAGTTCCGCGCCAAGCCCTGCGCGCGGCGCTTCGACCAGCTCCCATTTCCGCTCGTGACGCCCCAGCCATTTGGGTGGACCGCGCCCTGAGCAGCGGTTCGCGATCTGCGTGCCCGGATGGTGGCTTGCGCTTGCCGATCCGGAAGGGCGGGGCTATCTTCAGGCGCATGCGCTTCCCCACCCTGCTCCTCACGACCGCCCTGCTCATCTGCGGCGGATTTCATTGGGGCGTGGGTGCTGAGGAGCCTGCCTTTGTGATCACTGCCAATCAGCTCGCGCTGCCAGTGCCGATCGGCTTCGCCACGGACGCCGCAACGATCACAGAGGCGAGTGCGCCGGCTCTGACGCACATCGCGGCCTTCCTCGCCGCCAAGCCGGGCATCACCATGCTGCGCATCGAGGTGCACAGCGATGACCTGGGCGAGGCTGCGGCGGCCCTCGCCTTGACCAGGAGCCGAGCCTTGGCGGTGGTCGCGGCCCTGGTCGCGCGCGGCGTCGCGCGCGAGCGCTTGATCGCGGTGGGATTCGGCGGCAGCAAACCGCTCGTCGATCCAGCGACTGCGGAAGGCCGGACCATGAATCGCAGGGTCGTGGCCCAGGTCGCAGCGCTGCGCGGTCACGCGCTCGGCGGGATGCCGCTGGATGGTGGCGGCAGCGTCGCCAGCGAGGTCCCAGCGCCCTGAGCCGTCATTGGTAAAAGTGGCAATCCGTCCGGCTGGCCCGAGGTGCATTCGTCCTCACCGTGCAGGATGCATGACCGTCACGGTCGAAATCGTGCACGGAATGGATGATCTCGCGGGCAATTCGCCTCCTTTCCAGGTACCAAGTGCTGTATGAGTGGCACAATCGACGCTTAGGGTCCTCGTAGCCTACCTAAAAACGAAGATAGTCTCTCCCGGCATCATGATGATCCAAGGAAGGTTCGGTAAACGCCCATTGAGCCAAGGGCTTGTTTCCCAGGATGTTTGCGCCGGCATCGAAGACCATCTGATAACTCAACGCCATCACCAGCACGAGGTTCGCATGCGTCTTGGTCATCTCCTCCTTGTGGTTGCCATCGTCTTTGGCGTTTGCGCTCAGGGGTGGGCAGTCGAGCCGACGGTGTCCTTCAATGGCTGGACCAACACCCCGGGGGTGAAGGAGGGCACGGTCACCATCCATGCCATCGACACGACGACGCCCCGTCCGTCGCTGGGCTATGTGGATTACCTCCCCCTGGGCTACGACGCGAATGACCATACCAAGCGTTGGCCGGTGGTATTCGCGCTGCTGGGCGTCGGTGAGGAGGGCGATGGCACCAACACCGGTAATCAGCTCTACAACAAGATGACCACCCATGGTCCGCTCTTCGACATCGAGACTCTGCACTACGACTTCCCGTGCATCGTCATCACCCCCCAGGCGCCGCATCCGGCGGGCTGGAACAACGTCACCCAGCTGCGCGCGATGATCGACTATGTGAAGGCGAACTACCGCGTCGATACCACCCGCATCTACATGACCGGGCTCTGCGATGGCTGCTCGGGCACATTGCGCTTCGCCGCCACCTACCCGGGAGTCTTGGCTGGCATCATCCCTATTACCTCTACATATGAACAGTCGACGCAAGCTGAACTCGATGCGGTTAAGCACCTGCCCATGTGGATGGTGCACTGCTTCTCTGACCAGGAATTCAATCGTCGAACGTCCATCAATTGGATGAACCGGGTGACCCTGGCCGACACCGGCCGCGCCAGCGATTTGATGGCCACGTATCCCGGCTATGGCGGGACCGTCAACCACTACGCCTGCCGCATGGCAGCTGATGGCAAACCGAACAATACGTTCGGGCTGCACAACACGGTCTCCGGGACCACGGTGACGAACGGCAGTGCGACCGTCACGCTGCCGGCCAACAACATGGTGGCGAATGCGGGTTCGTTTTTCACCTCGTTGTGGGGATCCGGCAGCGACGCGGCGCCCTTCGCCAACGTCGTCTTCAGTTCGGATTCCACCAACGCCATCTACAACATCAGTGGCCTCACCGGTAACGGCCTGTCGATGACCCTGACCGGAGCCTACGCAGGCGCAGATTCGACCGCAAATGCCAGCGTCTGGACCCCGGTCGGCCTGGTCGAGACCGCCTATTATCAGCCAGGGTCCGGAACCTGGACCTGGCCGGCCCCGACCACCGTTCCCAGCGCGGCCCCGCCCGAGCAGGATCCGCCCGCCGCGGGCGCGTATGACAACCGCGTCTTCACCATGTTCTGGCAGTCCGACCACACGGCCGGCTGGGTCAACACCTGGAAGAACGGCAAGGTCTGGGACTGGCTGTTCACCCGCGCGCCGAACACCTCGCCGGCGACAGTGACCCTGAGTGGACTCGCTACGACCTACACCGGCTCCGCGCACGCGGTTTCGGTGACGACCTCGCCCAGCGGCTTGGCCGTGGATGTGACCTATGACGGGTTAGCGACGCTGCCGATCAATGCTGGTCCTCATGTAGTGGTTGCGACCGTGAACGATCCGGTCTTTTCCGGCAGCGCGAGCGGCACCATGACTATCGCGCCAGCCGCACTCGGCATCACGCTGTCCAACCTCTCCGCGACCTGGGACGGTTCGGCCAAGCCGGTGGGTGTCGCCACCAATCCCGCGGGCGTGGCGGTGTCAGTCGCCTATGCCGGCGGCAGTGTGCCCGTGGAGCCGGGTTCTTATGCGGTATCCGCGACGTCGAACGATCCGAATTATACGGGTTCTGCATCAGCCACCTTGACCATCGCCAAGGCGACGGGTTCGGTGGCACTCGGCCAACTCTCCTTCACCTTCGATGGCAGCCCAAAGCCCATCTCCCCGACCACGATTCCGGCCAGCCTCGCACTGACCACCACCTACGCGGGGAGCGCGACCGCGCCGAGCGCGGCTGGAACCTACGCCGTCGCGTCGACCATCACCGACACTCATTATCAGGGGTCAGCCAGCGGCACGCTTACCATAGCCACCGCCACCGCCACGGTCACTCTGTCGGGGTTGAGTGCGGTGTTCAATGGCTCGCCGCACGCGGTGACCGCCACCACCAACCCGCCTGGCTTGAGTACGTCGATTACGTATGACGGATCCGCGACCGCGCCGACGGCAGCGGGTGCGCACGCAGTGGTGGCGACCGTTACTGATCCGAGCCACAGCGGCAGTGTCAGCGGCACGCTGGTCATCGCCCAGGCGACCGCGAGCGTGACGATCTTCAACCAGAGCGTGACCTTCGATGGCTCCGGCCATGCGGCGTCCTTCACCACCTCGCCGACCGGGCTTGCTACGACGGTGACCTACAGCGGCTCAACTCCACTGCCGGTCAACGCCGCCACCTATCCCGTGATTGTCACCATCAGTGATGCCAATTACACGGGCAGCGGGACGGCCAACCTGGTCATCAATCCCGCTCCAGCGACGGTGTCCCTGTCCGGACTCTCGGTGACCTACAATGGCGGACCCCGCGCGGCGGTGGTCACCACCTCGCCGGCTGGCCTCGCGACCACGGTGACCTACCGCGGGTCGCCAACGGTGCCGCTGACGGTGGGCTCCTATGCCGTGGTGGCGACAGTGATCGGCCCCAACTACGCAGGCAGCGCCACCGGCACCCTGACCATCGCTCCGGCGCCGGCAACCATCGCCCTTTCGGGCCTGAGCACTACCTATGATGGAAATGGTCATGCCGCGGTGGTCTCGACCACGCCGGCCAACGTCGCCACCACCGTCACCTACAATGGTGATTCCGCGGTACCTGTGGATGCTGCCACCTACGCCGTGTCGGTGCAGATTGCCGATCCGAATTTCACCGGCAGCGCGGCGACGGGCACGCTGACCATCGCCCGGGCCGCAGCTGCGGTGAGCTTCACCGACCTGAATGCGACGTTCGATGGGCAGCCGCATGAGGTCACCGTCGTCACCGCACCGAGCGGACTGACCACCACGACCACATATGACGGATCAGCCAGCCCGCCCTCGGCGATCGGCAACCACGCGGTCGTGGCCACCGTCACGGATCCGAACTACATCGGCAGCGGCAATGCGACACAAACCATCGCCACCTCGCCATCGACCATCACCCTGTCCGGACTGGCTGCGACCTACGACGGATCGCCCAAGAGCGTGTCGGCGACGACGTCGCCATCCGGTTTGGCGGTGGACATCACCTACAGTGGCTCAGCAACGGCACCTACCGAAGCAGGTTCCTATGCCGTCAACGCGACGGTGAACGATCCCGCCCATCCCGGCTCCGCCTCGGGGACCCTGGTGATCGCCAGGGCGGTCGTGACGGTGACGCTCGGGTCCCTGACGGCGGCTTATGATGGCACGCCCAAGGCTGCGACCGCCAGTGTGGCGCAGCCCGGCCTGACGCCGGTCATCACCTACAATGGCGCGACGCAGGTTCCGACGGCAGCCGGCAGCTATTCGGTGGTCGCAACGGTCGACACCAATGATGTGACCGGCTCGGTGAGCGATACGCTGGTGAT
This sequence comes from Planctomycetota bacterium, assembly GCA_038213805.1. Classification (GTDB taxonomy): domain Bacteria; phylum Planctomycetota; class UBA11346; order UBA11346; family UBA11346; genus BOG-1363. Next base: position 12,072 of record JBBQSO010000083.1, on the reverse strand, counting down.
TGCCAAGGCACCGCTGGTCATTGCCGGTGACGCCGTCACCGCGACGGTCGGAGCCATTGTTCCGCCGTTGGGCTTCCACTTCGTTGGACTGATGCCGGTCGATGGGGACGGCTCGGCCGTGCTGCTCGGCACGCCTGCGCTCACCACCACCGCGACATCTGCAAGTCCAGCAGGAACCTATCCGCTGACCGTCAGCCTTTCGGGCGTGCATGCCGATAACTACGCTTTGACCGCTGAGGCGGGCAGCGTCGTCCTCGCCCCTGACGCCTCGGGTGGCGGTGGCGGTGGCGGTGGCGGCGTCGTGAGCAGTGGCACTGGCGGCGGCGGCGGTGGGGGCGGTGGTTGTGGGCACGGCACAGCATTTGCGGCGGTGCTGATGTTCGGGTTGCTGCTGATGGCCTACGCGCGGCTGATGGTCGCGCGCCCCGGCGCCCGTCGCGACTGAGGTCCCGGCATCCGTCAGGTGGCGGTGCGAGGGCTGCGCGATACCGCGCGGCCCTTTCGCATTTGGGGGCCACGCGAGGTCACGCAGGAGATGGATCGCGAGGCGCTGCTTAGCCGGCGAAACGATTCCTTCGCGCGACCTTCCTCGTTGCTGAACCGTACGGCGCACGGTGAGTCTCGTTCCGGCCGCCGCGGCCCCGCCCGGGGACGCGCACCGGGAAGACATCGGTGCCGCTTCCGGTTCCGCCTCCGCACCGGTGTATTCTTGTCGCTCGCCTCGCGGGGGGCGTACTGCGCCACCAAGTGCAGTGCGCATCTGCGGGCGGCGCAGGCCAAGGACGGCGCTCGCACGGCAGGATGCCATCGCGACGACACCTGGCCCATGCACGCCCAGACGGCGGGGGAAGGAGGTCGGCTTGGGCAGTTACCGCAGCGTTCCCGGCCTTCTGCTCGCGATCGAGAGCCTGCTCAAGGCGCGCCTGCCGGCGGAGCTTGGCCTCGCTTCGCCGGTGATGGGCGCGGTGCAGCTGCTGTCCAGCGCCGACCTCAAGGCGATCAAGGATCCGGGCACCGGCTCGCTGCTCGGGCTGTGGTTGCACCGCATTTCGGTCGATCCCACCTGCCGCAACGCCTCGCAGCGGCCGCCGCCCGGCAGTTTGCAGGCCGCGCGCCCGGTATTGCCGCTCAATCTGCACCTGATGATGATGTCGTGGGGCAACAGCGTCGGCGCGGAGATCGGCCTGCATACCTGGGCCATGCAGCAGCTCGCGACCACGCCGGTGCTCGACGGCAGCCTGGTCGGCGCCAGCGATCCGGACTGGGGCGATGACGAGGAGGTGCAGATCGCGCCGGAGGAGATACCGACCGAGGACCTGATGCGCATCTGGGATGCGCTGCCGGTGAAGTACACGCTCACCACCTGTTGGGTGGTGCGCACCGCGCGCGTGGTCATGGACCGCGACGACGGTGGCGGGTTGGCGCGCACGCGGGTCTTTCCGGTGGCGGCGCGATGAGCCAAGTCCTGTCCACCCAGGTGCTGCACGCGTGGGGCGCCCTCGACCTGGTCGATGGCAGTGCCGCTGCGGACTCGCCGGTGCTGCGCGCCGACGGCGCCTTCACCCTGGCGCTCGACGCGGTGCCGCGTGGACTGCGCGTGCAGATCGGCGCGGGGCGGCTGGCCTTCCTGTCGAGCGCGCCGTCGACCACCTTCCTGCCGCACGCCCGGGACGGCGCCGACCTCATCGACCTGGCGGCGCCGGCGGGGACGTTGGCCATCGTGGCGCGCGCCGCCGACGCGCCGATCGATTGCGGCGACCAGGTGAGCGTCATGGGCGCGGCCGACGATGGCCTGCGCGCACTGCCCGCGCGGCCGCAGCTGATCATCGCCGGGATCATCGCCGACCCCGCTGGGCGTTGGTTGCCGCGGCGCTTTGCGCGCACCCTGATGCGCGGCGCGCTCACCACCCTGCCGGTGTGGCCCGCGCCGGCCGCGACCCCGGGGGGCACCGCCGGTACGTTCAGCGCCCGTCTGTGGTTCGGCGACGATCAGGGCCTGGCCTTGACGCCCGCGGCCTACGCGCTGGCGCAGCTTGATATCGACCTCGCGCCCGGGTTGACGCGCACCTTCCGCGCCATGGCTGACGCGCACGGCGACCTGGTCATCGCGCCGGGGCGCATCCCGCCCACGCCGTCCGGCCTGGCCGGCTACGCGGCGCGCCTGAGCGTACGCGCGCAGCCGTCTGGTGGGTCGCCACCGGCGCCGCCTGACCCCGATGCGCTGCCTGCGCGCATGCTCGGCGATCCGGTCGGTCGCCAGCCGGGCGGCGCTGTGCACTGGCTCGGCACCCTGCCATTCACTTTCGCGCCGGGGCGCCGCCAGCGCCTCGACACCGCCCTCATCACCACCCTGCTCGTCCAGCAACCCTGAACGCCGCGTCCACGGAGGATCCATGCCCGAATACCTAGCCCCCGGTGTCTTCGTCGAGGAGACCAGTTTCCGCGCCAAGTCCATCGAAGGCGTCGGCACCAGCGTCGCCGGCATCGTCGGAACGACGCGCACCGGCCCGCTGCGCGGCACGCCCGAGCCGATGACCAGCGTCACCGAGTTCGAGCGTACCTACGGCGACGCCGCCGATCTTGACTTCGGCGACGGCCCGGTCGCCAACCAGACCGCGATCGCCGCGCGCGCCTTTTTTGATAATGGTGGCAAGCAGCTGTTCGTCTCGCGCGTCCTCGCCGGCGTGAACCAGGCCGCGGCCGACGGCACCGGCGCCAGCGCGGCCCTGGCAGCGCGCAGCGGCACCGGCGCCGGTGGCGCCACCGTGACCTTCCGCGCGCGCTTCCCGGGGCGCGCCGGGAACTACCTGCTTGAGCTGGTGTGGCGCGACAGCGAGAACCTGGCGCGCTTCGAGAGCGTCACTCCGAAGATCGGCGACACCACGCTGATCAGCGGCATCGCGCCGGCGTCTGCGCTGTCCGCGCTGCCGAACGGTGTGGTGGCTACCGATATGCTCAACCTGCAGATGGTCGCGGTGCGCACCGATGCGGCCACCTATACGCCCGATGCCGCGCGGGTCGCGGTGACGCGCGTCGATACCGGTGCGCCGGTTGCCCTCGCCGCCAACACCACCATCGCGGCGGCGAACCTGCCCGCAGGGGTCCGCTTCATCCGCGGCTACGCCAAGCCGCCGACCAGTGGCGCGCTGACCGACGGGACTCCGGCCGAACTGCGCCTGTCCGGGAGCGGTGCGCCACAGGGGTTGACCGCGGTGCTCGGCGATCTCGGTGGTCTCACCCGCCTGGTCGGCACGATCGATGCCTTGGGCAGTGTGCTGACCGTGCCCAAGGCGCTCAATCCGCTGCTGCCGGCCGACCTCACCCTGCCGCTCGCGGCGCTGGCTGCGGCGCGCGCGCAGGTGGGCTCGCTGGTGGTGCAACGCAGCTTCGATCTGGACGTGCGCCGGCGCCTGGGCACCGGCACGGCGGTCGACGTCGACGACCGTGACGGCGAGGTGGTGTGGACCTACGCCAATCTCACCCTCGATCCGGGCGCTGACGACGCGCTCGCGGCGCGCCTGCTGGAACACCCGGGCAGCCACGCTGCCGCGCTGACCAGCCCGCTCGCGGCACTGGTCCGGCGCGCCGATCTCGCGGCGCCGACCACCGCGCAGGTGCTGGAGGCGCTGCGCACGCTGTTCGACGCGCCGGCCCTGACCACCGCCATCGACCCGGTCGCCGGGCCGCGCTACCTGATCGCCCTGAGCGGCGGCACCGACGGTGCGCCGGCGGTACCCGTCGACTACGCCGGCGAAAGCGACTCGGCCAAGGGCGACACCGGCCTGACCGCCTTTGAGAGCATCGAGGATATCGCGATCGTGCTCACCCCGGCGGCGGCGATGCTCGACCTGGTCGGCCACCAGGGCGTGGTGCTCGAGGTGCAGAAGCACGTCAACAAGATGCGCTACCGCGTCGGCATCGTCGACAGCCGCCACGGCCAGACCATCGGCGACGTGCGGGCGTGGCGTTCGAACTTCAGCGACTCGCGGCTCGCCCTCTACTACCCGTGGGTGCGCATCGCCGATCCCAGTGGCGTGCGCGAGGAGATCACCGTGCCGCCGTCCGGCTTCATCGCCGGGCTCTACGCGCGCACCGACGTGCAGCGTGGCGTGCACAAGGCGCCGGCCAACGATGTGGTCTTCGGCGCGCTCGGTTTCGAGGTCGAGGTCAACCGCTTCCAGCAGGAACTGCTCAACCCCGACGGCATCAACTGCCTGCGCAGCTTCCCCGGGCGCGGCCGGCTGGTGTGGGGCGCGCGCACCCTGTCGGGCGATCCCGAGTGGAAGTACCTCAACGTGCGGCGCTACTTCCTGTTCCTTGAGCGGTCGATCGACAAGAGCACGCAGTGGGCGGTTTTCGAGCCCAATGGCGAAGGCCTGTGGGCCAACGTCGCCGCCGCCGTCGACGGCTTCCTGTTCAGCGAGTGGCGCAATGGTCACCTGCTTGGAGCTGACCCCAAGTCGGCCTACTTCGTGCGCTGCGACCGCACCACCATGACCCAGAACGACATCGACAACGGTCGCCTGGTCTGCCTGGTCGGCGTGGCGCCGCTCACGCCGGCGGAGTTCGTGGTCTTCCGCATCGGGCAGTACACCGCCGATGCGTGATTTGCGAGTCGCGAGTCGCGAGCTGCGAAGGCTCACGACTCGAGACTCGCGGCGCACACATCCCATCCTTCATAACCCAGTCATCTTCAGGAGTTCCCCATGCCCACCCTGCGCGACACCCCGTACTCATCGTTCAACTTCCTCGTCGAACTCGGCGACGGCCCGTCCGGCAGCGACTTCCAGGCCGGCTTCAGCGAGGTCTCGGGACTCAATACCGAGGTCACCGTCGCCGAGTACCGCAACGGCAACGACAACGTCAACCACGTGCGCAAGATCCCCGGGGTCTTCAAGACCGGCGACGTGACCCTCAAGCGCGGAGTGATCGGCGCGCAAAATCTCTACGAATGGATCGACACGCTGCGCACCGGCGACCTCGCCAACGCCAAGCGCGACGTCGTGATCAAGCTGCGCAACGAGAAGCGCGACGCCACCGTGGTGTCGTGGACGCTGCGCCGCGCCATGCCGATCAAGTGGACGGGCCCGACGCTGACCGCCAAGGGTGGTGGCGACGTGGCGATGGAGGAACTGGTGCTGTCCGTCGAAGCCGTCGAGCAGGCCTGAGCGGCTGCAGCGGGAGCCCACCGTGATCCTTCTCGCCAACCGTCGCGTCGACCTTGCGCCCGTCCCGGTGCGGCGCAGTGCGCCCGCGCTCGAGGCGGCCTTCGTCGGGCACTGCCCGGGGCCGCAGGTGGCGGGCGCACTGGGTGCAGCCGCTGTCGACGCCCTTGGCGCGGCCGGCTTCACCGCGTTCGCCGCGTTGCTGCGCCGGCTGATGGGTGGCGAGGCGGCGCTGCCGGTGGCCGACGAGGCGCTCGCCGCGCGGCTCGCCGGTGACGGTGACCTCACGCATCTGCCACTGGCCTTCACCAGCCTCGCCGCCTTCACCGCGGCGTTTCCGCAGGCGGCCAGCGCGGCGCCGTTGGACGGTCGGCCGCTGTGCGGTGCGGGCTCGTGGCTGGCGCGCGCAGTGGCCGACTTCTTCCAGGCCGGTGGCGAGCAGTGCTGGGTGATCGCGGTCGGCGAGGACGCAGGCACGGAAGGCTTCCTGCCTGCGGATCCGGCGGTGGTGCAAGGCCGGTTGAGCGAGCCGGAGCGCCTGCGCGGCGTCGAGCTGCTGGTCGTCATCCCGGAGGCCGGCCTCTTTGCCACGCCCGATCTTGAACGCCTACTGATCCCGGCGGATCTCGCCGATCCCTATGTCGACGATCCGCCCCCGCCCGCGCCGGAGTTCCTGCCGTGCCGCGGCGCCCCCGCGCCGCTCGCGCGCGCCGCTTCGGCAATGCCGCCGCTGCCGGGACCGGGAGCCGCCGCGGCGCTGCGCGGCATCGCCGGCTTCCTCGCCGTGTTCCGTCCCGATGTGCAGTGGCTCTACACGCTGCCGTTGGCCTCGCGCAAACGCTCGGCTGCCGGTGCGACGCTGCCCGGTGCCGATGGCGGCATGCCCGGCCTCGACGCGGTCGGGCGCGCCGCGCTCGCGCAGCTCGCCGCCGACGCACGCGCCGCGCGCGTGCTGCAGCCGTTGTGGCCCTACCTGCGCGATCCCGCGGGCGCCCTGGTCAGTTCCGCGGGGCTGCTCGCCGGGATGATCGCGGCCAGCGCGCGCGCGCTCGGGCCGTGGCGTTCGATCGCCGGCATCGCCCTGCCCACCCTGGCGCGACCCTTCCCAGTCGTCGACGTGCTCGCCGCCGCCGAGCTGCGCGAGGGCGACCACGTCGGCGTGCTGGTGGTGACCGGTGGGCGGTTGGAGCTGGATGATGAGCGCTCGCCGAGCGCGGAGCTGGCGTACTCCTCTGAGGTCGCACGTTTCCTCGGCTGGCTGCGCCGGCGCTTGGAGCGCCTCGGCGAACGCCTGGTCTTCACCGCCGATCCGCGCGATCCGGCGGTGGGCCTGGTGGTCGAGGAGGAGCTCGAGCGCCTGCTGCAGCGCGGTGCGCTGACCAGCGGCGGCCCGGACGCGCCGGCCTTCCGCGTGCAGGTCATCCCGGCCGGCGACGGTCAGCTTATCATCGAGCTCGAACTGCGTCCTGCCCTGCCCATCGATCTCGTGCGCCTGGCCTTGATCGGCCGCGACGGCCGCTTCGCCCTGGAGCAGCGCAATGGCCGCTGAATCCACGCTCTTCATCCCCTTCCGCTTCCGCGTCAGCCTCATCCAGGGCGGCACCACGCTGTGCGGCGGCGCCTTCAGCGAGGTCACCGGCCTGGAGGCGACGATGGCACCGAAGAAGATCGCCGAGGGCGGCCGCGCCTGGGGCGAGGTCATGCGCGCAGGGCCGGTGACGTTTGCGACGGTGGTGCTGAAGCGTGGCGTGACCGAACTGAACGACGCCTGGACGTGGTTCGATACGGTGGCGCGCCTGGCCAATTTCGGCAGCCGTCTCGATGGCCGTATCGAGGTCATGGATGCACTGACCACGCCCGAGGCGCAGGTGCTGCTGACCTGGAACCTGACCCGCTGCCTGCCGGTCAAGTTCAAGGGCGCCGACCTGAACGCCACCGCCGCCCAGGTGGCGGTCGAGGAGCTGCACCTCGCCCACGAGGGCCTGACCCTGGCGCGCGGCGCGCGCAGCGCCGCGGCGCAGGGAGCCTGACCATGGCTGACGCCACCGCACCCGATCTGGTCAAGGCGCGTCTGGTCCCGTACCAGGACGGCTCGCTCGACCTCGACACCGGCAGCAGCATCACCGTGCAGTTCAATCCGACCACGCTCAAGGTCGGCCTCGAGAACGAGATCAAGGCCGACGCCGGATCGAAGAAGAAGAGCACGGCTGCGCAGCACATCGAGAAGCGCGCCTCGACGCTCGCGGTCGAGCTCATCTTCGACACCTCGCTGCCCGAGCAGGAGGGCGCGGTCGAGGACGTGCGCAAGCGCACCGCCAGGATCGCCGACACCTTCATGAAGGCGGGCAAGGACGAGAAGACTCCGAAGCGGTTGTGCTTCCAGTGGGGCACGTTCGCGTTCGACGGCATCATCGCCTCGTACCAGGAGACTCTCGACTTCTTCTCGCCGGAGGGCGTGCCCCTGCGCTCGACGGTGGCGCTCTCGATCAAGGAGGACCAGTACCAGTTCGCCTTCGCCAAGCCGGCCACGCCGCCGTCGCAGCGCCAGCCGCCGACCTTCGTTGGCGCACCCGACGAGCCGGTCGCCAAGTCGGTGGAGCGCGCGCGCGCCTCGGCCCGGGACTGGCGCGACAGCGCGCTGGCGAGCGGCATCGAGAACCCGCGCGCGCCCGGCGGCTTCGGCGTGAGCGTGGCCCATGTCGGCCTCGAGGTCTCAGCGGGCGGCTTCAGCGTCGGCGCCTCGGCGTCGCTCGGCACCGCTATCCCTGGTGCCTTCGCGCCGCCGTCAGCGGGCGCAGGGATCGCCATCGGCGTCTCATTCGGAATCTGACAGGACCAGCCATGCCCGTGCACATCCAGGACATCCAGATCGAGGTCGAGGCCGACGCGGCCGAGACCACCGCGGCGAACGCGCCACCCGCGGGTGGCGGCGAACCCGAGTCGTTTTGCGTGCGCCTCGCTCACGAATGGCGCGCCCGCGATCGCCGCGAGCGGCTGGTGGTGGACTGATGCCCGCCGACCAGGCCCTGGTGGCGACCGCGCCGACCCTGAAGCGTCAGGGCCAGGCGGAGCAGCGTCTCACCGCGGCGCTGCTCGCCGCGACCATCACCCAGCCCGCGGAAGGACTCGACCACGTCGAGCTCGAGTTCGCCAACTGGGGCAGCGGCGATGGCGGCGATTCCACCTACGCCTTGCTCGACATCGCCCTGGGCGACGCGCTCGAGGTCGCCTTCGGCGCCACGCCGGTGACGGTGTTCCGGGGCGAGGTCACCGCCATCGAGGAACGCTACGGCGAGGGCGCGCCCAAGCTGGTGCTGCTGGCCGAGGACAAGCTGCACCGCTTGGCGCGCAACCAGCGCAGCAAGGTCTTCACCGAGACCAGCATCGACGACATCATCAGCAGCGTCGCGCAGGCGGGCGGGCTGCAGGCCGACGTCCAGGTCTCAAGCGCGGCGCTGACGGTGCACCAGCTCGACGAAAGCGATCTCGCCCTGCTGCGCCGCCTGGTGCGGCCCTTCGGCATCCCACTGCGCCTGGTTGGCGGCACGACCCTGCGCGCCAAGCCGGCCGAGGCGGACACGCCGGTGGTGATCGACGCGCGCGACAACGGTCACCGTGTGCGCATCACCGCCGATCTCGCACGGCAGCAGCGCGACGTCACCGTCGCCGGCTACAACCTGCCCGGCGGCGAGGCCGTCGAGGAGAACTGCGACCAGCTCCAGCCCGCGCCCGCCGGGCGCAGCGCGGCGGACCACCTGCAGGATCTCGGCTGGGGCGCGAGCGCCCGCCTGCCCTGGCCGGTCGGGCTGTCCAGCGGCCATGCGCGCGATCTCGCACGCGGCGGACTGGCGCGCCAGGCCGGCGCCTTCCTGCGCGGCGACGTGGTGTGCGAGGGCGACCCGCGCCTGGCGCCGGGCGCGAGCGTGCGCCTCGATGGCGTCAGCCCGCGCCTGGCCGGCACCTACGGCGTGGTCGCGGCGGTGCACCGCTTCGACCGCGACCACGGCTACGAATGCTGGCTGGCCGTGGCCCGCCCGGACTGGACGCCATGACCGCGCCCCCACCCAGCCCCTTCGCCGGCCTGCATGTCGGCCTGGTGCGCGACAACGCCGACAGCGAGAACCGCGGGCGTGTCCAGGTCGAGGTGCCGGCGCTCGGCATCACCTTGTGGGCGCCGTGCGCCACGCATTCCGCGGGCGCGGACTACGGCGTGCAGCTGCTGCCGCGCAAGGACGAGGTGGTGGTGGTGGGCTTCGTCTCGCCGGAGTTCCCGGTGGTGATGGGGGCGCTGTGGACGGGCAAGGCCAAGACCGGCGGCGACCAGTCGCCGGTGCAGTCACGCTACTGCATCACCACGCCCAAGGGCACGGTCATGCTGTTTGACGACGATGACGGTCCGCAGCTGAAGATCACCACGCCGCAGGGCAATCAGGTGCAGGTCACCGACGGCAGCGGCGGCATGGTGAAGATCGACGTCCAGGGCACCACCGTGACGGTGACCAGCTCCAAGGTCGAGGTCCAGGCCTCCGCCTCCGTCGAGGTCACGGCCGGGCAGGTCAAGATCAGCGCCGGACAGGTCACCATTGACGCCGGGATGGTGAACTGCTCGGGCGTGGTGAAATGCACCACGTTGATGGCCGATGCGGTGATCTCGTCATCGTACACGCCCGGCGCCGGGAACATCTGGTGATCCCGCATACCACGCGTCCGGGTCGGCCGGTCAGCCGGCGCATGATGGCAGCGGCCGACGCACGGGTGCTGACGCCGGCGCCGCGCGGCGCCACGCACAGCCACGCGGCGGAACTGCAGGCGCCGTTCTACCAGGACGGCAGCGCCGCGGTCGCGCTGCACCGTTATCTCGATGCGGGCTTCGTCGACGCCTTCAACGCCGACCTCCAGGCATTCGCGACGGGTCACCTTGCTCCCGGAGCGCACTTCGCCTGGCAGCATGAGGACCGCTTCGCGGGCATCGCCGCGACCTGCCTGCGCCATCCCATCAGCGGTACATTTTATCTGGTCAGCGTTGCGGCGGTGTGCGGCATCGCGGGTCGGCCGGCGCTCGATCCGAAGCGCATCCGCTCGGCCGGCTTCGTGGTGCGGCGCTGCGAGCGCGATGGCACGACCAGCCAGTGGCTGACGGTGCGGGGCGCGGCGCTGGGCTGGCAGCCGAGCGAGGGGGGCGATCTCGATCCCGACCACGACCGTCGCGCGACCGGCGTGCCGCCATCCCCCGCGCCACCCTACACCGGCGAGCAGACCCATCCGCTGCTGGCGCAGGTGGTCGCCGAGACCGCCGGCCGCACCCACACCATCCTTTCAGGCTACCTGCCGGTGGGTGGGGGCGCGGCCAAGCCGGTGCTGCGGCCCGGTGCGGGCGGCAGCATCCCGGCGGACCAGCTCGCCGGGCTCAGCCAGCAGCTGTCCGGCAGCCGCGCCTGGCCGTTCGGCACGCCGGCGCGCACCTGGGCTGAGGGTGACGGTGCGCTGATCGCCAGCGGCGTGCCGACCCTGGATTTCTTCAAGCTGATCGCCGATCTCGTGCATCGCCACCGCGTCGGGATCATCCCCGGCGGCGATAACGCGGGACTGGAGTCCGCGCTCGCCGACTGGCAGCTGGTATCCACCCACCTGATCGGACTGGACGAGTGGCTGCGCCCGATGCTCCAGACCAGCGTCCTGAGCGTCCTGGATTGGCTGCGCGCCCAGCTCGCACCGCTCGCCAGCGACGGCGCAAGCGCGTTGCACGATCTGCTCGGCCGCCAGGACGTGCTGCTCGGCCAAGCCACGCCTGGCGTGTTGCCGGGGCTGGAGCTCGGCGGCGGCATCCGCGACTGGACCCTCACGGTGGGCGAGGCCCAGGCCGCGGCGCTGCGCGGCGCGCTGTTGGTGCGCGACCTGTCCGCCATCGACGCCACCATCGGGGGCGCGCCGCTGCCGCGCTTCAGCCACGCTGACGACGAGCGCTTCGTCGTGGTGCCGTTCGTGCGCTGGGCAGGAGCGGCGTGCACCCACGTCGCGTGGGGGCGACCGAGCGCGCCGTTCCGCGTCGCGTCACCCTACGATCCCGAGGCTGGGCGACCGCGTGTGGTCGCGCTGCCGTCGCTCAAGGACCTCAAGCGCGGCTTGTTTGGCGCACACTTCCTCGCGCCCAAGGACCTTGCGGAGAAGCTGCTCTCGGTCTCTTCCGACGGGCTCAAGGTCTCCAAGCAGGGCGGAGCCGGGCTGGGCCTGTGCTGGAGCTTCAGCTTTAGCCTGCCCGCGATCACCATCTGCGCGATGATCGTGCTGAGCATCATCATCGGCCTGCTCAACATCATCTTCTTCTGGCTGCCGTGGGTGTTCCTCAAACTGCCGTCGTTCTGCCTGCGCAAGCCATGAGCGCCGCCGATCCCACCAGAGGCTGGCCGCTCGCCGGGCCGGACGACACGGGGGCGCTCGCCTGGACCAGCGGCGACGCGTCGATCCGCGCGGCGCTGCTCAACCTGCTGCTGACCCGTCCGGGCGAGCGCCTGATGCGCCCGGAGATCGGCGCCGGCATCACGCGCTTCGTCCACCAGCCCAACAACGAGACCACGCGCGGGCTGCTCGCCGGCGAGGTGCGCCGCGCCCTGGCGCGTGGCGAGCCGCGCATCGCCATCGACGACGTGGTGGTCAGCGCGGTGCCCGACGCGCCGGCCACCGTCGGCGTGGCGGTGCGCTACCGCCTGCTCGCCGACGCCAGCGTCGGCTCTCTCGATCTGACCCTCGACCTCGCACCCTGACGCCCCGGTACGGACTCCGCCATGCCCCTGCCGATCCCCAGCCTCGATGACCGCCGCTTCGATGACCTTGTCGCCGAGCTGCACGCGCGCGCCGCCAGCCACGTGCCGGAGTGGCGGCCGGTGCCGGGTGATCCCGGCGCGGCGCT
>JBBQSO010000082.1:0-23594 GCA_038213805.1 Planctomycetota bacterium | reverse complement strand
CTGATGGCTGATGGCTGATGGCTGATGGCTGATGGCTGATGGCTGATGGCTGATGGCTGATGGCTGAAACCGGTGCTTCGCGCCGGTTTCAGCATGTGAGAATTTGTGCACTTCCGAGTTCCTGGACGATCTCCGCACTGGCACCGGTTCGGCTATGTAATGCACGATCCATCCGCGCTCTGCCACCAAGAAAATTATTGGCGCCTTCACACGTCCCTGACCGCCACCGGCAACGTCGGCATGTGGAAGCATCGAGGCTGCACCGGCCCGCCTTCCGCCCACCGTGCACCGTGCACGGACCACATCCGAGGGCCGATAGTGAAGCGCCAACCCACCCCCGCCGAGCGCCTGCACAACCGCGTGTTCAACGTCATGTACGGACGCTCGCTGGTCTACAACACCTGTTGGGAAGATCCCGCGCTCGACCGCGCGGCGCTGAACATCGCGACTACCGACACCATGCTGGTGATCACCAGCGCGGGCTGCAACGTCCTCGACTACGCCCTGGCCGGACCGCGGCGCATCCATGCGGTCGACGCCAACCCGCGCCAGACTGCGCTGCTCGAGCTCAAGCTGGCGGGCATCCGCCGCCTCGACTTCGACGATTTCTTCGCCCTGTTCGGCCACGGGCGCAGCGGGCGCTTCGAGCAGATGTACCACGACGTGCTGCGCGCCGACCTGTCGCCGTTCGCGGTCAGTTATTGGGATCGCCGAATCCACTGGTTCGCCGGCTCCGGCTGGCGGCGCAGCTTCTACTTCTTCGGGTTGTCCGGGCTGGTGGCGCGCGTGGCTGGGGCCTTGGTCGAGCACCACCCGCGCCTGCGCACCAGCGTCGACCGCCTGCTGCTGGCGCGCTCGCTGCCCGAGCAGCAGGAGATTTACGACCGCGAGGTGGTACCACAGTTGTGGAACCGGCCGATGAACTGGGCGGTATCGCGGCGCACCACCATGAGTCTGCTCGGCGTACCCTATCCCCAGGCGCGCGAGGTGCAGGATAGCCACCAGCACGGCATCGCCGGCTTCATCCGCACCTCGATCGACTACGTCTTCCGCCAACTGCCGATCTGGTCGAACTACTTCTGGACCCTCTACCTGCGCGGCGCCTACACGCGCGAGTGCTGTCCGGAGTACCTCAAGCCGGCGAATTTTGCCGCGCTCAAGGGCGGCCTGGCCGACTGCATCGCGCCGCACACCACGACCATCACCGGCTTCCTGCGCGCCAGCCGCGAGCGCATCGACAAGCTCGTGCTGCTCGACCACATGGACTGGATGAGCTGGTACCACCCGGAAGCCCTGGCCGAGGAGTGGACAGCGATCCTGGACCGCGCGGCGCCCGGCGCGCGCGCGATCTTCCGCAGCGCCGCGCCCGAGCCGCGCTTCCTCGATGCGGTGACGTTGACCAGCGCCGGACCCAACCACCGGCTGATGGATCACCTGGCCTTCGATCGACCACTTGCCGAGCGCCTGCACCGTCAGGACCGCGTCGGCACCTACGCCAGCTTCCACATCGCCGACATCCTGCCGCGCTGAGATGCGGGGACCGGAGCCCGGAACCTGGGCGCGCTGAAAGCCGGAGAGACCCTCGACAAGCCTCCGGTCCTTGGGCCCCCGATGTCCACTTCTGCTTCCGCCATCCCCGCGCGGGCGGCCAATCCACCACCCTGAAAGGACTCAGTATGCTGAGCGATCTCACCGTGCTCTCGCGCATGCTGCGCGGCCAACCGCGCGCAGAGCGCCTGCAGGACCGCCTTGAGGGCTTCTACCGCCCGCAGGCGCGGGATTACGACCGCTTCCGCGAGAAACTGCTGCACGGCCGGCAGGAGCTGCTGACCTCGCTGGTGGTTCCGACGGGCGGCACGGTGGTGGAGATGGGTTGCGGCACCGGCCGCAACCTGGAGTACTTCGGGCCACGCCTGGCCACCTTCGCGGAGGTGACCATCGTCGACCTCTGCCCATCGCTGCTCGCCGAGGCGCGCGCGCGCTGCGCCCGCCAGGGCTGGGAGAACGTGCGCTGCGTCGAGGCGGACGCAGCGCTGTTCAAGCCGCCGAAACTGGTCGACTGTGTCTACCTGTCGTACTCGCTGAGCATGATCCCCGACTGGTTCCTGGCCGTCGACAATGCCCTGGCCATGCTCAAGCCGGGCGGCCTGCTCGGGGTGGTAGACTTCTACGTGGCGCGACGCGACCCGCCGCCGCAGTGCCAGCCGCAGGGCGGCCTCACCCGCCACTTCTGGCCGTGGTGGTTCGCCCATGACGGCGTCTTCCCCAGCCCCGACCACCTGCCCTATCTGCTGACGCGCACCCTGCCGGTCGCGCTCAGCGAGTGCCGCGGCAGCGTGCCCTACCTGCCCGGGATCACTGCGCCGTACTACCGCTTCATCGGACGCAAACCGGTGACGGGTCCGGGAGTCCGGAAATCCGGGAGTCCGGAAGTCTCGTGACGCGTCGACTGCCTGCTTTCCCTGCGTACCTGAAAACCGCAGGTAAATACGCCGATATCAATGGTTTGGATGTCTCCGACTCCCGGACTTCCGGACTCCCGGACTTCCGGACTCTCTGACCCGATCTTCAACCAATCTTCACAATCGCACGCACGCTGCCGGGCATCAAACCCACCCCCGGAGCCTGCAATGCGCGCATTGCTCACCCAGTTCACCATCCCCCTCCGCACCGTGGCCACCGCCGCGCTGTGCCTGGCCAGCGGCCTGACCGCGCTGCGCGCCGAGGTGGTCGTCGATGAGAAGATCGCGGCTTACCAGACCGTGCCCGGCATCGCCGGCAACCTCAACTCGATCGGCTCGGACACGCTCAACAACGTGATGACCTACTGGGCCGAGACCTTCCAGGGCCTCTACCCGAACGTCGTCATCCAGATCGAGGGCAAGGGCTCGACCACCGCGCCGCCCGCGCTGATCGAGGGCACCGCCCAGCTCGGCCCGATGAGCCGCCAGATGAAGCCGACCGAGATCGACGCCTTCGAGAAGAAGTTCGGTTACAAGCCCACCGAGATCAAGGTCGCCATCGACGCGCTCGCGGTGTTCGTGCACAAGGACAACCCGATCAAGGGCCTGACCCTGACCCAGATCGACAGCATCTTCTCGAGCACCCTGAAGCGCGGCGGCAAGAACGCCGCGACCTGGGGCGACCTCGGCCTCGCCGACTGGGCAGGCAAGCCGGTTTCCCTGTTCGGACGCAACAGCGCCTCGGGCACCTACGGTTACTTCAAGGAGCACGCCTTGAGCAAGGGCGACTACAAGTCGACGGTCAAGGAGCAGCCGGGTTCCTCGGCGGTCGTCCAGGGCGTCGCCAGCGACATCGCCGCGATCGGCTACTCGGGCATCGGGTACGTCACCTCCAGCGTGCACGCCCTGCCGCTCGCCGACAAGAGCGGCGACTTCATCGAGCCCACCTACGAGAACTGCCTGAACGGCAAGTACCCGCTCTCGCGTTACCTCTATGTGTACGTCAACAAGAAGCCGGGCCAGCCCCTTGATCCGCTGGTCGGGGAATTCATCAAGTTCGTGCTCGCCAAGCAGGGCCAGGAGATCGTCGTCAAGGACGGCTACTTCCCGTTGCCTTCGGCGGTCATCGAGTCAACCAGCGCCGCCATCAAGTAGGCGCGGCAGCGACGGCCGGCCGGGATCTCCCGGCCGGTCCGGCGCATGCCGCAGGGCCATGGCCGGCCACGGCCAGGACCCTGCGGCGTCCGCCGCACGACGCAGCGCGCTATGACCACCGCACCTCTCCCGATATCTGCGAGACGGACGTGACCCAGATCCAGACCGAGCTCGATCAGCAGCGCTTCGCCACGCCGTTCGCGACCCTGGCCGTCGATCGGGTCATGACTTGGTTCATCCGCTGCGGCGGCATCTCGGTGATCATCGCGGTGTTCACCATCTTCCTGTTCATCCTCAGCAAGTGCATCCCGCTGTTCGGCTCGGCCAGCGTGACCCCGGGCCCGGCATTGCCGCTTCCGGTAGGCACCGGTGCCGATCAGGTCGTCGCCATGGGCATCGACGAATGGGGTGCCCTACCCTTCGTGGCGACGCGCGCCGGCGCGGTGGTGCTGCTCGATACAACCAGGAAACGTCCGGCAGCGCAGCTGCCCCTCGCCCTGCCTGCCGGCCGGCAGGCGGGTGCCGGACGGTATGACGCCCTGAACCACCGCCTGATGCTCGGTCTCGACGACGGGACGCTGGCGCTCGCCACCATCGCCTACAGCAACGATGCCCAGACCGGTGTCACCGCGACCATCGCCCCACCGACGCTGTTGGCCGTCGCGCCTGAGGCGGCAGCGGGCGCCCCGGTCGCCGCCGGCAGGACGCTAGCGGTAGGCTATGGCGAAAGCGGCGAGCGCCGTCTGGCCGCCGTGCTGCGCGTGCAGGACGGCAGGCGCCAGGTCCTGGCCGCCAGCTTCACCCAGGAGGACGGCGCGGCGACGGCCACCCTGGGCAAGCGCTTTGACCTCACCGCGCTCATCACTGGCACGCCGGAACGGCTGCTGGTCGACAGTCGCGGCGAGAGCCTGCTGGTGTCGACCAGCGAGGGGCGGGTCGCCTACTTCGTGCTGAGCGGCGATGGCGATCTGGTCCTGCGCCAAGCCTTCACTCCGTTCGAGAACAGCGCCGACGCGCGCATCGCCTCGCTGGACTTCGTGCTCGGCGACGTCTCCCTGGCGATTTCCAATCCCACTGGGATGTGCCGCGCCTTCAGCCTGTTCCTGAAAGACGGCAGCGACACCCGGCTGTTCGGGCAGACCAAGGAGTTCACCGACCTGCCGGGCGGAATCGGTGCCTACGCTGCGAGCACGCGCAACAAGGCCTTCCTGGTCGGCGCCGGCAACACCGCCTCGCTGCGTTACCTGACCTCGGCCGCCGTACGCTGGGAGGAGCTGCAGCCCTTCCTGGTCGACGCGGTGGCGCTGAGCAGCAAGTACACTGCCTTCGCTCTGCTCGGATCGGACCAGCAGGTGCACGTGTTCGCGCTCGACGACCAGCATCCGGAGTCGGGCTGGGCCTCGCTGTTCGGCAAGGTCTGGTACGAGGGCGCCAGCCAACCGGCGTATTCCTGGCAGTCCTCGGGCGGCTCCGACGACAACGAGCCGAAGATGTCGCTGGTGCCGCTGCTCATCGGCACCTTCAAGGGCACCTTCTACGCGATGCTCTTCGCCCTGCCGCTGGCGCTGCTCGGCGCGATCTACACCGCCGAGTTCATGCACCCGCGCTTCAAGTCGCTGGTCAAGCCGACCGTCGAGGTGATGGCCGCGATGCCCTCGGTGGTGCTCGGCTTCCTCGCTGCGCTGTGGTTGGCACAACTGCTCGAGCACCGGGTGCCGTCGCTGTTGATGGCGGGCATCTGCGTACCGGCCACCGCCATGCTCTTCGGCTGGTGGTGGGCGCGCCTGCCGATGCGCTGGCGCAGCCGCATCAAGCCGGGCTACGAGTTCATCGCCTTCATGCCGCTGATGCTGGCTGTGGGCTGGGTCTCGTGGAACCTCGGCCCCGCGCTCGAAAGCCTGGTCTTCACCGCCTATGACCCGCTGAGTAAGCACATGGTCGGCGACTTCCCGCAGTGGTGGCGCGAGCACACCGGCGCCACCTTCGATCCGCACAACTGCCTGGTGGTGGGCGTGATGATGGGCTTCGCGGTCATTCCGATCATCTTCACCATCAGCGAGGACGCGCTCTCCAACGTGCCGGCGAACCTGCGCTCGGCCTCGCTCGCCCTCGGCGCCAGCCGCTGGCAGACCGCGCTGCGCGTGGTGGTGCCCACCGCGTCGGCCGGCATCTTCTCGGCCGTGATGATCGGCTTCGGTCGGGCGATTGGCGAGACCATGATCATGGTCATGGCCACCGGCAACACCCCGGTCATGAATTTCAACATCTTCGACGGCATGCGCACGCTCTCGGCGACCATCGCCACCGAGCTGCCCGAGGCGCCCAAGGACGGGACCCTCTACCGCACGCTGTTCCTGTGCGCGGTGCTGCTCTTCACGCTGACCTTCCTCATCAACACCCTCGCCGAGGTGCT
Organism: Planctomycetota bacterium; assembly: GCA_038213805.1. Classification (GTDB taxonomy): domain Bacteria; phylum Planctomycetota; class UBA11346; order UBA11346; family UBA11346; genus BOG-1363. The sequence continues at coordinate 17,564 of JBBQSO010000082.1, read as the reverse complement.
TCGTCAGCACCTGCGCGAGAAGTACAAGACGGTCTGACATGACAGCGACCACGACCCAACCGGACGCCGCTGCGCCGGCACGAGCCCCGGTCAGACCGCGGATCAAGGGCGAAGGCTTGGTGTGGCTGACCGCCATGGGCCTGACCATCGCCCTGGGCATGGTGGTGCTGCTGCTCGGGGTGGTCGCCAGCTACGGCCTGGGCGTGTTCTGGCCGAAGCACATCAGCGAGTTCACCATCGTCGATGGCGGCAAGTCGGTGACCGTGGGCGGCGAACTGGTCAGCCGCAAGGCCAAGGCCGGCAACGCCGCCGGGGTCACCAGCGAGGAGATCCAGATCTACACCGGCAACAAGGACGCCTACGGCCTGCCCTTCCGCTACGTCGACGTCTCGGCGGTGACGTCCAGCCGCGAGCCGGACGACGCCCTGGTCATCGAGCGCACCACGGGCGGCAACGCCATCGGCCTGCCGGTGGCGCTGCGACCCAAGGGCGAGGCGCCCGTGCCCGCCAGCGATCCGGGCTTCCACGCACGGCTCGACCAGCTCATCGTCGCGGCCGCGGCCAACCGCGCCGCGGTGCTGGCGATCAAGAACGGGCCGCTCGCGGTCAATTCCCAGCGCCTCAGCGACCTCGACACGCGGCTGCGGAGCCTGCAGAAGCGCGGCGAACCCGACCAGGCGAAGCTGGCGTCGATCGCCGCGGAGATCACCCGGCTGCGCAGCGAATCCACCGAGCTCAACGCCCAGGCCCAGGCGAAGGCCGCGACCATGCTCGGCAGCCAGCTGGTGATCCGCCTGTTCACCGGCGAGGAGAAGCGTATCCAGTTCAAGGACGTCCTCGGTGCGACGTGGCCGAACCAACTCGGCCTGGCCGGCCGCTGCGGGGTCTTCGCCACGCGCATGGCGCGCTTCGTGTGGGACAACCCGCGCGAGGCCAACACCGAAGGTGTCATCTTTCCCGCCATCTTCGGCACTCTGGTGATGACCGTGATGATGAGCATCGTGGTTACCCCCTTCGGCGTGGTCGCGGCCATCTACCTGCGCGAGTACGCCCGCCAGGGCTTGATGGTGCGCACCGTGCGGATCGCGGTCAACAACCTCGCCGGCGTGCCCTCGATCGTGTTCGGGGTGTTCGGCCTGGGCTTCTTCGTCTACATCGTCGGCGGCAGCGTCGACCGCCTATTCTACGATGGCAACCTCACCTACGGCACCGGCGGCATCCTGTGGGCGGCCCTGACTCTGGCGCTGATGACGGTGCCGGTGGTGATCGTCGCCACCGAGGAGGCGATCGCCGCAGTGCCGCGCGGGGCCAAGGAGGGCAGCCTGGCCTGCGGCGCGTCGAAGTGGCAGACCATCCAGCGCGTGGTGCTGCCGGCCTCGGTGCCCGGCATCCTCACCGGCCTGATCCTGGCCATGGCGCGCGGCGCCGGCGAGGTCGCGCCGCTGATGATGGTCGGCGTGGTCAAGCTCGCCCCCAGCCTGCCCATCGACGCATCGTGGAAGGTGGGTGACCTCATTCCCGGGCTGCACACCGACCAGAAGTTCATGCACCTCGGCTTTTACATCTACGACCTTGGCTTCCAGTCCCCTGATTCCGAGGCGGCCAAGCCGATGGTCTTCGCCACCACCCTGTTCCTCATCGCCCTGGTCGTGGCTCTTAACCTGGGCGCGATCCTGCTGCGCGACAAGCTGCGCAGGAGACTCGCCACCGCGACGTTCTGAACCATGACGACACTCATGAACAACCCCATCCAGACCCCCCATCCGACGACCGGCGTGCAGCCCGCGCAGCCCACCCCGGCTGATGCGCCAGGGGCGCCCAACCCCGCCTACATCAACATCACTGATTACGACTTCTACTACGGCAGTCACCAGGTGCTGTTCGGCATCACCATGGCCATCCCCGAGCGCCAGGTGACCGCCTTCATCGGCCCGTCGGGCTGCGGCAAGTCGACGCTGCTGCGCAACTTCAACCGCATGAACGACCTGGTCGACGGCATCCGCCACGCCGGCGACATCACCATCAACAAGCGCACCATCTACGACCCGCACCTGGAAGTGACCTCCTTGCGCAAGCGCATCGGCATGGTCTTCCAGAAGTCCAACCCCTTCCCCAAGTCGATCTACGAGAACGTGGTCTACGGGCTGCGCGTGGCCGGGGTCACGGACAAGCGCGTGCTCGACGAGGCCTGCGAGACCGCGCTGCGTTCAGCGGCGCTGTGGGACGAGGTCAAAGATCGTTTGGGCAAGAGCGCGCTCGGCCTGTCCGGCGGCCAGATGCAGCGTCTGTGCATCGCCCGCGCCACCGCGGTGCGCCCCGAGGTGCTGCTCATGGACGAGCCGTGCTCCGCGCTCGATCCGCTCGCGACGGTCAAGATCGAGGAGCTGATCCTCGACCTGAAGAAGCAGTACACGGTGGTGATCGTCACCCACAACATGCAGCAGGCCGGACGCTGCTCCGACCGCACCGCGTTCTTCTACCTGGGCAAGCTCATCGAGTACGACACCACGGTGTCGATCTTCACCAACCCCAAGCAGAAGCAGACCGAGGATTACATCACCGGCCGCTTCGGCTAACCTGCCGCCGCAGCCCTGCCATTTCCTGCCCCGCCCTTCCCGCCGTGACCCGTCCGAGGACATCATGAACCAGATCCGCCATTTCGACCTCGAGCTCGCCGAGCTCAAGCGCTCGCTCGTGACCATGGGCAACCTGGTCGAGCGCTCGCTGACCATCGCCGTGGAGTCGATCCTCAAGGCCAACGTCGAGGGCCGCGAGCAGTGCCGCATCCTCGAGGAGCAGGTCGATATCCTTGAGACGGTGATCGAGGACCGCTGCCACACCATCATCGCCCTGCAGCAGCCGATGGCCGGCGAGCTGCGCCTGGTGATCTCGGCGATGCGCATCACCTCGGACCTGGAACAGGTCGGTGATCTCGCCGAAAGCATCGCCAAGCGCGCCTCGTACATCGCCCGCAACCACCGCGTCGAGAATCCCGAGGCGCTCGCTGTGCTCGGCCACCTCGCGGTCAGCATGGTCCACCACAGCATGGAATCGTTCGTCACCGGCAACCTCAACCTGGCGCGCGGTGTGCTCACCGACGAGGACAGTGCGGACGACCTGACCAAGCAGTGCTACGAGCGCATCCAGGTCGCGATGCAGGAACAGCCTGAGAAGATCCGCGAGTACACCCACCTGCTGCGCGCGGCCTCGCTGCTTGAGCACATCGGCGACATCGCGGTGTCGATCGCCGAAGAGACCGTGTACATCCACCGCGGCACCAACATCCGCCACCACCACGACTCGCTCGACCAGACCTGACCTACCGCGGGGCCACGATGGCGCCGCTTTCCCCGCACGGATGCACCCCATGATCAGCACCACCGACCATGCCCCGCGCCACGCGGCATCCACCTCCCCGAGGAGCCCCATGTCCCGCATCCTGGTCATCGAGGACGAATCCGACATCCAGACTCTGCTGCGCTTCAACCTCGAACGTGAGGGCCACACGGTAATGGTCGCCGGCAACGGCAACGATGGCCTGCACGAGCTGCGTCGGCACCCCTTCGACCTGGTGCTGCTCGACCTCATGCTGCCGGACCGCGACGGCCTGGAGGTGTGCCGCATCATGCGCGCCGACAGCGGCCTGAGCGCCATCCCCATCATCATGGTCACCGCCAAGGGCGAGGAGAGCGACGTGGTGCTGGGCCTCGGCCTGGGTGCCGACGATTACGTGACCAAGCCCTTCCGCATCAAGGAGCTGCTCGCGCGCATTAAGGTCCGCCTCAGCCGCCACCGCGACGAGGAATCGAGCGCCCAGCGCAAGCGCCTGCAGATCGACAAGCTGGTCATCGATCCCATCCGCCATCAGGTGATCGTCGGCGAGGAGATCGCCCCGGTCACGCTGACCGAATTCAAGTTGCTCCACTTCCTGGCCTCGCATCCTGGCATCGCCTATGGCCGCTACGACCTCCTCGACCGCCTCGGCGATGGCGAAGCCGTGGTCACCGACCGCACCATCGACGTGCACGTCCGCAACCTGCGCAGCAAGATCCGGCCCTACGACCACTACATCGAGACCGTGCGCGGCGTCGGCTACCGCTTCACCGAAACCGGCTGAGCGGACCTCGGCCGCGTGGTCACCGAGAGCTTCCTGCGGCGCCCGCGGCGGCCGACCGCAGGCCCGGCGTCCCCGCCGCCCATGAACCTGCTGCGCGAAGTGCTGCTGGGGGCGCGCTGGTGGGTGCTGGGTGGGGGCATCCTGGCCGCGGTGATCTGGGCTGCGCTCGCCTACCAGTATCGGGCCGTGACGCGCACCGTCGAAGAGACCCTCGCGGTCGAGGTCCTGGCCGAGGCCGACCTCGCCGCCGGCTTCGTGGCGGCCTCGACCGATGCGCACCTCGCCGGGCTGAAGCTCGAGCGCAGCCGGCGGCTGACCCTGATCGCGCCGGACGGCCGCGTCCTGTACGACTCGCAGGCGCGCGTCGAGCTGCTCGACAACCACAACGGTCGGCCCGAGGTCGTTCAGGCGCGCAGCGAGGGCGCCGGCGTGAAGCGGCGCTTCAGCGACAGCGTCAACAGCCCGTTCATCTACGCCGCGCGGCTGCTGCCCGACGGCCGGGTGGTGCGCGTCGCCGCGCCGATCGCCTTCGAAGAGGGCCTGGAGCAGCGCCTCAGCAAGCCCATGGCCGTCGCCGCGGTGCTGGTCATCGCGATGGCCGGGGTGGTGATCGGCCTGCACCTGTGGCGCGATCGCACGCGCGTCGCCGAGCTGGTGGGGGTGTCGCGCGCCTACGGCGCCGGCGACCTCTCGCGCCGCGCGGGGCTGCTTGGCGGCGATACTCTCGCCCACCTCGGCCACGAGCTCAACGCGCTGGGCGTGCGCCTGCAGGCCAACCGCGAGGAGATCGCGCGCCAGCGCTTCCTGCTCGACGGCGCACTCGGCGCTCTCAACGAGGGCGTAGCCTGCATCGACGAGCTCGACCGCGTGCTCTACGCCAATCCCGCCTACCGCCAGATGGCCGCGGGCGGCGCCGACGTCATCGGCCAGGCCTATTACGAGCACCTGCCGGTGCTGACCGGCGCGGGCGCCACCGCCCCGGGCAGCGAGAGCGAGCTCGAGCACCGCCGGCGCCAGCTGCGCGCGCTGGTGACCTCCGGCGGTCACGGCGTGCGCGTCATCATCCTCCACGACTTCACCGAGCTGAAGCGCCTCGAGGGCGCGCGCCGCGACTTCATCGCCGCGGTCAGCCACGAACTCAAGACGCCGCTGACCGCGATCTCGGGCTTCACCGAGACCCTGCTCGACGGCGTGCTGGAGGAGGACCCGGTGATCGCCCGCGAGTTCCTCGGCAAGGTCGCCGCCCACGCCGACCGCCTCGCCACCCTGGTGCGCGACGTGTTGACCCTGTCGCGGCTCGAGCAGGGCGCTTGGCAGGTGCAGCCCGCCGACCTCGATCTGGCGCGCCTCGGCCAGGCGTTGATCGACGAGTTCACCCCGGCCGCCGGCCGCGCCCAGGTGCGCCTCGAACTGGTCGCGCCGGCGCAGCTGCCGGCGATGACCGACGCGGAACTGGTGCGCCAGCTGGTCGGCAACCTGGTCTCCAACGCCATCCGCTACAACCGTGTTGGCGGCACCGTGACCCTGCAGTTCGCCGAAGCGGGCGACGCTGGCGTGGTCATCACCGTAACCGACACCGGCATCGGCATCCCTGCCGAACACCAGGCGCACGTCTTCGACCGCTTCTACCGCGTCGACGCCCACCGCAGCCGCCAGACCGGCGGCACCGGCCTGGGTCTGGCGATCGTGCGCCAGCTGACCGATGTGCTGGGGGGCACGGTGACCATGGCCAGTTCCCCGGCCGGCACCGCATTCAAGGTCACCATCCCGCGCCGTGATGCGCGGCACGAGCTTGTGGCACGCGGGAGCTGAGCGCCGGGACGGTGGAACCCCGTACATGGATCAGGACGCGACGTCCCAACATGAGTCGCCCGCAACCACCCGGCCATACTGACACACCTTCCCCACCCCCCCGTCCAGCCCCACGGAGGGCCGTGGCATCGGCACGGCGGGACGCCAAGGTGGCCGCCATGACCAGCCGCATCCTGATCCACGCCGCCGGTGTCCTCGCCCTCGCGGGCGGCCTCGCCCTGCCGCTGCGCGCCGCCGATGAGGCCGCCGCTGTTCCGGCTGCCGATGCCGCGACCCACATCGACGACGATCACATCCTGGCTGCGGCGCGCGTCGCCGATCTCTTCTACCAGCAGCACTTCGAGCGCCTGGTCGACTTGCTCGGCGACAAGGACCAGGGCACCGTGATCGACGCCATCCGCGCCCTCGGCGCCTTGCACGATCCGGCGGCGACCCCTTACCTGATGCCGAAGATGCAGGCCTCGACCAATAGTCCTGAGGTGCTGTGCGCGGCGATGCAGGCGATAAGCAGCCAGGGCGCCGAGAACGCGCTGCCGATGCTGCGCAGCCTGCTGAAGAACGGTGACGCCACCGTGCGCGTCACCGCGCTCAACGTGCTGACGCGCGTCAAGGCGGTCGACGCTAACGACTACAAGTCGCGCAGTGATGACGTTTCCGCGCCGCTGCGCGCCAGCGCGCGCACCGACCTTGGCACCCTCGCCATCGCCGAGGCTGCGCCGATCCTGGCCAAGGGCCTGGCCAGCGACCACCCCGCGCACATCCGCCGCATGTGCGCGATCGGCCTGGGGAACCTGGGCGACAAGACCCAGGCACAGGTCCTGACCGACGCGCTCAGCGACGGCGATGACGGCGTGCGCCGCTACGCTGCCGAGGCGCTGGTGAAGCTCGATTACAAGCCGGCGATCCCGGTACTGCTCATGGCCCTCGAGGCCAACGTCGCCGGCGCCCACCTGGCACGCTGCCTGACCATCCTCAGCGGCCAGAACTTCGGCTTCGACCCCCGCGCCGACCAGCTCAAGCGCCAGGCGGCGATCGAGCGTGGCTTCGCATGGTGGGGCGTGAATGCCAAGGATCTGCTGTTGAAGTAGGCTGATGGCTGATGGCTGATGGCTGATGGAGAATCCGGCGCCAGACGCCGGATTCTCTCATTCCTGGCGACGTGTGGCTTGCTCCGGATCAGACCTTCTGCCTGCTGCGCATGGCCATGTCGATCCTGCTGCGGAAGACCTCACGAAGAGGAATCGACATGGAGACACAGAGAGATGGAGGGAAGGCATGGAGGAGAAAGCCGGTCAGCGGCCTCACTGTGCCCTGAATTCACCCACTGATCACGCCGAAGAACCAATTGTTGTGGGTAATGAGCAGGGCGTCGCCCTGGGCTGAAAATCGGGGCCGTGCCGTTGGCGCTCGCGACATGCGTTCAGGCGCCATGGAATTCCCAGCGCTTGGACAACGCCCGACCCGGAGAATCGATCGATCAGCCAACAGCTGGCGCGCTAGCGCTGCTTCTTCTTCGCCTTCTTCGCCTTCTTGCGCTCCTTGCGATAGCGCTCCAGCGCGTCCTTGTCCTCGCGCTTGGCGAACAGGCGGTTGGGGTTGGGCATGAAGGCCTGCGGGTTGGCGAGCTGCTCGGGGGTGAGCTCGTCCTGATCGGGCAGGCGCTCGGCCAGTTCCTTCACGTCGCCGAACTTGCCCATCACCTTCTTCATGGTGGTGAAGTGCTTGAGCAGCGCCTGGACGTCGTTGGTGGTGGTACCCGAGCCGTGCGCGACGCGGCGGCGGCGGCTCATGTCGATGAGGTCGGGGCGGGCGCGCTCCGGGCCGGTCATCGAGCTGATGATCGCGCCGTACTTGCGGAAGATGCTCTCGTCGACGTTCAACCCGGCGAACTTCGCGCCGATGCCGGGGATCATACCGAGGATGTCCTTGATCGAGCCCATTTTCTGGATGGCGCCGAGCTGCTGGCGGAAGTCCTCAAGGTCGAACTTGTTCTTGAGGATGCGCTCCTCGAGCTTCTTGGCCTGCTTCTCGTCGACCACCGACTGGGCCTTCTCGACGAACGACAGGATGTCGCCCATGCCGAGGATGCGCCGCGCCATGCGGTCGGGGTAGAACGGCTGCAGGGCGTCGAGCTTCTCGCCAACGCCGACAAACTTGATCGGCTTGCCGATGATGGTGCGCAGGCTGACGATGGCGCCGCCGCGCGCGTCGCCATCGAGCTTGGTGAAGATCACGCCGTCGAGCGGCAGGCGGTCGTTGAAGGCCTTGGCGGAGTTGACCGCGTCCTGGCCGGTCATCGCATCGACCACCAGGTAGGTCTGGTGCGGCTTGGCCTGGCTGTGGATCCGGGCGACCTCGGCCATCAGTTCATCGTCGACGTGCAGGCGTCCGGCGGTGTCGAGGATGACCACGTCACGATTGTCCGCTGCGGCGAAGGCCAGTGACTTCGCGCAGAGGTCGGGCGAGCTCAGCCCGATCTGGTGGAAGACCGGCACGCCGATCTGCTGGCCGAGCACCTTGAGCTGTTCGATGGCGGCCGGGCGCTGCAAATCCGCGGCGACCAGCAGCGGACGCTTGCCGTTCTCGAGCAGCAGCTTGGCGAGCTTGCCGCAGGTGGTGGTCTTGCCGGCGCCCTGCAGGCCGGCCATCATGATCACGGTCGGACCGCTCTTGGCGTAGGGGATGTCGGAATCGGCCTCGCCCATCAGCGCGATCAGCTCGTCGTGGACGATCTGCACCACCTGCTGACCGGGCTGGACGCCATTGATGGTCGCCTCGCCGACCGCCTTGACCGTCACCCGGTCGATGAAGTCGCGCACCACGCCGACGTTGACGTCGGCCTCGAGCAGCGCGCGGCGCACGTCGCGCAGGCCCTCGCGGATGTTGTCTTCAGTGAGCTTGCCGCCGTAGCGCAGCTTGTCGAAGATCGCACCGAAGCGTTCGGAGATGTGTTCGAACATCGTAACCTCAGAGGCAAAGAGCCAGGCCTGACGGGAGCCGGGCGGTCATGATGTGGGTGGGCGTGGGCTCACAAGGCCCTAGTGCTCATTGGGCTGCGCCGGCTACTGCGGAGTGCGGAGTGCGGCGCAGGCGTGGGGCCAAGAATCAACGCCATCCGCGATGGACGGCAGGCGATACCTCGGACTCACGATTCCAGGGCACTCCGCACTCCACACCCCGCACTCCGCACCCAGAGTTCTGAGATGGATACGCCCAGCAGCGGATGCCGCCATTCCCCGGCGATCTCCGCCAGCGGCCCGAGCACGAACGGCCGCTCATGCAGGCGGGGATGGGGCAGGGTCAGGACCGGGCTGGCGACCACCACACCGTCGCTGCGCAGGAGCAGGTCCAGATCGATGCTGCGCGCGCCCCAGCGCACCGCGCGCACCCGCCCGAGCGCGGATTCGATGCCCTGCAGCAGGTGCAGCAGCTGGTGCGGGCCGAGAGCGCTCGCGACCAGCCAGGCACCATTGAGGTAGGGCCCCTGCCCGGCTGGCCCGCCGACCGCGGCGATCTCGACCACGGTCGCGCGCGCTACCACGCGCGCCAGACCGCTAGCTGCCAGCGACGCGGCGGCTGCGGCGAGGTGCGCCTGGCGGTCGCCAAGATTAGAGCCGACGCCGACGCCATAGATGAAATCGCCGGCCTCAGCCATGGATCGCTCCCAGACCGTGCGCAGCGCGCACCGCATTCGCGGCCTGGTGGACCTCCTTGTCGGCGGTCAACACCTTGGCGAGTTGGGTGGAGGAGATCCCGGTCACCGCGGCCGCCTGCGCAAGGGCACCCGCTGCCTCGACCAGGGCATCGAGCAGCACCGCCACCACCAGCGGATAGGAGTCCGAGCCCGGGCCGAGCGCGATGCGCGTTCCCCGACGCTGCGCCGCCAGCCATTCCGGCCGGCTGGCGCCGCGCTCGGCAAGGGCCAGGCGCAGACGCAGACGGCGCAGCGCCTCCGCCTGGTTGCGGGCGCGCTCGCGGTGGTCCTGGCACTGGGCGGTGACGCCACTGGCGCGGTGGACCAGCCGCACGGCGGATTCCGTCTTGTTGGCGTGCTGGCCGCCTGGTCCGTGCGAGCGGAAGGTCTCGACCGCGCACGCGGCGAGCAGATCGGCAGCGACGAGGGCATACGCAGGTGACCGACTGTCCATGGCGGCAGCATGCCGCTCGCCCCCCCCAGCACTAGCGTCGCCGTCGGGGCTGCGTATGAATGCAGCGACAGGACGGCCAGTGAAAGTAGAACGTACCGGGCCCGAGTGCCGCATGCAGATCATCGACGACCCCATCTTCCGGGGCTTCGACTTCTCGCGCGGTGTGCTCGACGCCGTTCTGGAGGGCGATCAGCGCGTGATCCTCGACCTGTCGCTGGTCGCCACCCTGCACAGCCCCGGGCTGGCCAACCTGGTCGCCATCCACGTCAGCTTGCAGAAGCGCGGCAAGGAACTCATCCTCACCGGCCTCAATGCGAACAACGTGCGCCTGCTGCGCGCGACCAACCTGGACAAGTTGCTCACGGTCGAGTGAGCGGAACGCTCACTCGACCGGGTCCGGAAGTCCGCTGATCCGGTAGTCGAACAGCCCTGCGGCAACCGCCACCGTTCGGGCGATCGCAGCGGACCAGGCGGGGAAGGCTTGCTCCCCTCAGCGGACTTCCGGACTTCCGGACTTCCGGACTCCCGGACCCTGACTCAACCGCACCCAATGCTCATCCGTCTCGCCGAGCAGCAACTCGCTGAGTACCATGCCGTGCGCAGCCAGGGCGGGCTCAAGCACCGCCCACATGCGCGTCGCGAGATTCTCCATAGTGGTGATCGCGCCAGCGAACAGTGGCAGATCGTTGAGGTACTGGTGCTCGCACTTGTCGACTACCAGCTCCTTCACCAAAGCGGCAAGCTCCATGACGTTGCAGAAGAAGCCGGTCTGCGGGTCCAGGTCACCACTGACCGTGATCTCCAGCCGGTAATTGTGTCCGTGGATGTTCTGACACAGGCCATAAGTGCAGGCGTTGGCCGGTGCATCCAGGCCGGCGCTGTGCAGGCGGTGGCTGGCGCTGAAGCCGAAGCGGCGGGTGAGCTGGAGCATGCGGATCCCCGTAGACCGGGCAGCCTAGGGGCTGGTCGGAGCACGGAAAGGCCGCGCACGGACGGTCTCGGCACCACTCAGGTGCGTCCAGGTCCACGTCCCCTGCGCAGGAGGGTCACGACTGGCACGCTGCATGGCCCCGCGCCTGCACTTTCCGCCCTCGGCACGTACCGCAACCCCCGGACCCGGGGCGATCATGATGCTGGCCTGCCCGCCCTCCACGCAGACCATGCCCCCCGGCAACTCGCACTTACTTTCGTTGTTCCCTCCTCCCCGCTGCCTCGCTTAACACCGCCCTCCTCTTCTGCGCCTCCACCCCTGCGCCCTCCCCCATGCCATCCACGCTCCCACCCACGCCGCGTCGCCTTGCTTGGCTGCACCTCGCCAACGATTTCACCCTGGATTTCATCACCCCGCTCCTGCCCGCGGGAGTCGGTGCGGCGTGGCTGGGGCTGATGGAGGGGCTGGCTGACGGCATCGGGCAGGTGCTGAAGCTGTTCACCGGCCGCGCCAGTGACGCCAGCGGCCGACGCGTGCCCTGGGTGCGCGCGGGCTACGTTACGAACGCAGTGGCGCGTCCGCTGATCGGCGTCGGACTGCTGGTCGCGTGGCCGTGGTGGATCGTGGCGTGCCGCGTCGTCGACCGGGTCGGAAAGGGCGTGCGTGGCAGCGCGACCGATGCACTGGTCGCGGACTGGACGCACGAGGATCAGCGCGCCGGCGCCTATGCGTGGATGCGCATCATGGACCAGCTCGGCGCAACGCTGGGCGCTCTGGCGGTGACCGCCTGCGCCTACTGGTTCGCCGACTGCCTCGGCTGGGTAGTGTGTGGACTCGTCGCCGTCACGCTGTGGGTGGTGTGGCTGTGCCGTGGCCTGGAGGACGCGCCGCGCACGGCGACGCCACCCGGCACGCCGGCGGTCGGCTGGTGGCCGCGTGGCCCTGAGCTGCGGCGCCCGCTCGCCGCGCTCAGCGTTGCGGCACTGGCCGCCAAGCTCAGCCCTCTGCTGGTTCTCGTCCAGGTCGCCGGGCTCGGCGGGAACGGCGCGCAGGCGCCGTGGCCGCTGTGGCAGGTATGCCTCGGCTGGACGGTGCTGGGACTGGTGCAGATGGGCGCGGCCGCGGCCGCGGGCGCGCTGACCGGCCGCTTGGGACCGGTGGTATTCTTGCGCTGCGGCTGGCTCGCCGGCACGGCGGTGTTCATCACGCTGGCGGTGGCGCACGGCCCATGGCTGACCGCTGCCGGCGTCGCCTACGGCGTCCTCGTGGGGCTTACGGAAGGAGCGGAGAAGACCTGGCTGGCGAGTCTCGCCCCACGCCATGAGCGCGCGGTGGCGTTCGGCGCCATGGCACTGCTGAGCGCCGGCGCGAGCCTGGCCGGCAACGCGCTCTGCGGCGCACTGCTCGCCACGCATGCGAGCGCCGTGTTCCTCTGCCTGGCCGCGGCGCTCGCGCTCGGCGCGCTGCTCACCGTCGGCCTGGGGCGGGTGCGACCCAACGGGTGAGCGGCCGCAGCCGCGGCCACCGCCGGTGTCGCCAGCGAGGGCTCAGCGCCCCTGCTCGAGCTCCGCGATCCGCCACTCCGCGAGCCGCAGCGGGACCGGATCCGCCATGTATCCGCGCTGGCACACCGGGATCGCCAACCACGCCTTCCACGCCGCGATCGCCGGCCAGCTCATGCAGGAAGGGCAGGATGAGGAAGTGGTGGAGGTCGAAACCGTAGTCGCGGTACGGCACCAATCAGGCAGCGTACGGGTGCTCCATGGAGAGTGGTCGCTCCCCGGTGGCGAACAGCTGCCAGGCGCGCGTCTGATCGCCGTGCTTGAAGGCCTCCAGTCCCAGCAGGTGACGCGGCCACATGCGCATGAAATGATCGTCGTGAAAGCGCTCGTAAGCCTCCTGGTCCTGGCCGGTCGCCATCAGCACCTCGACGCTGTGCTGCTGACCGGCATCGGCAAACTCGCCCGATCGCCCGGAGAGCGTCATCGCCATCAGGGGCGTCGCCTGATCGCGCGCCGCTATCAGCGCCTGATCGAAGCGGCCGGCCACCAGCAGGGCGGGATGGGCGAATGCCAGCGCATTGCCGGCGCCGATGGTGATGGCGACCACCGCGTTGATCGAGGCGATGCGCACGGAGCCGCGCCCCTCGGCCGCAGCAGCCAATTCCCTGCCGAGGGACAGACCCTCGATGCGCTTCATCATGAAGAACAGCCGCCCGCGCGCGTCAACGTCGACCTCGTGGATCGGGGGGATGTTGGGGTGCTGCAGCGACGCGGTGATCTGCGCCTCGTTGAGGAAGTCGGCGAAGCGATCGGGCGCTGGCACCTCCGCGCCGGCCATGTATTTCACCGCCACGGTGCGGCGCAGGTTCCGGTCATCGACCGCGTAGACCTGCCCGCTGGCCCCGGTGCCGAGCTGGTCGCGCACCTGGAAGTGCGCACCGTCCTTCCCCAGCGCGCGCCGCACGAGGATCGGCTGCGGCAGTTCCGGCTATGGGCCTCCGTCGACCAAAGGCACCTTTCATCGGGTCTCGCTCACCCCACCCCATGCCCGAACAGCTCCCGGTGCTCTTCCATCGCAAAGCGGTCCGTCATGCCCGCGATGTAGTCGGCGACGGCGCGGTGCAGTCCCAGGCCCTCGGCGCGCCGGCCGTGCTCGGGCGGCAGGCTGTCGGGGTGCGCGGTGTAGAACACAAAGAGGTCACCAAGGATGCGCCGCGCCTTGTGGAAGACGCGGTTGACCAGGTGGTGGCGATACAGGTTGGCGAAGAGCCAGGCCTCCAGGCCCTCCTTGGCCTGGACCATCGACGGAGCCATGCTGACCACGCCAGGTGCGGCCGCGCGCACCGCGGCCAGGCTGCCCAACCCGCGTTCCGTGATCGCCGCGGCGGTGCGTTCGACAAGATTGCCGACCAGGCTCTCGGTGAGGATGCGCAGCGAGCGATCGACCAGCAACTTGTGCGGGGTCGCGCGCGGACTGGCCTCGACCGCCTCGCGCCAGGCCCCCTGCCACAGCGGCACTTCGCCGAGCTGCTCGAGGGTGATGTAGCCGCCGCGCAGCCCGTCGTCGATGTCGTGGCAGTCGTAGACCGCCGAGTCGAGCTCGTCGACCAGCTGTGCCTCAAGCAGTGGCGCCTCGCCGGGTGCGAAGCGTGCCGGCACGCGCGCCGGGTCGTAGCGCGCCCCATGCTTGACGATGCTCTCGCGCACCTCGTAGGTCAGGTTGAGGCCGGGGAATTCGGGGTAGCGCACCTCCAGCTCCTCGACGATGCGCAGGCCCTGGCGGTTGTGCTCGAAGCCGCCGTGCCCGGCCATCAGCGTGGCGAGCAGGTCCTCACCGCGATGACCGAAGGGCGGGTGGCCGACGTCGTGGACCAGGGCGATGCACTCGACCAGGTCCTCGTTCAGAGCGAGGCGGCGAGCCGCCACGCGCGCCAGCTGGGCGACCTCGATGGTGTGTGTAAGGCGGGTCCGGAAGTGGTCGCCCTCGTCGTTGGTGAAGACCTGGGTCTTGTACTGCAGGCGCCGGAAAGCGCGGCTGTGCACGATACGGTCGCGGTCGCGCTGATATTCGGTGCGGTGCGGGTCGGCGAGGCTGGGGTGCGCGCGGCCGCGGCTCGCGGCGACCGGCATGGCGTAGGGCGCGAGCGTCATCCGGCCACGTGACCCTCGGCCCAGCGCAGGAACGCCGCCGGATCGGGGTCCTTGAAGTAGGCATTGCCGGTGACCAGGCGGTTGGCGCCGTCCGCGGTGACCAGCGGAATGGTCTCGCGATTGATGCCGCCGTCGACCTGCAGGTCGAGCGCCGGGAAGGCGGCGCGCACGGCGCGCAGGCGCGGGCGCACCTGCGGGATGAAGCCCTGACCGCCGAAGCCGGGATAGACGGTCATCAGCATGACCAGATCGACCTCGGCGAAGTAGGGGAACCACAACTCGGGATCAGTGTCGGGATTGAGCGCCAGACCGACACGCGCGCCACTGGCGCGGATCTGCGCGATCACTGCGCGCAGCTGGCGGTGGCCGACCGCCTCGACATGCACGGTGATGGCGTCGGCGCCGGCCTTGCTGAAGTCGCCGATATATTTCTGCGGATCGGTCATCATCAGATGCACGTCCAGGTGCAGCGCAGTGCTGCGGCGCAGCGCCTCGACGATGATCGGTCCGATCGTCAGGTTGGGCACGAAGTGCCCGTCCATGACATCGACGTGCAGGATGGTCGCCCCCGCCGCAGCGCACTTCCGCGCCTCGTCGGCGAGGTGGGCGAAATCGGCGGACAGCAGGCTGGGCAGGACTTTGACTGGGCGCATGCCCACATGGTCGGTTGGCCCGCCCGGCGCGCAAGGCGACGCCGGGCGCGGTTTGCCCGCCCATGCCTGGCGCCGAGCATGCTCGCCTCGCGCTCCGACCCCACCGGAACGGTGACCGGGCCACGCGTGGCTCAGCGGCTGATGCGCTCGCCCGGCCGCGCGGTGGATGCACGCACCACCAGGCTTCCCGGAAGCAGCAGCGGCGGTGATGCGCGGCCGGCGAGGCGCTCAAGCAGCAACTCCACCGCGGTGCGGCCGAGGGTCGCGGTGGGCAAGGCGTAGGCGGTGACTGCGGGCGCCCAGTGCGCGAGCGGCCAGGCGTCGCCATGGGCGACGACGCTGAGCTGGCGCGGCACCGCGATGCCGCGCCCGGCGAGCTCGCCGAGCAGGGCCAGGGCCGTGCGGTGGTCGGCGGCGATGAGGGCGGTGGGGCGCGGGCCGTCCTCCTGCACCAGGGCGTCGACCGCCGCATCGGGTGGCGCGAGGGCGACGCTCGCGCCAGCGCCGAGACCCGCCGCGTCCATCGCGGCCAGGAAGGCCGCGACCTCGGCCTCGCGAGGGGCGCCGCCAGCGATGCAGCGCACGCGCCGGTGCCCCAGGCCAGCGAGGTGTCCGATCAGCGCCGCCATGCCCGCCCCGGCATCGGCGGCGACGCGGGCAGGCAGGCCCTCCGCAGCGCCGACTTCGACCGCCGCCAGGCCCAGCCCGGTGATCAGCGCGCGCAGCCGCGGCGTGCCGCAGTGGACGAGCAGCGCACCGTCGACCCCGGGATCGCGGCGGAAGGCCTCCCAGCGCGCCTCTGCAGCCAGGAAGGGCGACGCCACCAGCTGGTAGTCGTGCTCGGCGAGTGCGGCGGCAGCTGCGGCCACGATCGCGACGGTGAGGAGATCGTCGGACGGCTCGGCGCCCTCATACAGCAGTGCGATGCTCCGCGTGGTGCCCTGGGCGAAGAGCTGCGCGCGCCGGCTGCGCTGGTACCCGAGTTCGGCGACCACACGCAGGATGCGCTCGCGGGTCGCGGCGCTCAGCGTGCCCGGTTTCTCGGGCCAGCTCAGCGCCTGGCTCACCGCCGGTACCGAAACCGCCGCGCGGCGCGCCACGTCGCCGATGGTGGGGCGCACGGCGGATGCCGGGGGCGTTTCGCGGTCCTTGCTCATAAAGCGCTCTATAAAGCGCTTTATGAAAGAGGCAAGCACAGGCGTCCCGGATCCGGGCGGATGATCAGGCCACGACGGCGCCCGGCCTGGGCGCTAGGGAATCGGCCTGGACCGACGATGCTGCTGAGGATGAAGCCTGCCCTCGGCATGTTCGAATACGTCGGTCGACGGACCCTGGCCGGCTTCGGCTACCTCGGCGAGGTGGTGACCATGATCCTGCAATTCGCCATCCAGCTGCCGAAGCTGCGCGGCGTCAGCGCCACGGTGCTGTGGCGTCAGGTGCAGTTCATCGGCCTAGAGGCGGTGCCGTTCACCGCGCTGCTCGCCCTGCTCACCTCGCTGAGCGTGGTCGCGCAGATCCAACTTGTCGGACTCGGCCAGTCGCAACTCTTCGGCAAGCTGCTGGTGGTGGTCCTGGTGCGCGAGCTCGGGCCCCTCATCGTCGCGCTCGTGGTGATCGCGCGCAGCGGCACGGCGATCGTCACGGAGCTGGGCAACATGCGCGTGGCCGGCGAGGTACGCGCCCTGCGGCTCGCCGGTATCGATCCCTTCGGGTATCTCGTGGTGCCCCGCCTGGCGAGTGTGGCGGTGGCGGTGTTCTGCCTCGGCCAGGTGTTCATCGCCATCGCCCTGGCGGGGGGCTACGTGCTGAGCCGGCTGCTGGTCGAGGACGCCCCGCCGCTGGGCGAGTATATCGGCGAACTCACCGCCCAGCTGTCCGCGGCCGACGCATTGATCCTGGCCATCAAGACCGTGATCCCCGGACTGCTCATCGCCGCCATCACCTGCCGCGAGGGCCTGACCGGCCCGCCCATCGCCACCGAGGTCCCCCGCACCACCACGCGCGCGGTGGTGCGTGCGATCGCTGCGGTTTTCGCCTGGGACGCCCTCGTCACCGCCACCATCTATAAGCTGCTATGACCATCGCTCGATCAGGCGCACGTTTCACCACCTGGCGCGCGGCCCGCGACCAGCGGGGGTGCGGAGTGCGGCGTGCGGCGTGCGGCGTGCGTGCCCTGACTGGGTCGGCATCTGATCAGCCTGGCCTCTGTCGCGGGGGCAGCGCGACAGCATCCGGGACGCGTCCGCACGG
>JBBQSO010000081.1:0-24815 GCA_038213805.1 Planctomycetota bacterium | reverse complement strand
CAGCCATCAGCCATCAGCCATCAGCCATCAGCCATCAGCCATCAGCCATCAGCCATCAGCCATCAGCCATCAGCCATCAGCCATCAGCCATCAGCCATCAGCCATCAGCCATCAGCCATCAGCTCACCACGCCGTAATCTGCGTTCGCGTCTGCGCATCGATGGGATTGCTGCCGATGCTCTCCAGGCGCTGGATGTAGCTGATCGTACCGACCGGGTTGGGATTGAAGCGGTTGGTGCGGCCCCAGCCGGGATATTGCGAACTGTTGACCGGGTAGATGCGGTAGGCGAAGGAGTTCTGCAGCCAGCGCCACCAGGTCGGCTCCTCGTGGCGGAAGTCGAGGGGGCGCACCGCGCCGGACCAACGCACCTCGTACCACAGGCGGCTCTCGTTGGCCTGCAGGGTGTCGAAGGTCGCCTGGTCGCCTGAAAAAAGCTCCGTTCCGCCGGCGACGCCGGTCAGGCCGGGGTGGGCGAGGACCTCGGCCCAGTCCTTGAAGCCAAGCGTGCCGCCGGCGCCGCAGGTGACGATGAAAGTCGCGGCGCTGACACGGTGGACGCGGAACCACGAGACGCCGGCGGAGTTGGTCACCGGGGTCGCGTCGCCGCCAACGAAGTCGCCCCAGCGCGTCGCCGTGACGGTATTCGGCCAGCCGTTGGCAACCGCCGGCTGGGGGTCGGGATTGAGCAAAAGCGGGCGACCCCAGCGCGGGTCGCCGTTGTCGCTGAGGCCGCTCATGATCGGGTTGTAAGCGACGGTCTGGCGCAGGGCTTCTGGCGGCCGCGTCCAGCGGTACATCGGGCAGATCACCGTGCCGCCGACGTCCGGCCACACGCCGCCGCCGCTCCACACCGCGCGGCCGGACTGGTCGCGCGGGCCGTAGGCGGTGGCGCCCGCGCCGAAGCTGGTGCCGTCGGAGTCGCGCACATCGATCCAGCCGAAACCCTCGCGCACAGCCAGCGCGCCGCTGCCGGTGCTGACGAAGCCGACGGTGGACACTCCGGCCGCGGCGGTCGCGGACAAGCGGTCGGGACCGTAGCCCAGGCGCGAGGCCTCGAGGATGTAGGCGCAGGCCGCGTGCAGCATGATGCGCGCCTGCGCCTCGCGTATGAGCAGGTCGGAGGTCTCCGCGCCCTCGCGGATGCGCAACATGAAGGCCAGGCCCATGCTCGCCATCAACGCGGTGATGCCGGCCACCACGATGAGCACGGTGCCATGGCGCGCCGCGCTGCGCTGGAGCGGAGCCGCGCTCATGGCGCGGCCGCCGGCAGGTCGAGATCGCGCATGCGCCGCGCGCCGCGCAGGGTCGTCCCCATCGCGGTGAAGCGCAGGTCGGCGCGCTCACCCGAGAGCGGATCCGTCCACGAGATCTTGAACTGGGTCGAGAAGCGCGTCAGGCGCAGGTAGCGCGCCACTGCCACGGAAACATCGGGCCAGCTGCTCGGTTTGAGGGTCATCAGCTTGCTGGCCGAGGTGGTGCGCAGCACATAGGAGTTGAACACCGTGGCGCCGTAGGCGTCCGCCGCCCCGGGGTAGGCGGGTTCGGCGAAATCGGTACTGTCGTTGCCTCCCCAGTCGCCCAGTGGCATGTCGTCGGACTCCATGCGCACGATATTGCGGTTGAAGTAGGCGAGCTGGGCGGTGGTGAGCGTGGTGCCGGTGCCACCTTCGTAGAGGTTGCCGCGCGGCGGGGTCAGGCCGAAGGCAGTGTACGAGGTGAGGAAGTCCATGGCGTGCGGCATCCAGTTGACGCTGTAGGACTGCAGCACGAAGAAGGGCTTGTCGCCGAACTGCCAGGCGGCGTTGGCGCGCGCGAAGGTCTTGATCAGGTAGATCGGCCGGCCGGCGGCGTCGGTGCTGTCGGCGGGACTGTCCTGCCATGCGTCGCTGGTGGCGCGGACCATCGGCTGGTATTTCGTCGCGTAGCTGAGGATGGCGTTCGCCGGCAGGTAGTCCTGCATGCCATACCAGCCCAGCGCGTTGGTCAGGCCGTGGAACTGGTTGTAGTACCAGCCGGGTGTGGCGTGGCGGTAGGCGGCGGTGGCGGCCCCCGGGCGGGGTGGCGTGGTCTCGCTCGGAAAGGTCAGGGTGCCGTACAGGCCGCCGCCGTTGCGCGGCTGCCAGCCGCCGACCAGCGGGCTGGTGCCGCCGTCGATCGGCAAAGAGCTCTCGCCAGGCAGATGGCTGAGGCCGAGGATGGAGTAGTGGCCGAAGCGGCAGTCCGTTTCCATGCTCTCGCAGATGATGCCGGGATACCAGGTCAGTTCGTTGTCGGCGCTGGTCGCCCACAAGCGCTCGTCGTCCTGCCACCCGTAGCCCCAGCTGCGGCTGTCGCCCGCGGGCCAGGTCGCGGCGTCGCCACCGACGCTGCGGCTGAGCGGCGCGAACGGCAGGCCGAGGGTGACGGTGCTGCCATCGCGGTTGGGCACCGGCAGCGCGAGCGATCCGCGCAAACGACGGCCGCTGGCGTCGCCGCCGCGGTCATCGTAGCTGTCCCAGAAATCGGCCTCATCGAAAGCCGCGAGCGCGGCGGTGGCGAGCAGGTCGTTGGTGCGCGCGATGCGCTGGGTGACGGTCAGCGACGAGACCAGCACGCGGAATCCCGAGACCGCCACGCCCATGATCACCAGCCCGAGCGCGATGGCGATGATCAGCTCGATGAGCGTGAAGGCGCCGTGGCGCGGGTCGCGGCGGCTCATTTGATCTGGCATGGGACACGCATGTCGTAGTAGTTGAAGCGGGCCACGGTGACGGCGCGCAGGCGCGCGGTGCGCGGCAGTACGCCGCGGTCGAGACGGTTGTTGCCGTTACGGTCGGCCCCGAAGCGGCCGGTGAAGATCTGCGGTGCCTGGACGGCGCCGCCGACGCCGGGCGGCCCGAAGTCCGGCGGGTTGTTCATCAGCATGCGATCGGTGAACGGCCGGTAGCCGGGCGGATTGTCGTGGACCTTGAAAGCGGTGACGTCGGTGCCGGTGGGCTGGTCGTCGAGCGGCCTGGTGAAGACCAGGTTCTTCTCGGGGTTGCGGTAGGCGTGCAGATAGCTGCCGATCAGCGCGCGGTGCAGCTGGATGTTGTCGCTGCCGGCGGCGTTGATCGCCTGTTCGAGACCGGTGACGTCGCCCCAGCCGTCGGTGAAGCCCCACATGAGATCATCGAAGCCGGTGGTGGGTGCGACGGACGTGCTCCACGCACGGCCATCGACCCCGGCGTTGTCCGGCTTCAATCCGCCCGGCGCGGCTTTGGGGTAGCGGCTGGCGTCGACCGCCGCGCTGGGCGCGGTCTCGCAGTCCTCGTAGGACTGCCAGTCGACCACCCAGAACACCAGCTGGCGGCAGCGCTCGCTGGCGTCAAAGCGGTTGCACAGGGTGAAGTGGGAAACCTCACCGCTGCGCGGCCCGTTCTCGGCGAACGGCGCATTGCCGTCGTCCGCGCCCGGATACGTCGTAAGCGGGTAGGTCAGGCTCGGTCCGAAGGGTTGTGCCGGGCCGCCATCGACCGTGGTGACCGGCGTGGGCGACAGGTACCGCCACTGCAACGCCTGGCTGCCGGGGCGCAGCGCATTGGCGATGCCGGCGGACAGGCCCCAGATGCTGCCACTGGCCGGCTCACGGAAGAGGTCCAGTTCGAGCAGCGGATAATCCATCATGCAGGCGTGCTCGATCGGCCGCGGCACCGCCCAGTCGTAGGGATTTTCGGCGCAGTAGCGGAAGTACCAGTAGCGCGTGTTGCGCACCAGGTTGGTCAGGCCGTTGTGGGTAATGCGCGGCATCGGCAGGGTCGGCGTGATGCCGTAGTTGGCCTGCAGGTCGACGCCACCATTCAGCGGGTCGCGGTCGCCGGCGTCGGTGCTGGTGACGGCGTCGTACTTGTGCCAGCGCGTCAGGCACATCAGCGCGTTGGACAGGTAGGAAAGTGCGAGCACCTTGCGCGCCGCCGTTCCCGGCGCAGTGCTGGCGTAGGGGTAGGGGGTGAGCGCCGCGAGCTGCGCAGCGACCCCGGTGGTGGCGTCGGCGGCCATCGCCGCGGCCAGGTCCGCGCCGGTCAGGCCGGTGGACTGCGCGTAGGCGACGGTGGCGAGGATGTACGCGCCGAGCTTGGTCCGGTACTCGACGCTCTGCTTCTCCGGAAAGTCGCGGATCTGCAGATAGTCCCAGAAAGTGTCGAATACCATTTTGAGCCGCGGATCGGGATCGACGCAGGCGGCCCAGCAGTAGGTCGACTTGCTCTCCTTCCACACCGTCGGCATGGCGCCGTCCTCGTCGCGGCGCGTGTCCGGCGCGGTGGACGCGTTGGGATTGGCCGCGTCCCAGCCGGAGCCACGCACGTGTATGGCGTGCAGGGGCGGACCGGGGACGGTGGCGTAATAGGGCCAGCGCTTCATCGGGAAGGCGTACGAGGCGTTGTGCTGGGCGGCGCCGACCACGCCGACGATCATCTTCTGCAGATCATTGGGCGGTTCGACCGGCAGCAGGTCCTCGCGCCATGAGTTCGCGACGTTGGGCTGCGCGTAGTAGACGTAGCCACCGTCGTCGAGCAGGCGCTGGAGCTCATCCCCGTCGCTGTCAAGGCGGCGCGCGAGTTCGGTCGGCAGCGGCAGCATGCCGTAGCGCGGATTGGCGAGCTTGGCCTCGAGATCGGGAGCGTTGACCTTGCGGTCGATGGGGACGTCCCACGGGTCGGGGCCCTCGTGGTCGATCATCACCGCGCTGGCGTCGGCGTTGGCGTAGACGTCGATCAGCTGGTTCGCGACGCATGCCGCGTAGATGCGGAAGCGCTGCGCGGTAAGCTGTTTCAGTCCGACCGGGATCAGCGCCATGATGCTGACCACGCCGAACGCGACGATGATCAGTGAGATCGCGACCTCGAAGAGCGTGAAGGCGGCGCGGCGCGGTGCGGGCATGGGCGGAGGATTCCGGGAGGGGCGCAGGGCTCTGGCGGATACGCTGTTCGCGAAATGCGGCTTAAGCAGATCGCCGGCCCGAGCTGCTCGTTAACAGCGACCTGCCGATGCGTGGCCCGCGCGTGCATATCGCGAATGCGGGAGGCCAGCGCCTGACGGCATTCACCAGGATGGCGGTTCCGCAGCGAACCGGACAGCGGATGACGCGGAAAACCCCGTACGGCGCACGATGCGGGTCCGCATGTTCCTCCCGTGAAAAAAACCTCGCACGAACAGGGGAAAATGGCGCATCCGCTGAGGCTGCGATCGCGATCGCGAGCATGTCGATGAATGCCACTTGCCGGGCAACGGCGGTCCTGCCGGCGGTTGCCTGTCGTTCCAATCCTGGATCGACACGTCCTGCGCACGGGGGTGGCGGGATGCGTCCGCAGGGCTTTGCGGATGCGTGCATGACGCTGAGTGGCGGAGCGCTGCGGCGCTGCGGCGCATCCAGTTCGTCCCTGAGGACGACGGCACCCGGCAGCGGGCTGGGTCGCGCTGGGACTCCTCCAGTCTACCAGAGGGCGGAAGCGTCGGACGGGCGGGGCAAGGGGTTTCCCCACTGCATGGACGGGCGGCGTTGCATTTGCCGTCCTGGATGAAAAGTGTCCCGGCAGCGGAGTGGATATGATCCCGAATGGTACGCGTATCGGCGGTTTGCTCATCGAAGGACTGCTCGGCCGCGGAGCGATGGGCGAGGTCTACCTGGCGACCCAGGTCTCGCTCAAGCGCCCGGTGGCGGTCAAGCGCATCGCCGAGCACCTTGCGGGCGACGCGGACAACGTCGCCCGCTTTGAACGCGAGGCGCAGTGCATCGCCCGTATCCAGGCGCCGAACGTGGTCGGGGTCTACGAGTTCGGCCAGTACGCGGACGCCAACGCCAACGAGCACTACCTGCTGGTGATGGAGCTGGTCGAGGGCGGCGCGAGCCTGAAGAAGTACATGACCGGACCGCTCGACTGGCGGTTGGCCTCGAGCGTCGCATTACAGGCCGCCGAGGGTCTGGCCGCGGCCGCCGAGCAGGGCGTGGTGCACCGCGACATCAAGCCCGACAACATCATGATGACCAAGAAGGGGGTGGCCAAGCTCACCGACTTCGGCCTGGCGAAAGCGGTCGACTCGACCTCCATGACCATGGGCGGGACCCTGCTCGGGACCCCGTCCTACATGCCGCCGGAGGCCTGCCGTGGCGAGCCCACCGACTTCCGCGGCGACCTCTACAGCCTGGGCGCGACCTGGTTCCACATGCTCGCCGGACGCACTCCGTTCAAGGCCGAGAACACCATGGCGATGTTGCGCGCCCATCTCGACGAGCCGGTGCCCGACATCGCCATGATCAATCCGGCCGTGCCCGAGCCGATCGCCGCGCTGGTGCGGCGCTGCCTGGCGAAGCATCCCGACGACCGCCCGGCCTCGGCGCAGCAGCTCGCCAATGAACTGATCGCGCTGGTCGGCCAGGGCCTGCACGTGCCGCATGCCGTGCCGGAGCTGGTCGGACACGCGCACGGCACCGGCGCCGACCACACCACCATCGCCACCCTGGTCTCGACCGGCTCGCCGGCGGATCCGGGCGCGACCTCGGCGACGCGCAACACGGTCGGAGCGGCGGCGGTTGCGAGCGTCGTCGACATGACTGCCAAGACCGTGGTGCCAGCCGCGAGCCAGGCGCAGCGCGCTGCGGCGGCGACCATCGCTGTGCCGCCGTCGACGGCGCTGGCGGCGACCATGGTCGGCACCAGTGGCGCGGGCGCGTTGGCGGACGCCCAACCGGCGCCGAAGCGGGCCCCTGTCGGTCTGATCCTGGTGATCCTGATCGGGGCCATGATCGGTGTGGTCGCGGTGGTGATCGCGCGCCGGCAGCCCGCCGCGCCGGCGGGCGGGGCGGTGGCAGCCGCGGACCTGGTGCCTGTCCCGCAGCCGCAGCCGCAGCCGCAGCCGCAGCCGCAGCCGCAGCCGCAGCCGCAGCCGCAGCCGCAGCCGCTGGCGTCGTCGACGGCGGCGGTGCCCACGTCCACGGCTGCGCCCACGGGTGCCCCCGTGCCTGCTCCAGCCGTACTTTTGCCAGCGTCAGCGCCTGAGACGGTTGCTACCTCTCCCGCGGCTGCGCCCGTGGTGCCGGCGGGTCCCGTCCCTGTCCAGCCAGATTCGCCTGCGGCCCCGGTCCCCGTTCCGCCGGTAGTGGCCGTGATTTCGCCACCACTTCCGCCGGTCGCGGCCACGCCCCCACCCCCGACCCCCACGCCGGTCACTCCGGCTGGGCCTCCGATCGCTGCGGAGCCGATTGTGTCACCCCCGGTCGTGGCCGCAGCCTCGGTGCCCACGCCGCCGCCGGCACTCCCACCCACGCCGCCGCCCTCCGCGGTGCCGGTGGTGGTCTTGCCCAAGGCGCCGCAGCTGGTTTCGGCCCAGCCGGTCGACAAGCCGCTCGGGCCGGCGCTCAAGCCGCTCGACGCGGTCGCTGAATTCCGCCAGGCGCTGCGCCGCAAGCAGCCCGGCCTGGCCGAGGCGGTGTTGTCTTCGATCCCGGCGGACACCCAGGGCTACAAGGACATGGTGCGCAACCTCGCCGCGCTGCGCGTCGCGCAGGATTCCGCCTGGGTGCGCTTGAAGGCCGCCGTCACCGACACGCGCTGTGCCGACCTGCTGCTGGCGATCGATGGCGCCGCCGCCTACCCCGACCTCGCCGTGCCGCTCGGCCAGGCGCGCACCTTTCTGGCGGGAGTCGAGAACGCCTGGGGGAAGGGCCTGGCCGTCGCCCGCTCGGCCATGGAAGCCGGTGACCTCGAGCGTGCCAAGGCCGTGCTGGCCGAGATCCCCAGCGATGCGGCGATCATCACGCCCGCCATCCAGCATGCGCGCGCCGATCTAGTGACGCAGCTCGCGGCAAAGACCCGCGCAAAGTAGGGCGCCGGCACTCGCCGCGCGCTCTGTGCTTCGTGTCTGGGTCGCAGCGCCGCCCCTTGCGCCGCCGTCTGCCACTCCGACCGTACCGCCCCCATGGACACCCTGCCCGTCGTCACCCTGCTCCGCTCCGTGCCGCACCGGCTGTTTCGTGGGCACCAGTGGGTATATGGCAGCGAGATCCACCGCGTGCACGGGACGCCTGCGGACGGCGACGTGGTCGAGGTGCGCGATGAGGACGGGCATCCGCTCGCCATCGGCTTCTACAACAGCCGCTCGAAGATCACCGTGCGCGTGCTCAGCCGGGTGCCCGTCGCGATCGATGCGGCGTTCTTTCGCGCGCGCCTGGTCCGCGCCATCGCCCACCGTGAGGCGGTGCTGCCCGGGCGGCCGGCGCGCCGCCTGGTGAGCAGCGAGGCCGACCTGCTGCCCGGCCTGATCGTCGACCAGTATGGCGACGTGCTCAGCGTGCAGGCGACCAGCGCGGGCATGGACGCGCGCCTGCCGCTGCTCACCGACCTGCTCGTCGAGCTGCTGGCGCCCACAACCATCCTGGAACGCGACGACCTGCCGGTGCGCGCTCTGGAAGGCCTGCCGCAGCGCCGCGGCGTGCTGCGCGGGCCGCCGCCGGCCGCGGCGCGCATGCGCGTCGGCGCGGTGGAGTTCCCATGGAATCCGCTCGACGCGCACAAGACCGGAGTCTACCTCGACCAGCAGGAGAACTGGGCCGCGGTCGCGCGCTTCGTGCGCCCCGGCGACCGCGTGCTCGACGCCTTCTGCCACCTCGGCGGCTTCGGCCTGCACGCGCTGGCCGCCGGCGCTGGCCGGGTGGTGGCTCTCGACAGCGCCGCGGACGCTATTGACGGGGCGCACCAGGCGGCGGAGTGGGCGGGTTGCGCCGACCGCCTCGAGACCCACCTTGGCAATGCCTTCGATTGGCTACGCGCCGCGGACGAGGCCGGCGAGCGCTTCCAGGTGGTGGTGCTGGACCCGCCGTCGTTCACCCGCACCAAGGTGGCGGTGGCCGGCGCGCTGCGCGGCTACAAGGAGATCCACCTGCGCGCCCTGCGCATGCTCGGACCGGGCGGCGTGCTGGCGACCTTCAGCTGCTCGCACCACGTCTCCGGGCCGGCCTTCCTCGAGATGGTGGTCGAGGCGGCCGCCGACGCCGGACGCAGCCTGCGCCTCGAGGCGGTGCTGGGCGCCAGCCCCGACCATCCGGTGCTACCGGCAGTGCCGGAGACGGAGTACCTCAAGGGGTTTGTGCTGCGCGTGGTCGAGTGAGTCCCGGGTGCGGAAGTCCGGAAGTCTGGTGACTCCGGGAACGGTCAGATGCGACGTGGTCGCTCGACAGCCGGATAGAACAGGAGGGATGGAGGCGCGGAGGACGGTGGAGGACAGCCGCTAAGCTTGGATGGGTGCGATTTCGTCATTCGGGCAACCATTCCGCCCCGTCCACCAAGACTTCCGGACTTCCGGACTTCGGACCTCTCAAAAAAAATGCACAGCCAGAGTGCCTGGGACGCCGGTGCATGCCTTATGGCTGCTCCCGTCAAGGCCTGACCAGATTCGGCGGCACTCGACTCCCAAGTTCCGGCTGTGCGGGGCGGATCATGGGTGCGCTGCGTGAGGTGTCAACGGGACCGGGCACGGCCTGCTGCAGGTGCGCTCTAAAGCCGCCTGAACACGGGACCTGGGGAATGGCCGAGGATGACACACGGGACCCCCCCACCGGGTGCATGGATTGTGGCCCTCCTGAGGGGGGTCTAGGCTGCGCCGATGCGTAGGTGGGTCCCGTTCGTGCTCATGATCGTCGTCGCGGCCCTGGCGGGCTGCTGCCGCGAGCGCGACGCCACCGTCGATGACGTGCACCGCTTCGTCGCGCACGCCAACCGTGAGCAGCAGGAGATGGTCATCGCCATCGATCGCTTCATCCGCTCCAACGCCATCCAGGCCGAGAACCTGCCGCTCGACACCGCGCGCTTCCTGGAATGGCGCCGCCGCGAGTGGTGGTACATGCGCGAAGAGTATGCCTATCTGATCACCACCGAGTGGGAGCAGATCGAGAAGCTCACCAATGACGTGGCGCGCTATTACGGCTACAACATCCAAAACTTCCCCAGGGCCAAGGACGACATCCTTGAGTTCTTCGCCAAGGCCGACGTCGAGTGGAAGAACCTGGTGATGGACATTGCGATCTTCGTCGAATACCAGGCGCGCGAGGTCGCGCCGCTGGGTGACGACCTGCGCCGCTTCTACGAACATGTGCGCTGGGAATCCGCCAACCTGCAGGTCGACGTCATCACCTTCCTGGAATGGCGCAACCGTGAGTACAAGAAGCTGATCATCGACGGCCGCGACTTCTTCGCCGCCAGCGAGCTCGAATGGCAGAAGCTGACCGAGGACATCGAGCGCTTCCGCCTGCACGCCACCGTCGAGGGCGAGCGGCTGGTCATCGACTTCAAGAACTTCTGGAGCTATGAAAAGGCCACCGTGCCGCGACTGGTCGATGATCTGTGGCGCTTCACCCAGTGGCGCGAGCGCGAGTTCGTCAAGATGAAGGCCGACCTCAACCGCTGGCGCGTCCACGCCACGCCGGAGCGCATGGCGCTGGTCGCCGACATCCGCCGCTACAAGGAGGCCCAGCTCGCCGATATCCCCAAGCTGATGCTCGAGGTCGAGCGCTTCTTCAAGGTCTATGAGCGCGAGGTGCGCCCGCTCGACGAAGAGACCAAGCGCTGGTGGCGTTCGAACATCGCGCTCGGCAACTTCCTGGTCGAGGACCTCAAGCGCTTCTTCCAGCACTCGCAGGAGGAGCTCGCCGAACTTGAGGCGGACATCCACCGCTTCATCGCCTACGGCTCGAAGGAATGGCGCGATCTGCAGAACCGGGTCAAGCGCTTCGCCACGTGCGCGCACGATCCGGTGTTCGGGGATGGGGTGACGCCGCAGCCGGGGGATCAGGACCCAGGGGTGTTCAATGACTACCTTCTCCCGAATACGTACTACCAAAACAACTGACGGCGCTCGCGCCCGGGTCCGATTCGCCGCTGGCGCGGCTCACCCGCTGGCGCGGCTCACCCGCTGGCGCGGGTCGCGGCTGCGCCGCGATCGGCCCCGGGCGACCGCGGCTGCGCCGCGGTGGGCCTGCTGCGCAGTCCCCGCGCCTGGCCTCCGCTCGCTCGCTGATTCGCTCGGGAGGCCGCATCTCGCGGGCTCCGCCCGCTACGCCCGCCAGGTGGCTGCCGCCCCTGGACCCCGCCGGACAGGTCGTTGGCGCTTCCTGGGTTTCATGTCTCTCCCCTGGGACCGCGGGCGGCCCGCCCGCAAATGGCCTAAACTGCCGGATCCCACTTGGTCAGGAAGTGTGCCGACCTCATCTTCCCTAACCGTGTCCCAATGCCCTTTTTGCATGCGACCCGCCTTGACCTCCACCCCACCCAGGCCATAGTCCCGGCGCTTCCCGCATGTGACCTGGACAGGTGGCTGAGCGGCTGAAGGCACGCGCTTGGAAAGCGCGCAACGGGGAAACTCGTTCGGGGGTTCGAATCCCCCCCTGTCCGCCATCCCCCTCCCCGGCCGCGCAATGGTCGGGGATTTTCGTTGGTGCGCAGGGGGGCCGGGGAGGGGGATGGCGGACAGGAGGGGTCGAACCCCCCGGCCTCGACTCCTCGCTGCGCTGCGGGGACTTCGGCCGGGCTCCGCGGGCCGGCCGCCACGCAGGTGGCGGCCTACGCCGGGGCGGCGTACCCGCTACGCGGTTCGAATCCCGGCGTGGGAATGAGGGAGATAGAGACAAGACTGCCCCAGAGGACTCATCGCCATGGTCAGCCACGACAAGTGCACTCCCAGCAACCGCCTCCAATGGCGACTGACGGTGACGGCAACTGGAGGTGACCCGCGGAACGTGATCGTGAATGAGCGGAAAAAACCCGCGCATCGCCTCAAACGAGCCTGCGGAGCGGGCGACAGAACCTCTGGCAGTGACCCGCGGAACGTGACCATCAATCAGCGGGAAACACCTTTGCATCAGCTCGAACGAGCCTGCGGAGCAGGCGACAGAACCTAGCCCAGGGCGTGAGCCCTACGCACTACCCACAAGTCGACGCAGACTACCGAATCGCCGGTCACCGCAGGGCCTACCTCACTGCAGAGACGCAGAGGGCCGCCGAGGGCCGCAGAGAAGAACTGGATTGCCCATGAGTGCCGCTCTCACCAGCCCTTCTGTAGAGCACGGGCAAAGACCCTCTGCGGCCCTCTGCGGCGCTCTGCGACTCTGCGGTTGCCTTCAGGCTTCATCGCACCAGCGGACTTGTGGCTAATGGGTAGGGCCTTGCCCTGGGCTGAAGATTGGCTCGGCGCCGTTGGCGCTCTGGAGGAGAGCGGACGGCGAACCGCTGGCGGCGACTACCCCTTCGCCGCCCCCGCCTTCGCGATCGGCACCAGCGTCTCGCGCACGAACACGCCGTTGTTGGCGGTGGCGCCGTCGGGATCGTGCTCGGCCTGCTCGCACTCGTCTTCGACCATGATCCAGCCGTCGTAGCCGGTGTCGCGCAGGAAGGCGACGACGCCCGCGAAATCGATGATGCCGCCGCCCATCGGGGCCCAGCGCCGGTCGGGGAACATGTCCTTGAAGTGGACGTGGTTCACCTGGCTGCGGTAGCGCTTGACGATGGCCAGGGGGTCCATGCCGCCGGCGGCGATGTGGCCGAGGTCAGGGGCGTAGCCCAGCACGCGCTGGTCGAGGCCGGCGAGCAGGATCTCGTAGTCCTCGGCGGTGCGGTAGACCGATCCGGCCGGGGAGTTGGGATGGTAGGTGCAGCGGATGCCGCGGTCGGCGGCGCGCTTGGCGATGGCGTTGGCGCAGGTCAGCAGGTTGGTCTGGCGCGCGCGCAGATCGGTGCGGTCGGCGCCGGGCATTTGGCAGAGCGAGAGCACGGTGCCGGGAAAGCGGCCCAGCAGGGCGATGATGCGGTCGGCCTCGGCGCGCTCGGCGGGGGTCTCGCCCGGGCCGCGCCAGTCCTGCACCAGGCATACGGCGCCGAGCGTGGTGCGGTTGGCGGTGAGGTTCGCCTGCATCACCGCGGGGTCGGCGAGGCGGCCGAGCATCACCACCTCGGATTCCAGACCGGCGAAGCCGGCCTCGGCGGCGACGCGCATGATGTGGTCGAGGCGGTCGCGGTTGGCGTCGCCGGACATCAGCCAGCTGTAGGTCTGGCAGCCGAAGCGGATCGTGGCCATGGGGGTCTCCTGGTTCAGGTGGCGAGCAGCCAGGTCGTGGTCAGCTCGTTGAAGGCGTCGAGCGCCTCCCAGTGGTGGGCGTGGCCGGTGCCGGGCAGGACCTCCAACCGCGCGCCGGGGATGGCTGCGGCGAGGTCGCGCGAGAACGCGGGCGGCGTGAAGATGTCCTGGTCGCCGACGGTGATCAGGGTCGGCGTGGCGATGCGCGCGAGCTGGTCGCGGGTGTCGTGCGTGGTGCAGGCGCGGCACTGCGCGACGAAGGCGTGGTGGGGCATGGGCGGGGCGCAGAGGGCGGTGTCCTGCACGGCGAGCAGGTCGTCGCGGTGGTTTGCGACCCAGGCTGGACTCCAAATCCACAGCTGCAGCAGGCGCATGAACTCGCCGGGCGGCACTGCGGCGCGCACCGCGGCGAAGTGCTCGAAGATCCAGGTCGCGTAGGCGTCACAGCGCGCCCAGGTGCAGGCCAGCACTTGGCGGCGCACCAGCTGCGGGTGGCGCAGGGCGAGTTGCTGCGCGATCGCGCCGCCCATCGAGATGCCGATCACGCGCACCGCGCCCAGTCCCAGACCGCGGATCAGGCCGGCGTAGTCGTCGGCCATCTGCGCCGTGCTGTAGGGGCCGGCGGGTTTGTCAGAGGCGCCGCTGCCGCGGTTGTCGACCAGGAAGCAGCGGAAGTGGCGCTCGTAGAAGCGCACGTGGTCCTCCCACACCGGGCCGTCGGCTCCCAGGCCCATGATCAGCACCAGCGGCTCGCCCGTGCCGCGCTCGCGGTAGGCAAGGCGGATGCCGTTGGTGTCGACGTAGGAGATTCCGCTCATGTCGGGGTTCCGCTGGGGGCGCGGCCGGGAGGCCGCGGAGGGGGGCGCCGGCGCTATGCCTGGTCGCGTTTTGCTCTGGTGATTGATGCTATGCGGATGACCGATCGCTTCTTGCACAGAACCGGCATGCGCTTGTACTTTTTCGGCATCTCGCATGCCGAGGAGGGGGGTTTATGGAGGCGCACGAGCTCAAGCAGCGGTTCCTGGCGCGCTTGCCCCCGGGTGCCGGGTTCGCGCTGCTCGACCAGCTGCCCGACGTCTTCCTGTTCGCCAAGGACCGCGCGCGGCGCTTCGTGTTGGGCAACCCGGCCCTGGTCCGCCTGTTCGGCTGCCGCCGCGAGGAAGAGGTGATCGGCCGCCGCGACGAGGACTTCTCGCCTGCGCATCTCTGTGAGCGCTTTGCGGCGGACGACGCGCGCGTGCTTGCCGGCCACGCGCTGGTCGACCAGGTCGAGCTCGGACGCAATCCTGACGCCACCATAGCCTGGTACAGCACCACCAAGCTGCCGCTGCGCGACCACGTTGGCACGGTGATCGGCCTGGTCGGGATCACCCGCGACCTGCAGGCGATGTCATCGACCAGCCACCGCTTCCTGGCCATGGCGCCGGTGATCGAGGCGATGATGGCGGACTACGCCAAGCCGCTGACCATGACCGGGCTGGCGCAGCTGCTCGGACTGTCGGTCAGCCAGTTCGAGCGCAGCTTCCGCAAGCGCTTCGGGGTCACGCCGCTGCGCTACCTGATCGGGGTGCGCATCGGTGCGGCATGCGAGCTGCTGACCACGACGGGGCTGCCGCTCTCGACCATCGCGCTCGAGACCGGCTTCTATGACCAGAGCCATTTCAGCCATCAGTTCGTGAAGCGGAAGGGGATGACGCCGAGCAGGTATCGGGGGCGTTATGGAGCTGCGCGAAGCGGCGATCCATTGGTGAAGTGAGATGGAGACACGCTTGGCGATCGGGGTGCTCGCAACGTGTTCGTAAGGCTTGCAGCCATGGCGTGGCCCGCCTTGTTAGTCACGCGTATTGCGCTGAGGCCCAAAGCACATGTCCAGGGCGCCAACGGCGCGACCGACCCGATCTCTGGCAACGCCCCGCGCAACACGCTCATGCGAATGGCTCAGATGAACTCCTATCCCGGATGGGAAGGCACGGGGCCTTCAATGGACCCGTGGAACCGCGGCCACGGTTGGCCACGGCAACTCCGCTTGTGGCGGGTCAAGCGCGTGCAATCGTGGCGGCGTCCGACCATGCGGGCGGCTGCGAGGGGAAGGTGCCGGTGATCCTCACCGCCGACGAGATCGCCGTGCTGGTGCTGAGCCTGCAGGTGGCGCTCGCCAGCGTCGCGCTGGTGGCGGTGCCGGGCGCGCTCACCGGCTGGGTGCTGGCGCGCGCGCGCTTTCCGGGAAAATCCGTGGTCGACGCGCTGGTGCACCTGCCGCTGGTGCTGCCGCCGGTGGTCACCGGGTACCTGCTGCTGGTCGCGTTCGGTCGGCGCGGCCTGATCGGCGCCTGGCTGGAATCGTGGTTCGGGCTGCGCATCGCCTTCACCTGGAAGGGCGCGGCGCTGGCGGCTGCGGTGGTGGCCTTCCCACTGATGGTGCGCGCGGTGCGCGTGGCGGTGGAGATGACTGACCGCGGTCTGGAGGACGCGGCACGCACCCTCGGCGCCAGCCCGTTGCGCGTGCTGGGCACCGTAACCCTGCCGCTGGCCGCGCCCGGCATCCTCGCCGGGTTGATGCTGGCCTTCGCGCGCGCGCTGGGCGAGTTCGGCGCAACCATCACCCTGGCCGGCAACATCCCCGGCGAGTCGCGGACGTTGCCGGTGGCGATCTATGCGCAGTCCCAGGTCGCGGACGGCGATGACGCGGTGCGCCGCCTGGTGCTGATCTCGCTGGCGATCTCGCTGCTGGCGCTGATCGGCTCGGAATGGGTGGCGCGCCGGCTGGCGCGGCGGGTGGAGACGGCATGAGCGTGGACATCGCTGCCGAGGTGGGATTCGCCGACGGCGGCTTCCGGCTGCGCGTCGTCAGCACCCTGGCCGCGCCGGCGACCGGGGTGTTCGGGCCGTCGGGCGCGGGCAAGACCACCCTGCTGCAGCTGATCGCCGGGCTGGTGCGCCCGGCGGTCGGACGCGTGGTGGTGGATGGCGAGGTGCTTGACGACACCGCGGCTGGCATCCACGTGCCGGTGCACCGCCGCCGCATCGGCGTGGTCTTCCAGCACGGGCGGCTGCTGCCGCATCTGAGCGTGGACGGCAACCTGCGCTATGGCGAGCGCCTGCTGGCGGCGGCGCAGCGCCGCATCGGCTACGCGGATGTGGTCGCGCTGCTCGCGCTCGGGCCGCTGCTCGCGCGCCGGCCCGCAACCCTGTCCGGTGGCGAGCGGCAGCGCGTCGCCCTCGGGCGCGCTCTGCTTGCGTCGCCGCGCCTGCTGCTGCTCGACGAGCCGCTCGCGGGGCTCGATGGCGGGCTGAAGCGCCAGATCCTGCCGTTTCTGCGCCGCGTGCACAGTGCGCTGGGCATCCCCACCATCCACGTCAGCCACGATCTGGGCGAGGTGTTGCAGCTGACCACCGACCTGCTGCTGCTGGAGGGCGGAGCGGTGGTGGCGCGCGGCACCGTCGCGCAGCTCGCCGCGCAGCCGGAACATCTCGGTCGGCTCCACGATCTCGGGCTGGTCAACGCGCTGCCCGGCACGGTGGCGGGCCATGCGCCGGAGGACGGTCTGACCAGCGTCACCTTGGGTGCGGAGCGTACCGTGCTGACCGCGCTGCGCGATGAGCCAGTCGGCACAGCCTGCGTGCTGCTCATCCGGCCCGCGGACCTGGTCCTGGCGCGCACGCGCGTGGTCGCGATATCGATGCAGAACCAATGGCTGGGGCGGGTGGTCAGCATCACCGGCACGGTCACCCGCACCGTCGTCGCCGTCGATGTCGGCGTCACGTTGCTGGTCGAGATTTCGCGGCGCGCGGTCGCCGAACTGGAGCTCGCACCGGGCGCGCCGGTGTGGTGCTTGTGCAAGGCGCAGTCGGTGCTGGTGACGTGAGGTGACGCGTGCGCCGCCGTGGCGCCGTTGCCGCTGCTCTGGCGCGGGCCGGCGCTCGGGGTACGACCACGCATGCGCGGATCCTCCCAGTCGCTGGTCGTCGTCATCGTGGCCGCCATCGCTGGTGCTTTTGGCTGGGTGCAGGGCAGCGGGCATGGTGGCGCGCAGACCGCGCCAGCCACTGGCCCAGCGGCGACGGTCGCGCAGCTGCCTGCGATCAGCACCTGGTTCTCGCCCAAGGGCGGCTGCACCGAGGCGGTGGTCGCCGAGATCCGCAACGCCAAGCGCAGCATCCTCGTCCAGGCCTACAGCTTCACCAGCGAGGCGATCTGCTCGGCGCTGGAGACCCGGCACCGCGACGGCCTGACGGTGCGCGTGATCGTCGACCGCAAGGGCAACAGCGAGGGCGAGCACACGCAGGCTGATTGGCTCTCCGGCCAGGGCGTGGAGGTCCTCACGGACGGGCAACACCAGATCGCCCACAACAAGGTGATGATCATCGACGATGCCGTGGTGATCACCGGGTCATTCAACTTCACCGCCCAGGCGGAACATTCCAACGCCGAGAACCTGCTGGTGATCCGCGATGCCACCCTAGCCGCGACCTACGCGCGCAACTGGCAGCTGCACCTCGCGCACGCGCTGCCGTGGGGGGCCGAACCCACGGCGGGGGATGCGAAGCGCCGCAGGCGGCCATGAACGCGGCAGCCTGGCGAGCGAGCTGTCAGCGCTTCGCGATGCGCGCCACGTCCCACTGACTGACCGTGACCGTGTCGCTGTGGTCGCTGGCGATGATCACGGGATCATCGTCGGCTGCGGCGGAGAGGTCGGCCGCGGCGGGCACGCTGTAGAGCAGGCCGAGGTGCTCGGCGTGCGCGCGCAGGGTCTCGCCAAGCTCGTGGTGGGCATCGATGAGGGTGCGCAGGCGGTGGCTTTCGAGCGCGGCGAGCAGGCCGCTCGGGCGCGGCGCGGCGGCCGGATCGCCGAGCGCCGTGGCGAGGTCGCGCAGGGCGTCTGCGGCGCGCGTCACCAGGGCGCGGCGGGCGGCTTCGCGCCGCTCGGTGCGCCAGGTGGCGATGGCGCCCTCGGCCGCGGCGAGTTCGGCCGGCGTGAGGCGGGCGCGCACTGCGGCCGGCAGCTCCGCACCGGCCTGCAGGGCCTCGCCGTCCCACGAACAGAGCACTGCGGCCGCGCGCGCCGCGCCGGCAACAGCGGGTGCAACCAGCGTGACGCGGCGACCGCGGCTGCGCAGCTGCATGGTCAGATCGCCTCGGCGTCCCAACCCAGTCCGCTCGCCGCCAGGGTCTCGGGACTGGTGACCACGGCCTGACTACCGCCGTCAGTTGGCAGCCAGGCCGCGGTCACGCGGCGCACGTCGGCGGGGGTGACGGCGAGGATCGCGGCGCGGAAGGCGTCGAGGCGCTGCGGGCCGGTGCCCTTGAGGTCGGCGGTGAAGCGCGAGCGCGCCTCGCCGGCGGGGCTGCCGGGGCTGTCGAGACCGGCGATGACGCCGAGCACGGCTTCCTTGAGCAGGCGCGGGTCGTCCGGGCAGGCGGCCAGCCAGCCGAGCGCGGCGCGCATGTCGGCGAGGGTCGCGGCCAGGCGCGGATCGCGGTAGCTGGTCAGCGCGAAGGTGCCGTTGCCGCCGGCGTAGCTGGCGCTGGCCCCGTAGGCGCCGCCCTGCTCGCGGATGCGCGGGTGCAGCACGTTGTTGGTCAGCAGCCGGCCGGCGACCGCGAGCGGCGCCGCGTCGCCATGCGCCAGGGGCACGGTGGCGAAGGCCAGCGCGCTGTAATTGACCGCGGTGGCGGTGGTGTAGGCGGTCGGCGCGACCGCGCGCGCGGCTGGACCCGGCAGGGTCGCGATGGCGCCGCCCGCGGGCTGCGGCCACGCCGCGCGCAGTGCGGCGATGACCGCGGGTGCAGCCGCCGCATCGCCGATCAGCGCGCAGCGGAAGGGCTGCGCGGCGAGGCGCGCGAGCAGCGCCTGGAGACGCGCGGCGAGGGCGGCGAGCGCGTCGTCGGCGCCGGGCGCGTCCTCGTCGATGGTGGCGGCGAGGCTCTTCAGCCAGGCAAGGCGGCCAAGGCCGCTGGTGCGGTGGCCGAGCGCGGCGGCGCCCGCAAAGCCACGCGCGGCGGCGCGCGCGGCGAAGGCGTTGCCCGAGCCCTGGACGCGGTCCTGCAGGCGCTGCAGGGATTGCTCGACGAGTTCGCGCAGGCGGTCGTGCTCGTCGAAGCGCTGTTCGTGCAGGGTCTCGGCGAGCAGCGGCGCGAACTCCGCCTGCTTGGTGGCGAGGCCCTTGACCTCGGCGAAGAGCAGGCCGTGCAGGCGCGTCAGATCGGCGGCGTCGCCGGAGATGTCGCTCCACGCCCACAGGCCGCCGCACAGCGCGTTGAGCTGCGCTGAGCGTTCCGGGTAATCGCGGCGCCCGACGCCGAGGCTGCCGATGGTCTGGGTCAGCACCGGCAGCAGGTCGAGATCGTCTCCGGTCAGCGGCGGCAGACCGAAGGCGAGGACCTGATGGAGGATGCCGTTGGTGCCCGGGGTGAAGATGGTCAGCCCGGCGCCGGCGTCGCGGCCTTCGGCCCAGCGGCGCGAGCGCGGCACGTCGCTGAGCTCGAGGTCGGGCAGCACGGCGGGATCGTCGTGGCTCGCCTGTCGCACGGCGAGCGCGGTGGCCTGGGTACGCACGCGCGTCCGGCCCGCATCGTCAAGGGCAGCGACCTCGGCGGCGACCTGGGCCTCCTCGCCGGCCTGCTGGCGGACGTGGAAGCCACGGTCGGGCAGGGCGCTGAACAGCGCGCGGTGCGGGTTGTCGAGGAAGCGCCGGCGGATCTCGCTCTGGATGAAGCCGGGCGCGGCCGAGCGCTGCTGGAGGCGCGCGATGGCCGGCGCCTGGTCGAGGAAGGGCAGCGGGTCGACGCCGTGGTTCCACGGCGCGAGCAGGCGGAAACATAGTTCCAGGCCGTAGGGATAATGGTCGCCATGGATCTCACGGCGCGCCAGTTCGAGCTGGTGCAGCGCGGCGTCGAGCTCGGCCGCGGGCACGCCATCGCGCGCCACCGCCTCCAGGGTCGCGAGCACCAGCGGCACCAGCTTGGGGTAGTCGGCCTGAGCGATGCCGGCGAGTTCGGCGGTGAACAGTCCGGTGCGGTAGCTGGCGCCATAGCCGCTGCCGCCGGTGCTGCGGCCCAGGCCGCTGTTCTCCAGCGCCAGGCGCAGGGGCGCGCCGGCGTGGCCAAGCAGCAAGCGGTCGAGCAGCTCACTGGTCAGCACCTCGTCGAGGTCGGAGGTGTCGTCCTGCGCCCAGGTCAAGGCGACGCTGGTGACGTCGAGCTCGTCCTGGCCCTCGCCCCAGGGCACCGGCACCACCACCTGCTGCGGCGCGGCCAGGCGTGGCTGCAGCCCGGGCGGCGGCAGCGCCACGCCATCGTCGCCGGTCAGATAGGGCGCAAGGCGCGCGTGCACGGCCGGCGCCGGCTGGTTGCCGTACGTGACGATGCAGGCGTTGGCCGGGCGGTAGCAGCGGCGATGGAAGGCGACCAGATCGCGGTGGGTAAGCGCCGGGATATCGGACGGCTCGCCGCCGTAGTTGTGGCGGTAGCAGGTGTCGGGCAGCAGCGCGCGCGCGGTGGCGCTGCTGACCTGCTCGCTGGTGCCGTCCATGGCGCCCTTCATCTCGTTGAAGACCACCCCTTTTCTCATCCATTCCGGCTTGGGTGGCGTGGCCCCGGCGACGGGCTCGAGGCGGTGGCCCTCTTGGGCGAAATCGAGCGGGTCGAGCAGCGGGCGGAAGGTCGCGTCGAGGTAGACGCCGAGCAGGTTGTCGTAGTCCTTGGCCACCTGGCTGGCGAAGGGATACGCGGTCATGTCCGGGAAGGTCATGGCGTTCATGAAGGTCTGCAACGAGCGGCGCAGCATCTGGAAGAATGGGTCGCGCACCGGGTAGCGCTGGCTGCCGCACAGCGCGGTGTGTTCAAGGATGTGCGGCAGGCCGGTGCTGTCCTCGGGATTGGTGCGGAAGCCGATGACGAAGGCGCGGTGCTCGTCGGCGCAGGCGAGGTGGTAGTGGACGGCGCCGCAGGGGTGGCTCCAGGTCTCGACCGTCACACCCAGGGCCGGGACCTCGCGGCGGGCGGTCATGGTGAACGAGGCGGACTGGGGGATGGCGCTCATTCCGCCATCCTCGGGCGGGATGGGTCGAGGCAACGGCGGACCGCGGAGCGCCGCAGTGGGCGCCGCACCAACCACCCATGCTATCAGGGTAAGCCTGACGAGACTGGAGGCCTTTGCCCCAGAGATGCAGCGGGAAGGCAGGAGGGCAGCAGAGCCAAGAGCATGGCTTCAATGGAGCGGCAGGCGGTGGCCATCCTCAGGGCTTCCCAGTTCAGCATGGGGGTCCTCTGCGGCCCTCTGCGTCTGGCTCTGCGGCTCTGTGACATTTGCCCCACCCTTCCCGCCTGGGCGTGATGACACCACCCGCCCTCCATGGGTGTCTCGGGCACGCGTCACCCATTCAGAAACAACCGCTAACTTGCACGGCAGAGTGGTTGCTGGGAAGTGGTTGGATGGCCGTCGCCGGTCGGGAACAGCGCACGAGGAGGTGTCGCGCACGCCTTGGACGGCTGCCCGCGCTGCGGTTGCCTGCTGGCCGTCCATCGCGTATCCTCTCCTGCACATGCCCTCGACCCAGGAGCCTCGGCTCATCAACGACCGCTACGCCCTGATCCGCGAGATCGGGCGTGGTTCGACCGGCCGCGTTTTCTCCGCCTGGGATCAGGCGCTGGAGCGCGAGGTCGCGGTCAAGGTGCTGGACCCGCAGGTCGCCGGCCAGGCCGAGATCGCACTGCGCTTCGCCCAGGAGATCCGCTACACCGCCCGGCTGCAGCACCCCGGCATCGTCGCGGTCTACGAGGCGGGCACGACGCCGGACGGCGCCTCGTGCTACGTCATGAGCCTGGCGCGCGGCATCAGCCTGGAGGCCCACCTTGAGAAGATCAAGGCCGCCAGCTCCAGCCACTGGCGGCAGTTCGCGCTGATCGAGCGCCTGACGCTGTTCCTCAAGCTGCTCGAGGTGATCTCCTACGCGCACAGCCAGGACATCGTCCACCGCGACCTCAAGCCCGCCAACATCATGATCGGCAACTACGGCGAGCTGTGGGTGCTCGACTGGGGCCTGGCGCGCAGCCTGCGCGAGGAGCGCCCGGCCCCGCCGCAGGCGCTGGAGAACACCTTCGACGAACTCTTCACCACGCCGAAGGAGATCGCCATCCAGGATGCGACGGTGATCATGGGGCCGGGCCAGGATCCAGCGGTGAAGGGCACCGCACGCACCAATCTGACCACCGCCACGCCGAGCAACCACGCCACCGCGAGCCACTCCTCGGGGCGGCATGCGCGCCCGGCCACCACCTCGCAGATCCGCATCGACGAGGCCAAGGTGCGCGCCGAGAGCGTGCGCATGCGCGCCGCCACCAGCAACAGCCAGGCGCACGCGAGCTCGTCGTCGACCGGGCGCCTGGCGCGCAGCACCCACTTCGGCCAGGTATTGGGCAGCCCGGCTTATATGTCGCCAGAGCAGGCCAAGGGCCAGGCCGGCGTCGCGGACAAGCGCGCGGACATCTACTCACTAGGTGTGATCCTATTCGAACTGCTGACCCTGCACCCGCCCTGCGAGATGGCCGCCGACGAGCTGGTCATGACCTTCATCAAGCGCGTCCAGAACGGCGAGCGCAAGACCCTCAAGGACTGGTGGCCGGACGCGCCGCAGGCGCTGCACGTGATCACCGACTGGGCGCTGGCCGTCGACCCGCAGGACCGCTACCCCGATTGCGAGGTCTTCGGCGGCGAGCTGCGCACCCTGCTGTCGCAGCTTTCGGCCTCGTATTCCGAGGTCGAGCGCCAGCGCCTGGCGCGCGAGCGCGAGGGCGCCTGGCTGCCCGCGGGCAGCTGGGACTTCGCCGCCTCGCCCGACCTCGGCCCGTTCTCGCCCGACAGTTTCGCCATCCTCGGCGACGTGGTCGGCCAGGTGCAGCACCCGGAGATGGGCGGCCTGCTGCTCGGCGGCAACGGGCTTCAGGTCTACCCCTTCACCGGTCCGCCCGCCGAAGACGTGCGCGTGCGCCTGTCCGTCGAGGTGGTGCGCGGCGCCGAGTTCTGGGTATTCCTGCGTGGCGTGCCGCCCGGGCCGGCCTACCAGTTCCGCATCGGTGCCTACGAGGGCAAGTGGCTGACCATCGCGCGCGGCGAGGGCACCGACCTTGAGGTGCTGTCGCCGGAGTGGCTGACCATGCGCCCGCTGCGCGGCGCCGCGACCACTTCGAAGGAGCGCGCGCGCTCGCACATCCGCGAGCTGATCATCGAGGTGGTTGGCGCTCGCCTGGTGCTGACCCTCGACGACGAGCAGCCCTTGGTCTTCCAGGACATCCTGGTCAGTTCCCACGCCGCGCCCGCGCAGATGGCGATCGCCACCTGGAAGTCGCAGATGGTCGTGCGCAAGCTTTCCGTCGAGCGTCGGCGCAGCCCGCTGATGGTGCCGAGCCACGCGGTCGCCAATGAACTGCTGCGCCAAGGCCTGCACTCGCTGGCCATCGACGCCTACCGGCGTTTCATGACCGAGCACGCTGAGACCGGCGAGGCCGTCGAGGCGCACTTCATGCTCTGTCTCGCCTACCAGCGCGCGGGACTTAACGCCGCCGCCGAGGCGGAGATGCGCCACTTCCTGTCGCAGAACCTCGACCACCCGCTTGCCCAGGACGCGATCTTCGAGCTCGCCCGCCTGCGCGCCGCGACCGGTGGCGACGGCCTCGAGCGCGCGGTGCGCGAGATCCTCTCCTACCAGGAGTCGGGTGACTACGTGCGCTCGCGCTTCTGCCTGTGGCTGCTGCCCCAGATCGAGGAGGCGGCGCGCCTCGAGGGCCTCGCCCGCCACGTCGAGCGTGCCCTCGACCTGGTCAAGCAGCTGATCCGTGGCTCGCCCGACGAGCTGGTGATCATGGACTCGTTCACCCTGGTGATCAGCACCAGCCTGTGCGCCTTCCTCAACCACCTCTACGACCGCAACGACAACGAGCGCATCGCGGTCTTCCGCGAAAGCATGCGCCGCTGCCGCGGCATCGGCTTCAAGCTCGCGCTGCGCGACCCGCGCACCCACACCGACGACCTCGCGCTCGCCCGCCACCTGATGCGCACCAACGATGCGAGTGAGACCCTGCTTTACCTGGGCCGCGGCGACGACGACGCATTCGCGCTGCGCGACTACGTGCGCGATTTCTTCGTCATGCTTTCGCTGGGCTGCGAGGAGCAGTTGCTCGCCACCCTCGGCGGCGACGACGTCACGCCGATCGAGCGCCTCTTGCGCGCCGGACTGTGGGCGCGCAACAGCCGCGACGAACTGGCGCGCGCCGACCTCGAGTGGTGCTTCAAGCTCACCGACCTGGTCGAGGTCGAACGCACCTCGCTGGTCCTGCTCTACGCCGCGCGCATGGGCTGCTATGGCCTCGGCTACCTGCCGTGGGAGCTGATGGTCGACGGTTTGGCGGTCACTCACGGTGGTGGCCTGGAGGCCGCGCCGTTGATCATGGTGGGCGGTTGGATCGCCGAGACCCTCGGGCGCACCGGCGACGCCGACAGCATCTACCGCACGCTCATCGCCGAGGGTTCCGGCGTCAGCCACCCGGCGCGCCAGGGCCTGGCGCGCATGGGGCGCGACGAGGGCACGCCGTCGGTGGGGCAACCGGTGATCTCGGCGACGTGATGTTCAAGGCGCAGACCGGATAGAACAGGAGTGACTGTGTTGTTAGTCAAGCCTCCTGAGGCAGTGTTTGAGGTGGATGGAGCAGGTTTGCAGCCAGGCCATTGAGCCGCAC
>JBBQSO010000080.1:0-25233 GCA_038213805.1 Planctomycetota bacterium | reverse complement strand
CCATGGCTGCGTCCATGGCTCCGTCCTCCCGTCCGTCGATGCCCCGCACGGGAATCCGCCGCGCCGGAAACACGCTCGGGCTGCCCGCGTCCCTCTGGGACAGCGTCTTCCTGCGCGCCTGCCGCGGCGAAGCGACGCCGCGCACGCCGATCTGGCTGATGCGGCAGGCCGGCCGCTACATGGAGCACTACCGCGGCATCCGCGCCGGCGGCTCCTTCCTCGACCTGTGCAAGGATCAGGCGCGCTGCGCCGAGGTCGCGCTGCATGCGCGCTCATGGCTGGGCGTCGACGCGGCGATCGTCTTCAGCGACATCCTGGTGGTGCTCGAGGCGCTCGGCCTGCCGCTGGAATTCGTCGCCGGCGACGGCCCGTCGCTGCCCAAGGCCATCCGCACCCCGGCGGCGGTCGACGCGCTGCGCTCCGGCGCCCAGGCGGCGGCCGACCTCGCCTACGTCAGCGAGGCCATCCGTCTCACCGTGCGCGGCCTGCCCAACGACATCCCGCTGATCGGCTTCTGCGGCGCCCCCTTCACGCTCGCCGCCTACGCGATCGAAGGTGGCTCAAGCCGCCAGTTCGCCAGCACGCGCGCCTTCATGTACCAGGAGAGCGCCGCCTGGCACCGCCTGCTCGCGCGCCTGGTCGAGGCGCTGATCCCCTATCTGGGGGCGCAGATCGCCGCCGGCGCGAGCTGCGTGCAGGTCTTCGACAGCTGGGTGGGCACGCTGACCCGCGCCGACTTCCTGGAATTCGTCGCGCCCCATCTCACCGCGCTGGTCGCCGGCATCCCCGCCGGCATCCCGGTGATCCTGTTCGGCACCGACACGGGTCACCTGGTCGAACTCATCGCAGCCTGTGGCGCCGACGTCATCGGCGTCGACAGCGTGACCGAATTGGCGCCGGCCTGGGAGCGCTGCGGCGGCCCGGGTCGCATCTCCGTGCAGGGCAACCTCGACCCCTGCCTGCTGCTCGCCCCGCGCGCGCGCCTGCTGGCGGGCGCCGACGCGGTGCTC
This sequence comes from Planctomycetota bacterium, assembly GCA_038213805.1. GTDB lineage: Bacteria > Planctomycetota > UBA11346 > UBA11346 > UBA11346 > BOG-1363. Next base: position 24,223 of record JBBQSO010000080.1, on the reverse strand, counting down.
ACCGCCGCTGGCGGCCGGCCTGGCCACATCTTCAATCTGGGCCACGGCGTGCTCAAGGAGACCGATCCCGAGCAGGCGAAGGCGTTGGTCGCGCACGTGCACGCGGCGTCCGACCGGCAGGCACGCGCCTGAGGGTGGCGTGACGGCCACACTGATCATCGGCGGCGGCATCGGCGGTCTCGCCACGGCCTTCCGCCTGCGTGAAAGCGCGCGCGCGCGCGGTGAGACCCCCGCCATCACCGTGCTTGAGGCCGGCGCGCGCTGGGGTGGCGTGATCCAGTCGAGCGTGCACGACGGCTGCGTGCTTGAGCACGGCCCCGATTCGATCATCCGCACCAAGCCGGCGGGCATGCGCCTGATCACCGACCTCGGCCTCGACGGCGAGTTGCAGGCCACCAGTGCGGAGGCCCGGCGCAGCCTGATCGCGCGCGGCGACCGCCTGCTGCCGGTCCCTGAGGGCCTCTATCTGCTCGCGCCGGGGCGGCTGCTGCCCTTCCTGGCCTCGCCGCTGCTGAGCTGGCCGGGCAAGCTGCGCATGGCGCTCGACCTGCTGCTGCCACGGCGCGCTGCGGACGCGCCCGAGGAATCGCTCGCCGCCTTCGTGCGCCGCCGCCTCGGCCGCGAGGCCCTGGCGCGCATCGCCCAGCCGCTGGTCGGCGGCATCTACACCGCCGATCCCGAACGGCTCAGCCTGCGCGCGACCATGCCGCAGTTCCTGGCCATGGAGCAGGAGCACCGTTCGCTGATCCTGGCGATGCGCGCGCGCAGCCGCGAGGCGGCGGGCGCGGAACTCGCCGCGGCCAGCGGTCCGCGCTACGGCCTGTTCGTCACCCTGCGCGGGGGCCTGCAGCGCCTCACCGACGCGCTCGCCGCGCAGCTTGCCGATCTCGACCTGCGCCTGGGCGCGCGCGTCACCGCGCTGACGCGCCGCGCCGACGACGGCTTCACCGCGACCCTCGCCGACGGCTCCGCGCTGGTCGCCGAACGGGTGGTGCTCGCGGGTCCCGCGCACCGCGCCGCGCCGCTCCTCGCGCCGTTCGCCACGGAGCTCGCCGGAGAACTCGCGGCCATCCCCTATGCCGGCGTCGCGACCGTCAACCTCGCCTTCGCCGCAGAGCAGATCGCGCGCCTGCCGCGCGCCGCCGGCTTCGTGGTGCCCGCGGTCGAGGGCCGCACCATCATCGCCTGCACCTTCGCCGATCAGAAGTACGCCGGGCGCGTCCCCGCCGGTACCGTCCTGCTGCGCGCCTTCGCCGGCGGCGCGCTGCGCCCCGAGGTCCTGGCCCTTGATGACGCCTCGCTGGTCGCGCGCCTGCTCGCCGATCTGCGCGACCTGCTCGGCGTGGTCGGTGAGCCGCGCTTCGCCACCGTGCACCGCTGGCCGCAGGCCATGGCCCAGTACGTGCTTGGTCACGAGGCGCGCGTGCGCGCCATCCGCGCCGGCGAGCGGGCAATCCCCGGCCTCGCCCTAGTCGGCAACGGCTACGAAGGCGTCGGCATCCCCGACCTCGCCGCGCAGGCGGAGGCCGTCGCGGAACGTTGGCGGCCCGGCTGAGCCGACGCGCAGAAACGGAAAAACCCATGCCACCGCGAGGGCAGCATGGGCTCCGAATCGGCAGCGGCCGCGTCCCGGAGGGCGCGACCGGCAGGCAGATCTCTACTTCTTGACGGCCTTCTTGGCCTTCTTGGCGACCTTCTTGCCCTTGCCCTTGCTGGCGGCCTTCTTGACCTTGTCGGCGGCCTTGGCGGCGGCGAGCATGGGCTTGAGGGCGGCGATCTTGCCGCGGGTGGCGGTGGCCTTGGCCTTGAGGGAGGCGATCTTCTTGCTGAGTGCGATGCTGGAGGGCATGAATTTCCTTGTATGGGTGAGACGGCAGTAGACGCACACGCGATGAAATCGCCAGATGATTCGCTACGACGCGTGCAGGAATGTTCGCGCGCGGTCATCGACGCGCTCTATTGCGCTCATCGTCAGGCCCGATTGGGAGGGTCGGACCCGCGACATATGGTGACCGTCGCAAGCGCCGCGCATCACCGCCAACCAAGGAACCAGCCATGCCCATCATCAACAGCACCGTGCCCGCGTTCAGCGTGCAGGCCTACCACCAGGACACCTTCAAAACCATCAGCAACGCCGATATCACGGGAAAATGGGCGGTATTCTTCTTCTACCCCGCCGATTTCACCTTCGTCTGCCCGACCGAGCTCGCCGATCTCGCGGAGAAATATCCCGCGCTCCAGAAGATGGGCGTCGAGGTCTATGGCGTCAGCACCGATACGCACTTCGTGCATAAAGCCTGGCACGATACCTCCGAGACCATCAAGAAGGTCACCTATCCGATGCTCGCCGATCCGACCGGCACGCTGACGCGCGGCTTCGGCGTGCACATCGAGGAGGAGGGCCTGGCCTACCGCGGCACCTTCGTGGTCGCACCCGACGGCCGCATCAAGATCGCCGAGATCCACGACAATGGCATCGGCCGCAACGCCGAGGAGCTGCTGCGCAAGATCCAAGCCGCGCAGTTCGTCGCCAGCCACCCCGGCGAGGTCTGCCCCGCCAAGTGGAAACCGGGCTCCGCCACGCTGAAGCCCGGCCTGGACCTGGTCGGGAAGATCTGAACCGCCGCGCCGACCCGCCCATGTGCGGGTCGGCGCCCGCCGGCTTTCGCCGCAGCGACGCGCAGGAACCGCCAGCGGACCGCGCGGCGCACGGCATCTGCGCAGGCTCGCGCCTCGCGCCTCCCCCAATTTCCCCACGGTGCCCCATGCTCGACCCCGATCTCCTCGCCCAGCTGACCACCGTCTTCGCGCCGCTGCAGGCCGAGCTGACCCTGGTCAGCGCCCCCGGCGACCAACCTGCGCACGCCGAACTGCGCGACCTGCTCGCGGGTCTCGCCGCGGCCAGCCCACGCATCCACCTCATCGAAGCCGGACAACCCTCACCGGCGCCACGCTGCACGCTGGTGAAGGACGGCTCGCCGACCGGTGTGGCCTTCCGCGGTGTGCCCGGTGGCCATGAGTTCAGCTCGCTGGTGCTCGCCCTGCTCAACGCCGGCGGCCTGGGGCGCCTGCCCGATGCCGGCATCCAGGCGCGCATCCGCGCATTGCGCGGGCCGGTGCGCCTGCGCACCTTCGTCAGCCTCGAATGCACCAACTGCCCGGACGTGGTCCAGGCGCTCAACCAGATGGCGCTCGTGCATGCCGACTTCCAGCACGAGATGTGGGACGGCGCGCTCGCCCAGGACGAGGTCGAGCGCCTCGGCATCCAGGGCGTGCCCGCGGTGTTCGCCGGCGACACCCTGCTGCACGTCGGCAAGGCCGACCTCGCCGGGCTGCTCGAGACCCTCGAGGAGAAGGTCGGCAGCGGCGGCGTGGAGGTGGAAGCGCAGACCGTGCGCGACTTCGACCAGTTGATCATCGGCGGCGGCCCGGCCGGCGCCGCCGCGGCGATCTACAGTGCGCGCAAGGGTCTGAAGGTCGCGCTGGTCGCCAGCCGCATCGGCGGCCAGCTGCGCGACACCCTGGGCATCGAGAACCTGGTGTCGGTGGCCTACACCGAAGGGCCCAAGCTCGCCGCCGACCTGCGCAGCCACCTCGCTGCGGCGGGCGTCGAGGTGCTCGACAACCGTTCGGTCGACGAAGTCATCGATGGCGACTTGAAGGAGCTGCGCCTGAGGGGTGGCGAGCGCGTGCGCGCCGCGCAGCTGATCATCGCCACGGGTGCGAAGTGGCGCGAGCTGGGCGTGCCCGGCGAGCGCGAGCACCTCGGTCATGGCGTGGCCTTCTGCCCGCACTGCGACGGGCCGTTCTACAAGGGCCGCCGCGTCGCGGTGGTGGGCGGCGGCAACTCCGGCGCCGAGGCGGCCATCGACCTCGCCGGCATCTGCAGCGAGGTCACGCTCTTCGAGTATGGCGAGCAGCTCAAGGCCGACGCCGTGCTGCAACGCCGCCTGCGCAGCCTGCCCAACGTCACCGTGGTCACCCGCGCGCGCACCACCGCCGTGGTCGGCGACGGCAGCCGGGTCACCGCCCTGCGCTGGGAGGACAAGGCCAGCAAGGAGCAGCTGGAGAAGGCCCTCGATGGCGTCTTCGTGCAGATCGGCCTGTCGCCCAATTCGAGCATGGTCAAGGACCTGGTCGAGACCAACCGCGCCGGCGAGATCGTCGTCGACGCGCGCGGGCGCACCTCCCGCTCCGGGATCTACGCTGCCGGCGATGTCACCACCACGCCCTACAAGCAGATCGCCATCGCCATCGGTGAGGGGGCCAAGACCGCACTTGCGGCGTTCGAGGATCGCATCCGGGCGTGATGCGCGCAGCGGTGCGCCGCGCCCCGCGACCTACTGGATGAGCTTGTTCCCAACGGCCTGCACCTGCGCGGGGCGTTCCGCACCTGCGGCGCCGTCGGCGGCGGGATCGACGACCGTGGCCTGTCCGCCGCTGATCACCACGTAGACCGGGTGCTTCGCATTCGAGCCGGGCACCTGGAAGACCTGCGTCACGGGCAGGGCGGTGGCGCTGGTCTCGCTGGGCGCGAAACCCAGCCACACGGCGGTCACGGCCAGGCCCGCGGCGGCGGCGGCGAAAGGCAGCGGCAGGCGGAAGCGCAGCGCGCGCGGCGTCGTTGGGGCAAGGCTATGGCCCTGCTCGAGCGCGAGCGTGACCAGATCGAGGCGGGCCAGATGGTCCTGGCAATCGGTGCAGCGCGCGAGGTGCTCGAACAGCGGGGTGTCGGCGGCCGGTTCGATTGCGCCATCGGCGACCATCGGCAGCAGCGGCACGACTTCGTCGCAGGCCAGCTCGCGCGGGCGTTGGGCGTCGGAGGGATTCACAGCTCACCCCCCAGGATCTCATCGAGCTGATCCTTGAGGGTGGCACGTCCCCGGCACAGGCGCACCTCGACCGCCTGGCGGCTGATGTGCAGGCGCGCGGCGATGGCCTCGTGGTCGAGACCTTCCTCGATGCGCAGGCGGATGACCTCGCGCTGGCTCTCGGGCAGACGTTCAAGCGCACGCTGCACTGCGCTGATGCGCTCACGCGACAGGAACTGCTCGCCAGGATTGCGGCCCAGATCGCCCAGCGCCGGACGATCGCCAAGCACATCGCTGGCGCCGGCCTGGCGGCGGTCCTCGCGGCGCAGGTAGTCGAGGCAGGCATTGCGCGCCAGCTGGAACAGCCAACCGCGCAGCGCGGCGGGCTCGCGCACACTGTCGATACGGCGCAGAACCTTGAGGCTGACCTCCTGGTAGAGGTCGTCGACCGTACTGGCGTCGCGCACGTAGCGCTGGATGACGCGCCGCAGCGCACCTTCCTCGCGGGTCAGCAGAGCCATGGCGTTGCCGTCTGCGCCGATACCGGCGAGGGCCGCCAAATCACCGATCAGGGCCGTGGTGGTCATCGACTGGGATGACGCTGACGCCACCGGCAACCTTACCGGTTCACGCCCGTGATCGAGAAGGTTGTCGACAGACCCGGTCATGGCATATAACCCATTGACGAGAATGAGGATGGATTCAATCAAGGCGAGCAGCCAGAGGCGAGGCAGGTCGAAACGCGCAGGTCCGCAGGAGACGAAAGCCAAGATCGTGCCACGTGGCCCTCCGCAGACCTTTCCTGGAGTCTACTCGACAACCTGATCGATGGGAATGGCGTTCACGATCGAGGCCTTGCTGCGCAGCATCGCCACCATGCGCTTCTTGGTCTCGTCACGCTGCACCTCGAACAGCTCGGTCTCGATCTCTGCGCTGACCTCGGCGAAGGGCAGGGTGCGCGCCTCTTTGCGCTCCGTGACGAAGAGCAAATTGGCGGTGTCCTCGCTCCAGAAGACCTCGGACAGCGTGCCGGGTGCGAGGGTGAAGGCGACCGCGTCGAATCCCGGGCTGTAGGTGCCCGGTTCGATCCAGCCCAGGTCGCCGCCATCGCTGGCCTTCGGGCCCTGGCTGGACGCCTTGGCCTGGTCCATGAAGGCGGTGGCATCGCGGCCCGCGAGTTTGGCGCGGATGTCGGCGAGCTGCTTGAGGGTGGCGTCCTGGTCGCGGAAGGCCGCTTGGCGGTCGACGATCTTGCGCGCGGTCACGACCAGGGGCAGGTCGGCGGGCACCAGGTCGGTGCGCGTGGCCATCGCCGCGACCGCGCTGGTGGTCTCATCAAGGAGCCGGTCCTGCTCCTCGGTCGAGCCCGCCAGGTAGCGGTCGAGGCGGCTCTCGACGATGGCCCGCAGCCCGGCATCCACCGCGTTCTGCAGATTTTTGAACAGCGCGAGCTTCTGCCCGCGCACTTCTTTGCGCTCGGCCTTGTCGCTCGGGCGCAACAGGATCTGCAGGACCTTGGCCTGCGCCGGGCGGTGGTATTTGTGCGCGCGCGCCAGGTATTCCTCGTAGAGCTCGTTGGGCGTGATGCGTGCGTTGCGGCTCTCGAAGTAGCCGAGCACCGCCTGGATGGTGCGGAACCGTTCCAGGCGCTTGCGTTGTTCGGCCTGCTCGCGCAGGGTCATGCGCCGGCCGGTGGAGCGGGCCTGCTCGATGACCTGCTGGGCGATCGCGTCGTGGTCGACGAGCTGGATCTTATGCTCGGTCGCGAACTGCTTGCCGTATTGGATGAGCAGCTCCTCGTCGGTGAGGTCCTCCAGCGCCTCCTTGAAGAAGGCGATCGATTCAGGGCGGTTGGACGGCGTCGGCTTGCCCTTGCGGGTGTAGTCCTCGAAACGCTCCGCCGCACGGACGCGGATGTCCGAGCCGGTGACCACGGTGTCGTTCACGTAGCGCACGACCAGGTCCATGACCAGTCCTTCCCCAGCGCGCAGGCAGGGGCAGCACAGGAGCAGGAGCAGGAGCAGGCAGGAGCGCATGGCGGGGGAGCTTAGTGGGGGTCGCATGGGGAGAAGCGGGAACCGTGAGGGGGCTAGGCCCAGATACGAGGTACGCGGCGCGGTTGCGAGTCGCGAGTTTCTCAGCGCGAAACACGGGACTGCGGGAATGGGGTTAAACGCAGCACCCTCCGCGTGGCGGAGGGTGCTGCGGGCGACCGGGGGCGGCCCCAGGATCGCGTGGCGTCAGTCGCCGCTGCCGAGGAAGATCTCGACGCGGCGGTTCTTGGCCTTGTCGTTCGCGCCGGGGCGCGGTGCGTATTCGCCGCGGAAGGCGCCATGGATGCGGTGCGCATCGAGGCCGGCGACCTGCAGGGCGCGCGCGACCGCGGCGGCGCGGGCGCCGGACAGGCCCCAGTTGTCGGTGTACTTCTCCTTGGTCGAGGCGCGACTGACCGGGGTGTCGTCGGTGTGGCCTTCGACGATGACCTTGGCGCCCTTGTACTCGCCTTCGTTGAGGCGCGCGGCGATCTTCTCGATGGTCTTCTTGCCCTCGGGGCTGAGGTCGGACGAGCCCTTGGCGAAGGCGAAGTCTTCGTCCAACGCCAGGCCGCCACGGCCGTTCGACGTGGTGCCCTCGATTTCGGGTCCGCCGATCATCTTCCCGAGCTGGGCGCCGACCGTGTCGGGAGCCGGCTTGGCGAGCTGGGCCTGCGCATTGGCGAGCTGGCTCCGCAAGGAGGCGTTATCAGAACTCAGGCGGGCGTTGTCGGCGGCCAGGCGATCGCGCTCGTTGCCGGCCTCCTCTTGTTCGACGTTGCTACCGCCGCTGCCGGTACGGGTATGGCAGCCGGTGACCGCGAACGCGGCAATAAGGGGGATGAGCAGGACGCTGCGGGCGACGCGCATGGATGGACTCCGGAGGTAGGGGTGGGCCAGTCCGGCGCCATGCCGGCTCGCCGCGCGAGGAAGGATGGCGACCATAGGTGTCACCGGGCCGGGGGCAAGTGGGCCAGGAGCGCGCTGACGCAGCTCTCCGGCCCGACTCCAGGAACTCAGCGGCGCTTACTTGCTGCCGCTGTCCTTCCACCCGAGGTCGACCTTCTGCTCGGTGAAGGTCTCGGTGCCGACCTGGTACTTCTCGCCCTCGACCACCGGGTAGGTGGTGGCGCCGGCCTTGACCTGCTTGCCACCGGGCACGACCTCGGTGATGACGAAGCTCTTCAGGCGCTCACCTTTGCCGGCCATGCCGTTCTGGTACTTGGTGAAGCGCCAGTCGGCCTGGGTGTCCCGCTCCTTGCGGATGTCGATGTACTCGCCGCCGTCGGGGTGGCGCTCCTTGAAGCGCTTCTCGTTGGGCTCGACGGTGAAGCCGGCGAGGGTCGAGGCCATGTTGGTCCAGGCGTTGTCGTCCAGGCCGCGGCGGGTGCCGCCGGCCGCGTCCTTCTCACCGACGCCATAGGGGCTCATGGCCAGGAAGTAGTAAGGCAGGACCAGGGCCAGCCCGACGATCAGGGTCAGGGTCATCAGGGTCGGCCAGATCCAGTGCACCGTGGGGATCTCGGCCTTGGCGCGGCTGCTGCGCACGCTGCGGCGCGATGAGCTGCCGACGTTGCTGTTGCTGCTGCCCGCGTCGATCTGCGAGGTCTGGAAGTCGATGGGCGCGGTGGTGGCGCCGACCTGGGTCTCTTCGACCGCGGTCATGACCGCAGTGTTGGAGTCGGTGAAATTCAGGCTGGCCACGCCGGGCGAGGCCTTGGCCACGTCCCGCGCGTGCGGATCGTCGAAGCTCACCACTTCGAGCTCGTCGCCGAAGGTGATGGACTCGGAGGCGTTGGTGTCTTTGCGCGGCTGGACGATGGTCTCGCTGGCGTCGTCCACGACCTTGCCGAGATCGATGGAGAGCTCGTCGCTGTCGCCGGTCAGGACGATGGTGCCCTCGTCGCCTTCAGCGCGCGCCAATTTCTCGACATCATCGCGGTTGAGCTGCAGCTTGCCGCCCACGCGCTGGGCGCGGATCGCTCCGCCGTTGATATGGTTGTTGAGCGCGGCGTCGTCGCAGCCCAACAGGGCCTTGGCTTCCTTCGCGTCGATCATGTCAGCCATGCGAACTCCAGTTTCGGGCGTGCGGATTGGGGGCAGGAGCCCCGCGGGAAGTCCAACCTAGGTCAGGTCGCATCAGGCGGCAAGGAGGCGGAGGGGGGTGTCCGGGTCGCGGCTCATACACCTGGGGAGGCTGACGGCTGGCAGCTAACGCATCGTTGGCGGTGGATGGATGCCCTGTCTGCCGGGGGACGCCGCTCTGGTGGCCCATTTCCCGCGAATCACGGGCTTCAGGCTCCTCAACCCTGGGCGTCCCTGCCCTCTCGAAACCCCTCCAGCAGCGCAACTTCACTCGCGGTGAACCCGGCGGCGAGCCTACCGGCATGGTCCAGGGGCGTCGGCCCCGGCACCTGGCCGGGGAAGAGCCGGGTGAGCACCGCGGCGAAATGGGCTTCCGGGTCCTGGCTTTGAGCCTGGCACCAGGCGCGGTGCCAGCGGGTGCCGATGCCCACATGGCCGATCTCGTCCTGGTAGATGACGGACAGCACCGCGTGGGCTTCCGGGTCCAGGTCCACCAGCCGCGGCAGCAGCTCGGCTGAGACGTCCAGACCGCGCGCCTCAAGGAAGCGCGGCACGGCGACCAGGTGGTCGCCGAGGTCGTTGCAGGCCAGCGCGGTCGCCCACAGGCGGTGATGGATGGGCGCGTCGCCAAGCGCCGCGCCGCGCGCGGCGAGCACCTTTTCGAGCAGCCCGGCGTGGCGCGCCTCATCCCGGGCGATGCCCAGGAATTCGCTATGGAAAGCGGCCGGCATGTCCGGTGCGCGCAGGCAGGCGAGCACCGCCAGATCGACCGCGCTCAGCTCGATGTGGTGGATGGCCTGCAGGAAGCGCAGCCGGGTCGGCGCATGCGCCAGGGTGCGCCGTCGCCGCCGCGTCTCCTCGGCCTCACGGTAGTGCGCCGGCCGTCCCGGCCGCGCTGGCGGCTCCGGGACCACCCACGTCCCCTGCGGAGCGCCCATGTCCGCCAGCAGCGCCGCCTTGGCAGCGCTGGTGGGCGCGGCGATCACGGCAAGGAGCTCATCCGCGTAGGGCATGGCGTACGGTCGGCGGAATCGGGGCGAGCGCCAGGAGCGGAGAAGCGGATCTCGGACCCAAGCCGCTTGGCCCAGCACCAGGGATGCGCGACGCAATAGCCAGATCGCGTGGGTCGCGGACGGAGCCAGAGCGACTCTTTGACGGTGCCTACCGACCGCCTCCATCCGGGGAGCGCACCTCATGCTCAGTACTCGTCACCAGTCCGCGTGCGTCGGTGACGTTCAGGTACCAGGTGGAGGCCTGCTCGGGGACGGATGCGGAGATGGTCCTCGACTGTGCATCGATGGTCGCAGGCAAGGTCGTCCAGGCGCGTTCCTTCCACGCACCGGCGTCATTCGTCACGCACAGCTCGGCGTGGGTGAGGGCCACCCCGGCGGTGTAGTCGGCGCTCGCCATGCCGTGTGCGGTCGGATGTCCGGTCAGGCGCACGAGCGGGACGCCTTGTTTGACCATGGCATCAGCGAAGGCGTGGATCTCCTCGGGGTTCTCGCCTGCTCCGCCGTGCCCGTGGGGCATGCGCAGGCGCAGACAGATGGTACGCGGCCCCGTGGGCAGGCGGTAGGAGCGGCGCAGCGAATCCATGGGGAAGGCGGGGTCGTTGGTGCCGGTCACCCACAGCATCGGCATGGTCGCGGCGGCCAGGTAGCGGGACGGGTCCCAGCGCGCGGTCCAGGTCGCGCTGCGCTCCGCACCGAGGCGCGCGAAATCGGGGAGCCATACCGAATCGTCAGCCAGGAAGCCGCAGCCGTAGACCGGCACCGCGAAGCGGAAGCGCTGGTCGAGGCCGGCCACCAGGCAGGTCAGGTAGCCACCCCAGGAGATGCCGATGACGCCGATGCGCGTGGCATCGACCTCCGCGAAGGAGCGCAGCAGCGCGTGCGCGCGTAGCGCCCCGGCGAGTGCGTGGTATTGCCATGCCTCGTTGGCCGGACCGTCGGGCGGCGCGACCCAGTCACCCGGCGGGCCACCCTGCGGGTCACGCTGCCAGTGGTCCTGCTCGCGGATCGGCACCTGGCCGCAGTGGTCGATGGCGATGGCGGCATAGCCGCGTCCGACCCACAGCCGGACCCAGGCGTCGAACGCGGTGCCGCCGCCGCCGTGCAGCAGCACCACCGCCGGAACTTTGACCCCCGGCGCGACCCGCGGCGCGCCGTACCAGGCGAAGACCCGGGTGGGCGCGCCATGCGTCGGCTCGCCTGGCAGGAACAGCGCCCGGCAGCCCTCGGCCGCGAAACCGGTGGCGTCGGTGACCTGCGGCGTCGCGAGGAAGCGTGCTTCCAGCGTGATTCCCAGCGGCGTGGCCGCGGTGGCGGCATCGGCGCGCATCATGGTGAGGATGATCACGGCGCAGCGCGCACCATGGAGCAGGGGAGTGGTCGCAGGGATGCGCATGCGTCGGACTCCTCAGCCGGGTAGGGACTGCTGCACAGCAGCGGACCGCATCGTCTCGGGGTACGCCATGGCGGAAGCCACGGGCGGCATGGATGGAGATATGGCCTGCCGCCCGCGAACCCGGCAGCGTCTCGCGTGGCGCGTCAGCGCACCGTCATGCCGCGGCGGATCAGCTCTTCGCGCACCAGGAAGCGGATGCGTTCGAGGTCGACATTGCGGCCGGGGCAGGCGGTGGCCTTCCCGGGCACGTCGCGGTGGCCGATGATGTGGTTCACCGACAGCGTCGGGACGTGGTGGATGAGCTGCACGCACAGGTCGACCAGGCGGCGCTCCTGAAAGGGGTCGAGCGGTGCGTCGGCGAAGTTGCCGACCAGGCAGATGCCGAGCCCGTCCTGGTTGTAGGGCGCCTGCTCGGGGCCAGGGCCGGCGTGGGCGCCATGGCTCTGCAACCGCCAGCGGTAGGTGGCCTCGACGTAGCCGAGGGGCAGTGGGCTGCCGTTGCCGATGACGAAGTGGTAGCCGATGCCGTCCCAGCCGCGGCCGAGGTGTTCGCCATCGAAGGTGCGCGCGTCGCCGGCGCGGCTGGCGCTATGGTGGATGACCAGCCAGCGCCACGGGTGCAGGGCGGTGGTTTCGGGCGGGGCGATCGCGCTCCAATCCAGCGGCCCGCCCTCGGGAGGATGGGGTCGCGAGGCGACCCAGATCAGCGCGCAGGTGAGCAGGCCGATCGCGGCGAACAGCAGCAGTCGCTGGCTGGGATCGACGCGCGGCGCGCGGTGCGCGGGCATGGCGATCAGGCTGACCGTCGAGTGCTTGCGCCGGAACTCCTCGGTGGGACTCACCTCCTGGCCATGCAACTCGTCCATGGGCATGTCCAGGCGGGTAGGCATGCCGGCGCGATCCGTCACCTGATCGGGGGCGTTCACGGACGGAGTCCGCGGGGCGCGGGCCGGCACGGGGGTGGGACTGCATGTAGCCACATGGCTGAAAGTGTACCCGATACCGGACTGCTGCGCCTCACTGACGGTCCAGGAAGACGGCGGCATCCGCAACCGGCAGCAGGTTGCCATCGGCCAGCCGCCGCCGGCGCAGCGCGACGCGCCAGTAAGGCCGCACCCGGTAGCCGAGGCCGCGCGCGTGCTCGGTCAGGCGGCGCAGTGTGGCGGGCAGATCGCGCACGCTGCCGGCGTGTGGCAGCGAGAGGGCGTAGAGGCCACGGTAATCCTCGACCTGGGCACCGGGCACTGCGGGTGGCAGGCCGGTGATGGCGGTGCCGACCTGGCATTCCCAGGTCTCCGGCGCACCGTCTGCCGGACTCTGGCTGAAGAGCAGGGTCGCCGGGCCGTAGGGGGTCGCCTCGAGTCCATCGAGGCGGCGCAGGACCTCGGCCACCAGCGCCTGCGGATCGGCCGGCCAGCCGGGGCTGGCGAGGCCGACGAAGCGGAGGTTGCCTTCGCGCTTGAGCAGGGGTTCGGGCATGGGCGCTCCTGCGCGTTGGACGCGCCTACCGCTTACGACCGGACCGGGCCGCGGCAAGCAGGCGTCCCCCGACACCCAGGCGGCCGTGGCGCGCCGTGCCGGTTGGGCGCAGAAATCCTTGCCTCGGGCCCTTGCCCGACAGAATCGCGTGGACTCGCAGTGTTTCGTTCAGGCTCCGGCATCCCGTCCCTATGACGCTGACCGGCAGACCGACGACCAGTGTGCGCAATGGATAGGACAAGCGGAAAATGAAGCCCTCGGCGCAGCAGCGATAATGCCAGTAGATGCACGACAAGCGACAGCAACGCTGGTCAGACCCGCTCACCGCGACGATCAGGCGGCCTGCGCCGCAATGCTCCAGTCCAGCAACGAATTCCCCCATGCCGGTTTCCCGGCGTTTTTCCAGCACCACCACATCCCCATGAGGTAACAGCAGTGGCTACGACAGGTACAGTTGTCCGTTTCGATCGGCGTCGCGGTTACGGTTTCGTCGCACCCGACGACGGCGGCGAGGACGTCTTCGTCCACCAGAACAACATCAACATGGAAGGCTTCCGCTTCCTGCAGGTCGGCGAGAAGGTGAACTACGAGCTTGAGGTCGGCGAGAAGGGCATGAAGGCGGTTTCCGTCGGCCTGGTCGAGCCCCGCGCCCCGCGCCCCGAGGGCGAAGGCGACTTTGGCCCGGACGACCGCGACCAGCGCGACAGCCGCGATGGCGGCTACCCGCCGCGCCAGCGCGACCCGCGCCCGCCCCGCGACCACGCGCCGCGCCGCTTCGACGATGCCCCCGCCGGCGACACCGCCGCGGTCGACAAGCTGCGTCGCAAGCAGGAGCGCCTGATCAGCCTGCTGGTCGAGAAGGGCGTCCTCGCCCCGGGCGAGATCGACGGCCTGGAAGGTGTCCAGCTCGGCGCCAACGCCTGAGGTTTCCGCATCCGGCCGCGGCCCCGCGCCGCGGCCAGCGCACGACCCACGGCCGCAGGCCGTGGGTCGCTGCGTTTGCGGACTCGGTGAAGATACTGGGAAGGAAGGAGTCATTCCGAGAGCGCTCTTATTGCATCTTCCCAATCGTGCCCTCGTCCGCATCCTGTCCCCATGCCCAGCAACGACCTCACCCAGGTGATCATCTTCGGCGCGTCGGGCGATCTGACCGCACGCAAGCTGGTGCCTGCGCTCTTCGCCGCGCACGGCGAGAAGTTCTTCCCCGGACGCTTCCAGCTCGTCGGCGTGGCGCGCCGGCCGTGGAATGACGAGACCTACCGGCAGCAGCTCGACAGCACCGTGCCCAAGGGCAAGGACCACGACGCCGAGGCGTGGAAATCGTTCCTCGGGCTGACCAGCTACGTGCAGACCCACCTCGAGACCAGCGCCGACTACGTCGAGCTGGGCAAGCGCCTCGACGCCATCGCCGGCGGGCCCGCCAACCGCGTCTTCTATCTCGCGGTGAAGCCGGAGCTGTGCCTGCCCTCGGTGCAGAACCTGCGCGACGCCGGACTGCTCGACCAGAGCAAGGGCCTGAAGCGCCGCGTGGTGGTCGAGAAGCCCTTCGGCACCGACCTGCCGAGCGCGCTCGCCCTGAACTCCGGCCTGCTCAAGCTGCTCGGCGAGGACCAGCTCTACCGCATCGACCACTACCTGGGCAAGGAGACGGTGCAGAACCTGCTCGTGTTCCGCTTCCGCAACGCCTTCTTCGAGCCGCTGTGGAACCAGAAGTACATCGAGCTCGTGCAGATCACCGTCGCCGAGACCGTCGGCATGGAGGGCGGGCGCGGCGGTTATTACGACAGCTCGGGTGCAATCCGCGACGTGCTGCAGAACCACATGCTGCAGCTGCTCGCGCTGGTGGCGATGGAGCCGCCCGCCGGCCTCGATCCCAAGTCGATCCGCGACGAGAAGGTCAAGGTGCTGAAGGCGCTGCGCCTGCCCACCGACACCACCGATCCCGGTCACCACATCGTGCGCGGTCAGTTCGCCGGCTACCGCGACGAGCCGGGCGTGCCCAAGGACTCGCAGACCGAGACCTACATCGCGACGCGCGCCTACCTCGACAACTGGCGCTGGGGCGGCGTGCCCTTCCTGCTGCGCACCGGCAAGTGCCTGAAGGACCGCTTCTCCTCGATCACCGTGCAGTTCCGCATGCCGCCGATCACGCTCTTCGGCAGCTACCAGGAATGCTTCCTGCGCCCGAACCGCCTGACCCTGCGCATCCAGCCCAATGATGGCATCGACCTGCATTTCGATGTGAAGGAGCCGGGCGCCGGCCTCCATATCAAGTCGGCGAAGATGAGCTTCGACTACCAGGCCTACTTCAAGAAGCCCAGCCCCGAAGCCTACCAGCGCCTGCTCCAGGACGTGGTCGCCGGCGACCAGTCGCTGTTCATCCGCTCCGACGAGGTCGAGGAGTCGTGGCGCTGGGCCGACAGCCTGCGCCAGGCCATGGCCGGCACGCCGGTCCTGACCTATCCGCGCAACGGCTGGGGTCCCGACGCGGCGAACGCCCTGTTCGGGGAATGCGAAGGACGTTGGGTCACGGATTGAATGGGTGTTGGTAGGGCAGAGCCACCCTTTCAGCAACGCCTGGAAGCCGGTGCCGAAGTTAATTGAAGTGGGAGTAACTCATTTCCAGCGCAGATCTGCGGGCCGGATGAACTGCACGCGGGCGATGGCGCGGCCGTATCGTTGAAGCAGAACAGGGCACTTTCGACGCTTCGTGGGCGGAGCGAGCGTGCCCAGTGGCATAGCCGCCGCGCATGGGACGGCGCGTCCGGATGCATTGGCGTCGCGGCCACCAACGCCATGATCCGCCCCGCGCCGCGGCGCAGGGAGCGATGACGATGTCGAACGATGTGCTCAAGAAGAAGATGCAGCTCGCGACGCTGGTGGAAAAGCAGGTCTTCGCCGGCGGACGGCTGGGGGTGTTCAAGCTGAAGCCCGACAGCGGCACGCGCTGGTGGTACCAGGCAGGGCAGTACACCACGCTCGCCCTCGACACGCCGGGACACGGCTTCGTGCCGCGTGCCTATTCCATAGCGGGCAGCCCGCTCGACGAGGGCGTCATCGAGTTCTACATCGCCCTGGTCGAGAATGGCCAGCTGACGCCGACGATCTTCGCACAGGAGGTCGGCGCGAAGTTCCACTTCCTCAGTCCGAAGGGCAAGTTCACGCTCAAGCACGCCGGCCGCCGGACCATCGTGATGGTTGCAACCGGCACCGGCCTGGCGCCTTTCGTCGGCCACCTGCGCAGCCTGTGGAAGCTGCACCAGGCGGGCATCCACTCCGACTACCGCATCATCCTCTTCCACGGCGCGGCCTACGCCGACGAGTTCGGCTACCGGCAGGAGCTCGAAGCGCTGGCCGCGGCGCGCAAGGACGGTTTCGACTTCAGCTACATCTGCACCTCATCGCGCCCCGATCCCGCGCGCGGCTTCACCCACGCCACCGCCAAGGGACGGGTCAACGAAGTCGTGCGCCACGTCTTCGGCCTGCCCATCCCCGAGGGCCGCAGCGTCGCCATGCCCGAGGGCGTCGACGCCGCAGCACTGCGCGCATTGGTGGTGCCCGCTGAGAGCGCCTTCATGACCTGCGGCAACCCCGGCATGATCGAAGACCTCAAGGAGGCGGCGCACGCGCTCGGTGTGGGTACGTACCTGTGCGAGGAGTTCTGGAAGGCGTGAGCCTAAAGTTCGGCATAAGTATTTTTATTTAAAACGCATAAGATTTTAAGTATAGTGACAGCGGACACGCTACGGAGAATTTTTCTTAGGATTTGATGTGCATTTCCTTCCCGGCCATTCCGGTTGAATAGGCCATCGCGACGCTGGGACAGCTGCGCTGGGGGGCGTCCACGGCACCGAGACTACCGATCTGGGGTGCAGCTGCGGCGCCAACCGCCATGCGAATGGCGTAGCAGGCGCCCGGGTAGCGCGCGCGAAAGCCGCAGCGCTTGCCGGCCTGCCGGTCCCGATCTACGCATCTGGCCATTCAAAGGTCGCAGAAGGGCCGACGGGGGCCCGCGCTGGCCGATCTCCTGCCGCATCACCATCGGGGCCCCGGTCACACAAGACCCCATGATGGGCTTGCACGGACGGCCCTTGCAAACTTCTTGCGGCGCTGCGGACGAACTCGACGCCAAGCCATCGACCTTACCGTCGCGCTACCTGACGAGGTTTGGTCGCCAGTTAAGTGGCCAGATTGGAACTCGCTCCATTACTTGACGTTTGATATAGAGGGGGTTTCCTGCGCCCACGCGATGGCGTAGGCGCCAGACTCAGATGCTGTCCCCTTGCTTTTCAGATCCTCGTCAATAAAAGATCGGTCCATCTCTAACAGGCAAGGATTCCTCTATGCGATACACTCATATTCTCCTGGCTAGCGCTGCCCTGATGGCGGTCTGCCACTCATCGGCCCAGGCCATCACCGTCGATCCAAGCGAGGCGCCGAACGCCTGCGTGCCTCCGGCCGGCAATATCTACGATGCGCAATCCTGCCCCACACGCTTCCGCTGCCACCGTTCCGACCGCGTGACCGGCAACATTATCGCGGGTAGTCAGACCCCGGTGTCGCATTGGACGGACGGCGGGGACAATTGCGCCGGATCCCAACCGATCCCTGTGGAAACCACGATCAAGGACGAAACCACCTTCGAAATTGAGGTTACGCTGGGCGGCGAGATCTCCTTCCTCGAAGAGACGGTCAAGCTCAAGGCGGAGACCAAGGTTAAGCACGGCCGCACAGCTACCTTTGAGAAGAAGGTCACAGACACCATTGGGGCGCATGAGTCGGTGACGTATACTTGGTTCGTGATCGAAGAGACTGATCGCAAGGCCGAGGTCTCCTCAACCTACACCTGCGGAGTCCGGGCGAGCCGCATAGTGTATTTTGATCCCTTCGCCCTTCCCTGCCGCATTGTCGATGTTGAGAATGGCTGGGTCTCCTACTCTGGCGGCGCGCCAGTGCTTTCGTACATTGTGCTCAACCAGAGCGTGGTGCCTGGCGCCACTGAGAAAACAACGGCATTCCCCTGCCCGGAATGATGTCCGCCGCAGGATTATCCATACCTTACCGGAGCGACTGAACCGTGACGTCACATCGTCCAGTGCTGTATGCCGCCATCACCATCACGGCAATCGCCGTGGTAGTGGTGGTTGCAGTGCGCTTTTCACACCGATCTGCCGGCAAGAGCCCCCCGAGTACGTCGTCGCCGACGGTCCCCACCGGACCTGAAGCGACGTGGACCGCAGCTTTGACCGCACACAGCCGATTTGTCGCCAATTCCGCGACCATGTCGCATGCCGATCGACAAGTCGCGCTTCGTCAGATCGCCGATCAATTTGCCAAGGCACTCGATGGAGCCCCCGAACTCCAGGCCGACGAGATCAAGCATCGCCTGCTCGGGATATACGCCACCCTGGGCGACCTTGAGTCCGCCCGTGCCATCAACAAATCCCTGCTTGTCAGCGCCAAACCTGATGAACGCGCCGACCTTGAGACCAATCTTGCTGAACTCGAAGCCTCCCTGGCGGCCCGGAAGCCGGAGAACCGCGAGCAGAGCGAACGCGCTTTGGCCCAGCTCGACAAGGGCATCGCAGCGGCCGTGAGCGACCAGGATGTCAATGAAACCCTGACCCTACTCGAATCTAAGGCCACCCTCTTGGGTCGCCTCGGTAAGCAAACCGAAGCCGTGACCAGCATGCGCCAGGCCATAGATCTGTGCGCCAATCTCCCCGCCGGAAAGCAGACCATCCTGCCGCCGCACGAACGCGCCCGGTTGACCCACGAGGCGATGCTGATAGCCGCCCCCTGGGATGACGAGCATGCCGGTCGCGCGTTCCTCAGCGAATTGCGTCAACTCAAAGACGACCTCTTCACCCCGGCCCGCGCGGTGCTCGAATTCCATGCCGAGCGCAACGCGCTCGCCGGCGACGCCTTCGTCGCCGATGCGCTCGAGATCCTCGGCGGTCCCAGCGATCCGTCCTTTGCCGATCTGCGCCTGGCCCTCTGCACCAATCGCTACCTGCCCAAAAACGACCACGAATCGGTCGTCAAGCAGTTGACCATGCTAATCAACGAAAAGGAGCTCGACAAGACCAGCGACTACGGCGGTCAGCGCAAAACCTATATCGCGAATACGCTACCGACGGTCTACAGCATGCTCGCTGACTCCCTGGTGGCGATTGGTGAGAAGGCGCAGGCGGAATTCTACTACGTCAAGCTGGCATCCGGTTTCCCAGAGCATCCCTACGGCAAGCACGCGCAACAGGTGCTCGAGAACTGGCAGAAATGAGCGCCATCCTGCGCGTGATCCTGCTCGTCACGGCATTAATCCGTGCCGGCGCGTGGGCTCAGACGGTCCCGGTCGACATCACCGTCAGCGAGGATGCGGTCACCGTCTGCCAGTTCAACATCACCAACCCCTTTCCTGAGCCGGTGACACTAGTCGACATCACACCCGCCTGCCGGAGCTGTGTCCACGTCGCGCTGTCACCGACGGAGATCCCGGCGCAACAGAGTCTTGCTATCACCCTCGAAATCGACGCCAGTCTGCGTACTAGCGATTTTTCGACCTCGATACAGCCGAACTTCGCACGCCAGGGTGCTGCGCTCGCGACACCGCCCATTGCGATCCGCGTACATGTCGTGACCTGGATGAAGATGGATCCGGGCATGCATGCGATCATTCGTACGCATTGCGGCACACCCATCTCTCTCCGGCACCATCTGACGGTAACCGATGGGCAAGCCGACAAGGTCATGCAATGCGAATTGCTCTCGCCACGCGATGGCGTCAGCGCCAAGGTCACACCGACCTCAAGCGTCGATGCCTGGGATCTTGAAGTCGCCGCCAGTTTCCCCAACCCGGGCGTCCAGCAAATACCCCTGACCGTCAAGTATGGCGACAAGCAGCGGCACATGACCTGGGTGGTCCTGGTGACCGACCCGTGGTTCAGCGATGCCGCCATCGCCGGCGGCGTCCTGCCGTCAGGAGAGAGTTGCGAGCGCATCATCGCCATCGAGAAGGGCGCGTCGGGGGCTCTAGTCATAGTCGGCGCGCATTGCCCGGATCCGGCCATCCGCATCACCGAGTGCCGTCTCGAGACCAGTGGCCAGAACCGCACGGTCCGTCTCTCCATTTCCTCGGCAGCGATCGGCAACCACGCGACCACGGTGAGCCTGGATTGCGCCGACGGCGATGGTAAACGACAGGTGACTTTCCCCTTCAATCTCCTTGTTTTGGCCGCCAAGTAATGGCGTCGGATAGACCGACCAGCAAACTTCTAAGATGGCTGCTGCCGCCTGTCGGGCTCCTCGCAGGCTTTGCCCCATATTCTGCGATCAGCCAGTTTGGACATTCCGCGACGCTCTCCGCAGCAGAGGTCGGCCCTCAACTGGCGATGGAATTGGCGACGGATCCACAAGGCGATTTCATCGCCCGCGTCAAGCAGGCGCTAGGGCAGGATCGCTCTTCGCTGTCGATCCCCGATTTGCCCGCAAAGAGCCTGCACACGGTGAAGATTGGGCAGTTCCAGCTGCCCACGACCGTACCTCGGAATAACAGCGTGACCGTGCGCTACGCGGTCCCACTTCAGGATGATGGCCAAGCGCCGGTCGCCAGCCCATTCTGGGTGGTCTACTGTCCATATCCCAAAGAAGACGGCTTCGCAGATGGCCGCAACTTCCGCGAGATCGCCGAAAGAATCGGCCTGCCGGTGTTCGGGATGCTCTTCACAGGCATGACCGAACGGGATGTGGCCGGAAACGATCGCAGCGGATCTTACTACTATCCTGAATCAGGATCCCTGACGGCTGTGCGTGATGCGGCGGAGCAATTGCGCGAACAGTTCCATCTCGACAAGCCGCCAATCTTGGTGTCTTTCGGCGAGTCGGGTGGCGGTAGCTGGTCGCAGAACCTGCACCAAGCCGATCCCTTGTTGATTCGTGCGGCGATAAGCCTCGGCGGCCGGCACCTGCCGAGCGCGGGGGCTCAGGGCGCGATCGCCTTCCTAGCCTCCACTCTCGGTGACGCGGCGGAACTGGTAGACGCCAACGACCGGCTGGCCGCTAGTATCGCCAGCCATGGAGATCACTCACTGCGGATCCGCTCGCCGCCGGTGTGGAACCTGCGTGGCGGAAATTCGGCATTATTCCATCACTGTCCGGACGACGACATCAAACGGGTGGCGCTGACCTACCTGGGTGGATTGGCCGCACTGGTGGAGAAGCAGGGGCACTTTCCCCACACTCTGCAGGATTGGCCGCTGGCCTGCCAGACAGATAGCCCCTCCCTACCGTTCGCTCCGACCCAGACCAGCAGTCCGGATCCCAGTCCCATACTGTTCCCATCACGGGGGAGCTGGCAGGGGTTCGCGAGCCTGCCCGGTGAAACCCTGCACTGGTTAGGAGACCGGCCGACCGGCAAGACCGCTTACTCCTACTACCGCTGCCACGGTGGAAGCCCTGCCCGCCCGCCGCTGACCGTGGCGGCCTGTAGGCACCGTATACTGATGAATGAGTTCGAAACCGACCTGCTCTATCTCGCCGATCGCGGTTTCAACGTACTCGCCATGGCGAGCGAAGACGGGCTGATCCCAGGCCCCCGTGATCCGGTCTTCTCACAGCTCGGCTTTCAAAATGCCGCGGTAATCCTGTACCGTCCGGTGCCGGACGAGATCGCGGCCTGGCTCGACCACTCCTCAGCACACATCCAGTGCCTCGGTGTCGACGGCGATGACATGTCTGCATGCGCCAAACTCTTCACCCGCAGCGATGCTTCCCGGTTGACCATGGTAACCACCACCGATGATCTTGCCGATGCCGGTTTGATGCAGGCGGTTGGCAGCGGCGCCATCCCCGCGAGCCGGGTCCGCACGGCATCCACCAACCAGCGCGGACAGTCGGCTGCCTACAGTGAACGCATCAGGCTCGCCGCTGAGCAGTTGGAACACCTGTGAAGCTGCTGCATAACTCCCTAGCGATAGGCGTCCGTCACCCGAAGGACTTACCATGATCCGCCCATTGTTCGCCGTTTTCATCTGGGTCGCGCTGCAGGTCTGCGTGAACGCCGAGGATACCACCATCAACCTGCATGGCATTCTCCTCGATGAGATCACCGAACAACCGCTCGCCGGAGTGACCCTGTATGGAGACGAGCGCGGTACCCGCCTGACGGAAAGTGCTGCCGACGGGACCTTTGTCGTCACGGTTCCCGCGGACAAGAAGTTCCTGACCCTGGTTTCCTACCGCGTCGATGTCGTCGGCAAGAGCGTCAAGGTGGAGGTGAAGGCATTTAGCGATAAGCCGATCCGAATCGTGGTGGAACGCGGTCAACGCCTGGAAGTTCAGGTACGCGATGAGAAGGGCGGGGCGATCCCCAATGCCCAGGTGCGGTGGTCCGCGGCGGGCGGAGCCTCGGCGAAGACCGATGTCACCGGTAATGTTATGCTCGGGATGGTGTCGCGCTTTCGCGAAGGTCGACTCAGCATCTCGTGCCCCGGCTACAAGGACTACGACGTAGTGGGGATCTATGCTCCATTCTATGCCAAGAATCCCTACGTCGCCACGCTCGTGGCGCAGGGCCCGGCGTCGACCGATCCTGGCAAGAAAGACGAGCCAAATGGCTTCTGAAGCCGGTTAGCCATCGCCGAACCTCACCCACAGGGATCGACGATGGGTTTCTCGTTTCTCGGTCATCACCGCATCGATTGGTTCTGGGGCGACCCCAACAAGAGCGGCGCGCTGATCGCGTTGGTGGTCATTGTTTTGTTGGGACAGGCTTGGTCGCAACAGCGCTGGAACTGGTGGCGCCTGGGCGCTACCGCCTTGGCCGTGCTCGGCATCGCCGCGCTCGCCGGCACCTATTCACGGGGCGCTCTGCTCGGTCTGATCGTCGGATTCATCATACTGTGTATTCGCATCCCGGCAGCTACGGCCGGGGTCCGCATCGGTCGGTCCATCGCCTTCGCAATGGTGCTGGTGGTGTGCCTCTTCCTCAGCGATTTCCACCGCCGCATCGCTCCCGACTACGTGGGTGGGGATCGCTCGGTGCTCAACCGCTGGGAGCAGTGGTGGGCCGCGCCGCGGATGATGGTTGACGCTCCTGCCGGGTGGGAGGATCCCGGCCGCGACTATACCCGCTGGTACAAACCAGCCTCGGTCCACCAGACCCATACGGTCATGGTAGCCAGTCACCTTCAGGTCATGGTTGGGAGCGGCTGGAGCCTCCGCTGCTTGTACCTGGCACTCTGGCTGCTCGCGCTCGGAATCTGCTGGCCGAGTGCGACCCGCAGTCACGCAACAATTCCTTTCGCTCTCATTGTTAGCTCAGCCGCCATGTGGTGTGCCAATCATCTGGCGAGCAGATACCTCTTCGTCGCGATACCCCTTCTGGCCTGGATGGCGGTGCTGGTCCTCGACTTCCGCACGCCGGGCGGATTCGGCCGCCACTATCGACTGGCCTGCACTTGGTCGTTGGGCGCGACCTGCCTGCTTTCGGCCGCGCTCTGGATGGCCGGCAGGTTCCCGCTCGATCGCTTCGAGCGCGACCCTCAGGGCGTCATGCCCGCTGGGACGACGCCCGGGCTGTGGGTCATCGGCAGCGGCGAACGATTGCTCGGACGGTTTTGGGGGGAAGAACTGCGCGCCTGGATGCAGGATGATCTCCGTGGCAGTCGCCTTGGTCCACCCGCTTGGGTACCTGACGCCACACTGCTGCCGGCCTGGGCGCACGCTCCCGTGCTCTTCCTCGGTGCCTCGCCCGAATTAACCGACCTCGCCGATGGCGGGCGCAAGCCACCCATGCCCAATAGCGCCCAACATGCGCTCGTAGCGGCGCCGTGGTTGTGCCTCCTCGATCCCCCGCAGAATCCTACGGAATTGTTCCGTATAGTCCCCACTACCACTCGCATCCTCACCTTGGTCCCGGCCGACTCCGCGTCCCAGGCCGTGGCCCAACGTCTCTGCCAACGCTATGGCGACCGTGTTTCCATCGTGGAACTGCCGACAACACCTCCATCGACCGCAGCGCTGACGCTGGCGGAGCTGAGGCGGATACTCGAAGCCAGGGCTAATACATTACTTTCTAAGTGAGGGCTGGCGGCCGTTAGCCCGATATCCCAAGGCGCGCTGCTCGCTTTGCACACCGATGCCGCAGGATGCCTGGACTACCGCCTTGAACACGCAGCGGTCCTCCTCCCATCGACCAGCGCCGGCCACTGACTCCGCATCCGCCGCCCGACACAGATACTACATCGTTCACCCGGATTCAGCACTAGCGTCAATGGCGTTCACTTATCACCCGCCCCTCTGGACGGACCTTCCGAAGGGCATCTTGGATTCCCTGGGGGCGTGTCTATTGGGCCGAGGTGAGTAGGCAAATTGTCGGAGAACGCGGATGCACTGTTCCGTCATTTCGGC
>JBBQSO010000079.1:0-25263 GCA_038213805.1 Planctomycetota bacterium | reverse complement strand
CCCAGGCTGCCACTTCGCCTCGCGGGTGGGTGAAGAGAACTTACAAGACGCGGAGACGCGGAGGTCGGAAGAGGATGGACCAGCCTGGAGGACATTTTTTCGCGATGCTTCGCGATGACGTCGGATGTGAGGGACTCAGCGTCGTCCCGCGTCCAAGCGACCTGCCCCTCACCTCTCCTCCTCTTCCCTCCGCGTCTCCGCGTCTCCCGTTTTATCCGTTCCCCGTCGCGATCACGGCAGCAAATACACCGTCACCTCGTCCTGCACCGCGCGCGCGGCGCGGGTCAACCTGAGGTGGCCGGCGCGCTCCTCCAGCAGGCCTTCGCCGATGAGCGCCGCGGCGCGCGGGCGCCAGCGCTCCTCGCGGTCGCCGGCCGCGGCGAGGTCGGCGGTGGCGACGCCCTCGGCCAAGCGCAGGCCAAGCATCCAGGTCTCGGCGAGCAGTTCGGCGGCAGTCAGGTGTTCAGTCTTCCACAGCGCGGTATCGCCGGCGGCGACGGCGGCGATGTAGCGCGCGGGATGCTTCTCGCGCGTGGTGCGCACGCCGGCCACGGTGCTGACGGCGCCGGCGCCGGCCGCGTGATAGTCGCGGCGCAGCCAATAGGCGAGATTATGCCGCGACTCCTGCCCGACGCGCGCGAAATTGCTGGTCTCGTAGGCCTGCAGCCCGAGCGCGGCGAGGCCGTCCCAGGCCTGGGCGAAGAGCGCGCGGCTGCGCTCCGGCGCGATGTCGGTGAGCTCGCCGCGCGCGCGCCGCGCGTGGAACTCGGTGCCGGTTTCGTAGGTCAGGTGGTAGACCGAGGCGTGGGCGAGATCGTGGCGACGGTACAGCTCCAGGTCGGCGGCGAGTTCCGCAGAAGTCTGATCAGGCAGGCCCATGATCAGATCGGCGCTGACGCGCGGCACCGCGGCGCGCGCCAGGGTCAGGGCGCGCTCGGCCTCGGCGCCGCGGTGCACGCGCCCGAGGAAGGCGAGGTGGTGGTCGTGGGTCGACTGCACGCCCAGGCTGAGGCGGTTGACGCCGTGCGCGGCGAGGATGGCGAAGCGCTCGGCGTCGCTGCTGCCCGGGTTGGCCTCGCAGGTCCACTCGTAGCCGTCCGCCAGCAGCAGGTGGTCGCGCAGGCCGGCGAGCAGCCCCTCCAGCAGGCGTGGCCCGAGCAGCGTCGGGGTGCCCCCGCCGATGAACACCGTGTCGTAGGGCCCGCGCGGCAGCCGGCGGACCTCGGCGAGCAGGGCCTGGACATAAGCCGCATGCTCGTCGTCGCGCCCGGCGATGGAGTTGAAGTCGCAGTACGGGCACTTTGCCTGGCAGTAGGGCACGTGCAGGTAGAGGTGGCGGACGGCGGGCATCACTCGCAGTAGGTGAGGGGAGCAGGGGAAGGCAAGGGGGGGAGACAAGCGGGCAGCGGGGGAGGCAGGAAGGGGCGGCAAGAGCGCAGCAGTGGGAGGCACGTGGGCGGAATGGGAAAGCATACAAAAGGACAGGAAGGGCAGCATTTAGCGAGCAGTGGATCGCGCCGGTGTCGGCAGACCTTCATGGTGCGTCTCTCCCGGCTTTCCTTCCTCAGTCCCGCCCTCCTGCTCCCCTCAGCCTTCCCCTTCCTCACCGTTGTAGCCTTCAACGTCCCTACTAGCATCCATCCGCAGAGGACCTCGATGGCGTTGCTCAATTGGTCGATGACCATGGTCGGTTACCCGCCGCATGCGCGCAGCGCTTCCCGGGTGGTGGGCCTGACCCACATGAGCACCCACGAGGCGCTTAATTTCGCCGACAACCAGGGCATGGCCAATGGCTGGCTGCTGGTCGAGGGCTCACAGCCGCAGCTTGAGCGTGTCCAGGAGGGCACCCGCGTCGGCGTCAGCCTGCGTGAGATGCTCAGCGACAGCCGGGTCAGCAAGACCGAGGGCGTGGCGAGCGGATCGGTGTTCTTCGTCGCCGGCGACCCGTCGACCGGCAAGCCGCCCGCCGACCGCAGCCTGATCGCCTGGGCCGAGGAGCGCAATCAGCCCTGGGTCGAGGTCATCGACAACGACGCCGCCTATTGGGGTGGCCTGGCCGATGCGCAACTCGACCGCCTGTGCGCGTGGTTCCTGTGCCGCCGTCCTGCCGAACAGGACTGGCGCAAGGTACGTATCGAGCCGCGCCTGGCCGGGCGCCTGCGCCACGGCCTGGTCGAGCATGGCTGGACGCGCAACCTCGAACTGGTCAAGACCGGTCGCCGCCTGAGTTGCGACCTGTGGGGAGGCGTGCATCGGCGCTGCATCCTCGATCACGCCAACAGCCCGGCGCCGGCCAAGGTCCAGATCGGCCTGCGCCTGACCCTCGAGGACGGCCAGTGGCTGAGCAAGGACATCGAGCAGCGCTGCCTGCTCTCCGATGACACCGGCAAGCTCCAGTTCGGCTCTGGTTTCTATTCCTCGACCTGACATCCGGGCCCACCTTACGCCAGGCGGGAGCGTCGCGCATGAACAAGGCCACGCTGGTCGCCATCCTGATGCTCGCGGTGCTCGCCGCCGGGGCGATGCTGGTCAACCGCTCGCTGCGCTCCGCCACCGAGCGTCCCGCGGTCCAGCGCCTCGCCAGCCAGGCCCGGCTCAAGGAGTTCGCCGCCGCGCTGCAGGCCTACCGCGACCACCACCAGGCGTGGCCGGACGGGCTCGGTCAGCTGCTCAAGGACGCGCACCTGGGGATCATGGCGCCGGCGGTGCGTGGCGCGGGTGTCTACCGCTACCGCCGGCCGCCGCCGGATGCGCCCGCCGACTACGTGGTGATGTGGAGTGATACCAACCACGCCGGCATCGCTCGTGGCGAGCCATGGGGCGCCGCCGGCGAGGTCGCCAAGGAGGACGTGCCGCCGATCGCCTACGTGCTGACTGCAGCCGGCGAGGTCGAGGGCCTCGACGAGGCCGGCTTCAAGCGACGCGCACCGGCGCCGGCCGCTCCCTGAACGTGTCAGGCGATCTCGACCGCCAGGACACCAAGGATCGAAGCGCGGATCGCCGCTCGCGCACCGGTCATCCGCGCATCTCGTGAGCGTAGCAGCGCCTGGCCTCCATCGTCGCTGGCTTCGCTTGGCGTCTTGGCGGTAGGAATCGCCGGGTTCGCGAGGGTGACGCGCCATCCGCGGGCTCGGCGGGCGGCGGTTGCGGCCCACGGCGGGCGGCCGACAGTGGGCCGATCATGCGACTGGTGAGCTTCGGAACGCCCGGCACGGAACAGCCCGGCATCCTCCATCACGACGGCACGCGCATCACGCCTGTCCGCGACCTCGATGCGACACTGCCAGGCAGCGTACGTCTGCTGCTCGCGGGTGGCCACCTGCCGCGCCTCGCGACGCTGATGGACGCGGCCGGCGCCGCGGCGCCGACCATCGCGCGCGCCGGCGTGCGCCTCGGTCCGCCCGTTACCGATCCGGGCAAGATCATCTGCATCGGCCTCAACTACAAGGCCCACGCCGCGGAGCAGGGCAAGCCCTTCCCGGCCGAGCCCCTGCTGTTCGCGAAGTTCGCCAACGCCCTGGCCGGCCCCGAGGACGACATCCCGCTGCCCGGCACCGCCTGCGGCCCCGACTACGAGGTCGAGCTGGCGCTGGTCATCGGCCGGCGTGCGCGCCACGTCGGTGAGGACACCGCCCAGGCGCACATCGCCGGCTACATGGTCGCGAACGACATCTCGGCGCGCGTCTGGCAGCAGCAGGACGGGCAGTGGCTGCGCGCCAAGAGCTGCGACGGCTTCCTGCCCTGTGGCCCCGCCCTGGTCACCGCTGACGAGGTCCCCGATGCGCGTGCGCTGCGCGTCACCACCACCATCGCCGGCGAGACCCTGCAGGACGCGCTGGTCGACGACCTCATCCACGGCATCCCGCGCCTGGTCTCATACATCAGCCACCATCTGACCCTGGAGCCCGGCGACATCATCAGCACCGGCACGCCGTCCGGGGTCGGTCAGTGGCGCAAGCCGCCGCGCTACCTTGCCCCCGGCGAGCTGGTGGAATGCGCCATCGCCGCGCCCGGCGCCGATCTCGGGCGGCTGCGCAACCGCGTCGCCCTGGTGCACCCGTGAGCAGATCAGCCGCCCGCCTGCTGATCGTGCTTGGCTTCGCGCTGGTGGTGATCGGTGGAGTCCTGGTGTGGCCGATGGCGCGCGCGATGGCGCGCTACCAGATGGTGTGGGCGCGCGTCCTCGAGGTCCTGCCGCTGCCGGCTGAGGGCGGCAAGGTGCGCTTCAGCGTCATTTACGAGTACGAGCTGCCTGCCTCGCCCAAGGCGCCGCGCGTGCACCTGCTCGGCTGGACCCAGGCCGATCGCGGCTTCCGCCCGGTCGATGACCCCCTGGTCGATCCCGAGCGGGCCGCCGCCCTCGAGCGCACCTATCTGCACGAGGGGCGCGGCCGGCGCGTGTTCTTCAAGCTGAACGATCCCGAGGGTACCGCGTTCATGGTTTCCGAAGCCGCCAACGCGGGCGGTTTGAACCATGAGCAAGGCATGGCCATGGTCCTCGCCGGCCTGGCCTGCTGCGGCCTCGGTTGGCTGAGACGGCGCGGTCCCTGACGCGGAGCTCCGATGCGCATCCCCTGCCTGATGGCCAGCCTGTTCACCGCCTGCCTGGTGACGCCAAGCGCGCTGCGCGCCGCCGACGTGCCGCCCGATCCGGGCAACGTCTCCGCGACTCTGCCGACCCTGGCCAAGCCCGACCAGGAGCTGCATGGCACCTGGAATGGCCAGCCGTTCTGGGCGCGCCTGCGCAGTGCCGACGCGCGCTTCGGCGGCAAGCGTGCGCTCGAAGTGGTCTACACCCCGCCAGCCCCCGAGGCCCTCGGCCGCGTGGTGGTCAGCGACTGCCCTTTCGTGCTGGTCGACGACCAGCTGCGCGTGATCGCCTGGAACGGCCGTGATACGGCCTCGCAGGTGGTGCCGAACGCCAGACCGCCGGGCTATAAGGTCACGCGCGACGTGGTAGTCGGAGAGGGCGGCGAGCAGCACAACGATCCGCAAGTGCGCGTGCTCGCCGGGGCTATCGCCTGGGACCTGCACCTCGCGCCGCTGGAATTGGCGTTGGCCTGGCACGCGGGCGGCAACGGCCAGACGCGCCTGGTCGATCTGTTCGGTACGCGCGCAGCCGACCCGCTCGCACTGACCTGGACCGGCCCGCAGGTGTCAATTGCAGGCGAATCCTTCAGCGTCGAGGCAGCCGCGGATGGCAGTCTGAAGAAGCTGCTGGATGCGAAGGGCGGGGTGGTGTTGGAGGTGGTGGGCAGGCCATAGCGGAGGGTCCGGAAGTCCGGGAGTCCGGAAGTCGACGGCCACCGGACTCCCGTGGCACATGCCTTGGATCAGATGTTTTCATACGAGACTTCCGGACCTCCGGACTTCCGGACTGTCTATTTCACCTTCCACGCCTCATCGAAAAACCCCGCGGCGGTGATGCCGCCGGCTGCGTGTTCGTCCGGGGCCTTGTCGAGGTCGATGACCGCCCAGTCCGGCAGCTTGGGGTTCTGCATGGCGTTGTTGCGGTCGTCAGATTCGCGGAAGGTCACGCCGCTGTTCAGCACCAGGTACTTGCCCGGGCTGAGGGGGTTGGGCTGGATCAGCGCCAGGGCGTGGCTGGCGGCGGGATAGGCCTGCGCGCCGACGTGGATGTCCTGCGCGTCCCAGGCGATCGGCAGCTTGGTCAGGGTGCGCGCGATCAGGGTGTTCGAAGCGGCGTCACCCCAGGCCAGCACGTGGTAGCGGGCGAGATCGTCGGCAGTCACCTCGCTGTCCTTCTTTTCGCGCAGTTCACCGCGCAGGACGCCGGCCCAGCGCTCGCGGAAGTGCTGCGACTCGAACTCCACCCAGCGCTGGAAGCGCACGTTCGGCGAGGTGCCGCTGGGCATGACGACCAGGAACGGCTCCATGAAGATGTCGTCGATCGGGCCCTGCAGGCCGGGGCGCTTGCGCAGTCCGGCGTCGTCGGCAGGCGCCGCGGTCCGCCAGCGTCCGGTGTCCTTGATCAGGGTCGCACCGGCGGGCGCGGCTGGCACCGCCACGGCCTGGCCGTCGATGGTGACGGTGCCACCGTGCGCCAGGCCGGGCCACGCGACCTTCACGCGCGTCAGGTTGACCGTGGCGAGCGTCGCGGTCGCGCCTTGCGCGGTGGCGTCGATGCGGGTGTCCTGCCAGTGGTGCTCCAGTCCCTCGGCCTGCAGCCAGAACATGCGCGGGTAGCGCAAGGTGCGCGTCTGCAGACTCAGCGCGGGCGGATCGTGCGGGCGGCCCTTGGCGACCTGCTCGTGCAGATCGCTGAGGATGCGCGTCAGCGTCGCCTTCTCGTACCAGTGGCCGGCGCCCGGGCCGATGTACTGGGTGAGGGTGCGGCCCTCGCCGGTGAAGGCTTCGGCGAGCACGTCGGCGGCCTGCTTCTGCCCGTCCTTCTCGCCGCTGTAGCAGGAGAACGGCACGTTGAAGAGATTGCGCACGTAGTTCGGCACGTCGTAGACCTGCCACAGCGTCTGCTCATACGCGGGCGGAAAGTCCTCCTTCTTCAGGTGGCAGAAGCGCGCGGTCTCGGCGAAGCCGGCGCCGGTGTGGATGGCGCAGTAGTGGTCGGTGTAGTGCGCGGCGACCTGCTTCGAACCGCCGCCGCCCATCGAGAAGCCCATCAGCACGATGCGCTCGGGGTCGATCTGGTAGCGCTGCTTCACCGCCTCGACGACGTCGATGACATCGGTCTCACCCGCCGACTTGAAGCCGATGCACTGGCGGCCGAAGGCGTGCACGACGAGGGCGTCGTCGGGGTGGACCTCGCCCCGGTCGTGGGCGCGCGCCCACAGGAAGTGCAGGTCGGTGCCTTTCTCATCGCGGCCATGCAGCCAGATGTAGAGCGGCACCTTGCCCGCCGGCAGGTGCTCGGGGATGACCACGCCATAGGGCTGCACCGAGCCGTCGACCGCCGAGACGTAGGCCAGCGCCTGTGGGCCGGGCTGCTGCGCCCACGGCGCCGCGTCGAGGTGGTCGAGGCGCTCCACCGCCTGGGCGAGCGCCCAGTGCGCCTTGGGCACGTCCTTGGCCAGGTCGTAGAACTCGTCGAAGCGCAGCGCGTAGGCCACGGCCTTGGCGAAGACCTGGGCATCGGCCGCGTGTGCTCCGGCCTTGGCCAGGCGCGGCGTGAGTGCGGCCAGCTCCTTGCTGAGCGCCGCGCGCTCCGCCTCGGGCAGGGGCACGCCGGGGGCGGGCAGGCGACGGGGGATGGCGGCGAGTTCATCGGCCGCAGTCGCGGCCAGCATGCAGGCGAGGGTCAGGACGAGGGGACGGAGCATCGGGTTCCTCGTGAAATGCGGGCGTGTGGCGGCCAAGTGATACCGCGTGCCCGGCGGCTGTTGACCGGCCGAGTGCCTCACAGGCGCAAAGGTGCAGGATCAGCGTGAAAAACCATTGAGGACCAGAGAGGCGAACCAGAGGAAGCCGGGCTAAACTCCATCAATCTGGAACGTCCGGTCATCCCCGGCTGTCCGTCCGGCCGGTTCGCCGCCGGTCAAATCCGCGGATCGCCCGACTTCCCGCCGCCTTCTGCCCAGCTTGCGAAGCTCGACGCGAAGCCCGCCCGCGTCATGCCGAGATAGTCCCACACCGCGTGCCCCTGGGTCTGGCCCAGGTAAGCGTCGCGCAGGTAGTCGATGAAGTCGGCGCGGAAACGGCGGTGCTCGGCTTCCATGCAGAACTGCACCACGGCACCGGCGGCGGCGTACTGGGCGCCCGGATCCTTGGCCGCCGACCACCCCGCGTAGTCGATGGCGAAGAGTTGGTCGAGCGGCATCGCGCTCTTGCTCTGCACCTCAGCCAGGTAGCGGCGGATGTCGTGGTTCCTCTCGGGGACGCCCAGCACCAGGCGGCCGTCGGCATCGTAGGTCGGCGATTGGGTGTAGACCGCGGCGCCCTCGACCACCCACACCGGCGCCCCGCCATGACCACTGAACACGCCGAGGATCTGGTGGGTGAATTCGTGGAACATCAGTTCCTTCGGCCCGGCGAAGAAGAACGACGAGTTCGCCGCCGGGATCCACATGCCCGCCGACCAGCCCGCGGTCACACCACTGGGCAGCGACTTGACGTAGGAGTCGTGATCGGCGGTGATCGAAATCGCGAGCCGGGGATGGTCGAGCAGGCCGAAGATCAACTTCACATCGCCCTTGTCCTTGGCGAAGAAGGCGCAGTAGGCCGAGAAGATCTGCGCATAGAAACCCTCGAGCGCGTTCGCCGAGCCGACCAGCGCGGCGAGCGGCGCGTTGCCGCGGATCTCGAGGTGTTCGGTCTGGACGAGCCACTCCTTGTCGAGCGTGGCGTGCGCGGCGTTGGCTTCCGCCAGCGTCGTCCAGCGCTTGGCCTGCACGTCGAAGTAGTCGCCCGTGGCGTAGCGCGCCGCCTCCTTCGCGACGATCCAGCCGAGCTTGTCGTCCCACACCAGGCCGGCCTTGACCAGTTCCATGTCCTTGGGTCCGTACCAGCGTTCGCCGACCTTGGTCAGGTTGAGCGCCTTGCGCAGGCCGGGGCTGTCGGGGTCGAAGGCCAGGACCTCGTCGAGGCATTCGTGGGCGATGTCGTAGACCCCGACGCCCAGCGCCTTGTCGCCCAGGGTCTCGGTCGGCTTCATCAGCGTGGTGCGGCGGCCCGAAATGAATGCGGTCCACTCGCGCACCAGCTTGGCGTCGGCGCTGCCCGGCTCGGCCGGCAGGTCCTTGAGGGCGGCGGTGACGGTTTCCGCCTGCGCGCGGTCGAGGCGTCCGATGAAGGCGGTGACGCGCGCGAAGAACGCGTCCTGACCCGGCACGCGCAGGTCGCGGGCCTTCGCCACCAGTTCCAGCGCGACCTTCACCGCCTTCTTGGCGCGCTCGACCTTGTCGGCCTCGGCATCCTTGTGCAGGCCGGCGCGGCCCCGGCGCTGCCCCTCGCGCGCGTCGAGCCAGCGCTGGTTAACCGGATTCTGGTCTGCGGCGCTGGCGGCGGTGGCGGCGTGGACCTGGCCCCCGTAACCGGCGGCCAGGAAGAGGCCGAGCAATGCCCAGGACGTGGAACGGGGGGACATGGGCTGCTCCTGTGCGGCAATGCAGCCTGCAGCGTACCCAGCCACTGGCTGCCGCCACTGGAAATGCGTCGCGCTGCATGGAAATGGCTGATGCAGGCGATTCCAATCTCGGAACCGCGAGCGGAAGAGCCGTGGGAATTCACGGTCTTCGGTGCGTGGCCGTCCCTCGGAGAGCAGATCGAAAAACCATGAAGCAGAGCATTGGTCTGCGCATCGCGTCCCTAAGCCAGTACCCCCGCGACCACCTTCCCATCGACGTCGGTCAGTCTGAAATCGCGCCCAGCGAAACGGTACGTGAGCCTTTCGTGGTCGAAGCCAAGCAGGTGCAGCAGCGTCGCCTGCAGATCGTGGACGTGCACCGGGTTCTCGACCACGTGGAAGCCGAGCTCGTCGGTGGCGCCGTAGGTCAGTCCGCGTTTCACCCCGCCACCTGCCAGCCACATGGTGAAGGCGCTCGGGTGGTGGTCGCGGCCCTGGCTGCGGCCGAGGGCGGCGTTGCTTTCGACCATCGGCGTGCGCCCGAACTCGCCGCCCCAGATCACCAGGGTGTCTTCGAGCAGGCCGCGGCGCTTGAGGTCGGCGACCAGCGCGGCGGCGCCCTGGTCGGTCTCCTGGCAGTTCTTGGTGTGGTTGCCGGTGACGTCGCTGTGCGCGTCCCAGCCCTCGTGGAAGATCTGCACGAAGCGCACGCCGCGCTCGACCATGCGCCGCGCCAGCAGGCAGGCGCGCGCGAATGACGGCTTGGCGGGATCGCAGCCATAGAGGTCGAGGGTCTCCTTGCCCTCGCTGGCGAGGTCCATCAGTTCTGGCGCCGACGTCTGCAGGCGGAAGGCGAGCTCGTAACCGGCCAGGCGCGTGGCGATCTCAGGGTCGCCGACTTCATTCAAGGCGCGGCGGTTGAGCGCGCCGGTGAGATCGAGCGATGAGCGCTGCAGCGCGGCGTCGACGCCGGCCGGGTTGGAGGTGTCGAGGATCG
Organism: Planctomycetota bacterium; assembly: GCA_038213805.1. GTDB lineage: Bacteria > Planctomycetota > UBA11346 > UBA11346 > UBA11346 > BOG-1363. The sequence continues at coordinate 15,226 of JBBQSO010000079.1, read as the reverse complement.
GGTCGCCCTGGTTGCGGAAACGGCAGCCGGTGTAGAGCGTGGGCATGAAGCCGCTCGACCAGTTGGCCGAACCCCCGCTGACGCCAGCGCCGGTCGACATCACCACAAAGCCCGGCAGTTCCTGGGTCGCGCAGCCCAGGCCATAGAGCGCCCACGAGCCCAGGCACGGCCGCCCCGGCTGCGAGAAGCCGGTGTTCATCAGCACCTGCGCAGGGCCGTGGTTGAACTGGTCGGTGTGCAGCGACTTGATGAAGCATACCTCGTCGGCGATGCCGGCGAGGTGCGGCAGCTTGTCGGCGAGCTCGGCCCCGCTCTGCCCATGCTTTGCAAACGGGAAACGCGGTCCCATCACCGCGGCGTCGGGGCGGATGAAGGCATAGCGCTGCCCGGCGATCACCGACGGTGGCAGCGGCTTGCCCTCGAGCTTGGCCAGCTCCGGCTTGTGGTCGAAGAGGTCGAGCTGGCTGGGCGCGCCGCCCATGAACAGCTGGATGACGCGCTTGGCTTTCGCCGGGAAGTGCGGCGTTTGCGGGGCGAGGGGGCCGGCCGCGGGTTCGCCGGCCTGCGCGCGTCCTAGCGCGCCACCGGTGAGCAGCGAGGCCAGGGCGATGCGCCCCAGCCCCAGGCCGCAGTCGCCGAGGAAACGCCGGCGCGTGCGCGCGTCGACCGCTTGGATCATCCGCAGGTCATGGGCATGGGTCATAACATCAGCCCTTGGTGATGGCTTCATCGAGGTTGAGGATGCTGCGCGCCAGCGCCGTCCACAGCGCGCGCTCGGCGAGCGCAGCCGCTTCGCCGCTCTTCTCACCGCATAGCGCCCCGGCATCGACCTCGTGGCGCTCGATGCGCCCGCGCAGGTCGTTGAGGAAGCGCAGCGCCAGCGCGGCCTCGTCCGCGGCCGGCGGGCGGGTCAGGCAGCGCCGGAAGAGCACGTCGACGCGCTCGGCGGGGGTACCCGGCCTGGCCGCGAGCACCTTGCCGAGCGCCTGCGCCGCCTCGACGAATACCGGGTCGTTGAGCATGGCCAGGGCCTGCAGCGGCGAGTTCGAGACGTCGCGCTGGGCGATGCACACTTCGCCGCTCGGTGCGTCGAAGGTGCTGGCCAGCGCGTAGGGCGCGGTGCGCTTGGCGAAGGTGTACAGGCCGCGGCGGTAGCGGTCCTCGCCCGCGCTGGTGTTCCACGCCAGCGCGCCGTAGGCGCCTTCCTGGCTGATGCTCGCCGGCTGCGGCGGGAACACGCTCGGGCCGCCGACCTTGGCGCTGAGCAGGCCGGCAGCGCGCAGCACGCTGTCGCGAATGGCTTCGGCTTCCAGACGCACGCGCGGCGCGCGCGCCAGCAGCAGGTTGGCGGGATCGCGTGCCAGCAGCGTGGGCGGGATGCGCGAAGCCTGCTGATAGGTGGCGCTGGTGACGATCAGGCGGTGCAGCGCCTTCAGCGACCAGCCGCGCTCCATGAACTCCACTGCCAGCCAGTCGAGCAGCGCAGGGTCGGTCGGGCTGTCGCCCTGGTAGCCGAAATCGTCGACGGAGCGCACCAGGCCGCGGCCGAAGAACGCCGCCCACTGGCGGTTGACGGTGACGCGCGCGGTCAGCGGGTTGCCGCGGTCGACCAACCAGCGCGCCAGGGCGAGGCGGTCGCGAGGCGCACCCGCGGGCAGCGCCGGCAGAAAGGCCGGCATGCCGGCGCTGACGCGTTCGGTCGGCTGCAGCCATTCGCCGCGGTGGTGCATGAAGGTCGCGCGCGGGTGCGCGCTGCGCTCCTGCATGACCAGGGTGGTCGCGCCGCCGGCCAGCTGGGCGCGCTCGTGATCGATCGGCGCGCGCGCGCCGGCCAGTTCCGGCGCGGTCTCCAGCCAGCGCTGGTACAGCAGCGCGTGCTGGGTTGCGCTGCGCTGGCCAACGGCCACCAGCAGGGCGTCCTGCACCTCCGGCGGCTGGGCGCTGGCTTCGGTCGGTGCGGGCGCGCTGGTCACCGAGAATCGGAAACGCCCCAAACCACAGGCGAAGTAGCGCTCGTTGAGCAGGTCGAGGGTGAGTTCCGCCTGGTCGCCGAGCGGCTGCGAAAAGACGAACACCGCGGTCTGGTAGCGGCCCTCGCCGCCGCTGACCGACCAGAAGGAATCGGGCCGCCCATCGATGGCCTGGGCCGCGCCCTTGCCGTCGGCGGCGAAGGACTGCATGGCGCGCGCGAAGTTCAGAGGCGCGCCGTCGGCGCTGGCACGCAGCTCGCTCAGGCCGAAGTCGCCGGGCGTGCCCTCGTACCACACCCGCCCGGGCCCGCCGCCAGGCAGACGCGGATCGGGGATGACCTCAAGGCGCAGCGCGGTGGCCCCGCGCAGCGCCGCGCGGTCGGCGGGGTGGAACACCAGGTGGTAGGTGTCGCTCTTGGTCATGTCGCCGCTCGCCAGCACCGAGCCATCGCCCTGCAGGTCAAGGTCGGGGACGCCGCCGGTCATGGTGGTCGGCCGCAGCACCGTCCAGCGTACCGCCTTGGCGCTTTCGCGCTCGGCCCATTGTGCCGCTGCGCGCTCCGCGAGGACGCGCCGCCCCGCCGGCGACTCGTCGCCGCCCGCGCGCCGGCCGAGGGTGAGGCGGAAGCGGCCAAGGGTGTGCTGGCCGCCGTAACGCTGTTCGATGCGCACCACCACGCGGCTGCCGCCGGCGTGGTCGATGCCATCCTTGAGGATGAACTCGGCGCGGCGCGCCTCGTCCATGTGCGGGCTGCCGTCGACGCCCCAGCCGCCCTTGGGATCGCCAGCCAGCGCTGCGCTGACCGCGTAGCCCGTTTGCGAGAAATCCGCGCTGGCGCTCTCGACCTTCACCGGGGCGAGTGCCCCGCCGCGCGGCCCGGCCTCGACACGCAGCGCGCTAACCACGAAGTTGCCGCTCGCTGCGCGCCCCGGGCCGCCGCGCGGCTGGTCGGGCCGCGGCAGCGCCTCAAGGCGCACCGCGTCGCAGGCGCCGTCGACGTCGATGGCGATGGTGTAGACATCGCGCTCGGCCGCCGGTCCGGCCATCCGCCAGGTGCCGTCCGGCTGGCGCTCCGCGCGCTCGCCGCTCTCGGTGCTGACCGCGGTCACGGTCATCGCCTGGTCGGGCAGCCAGGCGATGGCGCGGTCGACCGGGAACTGCTCCGGCAGGGCCGCGACCAGGGTGGCGATGCGCGCATCGGCCGCGGCGCGGCGCTGCACGATGTCGGCAGGTTGCAGGTGCAACAGCGGCTCCTCTGCATTGTCCATGAACGCCATCAGCTGGTAGTACTCGCGCTGGGTGAGCGGATCGTACTTGTGGGTGTGGCACTGCGCGCAGCCCGTGGTCAGGCCCAGCCAGGTCTTGCCCAGGGTCGCGACGCGGTCGACCATGGCGTAGAAGCGGTACTCCTGCGGATCGATGCCGCCCTCCTCGTTGATCATGGTGTTGCGGTTGAAGCCGGTGGCGATCTGGCCGTCCTGGCCGGCGCCCGGCACCAGGTCGCCGGCAAGCTGCAGGATGGTGAAGCGGTCGAAGGGCATATCGGCGTTGAGCGCGCCGATCACCCAGTCGCGCCACGGCCACAGAGAGCGCGGGCGGTCTTTCTCGAAGCCGTTGGTGTCCGCGTAACGCGCGAGGTCGAGCCATTTGCGCGCCCAGCGCTCGCCGTACTGCGGCTGGGCAAGTAGATGGTCGACGTAGCGGTCATAGGCGTCGGGTGCGGTGTCGGCGGCGAAGGCGCCCGCCTCTTCCGGCGTCGGCGGCAGGCCGATCAGGTCGAGCGACGCACGCCGCGCCAGCGCCAGCCGCTCGGCCGGCGGCGACGGTTGCAGGCCGGCGTGTTCAAGGCGTGCGAGTACGAAGCGGTCGATCGGGTTGCGCGCCCAATCCGTGCGCTGCACCGCGGGCAGCGGCGCCTGAACGGGCGGCACGAAGGCCCAGTGCGGGCGGTACTCGGCGCCGGCTGCGATCCAACGTGTCAGGACTTCCTGCTCCGCCGCGCTGAGCGGCTTCTTGGTCGCCGGCGGCGGCATGACCTCGTCCTCGTCGGTACTGTGGATGCGTTTGACCAGTTCGCTGGCTTGCGGCTTGCCGGGCACAATGGCGATCTCGCCGGACTTGGCCGGCGCGATGCCGCTGGCGCGCAGATCGAGGCGCAACTTGCCCTTGCGCGCCACCTCGTCGGGGCCGTGGCACTTGAAGCAGTGGTTGGCGAGGATGGGCCGCACCTCACTGGTGAAGTCCGGCGCGTCGGCCGCTGTCGCGCGCCCGTTGGTGGCGAGGAGCAGGGCGAGGAGGGCCCACGGGATGCGGCGATGGGCGGCTGGTTGGCGATCGGTCATGGTCGGGTTCTGGGCCGATGCGGCGAGCGGGTGGGAAGGCCGGACAGGTCTGATGCGCGACGCTGCATGAATCCCTACCCCAAGTGAATGAAGGCGTTTAGCGCGTGCGACCGCGCGTGCGACCGGGACGGCGGCTGGGACGCAGGATCGTCCTAGAAGGCGGGACGGATGATCCCAGTCGGCGCGGGGTCGATTACGCGGGGTTCCTATCGGTCAGATGTCCGCACGTTCTGGGAACTTTCGTATCGCAACGTCAGAGCGGCCCACTGGGCCGCAACCTTCAGCAAAGCGGAGATCTCGGGTTTGTGAGAGCGTCGCAAGGACCATCAAACCTCAGCTCCATCCACGCGCCACACGCGATAGTCTCAGCCGTCAGCCGTCAGCCGTCAGCCATCAGCCGTCAGCCATCAGCCGTCAGCCGTCAGCCATCAGCCGTCAGCCATCAGCCGTCAGCCATCAGCCATCAGCCATCAGCCATCAGCCGTCCCTCACGCCTCCCCTCAGAGAATCCCCAGATACTTATGCTGCTGCAGGCTCAACCTGCTGCCGCGCGACAGGCAGAGGTTGATGCAGCGCTGCAAATTCGCCGCGTATACCGACCCGCTTGGTCCGCCGTCCGGGCAGGTCGGCTGCACGAACACCGGCTTGCCGCTGGCGAAGGCGCGTTCAAGGAAGCCTTCCTGGTCGGGGATCAGCACTTTCCACCAATCCGGCTCGACCACCACGTCCTGGCCGGCGACGCGCTTGGGGCTGCAGCTCACGAACACGTTCGGCGGCCGCGGTGGGCACGGCCGCGTGCCATTGGTTTCGATGTCGACCCACGGGAAGCCCGCGGCGATCCCGGCGAGCAGGTCCGCGTCGGCCTGCAGCAGCGGCTCTCCGCCGGTCAGCACCAGCCCCAGTCCGGGATTGACGGTGCCGCCGCGCTGTGCATCCAGTCGCGCCAGGATCGCCGCCAGATCGAGGCTGCCACCGCCGCGGAAGTCGGTGTCGCAGTACGGGCAGGCCGACGCTGCGCGGGTCTCGGCACGACCGTCCCAAGCGTTGCAACCGGCCAGGCGCAGGAACAGGCAGGGCATGCCGGCGTGCAGGCCCTCACCCTGCAGGGTCGGGCCGAAGACCTCTTTGACGCGATAGGTGCTTGGACTCATGGGCGGTTCATGGGGGCAGGATGTAATCGATGAGGTGGAAGTAGGACGCCAGCCCCGCGACCAGCCCGGCGACGGCCACCGCCAGCGTGATTTTCAACAGTGGCGACAGGCCCTTGGGCTTCTGGCAGGGGAAGCACACGAAGTGCTGGACGGTCTCGTCGTCCATGGCGGTGGCGCGCAGATTGCGCAGGAAGGACAGCGGCCCGGCGATGGTGGGCGCGCACATGCTGCCTTCGTCGGTCTCGTGCCAGCGACGGCATTTGCGGCACAGCCGGTGCAGGTGCGGATTGGGGAGGCCGGTGATGGGCATGGCGCGAGCGGGTGACCCGGTGCGCGGGCCGGGCGGGATCAGCCCAGGCCGCGGCTCGCCTTGCGGATGATGGTGGTGGCGCGCATGTCGCCCTGGTCCTCGCAGAGGTTGGCGGCCTGCTCGAAGAGCTGCTTGGCGCCGTCGGTGTTGCCGAGCTGCACCTGGGCGTTGCCGACGTCGACCAGCAGCCGCGCGCGCGCCTTCTCGTCCTTGATCTGGTCGTAGAGCTCGAGGCTGTCCTCGAGGTGCTTGAGCGCGGTCTTGGCGTCGTTCAGGTGCAGCGCCGAATATCCGAGCTGGTGTAGGATGCGCGCGCGGATCGCCGGTTCGTCGGCGAAGCCGGGCAGCGCCTGGCCGAGGTGCTCGATGGCGTCCTGGTGGGCGCCGCGCTTGGCCAGGATGGTGGCGAGGTTGTGATGGGCGCGCACGCGCTCGTGCTGGTCCTCGGGATGGGTGCAGGCCTCGATCAGGCGGCGCAGGTGCTTCTCTGCCTCGTCGTAGGCGCCCATCTCCTGCTGGATCTCTGCCATCGAGCCAAGCACGCGCAGCTGGTCGGCGCGGTCGCCGAGCTTGGCCAGCACCAGCACCCACTGGTGCATGGTGGCCAGCGCCTTGTCGCCCTGGCCGAGCTGGCGGTAGAGGCTGGCCATCGCCGACAGCACCTGTTCCTGCTGGGTGAGGTTGTCGGTGCTCTCGGCGATGCCCAGGCTGCGCACCAGGTGGGTGAGCGCGCCCTCGCCGCGCTGGGCGTTGGCCTCGGCCACGCCGAGCAGGTAGAGCGAGCGGCTGAGGCCGTCCTGGTCCTTGATCAGATCGCAGATGTCGGCGGCGCGCTGGTAGCAGCCCAGGGCGTCATCGACCGCGCCGCGCTTGCTGTGCACCAGGCCGAGGCGGCGCAGGGTCTGCGCGAGCAGGGCGCGGTTGTCGGTCTGCTTGTGGATGGCGATGCAGCGTTCGTGGATGGCGATGGCGCCCTCGAAGTTGCCGCGCTTGCGTTCCATCTCGGCGAAGCGGCTGAGGGTCTCGGTGGCCTCGAAGACGCGCGCCAGCGCGGTGCTGATCTCGACGCTCTTCTCGAACTGCGCGGCCGAGGCCTCGGCGTCGCCGGCGACGGCCTGCGCGAGTGCCATGCACTCATGGGTCTGGGCCTGGCTCGGGCCTTGGCGGAAGCTGGTGAAGATCGCCAGCGCGCGCTCGCAGCACTTCAGCGCTTCAGTCGGTTTCTGGGTGGCGACGTAGCCCTGGGCGAGCTCAAGCAGGCACTGGCCGATCTGCACATGGTCGTTGAGCTGCTCGCCGCATTCCAAGGCGCGGCGCAGGTATTTCAGCGCCTGCTCGGTGTCGCGGCCGGCGAGGTAGGACTGGCCGGCGAGGCCTGCGGCCTCCATCGCCAGGCGCACCTCGCTGGCGCTTTCAAAGATGCGCAGCGCCTCGACCAGAGTCTTGGCGGCGTCGCCGTGGTGGCCGCTCTTGGCGTGGAGGCGGCCCAGATCCATCAGGCACTCGGCCTGGCGATTGGCCGAGCCGAGTTGCGCCCACAGCAGCGCGGCCTCACGGAAGTGTGGCACCCCCGCGGCGAGCGCGGCGCCGGTCTTGTTCTCGAGGATGAGCTGGCCGAGCCGGCGCGCACCATGGGCCTTGGCTTCGAGCTCCTCGCGGGAGACGGGCGTGGGCGGAAGGGCTGCATTGGGGGCGCTGTCGAGGTCGCTCATGGCTGTCTCGGAATGCATTCGGACGGGGGGGATGGGTAAATGTCCACCGCGTTCGGGCGCGCGTCCACCGGTTTCTGGTGCGGGCATTGCGGGCGCGGGATGCGCCGGGAGCGGGATCGCGCAACCGGAACCGCCGTCGATCGTCTTCTGGCGCAACCATCCGCCCTGGATCAGTCCTCGGGAAGCCCAGCCTGGTACCGGGCGGCTGCCAGCCACCAGCCACCAGTCACTCGTCCTCGACCGCCACCACCTTCACGCGGATCTCGCCGCTGCCGGTCGACAGGATGGCCGCGCCTAGGCCCCCGCCGCGGCGGCCGACCACGGTCGCGGCGGCTTGAGCCGGCAGTTCTGGACCAAAGGCGAGGTGCCCAGGGGTGGAGATGACGCCGGTGGGAACCTTGACGCCCACGTCACCCCGCACGCCGCTCTCAATATAGCAGCCCAGCCCGGCAAAGCGCGGGTGCTGGCCATCGACCGCCCCGGCGTGATTGACCTCGATCCGGCCCTGCTGGATACGGAAGAGCCACACATCGGTAGGGGGGGGGACGATGCGCAGCGGGCGCTCCGCACTCACCACGAAGCTGGTGGTGGTGCGCGGCTGGTTGGCGGGCACCACCACCACCGGGGCGCGCAGGCGGTCCCACTGCCCGGCGGTGAGCGTGCTCCAGTCGAAGTCGGCGGGCAGTGGCAGGACGGCGGCGAGTTCCTCCTGGCGCTTGGCCACGATCTTGGCGGTCAGGCCCTGCAGGGCCGGGGTGACTTTGGAGGCCTCGCCGTACCAATGCTGGGCGTGCATCCACAGGCCTTCGCGCAGTTTGGCGGTGGCGGGCTTGCCGAGGTCGTACCAGCGATCCGCGACCTGGCTCATCTCGCTCGCGGTGGCGGGTCCGGCAACTTCGAGCTGCGCCGCCTTGGCAAGGTCCTGGTCGCTGCCCTTGGCGAGCAGCGGCAGCGCCTGTTCCCAGGCGCCGCACTCGACGCCGAGGTAGCGTCCGGCCGCGCTGGCGGCCTCGGCATCGTCGGGGGCGCCTAGCTGCTTGAGCACTGCGGCGGCCCCGCTGCCACCGCAGCGGGGCAGAGCGACCTTGGCGAGGGCCAAGGCGTCGACGTCCTTGTAGGCGCGGTCGAGGGCGTTGATGGCGGACAGGGTCAGCGGCACGTCCTTGGCGGCGACCGCCTGCTCGCGCGCCTCGACGTAGAGCGCATAGCGCAGGTCGGCGTTGTCGCTGGTCTGTTCGGCCTGGCCGAGCAATTTGACCGCCAGGGCGCGGTGCGCGCGCGACCGCGTCTGGGCGTACTCGGATTTATAGCTTTCGCGCACCATCGCAGTCGCGGATTTCAGCGCGTCGGCCGCGGGCGGGGCCGCCTCACCGCGGGTCGGCGCCTTGAAGGCCTGGTCGTGCACCTGGCTGCGCGCGGTTGCCGCGCTCTGGGTGCGCAGGTAGCGGGTCTGGGCCTCCAGGCTCAACTTCTGGGCCTTCAGTGAGACCTCGCTGCCCTGGAAGCGCTCGGCGACCTCGAAGTAACGCATCGCCACCTCAAGGTCGTTTTTGGGGTGGCGCTCGGCGTAGGTCTGGGCGCGTGTGAAGTAGGCCTCGCCCTCGCTTTGCGGGACGACGGCGGTGGCGATCCGCTCGGCAGTCGCCAGGGCGGCAGCGTTGGCGGCGTCACCATGCTTCTGCGCGACATAGCTCTTCACCTCGTCGAGGTCCATGCGCTTCTTGCACCAGAAGATGTCAGCCTGCAGCTCGCTGATGCGGTCGGTGTCGCCCTGGGCCTGGAAGAACGGCAGGGCCGCGCCGAAGGCGATGGCGGCATCGACGATGCGCTCGGGCTTGGCGTCGGAATCCTTCATGGCCACCTGTCCGGACTGGACCAGCGCTTCGGCCTGGTCTGCGGTCAGGGTCGCCGGCGCGGTCGCAGCCGGGGCGGCGGGTGGAACGGTTGTAACGTTCTCGGCACCGATAGCCGCTGCACCAGAGCAGATCAGCACGCTGAGGATCACGCTGGGCAGATGCATAAGGCTCCGTGAGGCTGAGTATGGGCCACCACGCCCGGTAGGGCAATGTAGGGAATAGCGACGGGGGCGGGCTGATGGCTGATGGCTGATGGCTGATGGCTGATGGATCGTGGGAGCGGGTGCTAGGGGTTGGGATACGGATGGTTCGGGGCAAACCGGAGGTGGTAGCCGCCCCGCAACGGACATCTGCGCCGGAGCACGCGAGTTTGCAGGAAGTTTGGTCGCGATCGGCTCCGGCCGCGATTCATCAGCCATCAGCCATCAGCCATCAGCCATCAGCCATCAGCCATCAGCCAACCGGCCGCCCCGGCCGGTCACCCCGAATACGGCCCCGCCCCGCGCACCGTCGGCTGGAGTTCGCCCGGATGCTCAGTGTCGCCGAGCGACCCGACCTCCTCGAACTTGACGCTGATCTTGGTCGACACGCCCGGCTCGTTCTGGGTGATGCCGTAGATCGCGTCGGCGCGCTGCATGGTGCGCTTCTTGTGCGTGACGACGATGAACTGGCTGCCGGCGGGCGAGCCGTCGGCGGCCGGGGCGGCGTCGGCGCCGCCGCGCACGAACTCGCGGATCATGCTGCAGTAGACGTCGACGTTGGCCTCGTCGAGGGGCGCGTCGACCTCGTCGAGGATGCAGAATGGGCTGGGCTTGGTCTGGTAGACCGCGAACAGCAGGGCGATCGCGGTCAGGGCCTTCTCGCCGCCCGAGAGCTGGGTGATGATCTTGGGGTTCTTGCCCGGCGGCTGCGCGACGATTTCGAGGCCGGCCTCGAGGATGTCGAGCGGCTCGGCCTTGTGGGTGATGACCTCGCCGTCGGCGGTGGTCTCGGTGGTCGCCTGCGGCTGCTCCAGCACCAGGTCGGCCTTGCCGCCGCCGAAGAGCTTGCGGAACAGCTCCTGGAAGTGCCGGCGCACGTCCTTGAAAGTCTGCTGGAAGAGCTTGCGGCTGACGTCGTTGATCTGCTCGATGATCTCGCCGAGCTTGGTCGCCGCGTTGCTGAGATCGGTGAACTGCTGGTCGAGGAACTCCTCGCGCGCCTGGACCTCCTTGAGTTCGTCGATGGCGGCCAAGTTGACTGGGCCAAGCGCGTTCAGCTCCTTCTCAGTGTCGGCGAGGCGCTGGCGCAGGCGCGGCCAGTCGAGGTCGGCCGGGCGCTGGTAGTTGCCGAAGGCCTCGGCGAGATCGAGCTGGAAGTCGTCGAGGATGCGCTGGCTGAGACTCTCGATGCGTACGCCGCCCTCGCCGATCTTCAGCTCCAGCGCGCCGCGCTCCTGCTCGATGGCGCGATTGCGCCCGGCCAGTGCGCGCGCCTGCTGGCGCTGCTCCTCGACGCCGTTGCGCAGACCATCGCGTTCGCCGACCAGGCCACCGAGCTCTTCGGCCAGGCGCGTGACCTCAGTGGCGGCGGTGGCGAACAGCGCGGCGTTCTCCTCCTGGATGGCGCGCAGTTCGGCGCGGCGCGCGTCGAGACCGGCGAGGCGCCGCTCGCGCTCGTCCTTCTGGTCTTCGAGCTCCTGCAGGCTGCGCACTAGGTGGCCGAGGTGGTTGCGTGCGGCCTCCTGGCGCTCCTGGGTGGTGGCGAGCGAGACGCGCAGATTGCTGACTTCCTCCTGCGCCAGGTTGCGGCGCTGGGCGGCGCCCTCCATCTCGGCCTGCATCGCGGCGAGGTCGCCGCCGAGCTTGCGGTTGAGCGCGCCGAACCACTCATGCTGCCCAAGCAGATCGCGCGCCTCGCCCTCGATGCGCCCCAGTTCGGTGGCAATCTCTTCAAGTTCGGCGCCGAAGCTGCTGGTTGCCTCTTCAAGGTGCAGGCGGTCGCGCTCGGTCTTCATCAGCTGCGCCTTGGCCTCGCCGACCGCGCGATCGGCGGCCTGGATGGCGCGGCGCTGCTCCTCTACCCGCAGCGCCAGGGCGAAGGCCTGCTTCTTGGCCTCGTCGCGGGCGGTGCCGATGGCGAGCTTGCGGCCGCCGAGTTCGTCCATGGTTTCCGCGAGCTTGCGGATCTCGTTCTTGCGCCCGACCAGGCCGCCGCCGTCGGCGCCCTGCTGGCGGCCGCCGGTCATGGCGCCACCGGGGTTGATGACGTCGCCGTCGACGGTGACCAGGCGGCAGCGCGTGCGGTGGCGGCGGCGCAGCGCGATGCCGTGGTCGAGGGTCTCGACGATCAGCACGTTGCCGAGCAGGAACTCGAAGGCGCCGCGATATTCCTCGTCGTAGCTGATCAGGCGGCTGGCGATGCCGACCACGCCGGGCTCGCGCAGCAGCTGTTGGTCGACGCGCTCATCACCGCGGATGTCGTCGAGAGGCAGGAAGGTGGCGCGCCCGCGGCGCTCGCGCTTGAGGAACTCGATGGCGTCGCGCGCCGCCTCCTGGGTGCGCGTGACGATGTTCTGCGCCTGCCCGCCGAGCGCGGTCTCGATCGCCACGACGTAGTCGTCGGGCACGCGGCAGAGATCGGCGACCATGCCGACGATGCCGGGGAAGCGGTCCATCTGCTGGAGCACGTCGCGCACGCCGCGGAACACGCCCTCGGCGCGGCGCTCCTGCTCCTGGAGCAGGCGCAGGCCGGTCTCGGCGCGCGCCTCGCCGTGGCGGATCTCGTTGAGCTCCTGGTCAAGGCGGTTGCCCTCGGCCAGCGCGGTCTCGCGTGCGCGGATGTGCTCGTCGAGGGCGCTGTGCGCGTCGGCGGCGGCGCCGATGCCGGCGTCGAGCACGCCCTTGGCGGCGTTCTCGGCGGTCAGCGCGAGCATCAGCTGGTCGGTCTGGCCGCCGGAGCGGTCCTCGAGGCGCTTGCGGCGTTCGAGCACCGCCTGGCGGTTGCTGGCGACGCGGCCCTGCTCCGCCTCGACGCGCGACAGCTCGCGCAGGCACTCGACCTGCTTGGCCTTGGCGTCCTCGGCGCGGCGCACCAGCGCATCGACCACCGCCAGCGCCTGGTCGAGGGCGCTGCGCCGCTCGACCATCTCGGCACTCAGCGCGCCATCGCCGCCGCTGCCGGTCTCGACCGCGCGCACCGCGGCCTCGGCCTTGGCGTGCTCGGCGGCGATGGCCTCGATCTTGGCGCTGTGCAGCGCCAGGGCTTGGCGGTCCTCGCCCTCCTGCTGGTCGACTTCAACGAGGCGGTATTTCGCGTCCTTGCCGCGCGCATCGGCGACGTCGCGTCGGCTCTGCGCGTCGGCGCGGCTCTGCTCACGGCCGCGTACCTCGCCTTCGAGCTCGACCAGGCGCAGGTCGGCGGTGGCCAGGGCGGCTTCGAGCGTGGCCAGGGCCGCGGCGGTCTCGGCGCCGCGCGCGGTCAACTCGTCGCGGCGGGTCGAGTGCTCGCGCAATTCGCCGGTGAGACGCCCGTATTCCTCGAGGGCGAAGGCCATGCGCAGCTCGCGCACCTGGCCGTTCAGCTCTTGGAAACGCAGTGCGGCGGCGGCCTGGCGGGTCACCGCCTTGACGCGGCGGCGGACCTCGGCCAGGACCTCGCCGATGCGCTGCAGGTCGAGCTGCACGCGTTCGAGCTTGCGCAGGGCGACCTTGCGGCGCGCCTTGTAGCGCGAGATGCCGGCGGCCTCCTCCAGGATCTGGCGGCGGTCCTTGGTGTTGGACTCGAGGATGAAGCCGATCTTGCCCTGTTCGATCACCGAGTAGGCGCTGGTGCCCACCCCGGTGTCCATGAACAGTTCCTTGATGTCCTTGAGGCGGCAGAGCTTGCCGTTGAGGAAGTACTGACTGGTGCCGTCGCGGGTCAGGCGCCGGGTGATCGCCACCTCGTCGCTGTCCATGCCCAGCGCGACGCCGACCTGGTCGAGCACCAGGGTGACCTCGCACAGCGCCATCGCCCGGCGCGTGCCGCAGCCGTTGAAGATGACGTCGGTCATGTCCTCGCCACGCAGGGCCTTGGCCGACTGCTCGCCGATCACCCATTTGATCGCGTCGACGATGTTGGACTTGCCGCAGCCGTTGGGGCCGATGACCGCGGTGATCCCGTCCTCGAAATCGAAGGTCATGCGGTCCGCGAAGGACTTGAAGCCGAAAGTCTCCAACCGCTTCAGCCGCATGCACGCTCCCTGGGTTGGCAAGGTAGGGGGGGCGGGGCGGGGGCAAGGGGTGGGGGATGGGAGACCCGAGATCCGAGATCCGAGACCCGAAACCCGAAACCCTAGACCCTAGGGAGAGGCGCTAGGCGCTAGGCACGAGGCACGAGGCACGGGACTGGGGGGACGGGGGATTCGGGTGGGTTAGGGGGGTGGAGACGCTGGCGAAGGTGGTGACGAATGCCGGTGGCCGGGCGGTTGTCCAGGTCGGGCAACGTGTTACGGTGCAGGGGCATGACGAAACCGGGCCCCAACGACCCCTGCTGGTGCGGGAGCGACAAGAAGTACAAGAAGTGCCACCAGGCGCGCGACCTGCTCAAGGAGCTGCAGGGCGAGGCGGGGGGTGGAGGGGGCGCCGTGCTGGCGCACGCGGCGCAGCCGGCGCTCGGGGAGCGCATCGATCAGGTGCGGCCGGGGGCGCTGTCGCCGAAGCGGACCGTGCCGGCGCACATCCCGCGACCGGATTACGCGCTGACCGGGCGGCCGGCGGGGCCGCGCGAGCGCACCGTGGTCAAGAACGCTGACCAGATCGCGCGCATGCGCCGCGCCTGCGCGGCGGCGCGGGTCGCCCTCGAGGCGGCCAAGCGCGCGGTGCGCCCGGGCATCACCACCGACGAGATCGATGCCATCACCCACCAGTCGTACATCGACCAGGGCGGCTATCCGAGCACGCTCAACTACCACGGTTATCCCAAATCCCTGTGCACCTCGGTCAACGAGGTCATCTGCCACGGCATCCCCGACTCGCGCCAGCTGCGCGACGGCGACATCGTCAACCTCGATGTCACCATCTTCCTCGACGGCATGCACGGCGACCTCTCCGAGACCGTGCTGGTCGGCAACGTCGACGCCGAATCGCGGCGCCTGGTGCAGGTCACCCACGAGTGCTTGATGCGCGGCATCGGCGCAGTGCGTCCGAACGGGCAGATCCGCGATATCGGCAAGGCCATCCAGGAGCACGCCGAGGCCAACCACTTCAGCGTGGTCCAGGCTTTTGTCGGCCACGGCATTGGCGAGCAGTTCCACATGCACCCGCAGGTGCCGCACTATTACGATCCGGCGCAGCGCGGCATCATCCTGCCGGGCATGGTCTTCACCATCGAGCCGATGATCAACCAGGGCGACTGGCACCACGTGATGTGGGACGACCACTGGACGGCGGTGACCGCCGACCTGCGGCGCAGCGCGCAGTTCGAGCACACCATCCTGGTGACCGAGAAGGGCGTGGAGATCCTGACTCTTCAGGAAGGCGAGGCGCAGCCGTTTCCGCATTGATGGTGCGCTCCGCTGGAGAGGGAATCACGGATAAAACAGGAGTGACTGTGTTGTTAGTCAAGCCTCCTGAGGCAGTGTTTGGGGTGGATGGAGCAGGTTTGCAGCCAGGCCATTGAGCCGCACGAGGAGCTTGCGTGCGCAGGCTATGAGTGCGACCTTTGGGCTCTTGCCGGCATTTTTGAGTCTTTCATAGATTGGCTTGAGCCACTTGCTGCCCCGTGTTGCGGTGAGGGCAGCGAGGTAGAGCGCACGTCGCAGGCGCTTCCTGCCGCCGTAGATTGCGCGTCGCCCATCGTGGGTTCCCGAAGCGCGGTCGTAGGGCGCCAGTCCGGCGAGGGCGGCGATCTTCTGGCGGTTGAG
>JBBQSO010000078.1:0-25322 GCA_038213805.1 Planctomycetota bacterium | reverse complement strand
CTTCCGGCACCGGCATCGTGCTTTTCACCACCAGCGGCTGCGCCGCCACCGACCGCGACTTTGAACGCCAGCGCCGCGCCGGCGTCTGCGATCCGCAGCGCTTCCCCTACACCCTGCCGACCGCGCCGATCGGCGAGGCCAGCATCCGCCTGGGATTGGATGGGCCAGGCCTGGCGGTGCTGGGCGCGGATGCGGCGCAGCAGCAAGCGGTATGCGACGATCTGCTTGCCTGGGACTGCGCTCGGCTGCTGGTCGGGTGGATCGAGGCCGATGGCACCCTGAGCGCGCGCGCGGAGCTCTGGCAGACGGAGTGAACCATGCAATATGCAGCGGAATAACGCGCGCACCGCGACCGTTTCCCCGCTTATGCCTGCAGTGGCCGCAGGAAGTCTTGCCCTGGGGCACTGGGTCCTAACCTGCGCGGATGGACCAAGCTCAGCGCGAACTCGCGACCCTGCTCATCAGCGGCCTCAATCTCGAGGGCCTGACCCCGGATGACATCGACCCGCAGAAACCACTCTTTGCCGGCGGTCTTGGCCTCGACTCCATCGACGCGCTTGAGATCGCAGTGCTGGTCGAGCGCCACTACGGTGTGAAGGCGCAGGAGCTGGAGACCCACCGCGAAGCCTTCGCCAGCCTCGCCGCGCTCAGCGAGCACATCGCGGCGCGCCGCGCGCCGGCCGCTTGAGCGGCCCGTGATCCACGACCAGCTCGTCAACGCGGTCCGCTACCAGCCCCTGCACCCGCGCTTCGCCGCAGCATTCGCCTGGGTGACCGATCCGGCCAATCGCGCGCGGCCGGATGGCCGCCATGTCATCCAAGGCGAGGCACTGTTCGCGATCCTCGACAGCGGCCACACCGGCCCAGCCGCGACCAAGCGCTTCGAGTCGCACCGCCGTTACATCGACATCCAGGTCAACCTGCGCGGTGGCGAGGTCATGGAGTGGACGCCGCTGACGGGGCTCACCGTGTCCGACGACTTCGCCGTGGACGGCGACATCGCCTTCTACCACGCGCCGACACACGCACCGACGCGGCTGCACGTACGGCCCGACGAGTTCGCGATCTTCTGGCCCGAGGATGCGCACAAGCCGTGCTGCGATGGCAGCCATGGGCCGACGGAGTTCCGCAAGGTGGTGTTCAAGGTGGAGCTGACCTAGACGCGAGAGCGGCGTCCCGCATCTCGCAACGCCCGACTCCCCGCATCATTTCGCGAGACCTTCCTCCCAGCCGATCAGCCCCAGCCCCTCGCCATCGAGCCGGCAGGTGAGCACGCCGGAAACCGCGCTGCCCGCGCGCACCTCGCTGACGCGGACCTCGCAGTGCGCCGTCGTCCCCTCCACATGGCGTGCGCGCAACTCGCAGTGGAAGCGCGGCGCCCACGGTAGCGCGCTGCGCAGCCGCTCCGCCAGCTCTGCGTGCGCCACGTCACGTGCGGGCGCTCCTCCCGCGACCACCGACATCTGCGGCGCGCACAGCGCCATCAGCGCCGCGGAATCACCGGCATTGAGCGCATTGAGCACGCGCTGCGCCACCGCCACCGGATCATCGGTGATGATCTCGCGGGGCAGGAAGGGCCGGCCGGCAGCGACCACGAGATGCAGGCGCGCGAGGTTGGCGCTGTCCGCGAGCGGGTCGGCGTCCAGCACCAGCAAGTCGGCGGGGGCGCCGGGCGCGAGGTGGCCGAGCTCGGGGCGGCCGAGCGCCGCACCGCCATCGACGGTGGCGGCACGCAGGATCTGGCGCGGGGTCAGGCCGGCGCGGGCCATGGCGGCGAGTTCGCGGAAGACCGCGGGTCCGGGCAGCGTGCCGACGTTGCCGGCGTCGGTGCCGAGCGCGATGACCGCGCCGGCGTGCACCAGGCGCAACAGATTTGCGGCCTGTTGCGCATCATCGGCGATGGTCAGCGGCGCGGCCATGCGCGCGCGCAGACCGGGCGGAATCAGCTCCGGCGGCAGGTGCCAGGCGTCGTAGAGGCTGCCGAGCGCATCAGGGTCGGCAAGTTGGGCCTCTTCGGGCAGCGGCGCGAAGTGCCCACTGTAGGCGCGCGCGTAGTCGCGGCCGACCACCAGTGTAGGGATCAGCGGGATGCGCTTGGCGATCAGTTCGGAAATGAAGGCGTCGTCGAGGTCGCGGTCTTCGACGCTGTGCACCAGCAGGTCGCAGCCGCAGGCCAGAGCGGCCTTGGCGGTGGCCAGCTCGGTGGCGTGCACCGCGACGCGCAGGTGGCGGCGGTGCGCGGCCGCGACGATGGCGCGCGCGATTTCAGCGAAGGGCTCGGGACCCTGGCCATGCACGATCCACCAGATCTTGATCAGGTCGACGCCGGCATCGGCTTGGGCATCGACCTGGGCGACCGCCGCGGCCGCGTCGGAGACGCGCAGGATGGGCGGGTCGTCGCAGACCAGGCGCGGCGGCAGCCACGACGACAGCAGCGGCCCGGCGACCAGCACGCGCGGCGCGCACGGCGAGGCCGCGGCGTGGGCGCGCACTTCGAGATTCCACATTGGCCCGCCGACGTCCTGCACGGTGGTGATGCCGCAACGCAGGTAGCGGCGCAGGGTCGCATCCCAGCCGGCGCGCAGGCGGCGCTGCTCCTCGGGGTAGGGGCGCACAGCGGTGAGGTCGAGACCGTCGGGCCGCGTGTAGAGGCCTCCTGACTGCCCGAAGTGGATGTGCGCGTCGATCAGTCCGGGAACGATCCACGTGCCGGGCACCTGCAGCACGCGCGCGCCAGCGGGCGGCACCAGATCGGGCCCGAGCGCTGCGATGCGGTCGCCCAGCACCAGGACGTCGCAGGGGAAGCGCCAGGCGCCGGCACTCTCGTCGTAGACCCGCGCGCCGCGCAGCAGCAGGTCGGCCGCAGGTACGTCAGAGACACATGCGGCCAGGAGCCAGGCGCATGTCCAGGCCAGATAAGGCGGATGGGGCATACTTTTACGGTAGGCGGAATGGGGCCCGGGCCAAGCGCTTGCAGGATGACTCCGGCGTCCTGCAGAAAGTGCGCGCATCAGGGCCTGGGTATTCTGGCGGGTCGGCAACCTTCCGCACGCACGCCCATCCGGCGGCGTCCCAGTGTCGATGCATTGTCTAATCGCGAAGCATTGCCGATCAGCATCCTCGCTTTCCAGTGTACCCAGCCCGGTCCGGCAACCATGACCTCCATCGACGCCATCGACGCAACCACCGAACCCACGTCACCCAGTGGCGATCCCCTGCGCCTGGGCGGCGGCGAGCTCAAAGAGCTGCTGATGCGCCGCGATGGGCCCGCGTGGTGGCGGTTGGCCGGGCACTTGGCGCTGATGGCGGCGGCCGGCTGGCTGTGGCTGGCGCACTGGTATCCGCTCTCCGGAATGGCGCCGCTGACCTTATGGATCGCGCTGCCGGCATTGGTGCTCTACGGGCTGTGCCTGGCGACGATGTTCGCGCCGATGCACGAGTGCGTGCATCGTACCGCCTTCAAGACCAACGCGCTCAATGACGCGGTGGGCTGGTTCGCCGGCCTGCTATCGTTCTACAACAGCACCTTCTACCGTCACTACCATGGCTGGCACCACCGCTTCACCCAGCAAGCAGGCAAGGACCCGGAGTTGGACGATCCCAAGCCACGCTCGCGCACGGGGTGGGTCATCGAAATCGCCGGGCTGACCTGGTGGTACGGCAAGGTACGCGGTCACCTCGCCCTGGCCTTCTTCGGTCATGCACAGAAGAAGCCGTACATTCCGGTGGCCGCGCGCGCCGAGGTGGTGCGTTCGGAACGACTGCAGGTCGCGGTGTACGCCATCGCCATCGCCGCCAGCGCATTGGCCGGTTCGTGGTGGTTCGTGCTCGGCTGGGTGCTGCCGCTCGCCGTTGGCGAGCCCTTCCTGCGCGTCTTCACGCTCTCCGAACACACCGGCACGGTCGAGGGGCCTGACCGCTACGCCAACACGCGCACCACCTACACCAATGCGCTGATCGACTACCTGATGTGGGAGATGCCCTACCACGCCGAACACCACCGCTTCCCCGCGCTGCCCTTCCACGCGCTGCGCCGGATGCACGCCCACCTCAAGCCGCACCTCGCATACCTCGCCCGCGACGGCTACCTCGGTGTCCAGCGACAGCTGCTGCGCGCGCTCGGGGCGGGTCCAGGGTGAGTCCATACACCGGGGTCTTCCCACTCGGCGATGTGACGCTGCTTTCCGGCCAGGTGCTGCCGGCGGCGAAGCTGAGCTGGAAGGCCTTCGGCGAACTCGACGCGAACCGCGGCAACGCCATCCTCTACCCGACCTCGTACGGGGCCCAGCACACGGATGTGGAGTGGCTGGTGAAACCCGAGGGCATCCTCGATCCGCGGCGCTGGTTCGTGGTCATCGTCGACATGTTCGGCAACGGGCTGTCGACGTCACCCAGCCACCTCGCCGACCCGGCGCCGGCCTTCACCGTCAGTCACGCCGACAACGTGCGCGCGCAGGAGCGCCTGCTGCGCGAACACTTCGGCATCGAGCGCTTGGCGCTGGTCTACGGCTGGTCGATGGGTGCGCAGCAGGCCTACCACTGGGGCGCGCTGTTTCCGGAACGCATCGCGCGCATCGCCGCGCTGTGCGGGACGGCGCGCACCAGCGAGCACAACCGCCTCTTCCTGATGTCGCTTGAGGCGGCGCTGCTCGCCGACCCGGCCTGGGATGGGACGCGCTTCACCGCGGTCCCGGAGCGCGGCTTTCGCACCTTCGCGCGCATCTACGCCTCATGGGCCGCCTCGCAGGAGTTCTACCGCCGCCAGGAGTACCGCCGCCAGGGCTACGCCGACCTCGAGGACTACCTGGCGCGCGCGTGGGAGCCGTTCTACCGCCGCCGCGACGCGCTCGACCACCTCGGCATGCTGCGCACCTGGATGCGCGCCGACATCGGCGCCAACGAGATCTATGGCGGCGACACGCGCCGCGCCCTGCAGGCGATCACCGCACGCACCCTGGTGATGCCGTCCACCAGCGACCTCTACTTCACCGTCACCGACTGCGCGGCAGAGGCGGCGCTGATCCCCAACGCGCGCCTGCACCCCTTGCACTCGTGGCGCGGCCACCGGGCCGGCAACCCCATCCTCGATCCCGTCGACACGCTGGCCATCCGCGACGCGGTGGCCGACCTCCTCACCGCCTGAGCCGGAGCCGCAGCATGCCGTTTTCCTTCGCCGACTACGCCCGCGAGCGCGGCGTGCGCTTCTTCCTGGTCTCGTACACCGACCTCGCCGGCGTGCAGCGCGCCAAGCTGGTGCCGCGCGCGGCGATGGACGCGATGGCGGTCTCAGGCGCCGGCTTTGCCGGCTTCGCCACCTGGCTGGACATGACCCCGGCCGATCCCGACATGTTCGCCATCCCTGATCCCGCCAGCCTGATCCAGCTGCCTTGGAACAGCGAGGTCGCGTGGGTCGCCGCCGATCTGGTGATGGGCGGTCAGCCGCTCGAGCAGGCGCCGCGCACCGTGCTCAAGCGCCAGTTGGCGCTCGCCGCAAGCTGCGGATTCAGCGTGCGCACCGGCGTGGAGTGCGAGTTCTTCCTGCTCGACGCCGCCGCCAGCGGCGCCGGCGACGTGCGCGACCAGCAGGCCAAGCCGTGCTATGACCAGGCCGCGGTGATGCGCAACTTCCAGCTCATCGCGCGTCTGAGCGACGCCATGGAGGCGCTCGGCTGGGGCCCCTACCAGAGCGACCACGAGGACGCCAACGGCCAGTTCGAGATGAACTGGCACTACGGTGACGCGCTGATCACCGCCGACCGCCACTCGTTCTTCAAATACATGGCCAAAACCCTCGCCGAGCAGGCCGGCCTGCGAGCAACCTTCATGCCCAAGCCCTTTGCCCACAAGTCCGGCAACGGCTGCCACGTGCACCTGTCGCTGTGGGACCTGGCCGGCACCAATCTCATGCACCACCCCCAGGGCCCGCTCGGTCTGTCGCCCACCGCATACCACGCGATCGGCGGGCTGCTGCACCACGCCCTGGCGCTGTGCGCGCTGACCAACCCGACGGTGAACTCATTCAAGCGCCTCAACGCGCCGATGACCACCTCGGGCGCGACGTGGTCGCCCAACGCGGTCAGCTTCACCGGCAACAACCGCACGCACATGATCCGCATCCCCGACGTTGACCGCTTCGAGCTGCGCCTGGGCGATGGCGCCGCGAACCCCTACCTGTTGCAGGCCGGCATCACCGCGGCGGTGCTCGACGGAGTCGCCCAGCGCCGCGATCCGGGGCCGCGGCACGACAACAACATGTACACCCACCCGTTGCCGGAAGGCGCGTGCCAGCGGCTGCCGGCGAACCTGCTGGATGCCATGCGCGAATTGCGAGCAAACCACGAGTTCACGGCGAGCCTGGGGCAGGATTTCGTGCGCAGCTACCTGGCGATCAAGATGATCGAGTGGAACACGAATGCTGCGCACATCTCTCCGTATGAGCTGACGTCGACGCTGGATTGCTGAAGCGCGGTCGGGATCCGGCATCGATGGCGACGAGCATGCGGAGAAATGAGCACGCAGCGGTGTGCGGGAGGAACCTGCCAAGTGCGTGAGGCTTGGGAAACCTGCACGCCTGGTGATCTACCCCATGGCAATGCCGCATGTACGAGCGGTCGCCAGCGGTGCGCCCGGACCGCCGGCCAGCGCATGCCACTTCGTGGACAACACGCTTGAGTGACTCGGTAGATCAGCGGAGAACAAGAAATAACCCCTTGTTTTGCAAGGGGTTATGATCTCAGATATATGCCCAAGACAGGACTCGAACCTGTGACCTCCGCTTTACGAAAGCATTGCTCTACCACTGAGCTACTCGGGCGTGAGGCCGGAAAGTATCGGCCCAGCCTAGGCCCGCAAGGGCGTGCGCCCGGCGCTCACACCCCCACCTCGACCGTGCCCCCGACGACGCGCACGGGCCAAGTCGCCACCTTATGGCCACCAGAGCCGCGCACCACCTCGCCGCTGGCCAGGCTGAAGGTCCAGCCGTGGCCGATGCACATCACCGTGCCCTCGGCGACCGGGCCGCGCACCAGACTGACGCCGGCGTGCGGGCAGATGTCCTTGAGCGCATACCAGGCGCCGGCGTGGTGGTAGACGCCGATGCGGCGCGCGCCGACCGTCACCAGCTTGCCCCCGTCTGCTGGCCACTCGGCGGCTTGACCAACCGGGGTCCAGCGCAGGTCGTCCGACTGGTTCATCGGGCGCTCGCGCGCAGCGGAAAACGCAGGTCCGGGTTCATGGCAGCGGCCCGCCACGCGGAGGGACCACGCCTGGCGTCACCGCCTCATCGCGTGCGTCCACCGCGGCGTTGCGCAGGAACGTATGGTGGTGCAGGTCAAGCAGCCCGCTGGAATCACTGCGCGTGTGCGTGCCGACGCTGGCGGTGCGCAGCTCGGCGCCTGCGGCGACGAGGCTGGAGACGGTCAGTTGGTTCTGCAGCTCCCAGCCACTGCGCTCGCGGAATTCACCGCGTGCCTGGTGGCGCGACCAGAACTGCAGCGTGCGGCGCGCGGTGGCGAGCTCGTTGCCGGTGCGCTCGATGCCGACGTGGCGCCACATCAGCGAGCGCAACGAGCGCACCAGGTCCGGCACGTCGAGCGATTCCGGCGCCGGCAGTTCGCGCGCCTCGTGCAGGCGCACACGCCCGGCCGGGCCGCCACCACCGGCTGCATCACGGCCGGCGCGCACGCCCACCACCAGGCCTTCGAGGATCGAGTTCGAGGCCAGGCGGTTGGCGCCGTGCAGACCGGTGCAGCCGACCTCGCCGGCCGCCCACAAGCCGGGCAGGGTGGTCAATCCGCGCGCGTCGCTGAGCACGCCGCCGCAGTGGTAGTGGGCGCTGGGGTGCACCGGGATCCACTGCGTCGCGATATCGATGCCGAGCTTGGCACAGGCCTGGGCGATGGTCGGGAAGCGCTCGGCGAGGAACTCCGCCTTGAGGTGGGTGGCGTCGAGCCATACGTGCGGGAAGCCGCCGGCGCGGACCTCGGCGATGATCGCGCGCGTGACGACGTCGCGCGGCGCGAGGTCGGCCAGCGGATGGTAGCGCGGCATGAAGCGCTCGCCCGCATGGTTCTTCAGCACCGCACCCTCGCCGCGCATCGCCTCGGTGATGAGCAGGCGCGCACCACCAGCGATGTACAGCGTGGTCGGGTGGAACTGCATGAACTCCATGTCGCCAAGCTCGGCGCCGGCGCGGTACGCCATGGCCAGACCGTCACCGGTGGCGACCGCAGGATTGCTGGTTTCGCGCCACACCCGCCCGCAACCGCCGGTGGCGAGCACAGTGGCGCCGGCGAGGGCGGCGACCAGCTCCTCGCGGCGGTGGTAGAGCACCCCGACCACGCGCCCGCCCTCGGTGAGCAGGTCGATGGCGAAGGCGTTCTCGACCACCGTGATGCCGGGGTTTGCCGCGACGGCGGCTGCCAGGCTGCGCGCAACCTCGGCGCCGGTCGAGTCGCCGTTGGCGTGCAGGATGCGCCGCGCGCTGTGCCCGCCCTCGCGCGCGAGCGCGACGTGGCCATCGCCCGAGAGGTCGAAGTGGCAACCGTGGCGGCGCAGGAAGTGGATCGCGCCGGCGGCGTCCTCGAGCAGATCGCGCACCACGCCCTCGTCGCACAGCCCGGCACCGGCGGCGAGGGTGTCGCGGACGTGCAGGTCGACCTCGTCGCGTGCCTCGCGCTCGGCGTCGCCGAGCACCGCGGCGACGCCACCCTGGGCGTAGGCGGTGTTGCTCTCGAGCAGTGGACCTTTGACCAGGACCAGTACCTCTTTGCCGGCGTCGGCAGCCGCGAGCGCGGCGCACAGCCCTGCCACTCCGCCGCCCACGATCAGCACATCGCTCTCGAGATGCGGTCGCCGGCGCAGGTCGAAGCCGACCAGATAGCGGGGCGACCAGGGGCCTTCGTGGCGGACACAGTCCAGGGTGGTGGCCATGCCGTGATGATGCCGGGGCCGCGTTGGCGGGCTAGGGGGCATGTCGGCGGGCCGCCGCGGCGAAGCGCTGGCCACGGTCCGCGAAGCCGCGGAACATGTCAAACGAGGCGCAGGCCGGGCTGAGTAGGATGGTGCCCCCCTGCGGCAGCAGCGCCTGGGCGCGCACCACCGCCTCATCGAGGTCGGCGACGCGCAGGGCCGCGAGGCCGCGGGCGGCGAGCGCGGTGGCGATGGCCGGCGCGGTCTGACCGATCAGCAGGGGCAGCGCGCCGCGCGCCGCCACCGCCGCAGCCAAGACATCCCAGGTCGCGCCCTTGTCGGACCCGCCGAGGATCACCGCCAGCGGGCCGGAAAGCGCGTCGAGCGCGGCCATCGCCGACTCCGGCGTGGTCGCGATCGAGTCGTCGACGAAGCGCCAGCGCTGTCCCGCATGAACCAGTTCGAGACGGTGCGGCAGACCGCGCACGTCACGCAGGCGCCCGGCCGCCAACCCGGCATCGAGGCCGAGATGACGGGCCACGGTCAGCGCCAGGCAGGCATTGCGAGCATTGTGCGCGCCGGGCAGGGCGAGATCGCTGCGCCGGCCCAGCACCAGGCCGTCGGCCGCGATGAATGCCCCGTCGCGCAGCACCACCGCCGGCAGCGGGGTGCGCCCGGGGACCAGCGGCACGACCTCGTCAACCAGCGCGCAGGCGTCCGCCCAGTCGAGCAGGCGCAGCTTGGCCGCGTGGTAGTGGGCGAGGTCGTCGTGCCAGTCGAGATGGTCGCGCGCCAGGCTGGTGACCAGCGCAGCGGCGAAGCGCGGCGGGGGCGCAAGTTGGTCGTGTGCGAGGTGATCGAGCTGGAAGCTCGACAGTTCGCAGACCAGCGGCACCTGCGACCCGCGCCGCGCGAGCAGGGCCAGCAGCGGCTCGTTGCTGTTGCCGGCCACCTCCCACCCAAGCAGGGTCGCGCACAGCAGCGCGGTGGTGCTCTTGCCCTTGGTGCCGGTCACCGCAAGGCGCGGTCCGCGGTGCGCGGCGAGCGCCAGTCCTTCCGGCGCGGTGCGCGGCGGGTGGCGCGCCGGCCAAGCGCGCGGCGGGATGGCCGGCGAGGCGACGATAAGGTCGGCGCTGGCAAAGGCGGGGTGCGTGGCGTCGCCGACGTGCCAAGCCCAACCGCTGGCCGCGGCGCAGGCGCCATGGTCACCGCAGGCTGCCGCCGGTCTGTCGTCAAGGATCTCGACCTGCGCGCCCAACGCCGCGCAGTGCCGCGCCGCGGCCAAGCCGCCGCCGTGGCTGCCGAAGCCCCACACCAGCACGCGCACGCCCGGGCCGGGTGCAACGATCATGGTGCCGGACGCGCAGGCGCCGGCGTGGCCGTCGGGATGACCGGCACCAGCGCCGGATCGGCGAACAATTCGGGGATGACCGTGCCGCGACTGTCGGGCAGGGCGAAGCCGAGCAGCGCCGCGGCGGTCACCGCTACGTCGATCTGGCCGCGCTCGATGTCGACGGTTGCGCCGCGCTTGAAATCAGGGCCGATGGCGAGCAGCTCGATCTGGCGGCAGCCGAGGCAGTCGTCGCCGTGGCTGACGAAGCCGTCCTTGATGCCGTCCAGGTGGCGGCCGTGGTCGTTGGTGATGAACAGCGCGGTCTGGCCAGCCATCTCTGCGTCGTGCTGGATGACATCCCAGGTCTGCGCGACGATCGCGTCGGTGTCGCGGATACCCTGCAGATAGCCGGGCCAGTCCTTGGCGTGGCCGCAGGCGTCGACCTGCTTGAGGTTGATCAGCACCAAGTGCGGATGGTGCTGGGGCAGCAGAGTCCGGATGTGCTGCGCGGTGATGGCGTCGTCGCGGTAGCCACCGCCGCCGTTGCCGTCGACGCCGCAGTCTATGCTGCACGTAGCGGCATGGCGCCAGGCCGGGTCGAGGCAGTCGCTGAGAACGCGCAGCTTGTCCTTGCTGCTGATCAGCCACGCATCGGTGACCGGCGCCCTGGTCGCGGCCAGGTAGTGCTGGAAGATGCTGGCGTGTCCGGGCAGCTCCAGGCCGCTGTTGTTGATCTCCTGGTAGACGCCGGTGCAGAGCGCGGTGTGGCCGGCGTTGGTGTAGGTCGGACCCTGGTTGCGGAAGCGCGTGAACAGCACGCCCTGCGGCGCGAGCACGGTGGCGCGCTGGGGAATGTGACTCCGGGTGGGCTCGCCCCAGGTCTCGCTCCAGCGCGGGCCGTCGACGACCACGATGACCACGCGCTTCGTCAGGCGCTGGACTGGCTCGACCGCGGTGGCGGATCCGGTCAGGCCGGCGAGCAGCACGACGAGACCGATGGCCATGGCCGGGTATCCGGTGCGGGCAGCTGCGAACGGCGCACGGCCGCCCTGGGCAGGTGCGTTCACAGCCAGCGCTGCCGTTTGAAGAACCACAGCGTGCCCAGCACCGAAATCAGCATCAAACCGATGGCATACTCATACCCGTACTTCCAGCTGAGCTCGGGCATCTTGTCGCCGAAGTTCATGCCGTAGACCGAGGCCACCAGCGTCGGCGGCATGAAGATCACCGCGGCGATCGAGAACAGCTTGATAATGCGGTTCTGCTCGATGTTGATCAGGCCGAGGGTGGCGTCCTGCAGGAAGCTGATCTTGCCCGAGGTGAAGGTCGCATGGTCGGCCAGCGAGTGGATGTCGTGGAGCAGCGCGCGGATGCGCGAGCGGCCGTCCGGCGACATCCAGTCCTGGGTGGCCTGCTCGCAGAAGGTCAGCACGCGGTTCTTGTCGAGCAGCGACTCGCGCACCTTGCCAAGGATGTTGCCGCAGGTGCCGATCTTGGTCAACGTGCGCTGCAGGTCGAGGTCGGAGCCGGGGCCCTTGCGCCGGAACACCTGCTGCGAGATGTGGTCGAGTTCGAGCGAGACCAGTTCGAGCATGTCGGCGAGGCGCTCGACGGTGGTGTCGAAAAGCGTGGTGAAGACCTGCTCGGCGTTGGTGGCGCCG
The DNA here is from genome assembly GCA_038213805.1 of Planctomycetota bacterium. Classification (GTDB taxonomy): domain Bacteria; phylum Planctomycetota; class UBA11346; order UBA11346; family UBA11346; genus BOG-1363. The sequence goes on along the minus strand of JBBQSO010000078.1, from coordinate 13,418 downwards.
CAACGCGGCGCGCGCTGCGCGAAGGTGCGGAACGACCACGGTTCGGAATAGCGCAGGGTAAGCATGCGCTCGCGCGAGAGGATGAAGGTGACCGCGGCGGTCTCCGGCATCTCGGTCTCGGTCTTGATCAGCATGGTCGCGGTCATGTAGGCGGTGGCGCCCTCGCGGTAGAGGCGGCTCGACGCCTCGATCTCCTGCATCTCGGCGCGCGTCGGGATCTCGATGCCCAGGTGGCTCTCGACCAGCGTCTCCTCCTCGCGTGAGACGTCGACGAGGTCGATCCACAACGCGCCTTCCGGCAACGCGTGCGCGTCGCACTCGTTCTTCTTGAGCCCCTTCTCGGCCGGCAGCCACGCGGTTATCATGAGTCGCGCATCCTCTGCCGCCGCGACGGACAAGGCAAGCGCGAGCAGCCCGGGCTTATCCGGGGAGCGACGCTAATCCCCATCGCTCCGCCGTTCCTTCTTCCGCTCGCTGGTCGCCGCCTTGTCCTGCAGGCGGCGCTCGATCGCGCCGCGACCGGGACGGGTGCGCTTGCGCGGACGGGGAACGGCCTGGGCGGCGAGCACCAGCGCGCGCAGGCGCTCCATGGCCAGCTCGCGGTTGGTGCGCAGGCTGCGGGTCTCGTCGCAGACGATGAGCAGCTCGCCGCCGGCAGTCAGGCGGAAGCCGGCGAGCATGGCCAGCCGCTCACCGGCGGCCGGGGAGAGGCCTACGATCGCGGCGACCGGCAGGCGCAGCTCTGCCTTGGAGGAGGTGTTGTTGACGTTCTGCCCGCCGGGCCCGCCAGCGCGCGAGGCGGTGACGGTGATCGCCGCCGCCGGCACGGTCACGCCCGGGGCCAGGCGCACGCAGCCGGGGGTGGGCTCCATCACCCCGCCGGCTGCCAGGCGTCGCCCGCCATCAGGCGCGCAACGCTGTCGCGGTTGGGGCGCTGGATGATGCCGCGCTCGGTGATGATGGCCGTGATCAGCTCTGCCGGGGTGACGTCAAAGGCTGGATTGGCGACCGGCACGTCAGCGGGCGCGAAGAGCGTGCCCTGGGGGCGGCGGACCTCGTCACCCTTGCGCTCCTCAATGTGGATGTCCATCCCGTTGTCGAGGGTCAGGTCGAAGGTGCTGTAGGGCGCCGCGACGTAGAACGGGATGCCATGGTGCTTGGCCAGCACCGCCACGCCGTAGGTGCCGATCTTGTTGGCCGCGTCGCCGTTGGCGGTGATGCGGTCGGCGCCGACGATCACCGCCTGGATGCGCCCGCGTTGCATGAGGTGCGCGGCCATGCTGTCGCAGATCAGGGTCACCGGCACGCCCGCGCGCTGCAGTTCGAGGGCGGTGAGGCGCGAGCCCTGCAGCAGCGGGCGGGTCTCGTCCGCGTAGACCTGGATGCGCTTGCCGGCGCGCGCCGCGTACACGATGCAGCCGAGCGCCGTGCCGACCCCGCCGGTGGCCAGGGCACCGGTGTTGCAGTGCGTCAGCACGCCGCCGTCCGCGGGCAGCAACGCCGCACCGTTGTCGGCGATGCGCGCGCACAACTGGGCGTCCTCGCGGTGGATGCGCTTGGCCTCCATGAGCAGGCGCGCGACCATCTCCTGGGCGGTGAGATGGCCGACATGGCGTTCGTAGCAGTCGCGCAGCCGGTCGAGTGCCCACTTGAGATTGACTGCCGTCGGGCGGCTGGTGACGAGGCGGTCGAGGGCGTGGCGCAGCGATTCTTCGAGGCTGTCGGCGCCAGCACCTGACTTGGCCAGGGGCGCGAGGTGCAGGACCACGCCATAGGCCCCGGCGATGCCGATGGCCGGGGCACCGCGCACCACCAGGTCGATGATGTGCGCGCGCAGGGTCTCGAGATCGCGCACCTGGCGGTCGATGACCACGTTCGGCAGGCGCGTCTGGTCAAGCAGCACCAGCACGCCGTCTTCGAGACCGCCGCGCCATTCGACGCCGCGCAGCGGGCGGTCGGCGGGGACGAGCAGGGCATCCGCAGGCAGGGTGCTGGCCACCACCTGGGGGGCCATCGGCTGCACCTTGGGTGCGCGACCGGCCGGTGCGGCCTTGGACCGTCGCCCGGCAGCCGGCGGGCGGACCTTCTTTGCAACCGGCTTGGCCGGGCGCAGCGCTGCGCCCTTGGCTGCTTTCGCAGCTCGCGCGCCGCTGACCGCAGGAGCCATGCTGGTGCGTTTCCCCGCTTTCACCGGCGCCTTGGCCTTGGTCCCTGCCTTGGACGCGCGCTGCCCGTTGCGGGCGGTCGCGGTCGGCTTGCTGGGGCGCACGGTCGGCTTCATGGGGTCATCCTCGGGGCGCTGATCCTCGTCCCCGGTCCGTCCGGGCAAGCCTCAGCCCCGGCCGTCACGGATAGGCGCTGCGCGCCCCCGGTCACCGCCCGATCGCGCGTACCCGCTCACCCGGGGCATCGCCACCGGGCAGGTCGTCGGCATGCGCGTCCTCCTCCTCACCGAGGCTGCTGCGCACGTGGGTCGGCCCAAGCCCCTGTTCCAGCAGAGCAGCACGCAGGCGCCGGACGCTGAGCCCCTCGCCCACCACCACCACCCGGTAGTCGCCACGCAGGAACCGCACACGTTCGCTCTTGGCCAGCCCAGCAGCCGCCAATAGCACCAGGGACTTGTCCTGGCGGCTGAGCGGCCGGGCGAATTCCACATCCAAGCGCATCGCCATGCGGGAGGCTAGTTCACCAGGGGCGAAGGGGAAGGCAGGAGCATGGAAGGGCGCTGCAGGCCAGCAGGGCAGCAGGATCCGCAGGTCACGCACCTCCGGTGGTTAGACGTGCACCGAGGTCATTTCCGGCCTCTTGCCCCCCCTGCCGCTCCTTCCTGCCGATGACACGGCAGCGCGCCAGAGGCTGCCGCTCGCTTGCCTGGGGACGGCTGCTGCGGAGCGTGACCGTCCCGGAGAGCGTCCCGATGATCATGCGGCTCCAGCATCAGCGCCCCGACGGCGAGGTCGACACCTACCACCTCAAGCCGGGCCGGCGCTACCACATCGGCCGCGGCTCGGCCTGCGAAGTGCGCATCCTCGATCTCAAGCTCAGCCGCAAACACTGCGCCGTCGAGTTCAGCGATGGCGCCTGGCAGGTCATCGACCTGCTCAGCACCAACGGCTGCAAGCTCGATGGCGAGCAGATCATCGGCACCGTGCCGCTGGTCACCGGTAATGCCATAGAAGCCGGGCAGACCCAGCTGATCGTCGCCGAGATCGTCGACAGCGGCGCCGCACCGGTGAGCGTACGCCGCGCCGAGGACGAGGACACCACGCACAGCGATGGCGAGCAAACCCGCGCCGCCACCCCGGTGGTCCAGGGCACGCTCGCCCCATCGAGCGACCATGGGGCCGAGGACGCTGCCGAGCCTGCGGAACCCGACCACACCGAGACCACACGCGCGCCCCTCGAGCAGGACGAGATGCCCGAGGACGACAGCCGCATCGAACCGGCCATCGACAGCTCCGACTTCACCCCCGAACCCCTGGCCGAGGCGCTGACCAAGACCGCATCGCTGATTCCGCATCCCGGCATGCCGCGCACGCCGGTGGTTACGGCGGCACGCGCACCGGTCGCGGCTCCGCCGGCGCCGGTCGCCCCCCAGCGGCCGGTAGCGCCCGCGGCCCCGGCCGCGCCTGCCAGCACCGCACCGCGGCGTCCTGGCACCACCCCGGTCGTGCGGCCGACGGCGGTATTCCGCGCCGAAGACCAGAAGTCCGCCCCGGCGGCGCGCAGCGCGGCGCCGGCACCCGCAGCCGTCACGCCGATTCCAGCCCGACCAATGGAGGACGACTACACGGGGCACGGCATGCCGGTGATCGCCGAAGACCAGGATGCCGCTCTGACCGTGACCCCGGTCTCGCGTCCCGCCTCGCCACCCCCGCGTCCGCTCTCGGTGCCGGTGCCCGCGGCAGCGTCGCGCCCAGGCGCAGCGACACCGGCCGCGAAACCAGCCCCCGCGCCGGTGACCCAGCCGGGCACCGGCGAGGAACGCGCCTACTTCATCACTGTGCTCGGGCGAAAGATCGGTCCGTTGAGCAAGGCGGCGGCGCGCGAGCTCAAGGCGCGCGAACTCAAGGGTGGGCTGACGCCGGCCGATCTGGCGAATTATCCGCAGCCCTGAGCGGGTTGAAGCATCATGGCGCGCTGCGCTGACTTCGGTCATTGCTGTAGGCAGGTGTGTTGATCCGCACCACCTCGCGTTCAGGGACACGCACCGGTCAGTTGTGAGCAACTGGGATCGGCCGTCAGCCGCCTTCCCTGCGCACCCCGATCCACCACTAGCCACCGCCCGCGCCGCGCCCACCATGGCGACCGCCCGCATGTGTCCGGCTCCCGCCCCATCCGCCGTCCCCGTCACCGCGCCGGCCCGCGCGCGCCTGCTGCCGCTCGTCGGCACGCTGGCGGCCACCTGCCTGGGCGCGCCAGCGCGCGCGGCCGACCTGCCCGTCGCGCCCGGCGGCCCGATCGCCTTCGAGGCGCCCGGCCTGACGTTCAGCGGTGCGGACAACTCGCTGGTCGCCACGCGCGGCTTCGTCGCACACATGGACCAGCGCGTGCTGGTCGGCGACGCCATGCGCTACAGCGAAAAGGACGACGAGCTTTACGCCAATGGGCGCATCATCTATGTGATGCCTGGCGTGCGCCTGCACGCCGAGCGCATCGGGTTGCACCCGCGCGCCGAGACCGGCGACGCCTGGAACGTCGAGATCATTGTCGAGCGCGAGGTCGAGCACCAGATCCACCGCGTGGTGCTGCAGGCTGCGCGAGTTTCCTTCGACCGCCACCACCTGATGCTGGGCGACGTCACCCTGCGCGGCGGCTACGGCGGCATCGTCAGCGTGCACGCGGCCAGCGCCCACGTCTACCTGCGCGACAAGCCGGACCCCGGCCGGGACGGGGCGGCGCGCGACCTTGAGGGATTGAAGCTGGTCTCGGCCACCACCAAGGTGATGGGCATGCCGGTGCTGTGGGTGCCGTGGGCCTACCGCGACTTCACCCACATCTACCCGTGGACGCGGTTCGAGGCCGGCAGCACGCACCGCCTTGGCGCCTATGGGCGCTTCTGGATCGGCAGCGACTTCCCTGACGTGTTCGGCTGGCGCCCGCGCCTCGAGCTGCGCGGCGATGCGTACAGCCGCACCGGCGAGACCTACGGCGCGACCGCCTCCTGGCGCAGCCCGGAATGGGGGGCCGGCCAGGTCGAGTGGTTCAATGCACCGCACGAGATCGTCATGGGCGGTGCGGACGAGCGCGAGAACCTCGAGACGCGCTCAGCGCACGTGCTCGACGCCGAGCAGCGCCTGCACGCGTCCGGCGGCGACACCAGCGCTGCGCTGTCCGCGCGCTACGTGACCCTGCCCGATGCCGATCCGCCCGGTCTCGGCCTGAGCGGTTCGGGCCTGCCGCCGGACGAACGCTTCCGCACCGATTACCTGCGCCGCGACCTTGAGACCAGGCCGTTCGCGCGCCAGGGCGCCGCCGCGACGGTTGGCGACGCCCTGGGCGCCTTCACCGTTGATACTGAACGCCGCGCCAACCCCTTCCTGCGGACCGCGGACCGGCTGTGGGGCGTGGAAGGCGTGGTGCCCGATCTGCACCTGCTCGGCCCGCTCCACGTCGGCGGCCAGTTCTGGACCGAAGACCTGCGCCGGCAGTTCGACGACAGCGCCACCGTGCGCACGCGCTACGACACCGCGGCGTCGGTCATGCAGTGGATGGGTGGCCTTGGCATCGACGGGGGGCTCGGGGTACGTGGACTGGACTATCAGGACATCCGCCTCGCCGGAATTGACCGGCAGGATGCCGCCGGCCGCCACGTCTACTACCAGACGGCGGGCGTGCGCGTGCGCATGGTCGGGGAGCTGGGCGAAGGCCTGACCCACACCTTCACCCCGCGCGTCGGCGTCGCCATCACCAGCCGCGGCTATGGCCAGGATCTGCCAGCCTTCAATTTCGGCGACTCGCGCGAACTGCTCGACGAGGACCAGCGCTACCTGACCATCGGCTTCGATACCGCGCTGAGCCGCACACGCGGCCTGTTCGTCGCGAGCGTGGTTTCTTTCTGGGGACTGCGCCAGCGCGACCTGCTGCATACCGCCGACGACGGCACCCTGCAGACCAGCGGCCAGCGCCTGGTCGACGTGCAGGCCACGGTTCAGGGCACGCCCACACCGACCTTGACGATGACCGGGGCCGCCGACTACGACAACCTCAACCAGCGCTTCAAGGCCTTGGATTTCACCATCAGCTGGATCCCTTCGCGGCACGCCATGCTGCGCTATACCGGCACCCTGCAGCATGATCCGACCGCAGCTGGCGTCGCCGCCACCGTGGTCGCCGACCAGGCCTGGCAGCACCGTCCCGGGCTGACCGTGGTCGGCAACCGCTACCGCTTCGATGCTGACGTCATGCTGCAGCCGGGCGGTCCGTTCATCGATGCGTGGGCCCTGCAATTGACGCGGCGCATGGTCGATGGTGAATTGACCCTGTTCTATGACGTCGTGCACAACAGCACCGGAGAGCTCTACGATCGCCGCATCGGCCTCGGTTTCAGCCTGTCGCTCGGCGGCGGACCCGACAATCAGCCGCAGCGCACCTCGCGCGTCGGCAGCTTCCCGGTCTACTGAACCGTGGCGGCGCGCATGACCTTTGGAGCCCTGGTCCGTCTGGCGGTGGTGTGCGGCTGGCTGGCGCTGTTCACCAGCCACGTGCTGCGCCACGCCCTGCCCGGGCTGGGCCTGCGCGAACGCCGCGACCTTGGTGCCATCCTCGGCGCGAACGGCAACCAGGAGTTCACCTACCGCGTGCGCAGCGGCGGCGCCGAGGGCGCGGACGGCCGCCCTATCGGCACCTGCCGGCTGGCGCTCGGCGCCGAGGCCGAGGCCTTCGTGCTGTCGAGCCGCCTAACGATCGACGATCTGACCCTGCTGCCGGGCCTGGCGGGACTGGCCGGGCGGTTGCCGCAGCATGGCCGCCGCGGTGCACTGCTCGAGGCGCGCGAGCATTTCGATCAGCGCCTGCGCCTGCAGTCCGTCGACGTCGACGCAGCCTTCGGCGACCTGGTCTTCACCGCCTCGGGCGTGGTCGATGGGCGCGGACTGGCAGGCACGTGGAGCTTCGCGCACGGCACGCCGACGCCCTTCGTATTCCCCGCGCTGCGCGGCGACGAGAACCAGGGGCTGGGCGTGGTGATCGCTCTGCCGCCCGACCTGCAGCCCGGCGAACGCTTTACCACGCACGTGCTCGCCGCCGACCTAAGCCGCCTCGCCCCGGTGGTACAGAGCGCGGTCTTCACCGTGCACCCCAGCGAACCAGTCGCCACCGCCGGTGGCACCATGACTCTGCTGCGCGTCGAGATGGAGCAGGACGCGCGGCCCGCCGCGACGCTGTGGTGCGACCGCCGCGGCCGCATCTACCGCATGCGCCAGGCCGGCGACGCCGTGGTGCTCGACCTGGTCGCGGTGCGCACGTTGACCAGCCAGCAGGTGATCTGGCCGGCGGAGGGCGCCCTGCCTGCCATAGCGCCTGCCGGTCCTGACGAAGCGGGCGGGCTTGACGGGGCCGACGGCAAGGTCGGGCCATGACCGCGTCACCACGCACCCGTAAGCGCGAGACCCTGCCCCCGCTGCTGCCGCCTGAGCCGGGCGGGGAACGGCGCTTCTGCCGCGAGATGCTGCCGCGCGTCTCGCGCACCTTCGCCGCCTGCATCCGCCTGCTGCCGCCCAAGGTCGCGCACGCGGTGCTGCTCGCCTACCTGCTGTGTCGCATCGCCGACACCATCGAAGACACCGCCGACCTGCCGGTCGCGGACAAGGAGCGCCTGCTGGCGCTGTTCCGCGCCGCCCTCGACGACGCGCGCGTCGATCTCGGGTCGCTGAGCGCCGCCTTCGCCGTTCCGCGCATCGACGACGAACTGCTGACGCGCGAGAGCGCCGCGGTGCTGCGCGAGTTCCGCCGCCTGGGCGCGGACCAGCAGCAGGCCATCCGCCCGTGGGTGCAGGAGATGTGCGCCGGCATGGCCGAGTTCGCGGTGCTGCACAGCCGCGCGCGGCCCGACCGCCTCGAGGCGCTGGCCAGCCTCGCCGACCTTGACCGCTACTGCTATTTCGTGGCGGGCACCGTCGGCCACCTGCTCACCGAACTGTTCCGCCTGCACCACCCGCGCCTGACCCGCCGGCATTACGCGCGGCTCAAGGAGCTGTCGACCAGCTTTGGGCTGGGGCTGCAGCTCACCAACATCATCAAGGATGTCGCCGACGACCGCCGGCGCGGCTGGAGCTTCGTGCCACGCCAGCTCTGCCAGCTCGCCGGCATCGCCCCGGAGGAGCTGCTCGCACCGCACTGCCAGCGCCAGTCGCGGCTGGTCATGGAGCTGCTCATCGCCAAGGCCAAGGGCCACCTCGACGATGCTCTGCGCTACTGCACGAGCCTGCCGCGCAGCGCCTACCGCATCCGCCTGTTCTGCCTGACCCCGCTGTTCTTCGCGGTGCGCACCCTGCGCCTGGCTGAGCACGACCCGCGCCTGCTCGACGCCGAGCACAAGGTCAAGATCACGCGCGGCGAGGTCTACCGCACCATCTCGATGACCTATCTGATCGCGCCCAACAACCACCTGGTGCGCGCCTATTACCGCCGCCTTGCGGGACGCTCCGGCATCTCCCGCCGCCCGCCGCTGGTCACCGCTCCGATGGCGGCCCCACCGCCATCCGCCCCGGCTGCGACCACACCAGAATAGGCTCGCGCCCACCCCGCAGGCGCGAGCCGAGCAGGACAACCGATCGAACATGAGGCGCGGAGACGCGGAGATTGGAGGAGGACCACCAGACCGCAGAACGGAGTCCCGCCGAGGCTTCCTCCCCTCTTCGCACCTCCGCGTCTCCGCATCTGCTCCTGTTCAATCGGCTGTCGCAGGCCGTGAGGTCTGGAACCCCCCACCCTTGCCACCCGCGCACAGCCGCCACAGTCCAGCGCGGAAACCATGACCATGACCGACGCCCCCATCCCCGTCGCCGTGCTCGGCGCCACCGGCTACGCTGGTGAGGTCGCCCTGCGCATCCTTCTCGGTCATCCCGGCTTCCGCGTCGTGCACGCGGGCTCCGACCGGCTCGGCGGCCAACGCCTGGCGGACGCGGTGCCGGCCTTCGGGGGTGAGACCGACCTGGTGCTGGCGGCCGACACGCCAGCGGCGCTGATCGCCAGCGGCGCCCAGGCGGTGATCCTCGCCAAGAAGAGTCCGGACGTGACCAAGGTGGTGCCGGAGCTGCTCGCCCAGGGTCTGCGCGTGATCGACATCGGCGCAGAATTCCGCCTGCGCGAGCATGCCGACTACCGCACGTGGCATGGCGACCACCACGCCTGTCCCGAGCTGCTCGGCGAGGCGGTCTACGGACTCACTGAACTCAACACCGCCGCGGTGGCCGCGGCGCGCGTGGTTGGCAACCCCGGTTGCTATGCGACCAGCGTGCTGCTGCCCCTGGTGCCGCTGCTGCGCGCCGGGCTGCTCGATGCGGCCGCGCCACTCGCCTCGATCAGCTACAGTGGTATCTCGGGCGCGGGCAAGCGCTTCCTCGAGTCGAACAACAACCTGTTCTACGCGCTCAACGAGAACCTGCACAGTTACAAGGCGGTCGGCCACCAGCACACCGGCGAGATCGACCAGGAGCTGTCCCTGGCCGCCGGGCGGCCGCTGCACTGCACCTTCGTGCCGCACCTCGCGCCGCTGACGCGCGGCATCCACTCCACCCTCACCGCCACCGTGCGGCCCGGCGTCACCGCCGAGGCGGTGCTCGCGGCGTGGACCACGACCTACGCCGGGCGGCCCTTCGTGCGCGTGCGCAAGACCCCGCAAGCGGTCGAAGTCGCCAACGTCGCTGGCACCAACTTCGCCGACCTCGGCGCGGTCTGCGACGGCCGCACCCTGATCATCACCAGCGTGCTCGACAATCTGGTCAAGGGCGCCAGCGGGCAGGCCATCCAGAATCTGAACGTGATGTTCGGCCTGCCCGAAACCACCGGCCTGCTCGCCCGCGGGATCTGAGATCCCGCAGGCCGCGACGATTTTTACCGCCAAGACGCCAAGACGCTAAGGGAAGACAAAGGAGGGCGGACAACGGCCCGTCTCGGGCCCGGGGTTGCGGATTCCCCTGCGATCCTTGGCGACGTGGCGACGTGGCGGTTAAGATCCTCGGGATCAGGCTGTAACGCAGCGGGATCAACTCAGGTACACCAGGTTCGGCGGCGCTGGAGGATCCGGGGGATCGGCCGGTGCTTGAGCCGCCATGTCATGCCGCCATGCTCGAGTGCCTGCGTCGCGCTTCCGCGACCGGGCGAAAGGAAACCATGCTCCGTCCAGCCCTCCTGATGCCATCCCTGCTTTGCGCCCTCGCTGGCCTCGCCGGCCAGGCGCAGGCCGCAACCGCACCGACGCTGCCGCTTGAGGTGGTGGTCAGCGACGGGCAGCGCCTGGTCGACCACTGGAAGGCCAGCCTTTACTACAAGCTCTGGCAGGACCCGGCGAGCGCGAATGGACGCGCCGAGTTCGCCAAGGGCATGGACGAGACCACCGCGAAGCTCGGATTCGACCCCTTCGTTGCGCTTGCCGCCATGCGCGGCGGCGTGCTGCGCATCCTACGCGTCGACGCCAGCGGCGCCGTGCCCCAGCCCGCAGTCTTCGCCCAGGCCGACTTCGGCGCGATGGCCACCCAGGTCGCCACCGCCGCCATGAACGCCGACAAGGAACAGGGCGCGGTCCCGATCACCATCCCCGGCGCCGCCGAGGCCGTCCAGAACGTCGCCGACGCCTCGCTGATCGCGCGCGTTGGCCAGATCCTGTTGCTGGGAGCGCACATCGCGCCCGCCGAGCTGATGCCCGTCAAGCCGCCGATCAGCGATGCCGACGTCCAGGCAAGCATCTCCGGCGCGCGCTACTTCGAAATCATCAAGCAGATGGCGAGCAAGGCGCCGGGTTTCGACGCCAAGAGCCTCGACGCCTTCGCCGGCTACATCGGCGACATGGACTACCAGCTGCGCATCGTGCCCGAAGGCGTGCTCGAGCGCTTCACCTCGACCACCGTCGGACCCGGCACCAAGCCGGTCGACCGCGCCCTGCTCGCGCGCCTGCCAGCCAACGCGCTGCTCGTGCTCGGCTTCGGCACCGATGGCAAGACCTATTGGAAGCAGCTGCGCACGCCGCTGCTCACCGCCTTCGCCAAGCAGGCTGGGACGACCGCCGACGAGCTCGAGGCGAAGATCGATCAGCAGTTCGCGGGCATGGGCCTGACCTGCACGCTCGCGCAAATGGTGGAGGGATTCACCGGCACCACCCTGTTCGCGGTGACGCCGAGTGCGCCCTTCCCGGCGGTGACCCTGGCGCTGCCGCGCTCGCCCGCGCTCGACCAGGTCATCGGCCTGCTGCTCGACAAGCTGCAGACCGCCGCGCCCGCCGAGGGCACCGCGACCCTGCTGCCCATCCCCAACGTCCCGGTCCCGGTGCAGATCGGCTTGGATAAGACGACCTGGATCATCACCAGCGATCCGCAGCTCGCGCCTGGATTCACCACCGGCAAGCCCGGCGGCTGGGCGGACAGCCCGACCGGCAGCCTCGCGCTGAGTAAAGCCAACTCAGACTCCGTCGTGGTCGGTGGCAGCGACACCGGCAACGTCCTGCGCATGCTCACCCAGTTCGCCGGCATCGGCCTGGCGAGCCGCCAGGACCTCTCGCCGCAGCAGCGCCAGGCGATCCTCCAGGGCTTGGCAAAGGCCGCGAGCCTGGCCGCACCGGGCTACGTGGTGGCCGGGACCAAGGATGGCCACACCGTCGTCGAGGACCGCGGCCTGTTCGGCATGGGCCCTATCGCTGCACTCGGGGTGATTGGCAGCCTGGCCCAGGCCGGCAGCGGGCAGGAAAAAGCGGCGGTCGCCGCGCTCAAAGGCATCGTGCCCGCCGAACTCTCCTTCCAGGCCGGCGCCTACGTCGACCAGGACGGCAACGGCAGCGGCGAATTCGGCCTGCTCAGCGAGCTGGGTGGGGCGCGCGCCACCGCCAACGCCCCGCAGGGCACGTTGTCGCTGGTCAATGAGACCCTCGCCGGAGGCGAGTCCGGCGGCTACAGCTTCACGGTCTTCCTGCCCGACGGGGCGGGCGCCGCAGTCGGCGAGCCGGACGGCGCGGATCCGCGCCCGGCCGCCAAGCCCGCGGCCAAGGAGCAGGAGCAGCACTTCATCGCCTACGCCTGGCCCGCCGACGGCACCAAGGGCCAGATGTTCGCAGTGACCGAGGCCGGCATCGTGTATGCCGCCCCATCCACTGGCGAAGCGCCGAACTGGAATGCCATTTTCGGTGGCCAAGGCTGGGGTAGCGCGCCAACCTGGAAGCCGTTCGGTAAGGGCAATCGCCCAGCCGCCGGCGCGGGCAAGCCTGCCCGTCCTGCGCCGGCCCCCACTCCGGGTGGCAAGATCGATCCCTGATCAGGAGCCGTCATGCGCAGCGCAGCCCGCCATCTCCCGCTCGTGGTCCTCGCGGGCGTCGCCTTGCTCGCCATGAACAGCTGCGGCGAGGCGCGCCGCTACGGTGACGAGGGCGGCGTGCCGGTGACCTTCCAAGTGCACCTTGAGCGCGCCTTCGTCAACGGCATGCGCAACCGCCAAGGCCGGGTCGGGGTGGGTGTCGGCGCCGGCTTCTCGAGCGGTGGCGGCAGCGGCATCGGCACCGGCATCGGACTGAGCTTCTCCAGCACCACGGTGTACCTGCTCGGCGGTGACGCGCTTGGCGAGGCCGGGGTCTTCCGCCAGGAAGTGAAGTGGGGCGACAACACCTTCAGCGTCCCGCTCAAGCCCGGCCGCACCATCCAGTTCGCCATCCAGGCCCAAGGCGGCCGTGAGGGCTGGGAAGGCGTCGGCAGCGCGGTGATCCCCGACGGCGCCAACCCAGGCGTGACCATCGTCGCAGGCGAGGCCGGGGGAAAGACCACGGTCGCGACCGGCATGGCGCCACCGCCTCCCAAGTAGCTTGCGGCTGGCGGCGCGGCGCGCTGCGGGTAGGCTGCACGCTGTGGTCCTGTCCGTCGACGCGAAAGTTGTCGCCTATGTTCGAGGTGCGATCCAGATCATCGGGCAGCCATGAACACGAGGGTTTGGATAACGCGGCGTCAGGTCCATGGCGCCGCGCCGCTGCCCTGGCGCTTGCGCTGGTCGTACTCCTGCCGACCGGGTGCCTGACCGCACGCCACCGCCCGGTGACCCCGGCGGACCCGACGTGGGTTTCGGTCCGGATCTCACCAGCCTTGGCCCGCACCCTGTTGGCACAGAATGGCCACCCGTTCTCGTCGCATCGCCTGCCGCACGTGCCGCACGTGGTCGGCGAAGTTCTCCAGAAGACCATCGCCATCACCGTGACGGTGGCCATCGTGGTTGGTGTGGGAGTC
>JBBQSO010000077.1:0-25425 GCA_038213805.1 Planctomycetota bacterium | reverse complement strand
CAATGTGATCGTCGCTGCGAAGACGGGGACGGAGGAGGCGCGCAAATTGACGATCGCGCAGAAATAGCGCGGACGCAGGGAGACCAGCCCAGTACATCCTGAGCAGGGTGACGACCGAGCCTACGCCGCCGTTTACACTTTAACTGATTAGGCGTCGTCTTGAGCGCGCGCAATCCGTCCATACTAGCGGCCAGAGGAATTGGCATCAAGGCGCACCCGCGATTGGGAATCATCCCATGATTCGCTCCTGCGGACGCCGCGACCCTGTCATCACCCGCATGCTGTCGACCATCAGCAGGACGCATCTCGTCCTCCTCGCGTTGGGTTTCCGCCATTGCGAAGACCCCCTCCTGTGCGTCGCGCTCAGCTACAGAGCCTTCGGCTGCTTGGTTCCCGCTGCACCGATCGCGGGGTGGTGACGCGAGGCGACGGTTGAGGCCGCGAGCTGGTGGAGCGCCGCCAGCGGAATGATCATCCCGCAGGACGATCGTGTTCCGTCATTTGAGGATAGGCAACAGCATGAGCATGCGCAGGTCCATGATCGCGCCGCCGACCTTTGCGAGCGGGCGCAGGGTCAGCGTCTGGGTGCCGGGCTGATCAAGCGACACGGTGCCGACTTCGAGGAAGGTGAAGGTGTGATTGCCGCCGCTGTCCTTGGTGGTCCAGGTCCGCCGCTGTCCGCCCACCGACAGCTCGAGCTGGCTGCCACCGGAACTGCCTTGCATGGCGACGACGATGAAGCGTCCGGGTTGCTTGAGCTCGAACTGCCAGCCCACCCAGTCCCTGGCGTCGGCCCAATAGCCGAGCGTGTTCTTGTCCGGGCGGATCTCATAACGCAGCTTCGCGCCGTGGACGGTGGCATCGTGGGCGTGCAAGGTGATGGAGCGGTCCTCGGCCTGCACCGGCACCACGCCCTCGCAGGCCGGCACGAACTGCAGGCCGGTGACGACCAGCGGCCTGGCCGCATCGGCCGGAACCGCCGCGACCGTTACCGGCTGCTTGCCGTCCTTGGCGATATAGACCGTGCCCAGGATGACGGTCGTGGATGACCCGTCTGCGGTCGCGGCGAGGTTCCTGCCGAGCAGCCCCACGGTGAGCGCGCCGCCAGCGGGCGCGGCGAGTTGGGCCTGGACCTGGTACATGCCCCAGCGCGCGGCTTCCACCTCGCCGGTGAGCGTGGCCCCGGGGGCTGCCGGAGTCCACGCCAGCACGCCATCGGGCAGGGCCGCGGTGCCCTCGGTGGCGGTGGCGGGCGCGCGCGCGGTCGCGCAGGCGAGCAGGAGCAGGGAGATCAGCGTGGTGGAGCGCATGGCGGATTTTCGGTGGTCAGGCGTTTCATGGCCAGAGCAGACGGGCTGCGAACGAAGGCGTGGCCGCGCAATGGCAAGCATCGCGCAACGGGCGCACGTGGACGCGTACGAGCGACACGACGCTACCACCTTTCGCGCCAAGCGGGAACGGCGGCACTGAGACCCCCAGTCCTGGCGGCTGGCGGCCCACGTCCTGGAGACTCATGACAAAAAGGTTTTGCGCAAGCACAGCGCACCCACGAGCAGTGCCGCGATGCGTGCACAGAGTTCCTCAGGCCGCACGCGGCGTTCACGCTGCGCACCCCCTGGCTGACCGCGCAGGACAAGCCAGCAATTCCGGACACCGCGGTCAGCGCTCGGTTCATCCAGACGGTGCTTGGCTATGGACTCGGTACGTGCCCGCTATTTCAGGCCGTGTTCAGGTGTCCGGAGGGCCTCATTCTTTGCCGCCTGGGTATCGATCACTACGGCAGGATTCAGGATCTCCTGCAGTTCGACGATCGAACGGCAGATCACCACTTTGCGGCGCCGATGCACCAGCTCAAGGCGGTTCTCCGCATGCGCGTCAGAATCCCAGGCGCAGGCGATGATCGTCATTTCAGGGAACGCGTAGCGCAGGCTCCGGCACCACGAAATGGCGGTCATCGTCGACGTATCGCTGGCGGAGGCGACGATGACCGTGGTGACGGGATCGCGCGCGATGGCTGCGATGCCTTCCGCGATCGACGAGGCGGGCATCTCGGCCATGGTCGCTTTTGCGGGATCGGCCAGGCGCAGGATCATCGCCGCCATCATCTGGTCCAGTTCGCCCAGGGCGCCGACGCAGAGAATCTTCTGCACGGGCGCGGGAGCCGGGGACGGTAGCTCATCCGTTGGACCCGGCGGCGAATTCGCCGGCTCGCTCCCCGCCAGATCCTCCACGGCGATGCGCATGTTCTGCAACAATCCGGCGAAGCGCTCGTGGGTGAGCCTTTCGAACAGCAATTCCTGCTCGGCGATCCGCAGCGTCGGGAGATAGACCGTATCCAGGGCCTTCGCTTTGCTCTGCCCCTGGCAGAGACGGTCGATCTCGGTCTGCATCCCCCCGTCCTGCATGCTCAACAACCGGTGATACATCAGCGAATCCTTGGGCAGCGAGTCGCGGTCGCTGAGCAGGGTTTCGAGGAAGTCGAGGAAAGGCACGTGCTTGCCGATCATCACCAGGCACACCGTCAGGGGCACCGACAGGAACAATCCAGGCAGACCCCAGAGAAAGGTCCAGAACGCCGCTGCCACCAGGATGGCAAGACTGGAGAGGCCGGTGCCATGCCCATAGAGGAGCGGTTCGATGATGTTGGAGACGACCAATTCGATGCCGGCAAACAGACCCAGGACGATCATTGGCAAGGACCAGTCCGGAGATATCGCCACGGCGAAAATCGTCGTGAGCAGCGCGGCCATGAGCATGCCGAGGTACGGGATGAAACGCATCATGGCCGCCAGCAGACCCCACAGCAGCGGATTGGGCAGGCCCACCGCCCACAATACCAGCCCGAGGACAACGCCGGTAAGGACATTGGTCGAGAGCTGCATGAAGATATAGAGGCCGATCTTCGCGAAGGTCTCGTTCAACGCTTCCGCGGAGCGCCGCATGTTGTGCTTCCCGGCCATCGACCCGGAAAGCATGATGAAGCGGTCGTGGAGATCATCCCGTTGCAGCAGCATGAAGATGGCGAAGAGCAGTACCGCGGCGGCGGTCGCGAATGGTGCCAGGGCGGTCTCGGCGAGCGCGACATAGCTTCCCCACGTCATCGCTGGCGATTCAGCCTGGGCAGATGGCTGCGCAGAGGCGGTGGATCCACTTCCAGGACGCGCCGCTCTGCCCCGCAACTGCGGATGTGCTGCGGGCTCGCCTTCCGCATGACCAGGCGCCGGTGGCGCGGAACCCATGTCGGTACCACTGATCGCCGACGCCGCATCGGCCAGGGCCCCAGCGGGCAGATGCCGGAACGAGTCCATGCGCTTGAGCAGGTTTTCCTTATAATGGGGGATTTCCGCGAGGAGGCCTTCGACCTGACCGGCGATGCTCCAGCCTAGAATGCCCACCACCAGCAGGGCGGCGATCGTCGACGCCATCACCGCGAGCGCGTTGGGTATGCCCTTCGCAGTCAGCCAGCGGACCAGCGGGGCGAGGACGATGCTGAGCAGCGCTGCGAGGACGAGTGGCTCAAAGAAGCTCTTGCTGACGGCGAGGACGACAATGACCCCCAGCACGATCAGGATCCCGGTCTTGCGGGTCATGCGCTTGGAGGTCTTCATGAGCAGCCATCTTGGCCCGGCGGAATCGGCGCAACCATTTTGATCGCTGCATTTTGCATGGTGCAATCACGCGCTGGTTCAGGGCGTTGCAAATGCCGATTGTACGGAAATGGACAATGCGATACATAATGTGTCCAGGGGCCGCCGCGTGCAGAATAGTCGTGCACGTGAGCAGTACAAATCTCCGCAGTGGTTCCACATCGCGAAAACTGCCACAAATTCGCTCCATGAAGTGCTTTCAGCGCGCAACCAATCCGTCCCGGGCGCGTGCCGCACGCATTTGCAGAACGCGCTGGTGGCGCTCCGGCTCATGCGCGACCTGAGTGGGACGACGCTCTACCACGCCGGCATCCTGGAGCTGGAGATCATGCTGCAGCAGAAAACGACGATGAAGAAGATGGTGACCAAGGTGCTTGGGATCCTCGAGGACATCGACCGCATCTGACGGTGTTTCCTCACGGAGCGCCCATTGCGGCACTCACCCGCGCGTAAACCCCGGGGACCGTCCACGTCGCGCTTGGCCACGGCTGTGGGCCGAGTGGCTTCCCGGCATTGGCGAACCCCTCGCGACCGTCTGCGACGGGGGCGCGACCACACCGTCCTCTCACGCTGGACCCAAGCCATCCCGAGGCGAGAAATACTGCCGGCTCTGGACGAGTTCGTTCGTGGACGCCTTGAAGAGATTGACCGTCGGCACGAGCAGTTCGACCTTCGCTCTGGGGATCACCTTCGTGGTGAAGGCGATAAAGGCCGTGATCGCGCCGTTGGCGTAGACCTTCCCGAGGCCGAACACGGTGCGAATGTTGTAGGTGTCGACGAATTCCGCTGAGGGGATCACCCGCCGTCCCTTGTCGTCGCGAGCAGATCGCGCGTCCTCGACATAGAAGAGGCCGACCCACCCCACGCCCAGCAGGTTCTTGACGTACCGTTCGGTGTCCAGCTTGAGGCCGAGATCCACGCCCATCTCCTGAAGCATGCGCGCGACCATGGGGATCGAATCGACGAAGCTGTTCGAACACAGGGGTATCGCGGCATGACCGCGTGAAGATCTGCGGTCACACCACTGGGCCTCGTCACCGTGGCTGCCCAGCAGGGTGAGCACTGGGGTCATGGGTTTGATCTGGGCGGCCAGGGCTTGACCTTCAACGACCTTCCATGCCGACCGGCGCAGGTCGTCGGGCAGGTCGTCGAACGGGATGGTCATGAACATGCGCGCCAAGGCGATCTCACCACTGAAGGCCGCATGGATCTGCTGCACGTAGCGCTGTGCCGAGACCTCGAAAGATGGGCTGGCGCGCAACTCGTCCCGCACGCGGTCCTGGACCGACAGCAGCTCGTGGGCGGAGATGTCGACCAGGGTGGACACGCTGGCAACTTAGCTTGAGAAGGCTCTCGCACACGGTGTAATTCCCATAAACATTGTGGAACGGGGCACCACCCCGGCTATTTGATATCGCTGCAATGGGATGCTGTGAGCAGTCGCTCTGCCCGTCGTTTGACTTGGTGAAGCGCTCTGGCACGGGCGTTGGCTGCGGGCTCTGCCAGAAGTTGGTCGGGAGCGGAATCCTGAAGACGATGGGGCTTGACGACGGCTGCCTGATGGCATGAACAACCATCTCACGACGGTTGGTGGCTTCCAGTCAGTGTTCCATCTATTTTGCGCTGCGCCGCAGGTCCCCGCCCATGCCACTTCCCGCGACTGCGCATTCCGGCTCACGCTCAGGCAGGCGCCTGATGATCATTGTCACCGCTGTGCTGGCCATCGGCCTATGCGGCCTGGGAGGATTGTCCGCCATGTCCCAGTTCGCCAACGCCGCCGGAAACGTCGCTGATGGGCGCCTCGCCCCATGCCCGGAGTCGCCCAACTGCGTCTGCTCGCAGGACGCGGACGCCCGGCACACCATCCTGCCGATCCCGTATGCCGGCGCCAAGGACGTCGCCCATCGCCGCCTCGTGGCCTGCCTGGGGGGCATGCAGCGGGCAGCGATTCTCACCGACGACGGGACCTACGTGCACGCGACGTTCACGTCTGCCATCCTGCGCTTTGTCGACGATGCCGAATTTCTGCTGGATGATGCGGCCAAAGTCATCCAGGTCAGGTCCGCAGCGCGCGTCGGCAGCTATGATTTCGGCGTGAACCGCGCCCGCATCGAGGAGCTCCGCAAGCGTTTCGCCGCCGCGGTCGCCACCGGGCCGTGATGGCGGACCAGCAGTGCGGCCGGGTTCCCGCCTGGGGTTCCGTCAACTTCCCTTTGGCGTACCCGCCGACGGCATGAATCTTCCCCCACTGGAGCCCACCGTGACCTACTATGAAGACGGCGACCTCGCCAAATTCCCCGCCATCGGTACGGAAGCCCCGCACCTGGCCGATGCCTTCTTCGCCTGGTACGGCAAGGTCTTCGACGATGGCGAACTGACCAAGCGCGAGAAGGCGCTGATCGCACTGGCGGTCGCGCACGCCGTCAAGTGCCCCTACTGCATCGATGCCTACACCGCGGGCACCCTCGAACAGGGTTGCACGCGCGGTGAGCAGATGGAAGCCGTACATGTCGCCGCCGCGATCACCGGCGGCGCGGTGCTGGTTCACGGCGTGCAGATGCGCAAGCGCGCCGACCAGTTGTCGATGTGAGCGGTCCGATGGCGCCTCCACCCGCTGGACCGCTCGCGCCCGCCCAGCAGCTCCGCCTGCTCGGTGATGCGGGGGTGCCGCCTTTCGCCGAGCACTTGGCGAGGCATGCCCAGCCGGCCCTGGTCGCGGGCCCGACCACGGTCCTGCAGATCAACGTCGGTAAGCTCTGCAACCAGCGCTGCCGGCACTGCCACGTCGATGCCGGACCGCACCAGACCGTCCAGAACATGGCGTGGCCGACCTTCCAGGCATGCCTGGATGTCGCCACCCGCCTGCGCCCGCCGATCGTCGACCTCACCGGCGGGGCTCCCGAGCTCAATCCGCACTTCCGCCGTTTCGTCCTCGCCCTGCGCGAACGCGGCGTGCCGGAGATCATCGATCGCTGCAACCTCACGGTGCTGCTGCTTGGCGGGCAGGATGGGCTCGGGGCGTTCCTCGCGCAGCAGCGCGTGCACATCGTCGCCTCCTTGCCGGCGGTCGATGCGGGCCAGACCGACACGCAGCGCGGCGACGGGGTCTTTGCGCGCTCGATCCGGGGGCTGCGCCTGCTGAATGACCTGGGGTACGGCCATGCGGACAGCGGACTGCGCCTGACCCTGATGAGCAATCCCACCGGTGCCTTCCTGCCACCTGCGCAGGCGGGGGCCGAGCGGCGCACGCGCGACCTGCTCGCGCGCCGCCACGGGGTGGTCTTCAACGACCTCATCGGCTTGACCAACATGCCGATCAGCCGCTTCCTGGAATATCTCATCGCGTCGGGCAACTACCGCGCCTACCTGGCGAAACTCAGCGCGGCCTTCAACCCCGCGGCGCTCGCGGGGCTGATGTGCCGGAACACCCTTTCGGTCGGTTGGGACGGGGCCTTGTACGATTGCGATTTCAACCAGATGCTTGAGCTGCCGGTGGCCCCGACGGCGAGCCGCACCATCTTCGCCTACGACCAGGCGCTGATGGATGGTCGGGCGATCGCCACCGCGACGCACTGCCTGGGCTGCACGGCTGGTCAGGGCTCGGGATGCGGCGGGGCTACCGTCGCCTGAGGCGTCCGCCGCCCGCGCTCAGCGCTGATAGCGGCGGACGAAGGCGCGGTCGATGCGGTCCTTCAGCAGCCACGCTCCGCGCCCATACCAGCTGAACGGACCCCACGTCGCCAGGCCGCGGCGGGCGCCCAGGTTCAGGATCGACAACCAGCGGCGCTGGGGTCGGAAGGTGCGCAGCTGCGCGCCGCGCGCCGTGGCGATGAGATTCGCGTGCAGCACCGGCCCCTGGCGCACGGCGAAGACCCCCAGTCGCGGCACGGCGTGGCCGGCGATGGCGATGCAGTCACCCCCACCGAAGATCCGCGCATCGCCCAGCGCGCGCAGGTGGGCGTCGACCAGCAGTGCCCCCTCGCCATCGACGGGCAGCCCGCTGGCGGCCGCGAGCGGCGGTGGCTCCAGTCCCGTGGCGATCACCACGGCATCGCAGGGGATCACGGGCCGGTCGACGAGCGCGACGCCCTGCGCAGTGCAGCCAAGCGCCCGCGCCGGTTCCACCCGGATGCCGCGCCGCGCGAAATCCTGCGCGACCTGCGTGCGGACGCGCGCCGGGAACGCCGCCAGCCAGGCCGCGCCGGTGACCTGGACGATCTGCGCGCGCCCGCCGCGAGCGGTGATGAGCGCGTGCGCGTTCGCGGCGGCTTCGCAGGCGCTCGCCCCACCGCCGATGACCACGACCGTGACCGGCGCCAGCGCACGTTCCCGCACCAACCGTTCGAGCGCGCAGCGCAGCTCCCAGAGCCTCACGAGCGGCTTGACGGTGAAGGCGCTCTCTGGTCCGGGCAGCGCCACATCGGTGCGGACGCCACTGCCGATGGCCAGCGATACGACGTCATAGGGAATCGTCCTGCCATCCTCCAGGACCACCAGGCGCCCTGGCCGGTCTATGAACGCGGCCTGGCCCGCGACGACCGTCGCGCCACCGCGAGCCGCCAGGCCGAAGACATCGATCTGGGCCTCCTCCGGCGCGTAATGGCCACCGAGGATCCCAGATGCCATGCCCGAGTACCAGAAGGGGCTTTCGGCGACCAGGGTCACCACGCATCCACTGCGCGCGTACTCCTCCAGGTGGGCCAGCGCGTGGTGGTGCGCGTGCCCAGCCCCAAGCAGCACGATGCGGGTCGCGGACGCGCCGGCGAGCGTCATGGGGCCCGCCCGCCATGGGAAACCGCTTGAGAGAAGCACGTGCGCAGGTGGTGGCGCAGGCGCAGGCGCTGATGGCGCAGGGTGACCGCTGCCGTCCTGCCCCCCGCGTAGGCCCGGCACGAGACCGCCATGGGCACCGGTGCGATGGTGAAGCGGCCGGGCCCGGCGAGGCGCCTGCCCAGCTCTGCGGTGTCATAGGGGCCGGCAGCGGGAACGCCGCAGCGCAGCGCGGCGGCGCGCAGGAAGAACGGACCCTGATCCATGTAGGCGCCACCGGTCCACGCCGCGCGCAGGCGGGCCCAGGCGTCCAGCCAGCGGTGCAGCGGTGCGCGTGCGGCTGCGTGCCGGCGCAGGCAGCCGGCGCGCGGCCGCACTACAGCCAGCCACGCAGTCAGCGCCTGGATTGCACCGCCGGGTAGACGGGCATCGGCCGGCAGGCACAGCACGTAGTCGCCGCGCGCCGCCGCGAAGGCCGCCGCCAGCTGGCGGTCCCGACCGCCACGCGCACTGAGCACCCGCGGCTGCAGCGCGTGCTGCACGGCGATCGCCCGGGACTGGTCGCTGCTGCCGCCGTCCACGACGATGACTTCTGCCGCCCCCGCGCAGCGGCGCAGACCGTCGAGGCAACCCTGCAGCGCGAGTGCGTCATCCCGCACCGGCACCACCACCGTCAGCAGCGGGGCCGCTGGTGGCAGTGCGCCTGTCAGACGCGCGCGGCGCGCATCCTCCGCATCATCGACGTCACCGAGCGTGGCTCCGAGGCCGGCGCGGACGCCGTGGGCGGCGAGCCTGGCCAGCACCGCGTGCAACAGCGTCGGCTGCGACCAGGGCAGGTCCTCGGCGCAGCAGATCGCCAGCGCTTCGCGGTCGCGTACGGCGATGCCCCAATAGCCGCCATCCGCAGCCGGTCCGAACGCGACCCGGTGCGCGCCCGCGAGTGCGACCAGCTCGTGCAGATGCCGGGCGCGCAGCCCCGGGCAATCGCTGCCGATGGCGACGGCGGTGCAGCCACCGGTCAGCGCCGACGCCAGAGCGGATTCCAGTCGCCGCGCCAACGAGCCGTCGACCTGGGGCAGGCGCGGCAGCCAGCCGAGCGGGCTGCCGGCGAGCGCGGCCTGCGACCCGGAAAAATGCACCACGGCGTGCCCCTGCCAGGCGCGCACGGCGCGGGCGGTGCACGCGAGCAGCGTGCGGTAGACGTCCAGCGCCGCGGCGGCGCCAACGTCGCGGGCAAGGCGCGACTTGACCAGGCCCAGCTCTGGGGCGCGCGCCAGCACCACCACGATCGGCTCACCGGCCGGCGTGTGTGGGAACCCGTCGCCGCCTGCGTGCGGCATTTCAGCGATCGCCAGGGACGGGCGGCTGCGCGTCCTCGACGACTGCCGATGTCGCCACGTGACGAGAGAGCAGCGTTGAGACGCCCAACCACGCGCCCGCGGCCACGACCACCACAACCACGCCGGCGAGACCCAGACACAGGCGCCAGCGCGCCGGTGCGCGGCGCAGGGCCAGATAACGGGCGAGAGCCCTGAGCTGCCACGCCGGCGTATGCGTCCGCCGCCAGGCAGCCGCCACGCGCGCCACGGCGTCACCGTAGGTCGGGTAGGCATGCATGTCGGTCGCCAGGGTCTTCAAGCCCACGCCCCGGGCGATCGCGCCGGTGAGTTCGCCGATCAGCTCCGCAGCGCCCGGGCCGACCACCGCCGCACCAAGGATCTTGTCCGTGCCGCGCGCGGTGATGACCTTGAGCATGCCCGTCCGCCCGTCGATCACGGCGCGGTCGTTCTCCGCGAGATCGTAGCGCGTCACCTCGACGGGGATGCCGCGCGTGGTGGCCTCGCCCTCGGACACCCCGACGCGTCCGACCTCGGGCTCGGTGAAGGTGATCCACGGCACCGCCTTGGCTTCGGGGCGCTGGTGCGAGAACGGCGCCAGCAGCACATTCGCCGTCGCGCGCCACGCCTGATCGCTGGCGACGTGGGTGAAGAGCAGCTTTGAGGAGACGTCCCCACAAGCGACGATGTTGGGGAAATTGGTGCGCAGGAATTCGTCGGTCTCGATGCGCCCATCCGTGGCGATGGCGATCCCGAGTTCGGCGAGGCCGAGGGCCGCGGTGTCCGGCCGCTTGCCGAGCGCGATCAGGACCTCATCGCACGCATGGTGGCTCTGGCCGTTCTCGCCCAGGCTCACCACGATCTTGTCGGCGTCCTGACGCGCGCAGCGCACCAGGCGCTCGCCAAGGACCAGCCGGATCCCGTCATCGCGCAGGCGGTCGGCAAGGATGGTCGCCACGTCGAGGTCTTCGTGTTCGAGCAGCTGGTAGGGCGCGGTGATGATCGTCACCTGGCTGCCGAAGCGCGCGAAGCACTGGCCGAGTTCGCATCCCACCGGACCACCGCCGATGATCACCAGCCGCCGCGGCAGGCTGCGCAGGCCCCAGACGGTCTCCGTGGTCAGGGCCCCGATGTCGGCGAATCCGGGCACGTCGGGCAGGCGTGGACTGCCCCCGGTCGCGATCAGGATGGCCCGCGAGGTGACCGTCGCTCCGGCGACCGCGACCGCGTAGGGGCTGACCAGGCGCGCTTCGCCGCTCGCGCACGTCACGCCCATGCCCTGGAAGCGCGCCCGCGAATCGTGGGGTTCGAGCCTGGCGATCGCCGCCCGCACCCTGGCCATGGCCGCGGGAAGATCCGCTGCCGGAACCGGCACGGTGGGATCACCTGCGGCATGCCTGCGGGCCTCGGCAAGGACATGCGCTTCGCGCAGCAGGGCCTTCGACGGCACGCAGCCGGTGTTCAGGCACTCACCGCCCATGCGCTGGCGCTCGATCAGCATGACCTTGGCGCCCAGTTGGGCTGCGACCGCGGCCGCGGTGAGGCCGGCTGCTCCCGCGCCGATCACCGTCAGATCGAAATCGAAACGCGCTGGCGCGGGGAAGCGACCGGTGGTCCGGCGCCACCGCCACCAGCCGAGCGCGCCCTTGGCGGCCCAGGGCAGCACGGCCAGCGCCGCGAACGCGGCCAGCACGGGCAGGGACAGGATATCGCCCGGCGATTTCAGGGCACCCAGGCGCGTTCCCGCGTTGGCGAACACCAGGGCACCCGGCAGCATCCCGACCAGGCTGCCGAGGAAGAAGGTGATCAGACGGATGCGCGTCACCCCCATCGCCAGATTGACCACGAAGAACGGGATCACCGCGATCAAGCGCAGGGTGATCAGATAAAAGACGCCATCACGGTCCAGACCGCGGTTGATGGCCTCGAGACGGGTGCGGAAGGAGCCTTCAATGGTGTCGCGCAGCGCGTAGCGCGCGCTCAGAAACGCCAGGCTGGCGCCAATGGTGCTCGCGCCCAGCGCCACCGCCGTGCCGGCGGCGACACCGAAGATCGCACCGGCGGCCAAGGTGAAGAGCGCGGCCCCCGGCAACGACAGGGCGGCCGCGATGACGTAGGCGCCGGCGAAGGCGCCGACGAACAGCAGTGGACGGTGGTGGTAGCCGTCCTGCAGCGCCGCCTGCTCGTTCTTGAGGTTCGCGAAGGACAGGAAGGACAGCCCATGCAAGGCGAAGAACAGGATCAGGGCGCCCAGCACCGTCCCGATCACCAGCCATTTGACGACGCGCTTGTTCATGATCTCACCTGGGTGACGTTGCTGATGGTCCGCAGGTTTGACCCAACCTGCCGATGACGGCGACGGTCTGATACGCCATCCTCCTCCCGCGCCCTGCAACCCTGGCTTGGGAATAGGCCATTGCATGAGGGCTTCCCGACGATTTTCAAGTACGCGTGGCGCTGCTCCAGGATGCGTTGATCTGGGTGGATCTGGTGCACCACGGGTCTATTCCTGCCGCAGGTCCAGCCGTGCGGCGAGCGCACAGCCGGACTCGCAGGCGATGCCCGCGTGAATAAGGACCCCGCGACGCGGGGAGCACGAAACCATCTGCTCGCTTGAGGGGCCGCTGCCGTTGGAGTGGGCGGGCATTGGGGACCAGACACCGGCCCGGCCGGCAGAATGACTGGACACTCACCGGCCTCCAGCGGACGGTGCCCGTCGTCTGACTCACTGTCTTCCGGGAGATGCGACCATGGACCAGACCCAGGCCGTCCAAGACCGTTACGGCGCCGCCGCACGAGCCGTCGAACCCGCACTGTGCTGTCCGGTCACCTACGACCCGCAGTTCCTGGCCGCCATTCCTTCGGTGGTCCTTGAGCGGGACTACGGCTGTGGCGACCCGAGTCGCTTCGTCAGGCCCGGTGAGACCGTCCTCGATCTCGGTTCGGGCGGGGGCAAGATCTGCTTCATCGCCAGCCAGGTGGTAGGTGCCGGGGGCCGCGTGATCGGCGTCGACCGCAATCGGGAGATGCTGGCGCTGGCCCGCCTCGCCGCGCCGCAGGTGGCGCGCACGGTCGGCTTCGCGAATACCGAGTTCCGCTGTGCGCAGATCCAGGATCTGGCGCTGGACCTGGAGGCGGTCGATCGCTGGTTGGCTGAACACCCGGTGCGATCCCGGGAAGGGCTCTTCGACCTGCAGGCCGAGCAGGAACGACTGCGTCACGAGCAACCGCTCATTCCCGACGCCTCGATCGACGTGGTGGTGTCCAACTGCGTGCTGAACCTGGTCAACGAACGCGAGCGGCACCAGCTCTTCAGCGAATTGTTCCGGGTCACCAAAGTGGGCGGTCGCGTGGCCATCTCCGACATCGTCAGCGACGAGGACGTCCCCGAGCATCAGCGCAACGATCCGACCCTGTGGTCCGGGTGCATCAGCGGCGCCTTTCGCGAGGACCGTTTCCTGCAAGCCTTCGTCGAGGCTGGTTTC
Source organism: Planctomycetota bacterium (assembly GCA_038213805.1). Classification (GTDB taxonomy): domain Bacteria; phylum Planctomycetota; class UBA11346; order UBA11346; family UBA11346; genus BOG-1363. The sequence continues at coordinate 12,186 of JBBQSO010000077.1, read as the reverse complement.
CACGGCGTCAGTCTGGCGAAACGCGATGAACGCCCCTGGCAGGTCGTCGAGGGCATCGAGTACCGCGCCGTCACCGTCGTCGCCTACAAGGGTAAGCAGGGGCCGTGCCAGGAAGGCAACCATGCGATCCTCTACCCCGGTCCGTGGAGTGAAGTGCACGATGACGATGGGCACGTCTTCCGTCGGGGCGAGCGGACGGCGGTATGCGCCAAGACCTACCGCCTGCTGACGAGCGTCCCGTATGCCGCGCAGGTGATCGGCCTGCCGCCCTACCAGGCCATCGCAGATTCCGCACAACAGCCGTTCGCCTGCGATGGACATCGTGCGCGGCACCCGCGCGAGACCAAGAACGGCGAGCTTCCGGTGGACTATCGGTCTGGCGGGTCGTGCTGCGCTCCGGGGTCCGGATCCTGCTGACAGCGCCGCGAGCGTGGCGAGACCGACGCATTCCTGCCGGCCCTGGTGGTTGGCGGCGTGGACGTTGCCAGCTCCTCACAAGCTGGGTGAAAAATCGCGAAACCCTGGCTCTTATGATCCCTCAGCCGCCTGAGAGCATTCGCACCAGGACCTTTCCGATGGCGGCCGGCATGTCCTCGGGTTGCGAATGAACCCGGGCCAGCCAGGATCGTTCACCTGACATGCGTACTCTGCTGGCGTTCCTCATCGCCTCGCTGGCGATGGCTGATGAGGCGCGGCCGACCCTGATCGTGACCAGCGAGCGACCGTGGTACCGGCCCGGCGAGGAGGTCTGCCTCCGCGCCATCCTGCTCGACGCGCTGACCCGCGCCCCGGTCGCCACCGCCTCATTGGTCTGCTTCCAAGTTCGTGATGGCCGGGATCACGTGGTCTGGAGCGGAATGGCCCGCGTCGAAGACAGCGTCGCCGCCACCACCTGGAAGCCCGCGGACGCGGGCGGAAGCTTCCTGGTGTCCGCCGCGATCGGCGATCGCGTCGCCGCCGAGCCGCGGCGCGTCCTCATCGCCCGCACCGTCGAGGGCCTGGAAGGCCGCGTCGCCGCCGAACTCACCTTCGATCGCCGCGGCTACGTGCCTGGCGAGACCGCCGAGGTGCGCGTCGCCCTGCGTGGGCGCGATGGGACGCCTCTCGCGAATCGGCCGGCGATCCTGCGCGTTGCGCTGGGCGGCGGCGCGGCACGCGAGGTGCGCGTCGTGAGCGATGCCGAGGGCCGGGCTAGCATCCAGGTGCCCATCCCGGCCGATCTCGCCCAGCGCGATGGCACGGTCACCGCCAGCATTCCCGATGCCGGCACCGCGGTCGTGGCCAGCCGCAGCCTGCCCCTGGCGTCTGCGCACCTCGACCTGCAGGCGACGATCGACGGCGGTGTGCTCGTGGGTGGGCTGCCCGCGATGGTCTACCTCCAGTCGCGCTCCCAGGATGGCCAACCGGCGGATTGCCGCGGAACGCTCCGCGATGGCGCGGGAAACGCCCTGGCTGCATTCGCCACCCGTCACGAGGGCCGGTGCTGCGTCGCATTCACGCCCGCCGTCGGCATGGACTACCACCTCGTGGTCGAGCAACCCGCGCGGCAGGAGTTCACCCTTCCCGCCGTGCAGGCGACCGGCGCCGTCATCCTTGGTTCGGCGGTGCAGGCGGCGGATGGACCCGTGCATCTGCGGATCCAATCCACTGTCACCGGCACTTGGCGGCTGCGGCTGGTCCGGCGGAACACCGTCGTGGCCGACCACCCCTGCGCGCTGACCGCGGGCATCGTCACCCCGGTGGAGGTGCCCCTCACCGCTGGCGTGGCGGGCGTGATCGACGCCGTGCTCACCACTCCGGACGGCACGGCGAGCATCCAGCGCACCCTGTTCCTGCGGCCGGCACGACGCATCACCCTGACCGTGACCGCGCCGCCGACTATTCCACTGGGCGCCCCTGCCGATGTCGAACTGCGCCTCGCCGACGCGGCGGGGGCGCCCCTCGCCGGGGTGTGCTCGCTCAGCGTCGTGGATGCCGGCGATGAGGACCTGATCGAGGCCCGGGAGCGGCCAGCGCGCCTGCCGGCGCTGGCCTGGCTCAATGGGGAGGTCGAGGAATTGGCTGATGCCGATTCCTATCTCCAGGACGGAGCCGGCGCGGCGGAGCGCCTCGATCTCCTCCTCGGCGTCCAGGGTTGGCGCAGGGGCAGCCCGGCAGCGTCACCCCGGCTGCGCCGGCTGGGCGTCCTGCCGGTCCCCGCTCTGCCGTTCCAGCTCGCGCCCGCCCTGTCCACCCCGGCCGGCGCCCTGGACACCTTCGCCGAGGTCGGCCAAGGAGGAGCGTTCATGGCCATCGGAGCCGGTGGTTCTAGCGGGTCCTTCGGATACCGCACCGGCGGTGGGCGCCGACGCGCAGTGATCCGCAACGGCGGCACCCGCGCCAGCGAGACCGCGGTCGTCGCCGACAGCAGATTCCTCCAACGGCACCAATCCGCGGATGGCCATTGGAGCGCGGCCGCTTGGCCACTGCAGTCCACCCTGGATGACAAGGCGGATGGGATCGGCACCTGGACCGATGCATCCGCCGATCGCTCATGCACTGCACTTGCCACCCTCGCCTACCTCGGCGCCGGCTACGATCACCGGACGCCGAGCCGGTATAAGGCGATGGTGCTGGGCGCGGTCACCTGGCTGGTCGGACAGATCGGGGCTGATGGCCGCTGCGATCCTGATCCCGAGGTTCAGGCCGGCGTGGTGACCGCTCTCGCCGAGGCGTATGGCATGACCGCCGACCCGACCTTGCGTCAACCGACGCAGATGGCCATCGACGCGCTCCTCAAACAGCAGCACGCCATCGGCGGATGGGCCGCTTCGGGCCGGGCAGAGGACGATCACCTGGACGCGGTCGCGTCCACCTGGTGCGTCATGGCGCTGAAGAGCGCGTTGGCCAGCGGCTTGAACGTCCGCGACAGCCTCAACCGGGCAAAAAGCTATTTCACTACGGCTTGGCAGGCAGCGAATCCGGATTGGCAACGCCTCGACCCGATGGTCGGCCGCTCGACCTTTCCCGCCGTCTACGATGCGGCCACACACCAGGCCCACGCTCCCGACCGTGCTGCGGCCGGTGCCTGGATGGCAGTGATGCTCGGCCATCATGCCGGCAGTCAGCAGTTGGATACCCTCACCAACCGAGTGCTGGATCAGCCGCCTCTGGCGCCGCCCTTCGATCCGCTCCACGTCTACTGGGGTACCCTGGCCTGCTTCCAACGGGGTGGCGCTAAGTGGCTCACCTGGAACGCGACGATGCGCGATGTGTTGGTGAACCTGCAGCGTACCGACCTGCCGGATGCCGGATCCTGGGACCCATCGATCTACGGGGCTACCGGAACACGGTGGGGACGGCTGCTGAGCACCGCCATCACCACGCTCGATCTCGAAATCTACTACCGCTATACCCAGGTCGAAGGGTCCGGGGCCGCCTCCTCAGCCCTCGCCGACCGCCGCACCGTCATGGCCCCCGGTCTCAGCGATGAGGGGCTGCCGAATCACGCGACGGTGGCGTGGTGGGCGGCCGAACCCAGCGGCGCGGCCGGCCGGCTGGTACTGACCTTGCCCGCGCTGCCGCGCGGCCGTCGCCTGACGCTGCGCGCCGACGCCTTCGATGCCCGGGGCGGATTCACTGCCGCCGCAACGACCCTTGAGGTCCGCCAGCCGGTCGAACTGGCGGTGCGGCTGCCGTCGCGCCTGACGGTGGGCGACCGTTGGGATGCACCCGTCAATCTGCGCGGAGCGGACGCGAGCGAAGTAGCGGTCGAGGGCGAAGCCATCCGCGCCATCGTCCATGACGGCCGCCTCGAGATCGTGGCCGTGGCGACCGGCAGCGCGCGGGTGCGCCTCCACGCCGCGTCGTCACTTGGCACCGACACGCTCGCGGGTGGGATCGTCGTCGAGGCACCGGGTGCGCCGTGGCACGACGGCGGCCAACGCCACGGCTCAGCGCGCCTGGAGCTGCCCCCTGCGCAGGGCTTCCTGCCCGGAACGCTGCACGGCAGCCTTGTTGTCGAGAGCGGCTTCGAGGATCTGCTCGATGCCGTCCACCGGCATTTCCTGCACGAGCCGCATGGGTGCTTCGAGCAGACCTCCTCCAGCAGCTACCCGCTGCTGGTGTCCTGCGAGCGTCGGCGCAGACGCCAGCAGGACGATGGCGGAGCCGCGACGTTCCTCACCCAAGCTGTCGCCCTGCTGCAGGGTTTCGCCTGCCCCTCGGGTGGGTTCTCGCTCTTCGGCCGCGATCCTGGCGATCCGGTCCTTACGGCCTTCGGACTGCGCCAGCTCAAGCGCCTCGGGGCGGTGGTCGCGGTCAACCGGCCGCTCCTCGACCGTCAGCAGGCCTGGCTGCTGGCGCAGCGCCGCACGGACGGCGGCTTCCACTCCGGAGTCCTGAACACCGCCCCCGGCATGAGCGACGTGCAGATCGCGGCCGACCTCGGCTCCGACTGTCCGCCCGCCGACCGGGGACGCGCCTATGCCGCGGCCCGCCTTGCGGGCGACGCGTACGCGCTCGGCCTGGCAGCGCGTCTCGCCCGCGAGGCCGGGGACGCTGACCAGGCTGCCGCCCTGGCCAGCATGATCCGACTCGATCAGGACGGCGCCGCCATCCGCCCGGGGGCCTCGCCGTGGCGGCCGGTAGCAGACGTCGAGGCCACCGCCCTGGCAGTGCTCGCCTACTTTGCCGATGGACGCGTGGACGACGCGCGGCGCGGCCTCGCCTGGCTCGGCGCCCAGCGTCATGGCGAGGCGTGGAACACGACCCAGAGCGATGTGCTGGCCATCGAGGCGTTCGCCGCCGCCGAGGACCACGAGACGCGGCCGGCCCCATCCACGGTGATCATCCGCCGCGATGGCCAGGAGCTCGCGCGGCTCGCCATTCCGGTGCACATGCAGGAGATGCTGCAACGGCCACTGGCCATCGATCCCGTCGGTGGACCACTGGAGGTCGTTATCGCGGGGCCCGCCCCGGCTTGGCGCTGGCGACTCGACGGTCGGCTGGCCCAGCCCACCGACGCTGCCAACGCACCCATGTCGTTGACCATCACCGCTCCCGCCCACGTGGCCGTGGGCGCGCCGTGCACGGTGCTGGCGCACGTGCAGGCGCATGCGGAGGTCTACGCCCCGATGCTGATCGTCGGCCTGCCCGCCGGGCTGGAGCCGCGCGCCGAGGCCCTCGACCGCCTCGTCCGCGCCGGCCAGCTTGGCTGCTGGGAGTGGGCCGATGGCGAAGTCCGACTCTATGGCGAACGCCTGGCGGTCGGCGCGACGTGGGACATCCCGATCACCTGCGTCGCCATCGCTGCCGGCACCAGCCAAGGCAGGCCGTCCTCAGCGTATCCCTATTACCAACCGGAGCTGACCGTGTGGCAACCGGGACAGCGGATCGCGGTCGATCCCTGACGCGGAGCGATGCGAGCTACGGGGGATCACGTCTCGGCGTCCGACTCGAGAATGGTATGCGTCCAGGCACGTGTACTAGCGAGCTGAAATCCGCCTGCATATAATCGCGCGCAAGGAGGTCGTATGACCCAGCCCACCAGCGCGAAGCGTGTCCTGAAATCAAGCCCCGCCATCCGTGGCCAAGCCTTAATCGACGATTGGCGCCGGTCCGGCTTATCGCGTAGCGCCTACGCCCGTCAGAACCAGGTCGGCGCTCATCTGTTGACGTATTGGTCGAAGCGCCTGCTGGGACCGGTGTGTGCGTAGAAGCACGTGAACGAGAGGATCGGTATCCGCAGCGATATGATCGCGCCCTAACCGGACGCAGTACCGGGCAACGCTTCACCTGGTCTTGGCGACGGCGCACCATGCGACGCCGCGCATGCCCGTGCCGGCCCTCAAGCCGTCTCATCCATGGTGGATGGAAGGACGCCGCCCCAACCGCCCCCCTGGTGGCGAGTCGCGCTCTTCCCTGATCCTGGTCTTATGCTCGTCAAACGGGTTCCCATCCCCCTCCTGCTGCCTGCACTGATCGCGGCCGTGATGCCGGCACGTGCCGCCGCCGCCGATGCGACCATCACCGAGGTCGAGCAGACCTTCCTCACCTATCCCTATGGCGACCCCAGCCCCCTCGCCCAGTTCGGTCGCATCTACCCGTACACGCGCTTCGACGGCGGCAGCGCGCAGGGCACCATGCGCGCATGGAAGCTGGTGCGCCTGGAAAACGATTGGCTGGTGGTGTGGGTCGCGCCGGGCATCGGCGGCAAGATCTGGGGCGCCATGGACAAGGTCAGCGGGCGCGACTTCATCTACCGTAACCCGGTGGTGAAGTTCCGCGACGTCGGCCTGCGCGGGCCGTGGACGTCGGGCGGCATCGAATTCAACTTCGGTACCATCGGCCACGCGCCGAGTTGCGCGGCGCCGGTGGATTACGCGCTGGCGCGCGATGCGGATGGCGGCGTGCGCTGCACGGTCGGCGCCCTCGACCTGCCGTCAAGCACGCGCTGGCGGGTCGAGATCCGCCTGCCGCGCGACCAGGCGGCGATCACCACCACGGCGAGCTGGGAGAACCCCACTCCCTACCACCAGTCGTGCTACCAGTGGATGACTGCCGCGGCCGAGGCCGCCGACGACCTGACCATGCTGCACCCCGGCGAGCACTACTTGGAGCACGGCGGCATCGCCCACCCATGGCCGGTCGACGCGGCCGGACGCGACTTGTCGGCCTACCGCGCCAACACCTTTGGCCCGGACAAGTCGTACCACGTGCTGGGCGCGGCAACGGAGTGGTTCGGCGGCTATTGGAGCGGCCGCGCCGGGGGCTACGCGCACTGGTCCCTGCTGGGCGACAAGCCGGGGCAGAAGCTGTGGCTGTGGTCGCAGGCGCGCGACGGCGCCTTGTGGCGCGATCTGCTGACCGACGCGCCAGCGCCGCAGTACATCGAGATCCAGAGCGGCCTGATGCCCAGCCAGGCGGACGAGAACAGCAGCGCCACGCCCTTCAAGCACGCGGCCCTTGCACCCGGACAGACGCTGCGCTGGAGCGAGCAGTGGTTTCCGCTCAGTGGGATCGGCGGGCTGGTCGACGCGTCGCCGTGGGGGGCGCTCAATATCGTGCAGGTCGGCGGACATCTGGAAATCCGCTGCTGTCCACTGCGCGCGCTCGATGCCGAACTGCGCGTCGCCGCCGACGGCAGCGTGTTCCACCGCCAGCGCCTGAAAGGACAACCGCTGACCGTGCTGAGCGCGGACGTCGACCTCGCCGGGCACGTGGGCACGCTGAGCGTCGAGGTTGGCGACCACCTGCTTTCCTGGCGCAGCGACGACGGCGAACGCTTGCGCCTGCACCGGCCGCTGGCCGCGGACGGCGCCGCCGATCCCGCCAGCGCCGAAGGCTTGTTCACCGCTGGCGAGGAGCACCTGCGCCAGCGCGACTACGCACCCGCCATGGAATCCTTCACGTCCTGTCTGGCGGTCGAACCCCATCACCTGCGCGCCCTGGCGCGCGTAGCGGAACTGCAGAACCGCCGCGGCGAGCACGACCAGGCTGCGGCCACCGCGGCGCGCGCGCTGGCCATCGACGCCGGCGACGCCGAGGCCAACCTCTGCTGGGCCGTAGCGAATGCCGCGCTGGGGCACAGCGCGGACGCCAAGGACGGCTTCGGCTGGGCGGAGCGTTCTGGCGATCTGCGTGCCGCGGCGCTGGCCGGGCTGGCGGGCGCTTGCATCCGCGAGCGCGAGCTGTGGCGGGCGGCGGAATACGCGCGCCGCGGAGCGGAGGACGGCAGCGACGAGTGCCGCTTCCTGCAGGCGGTGGTGGCGCGCCTGGACCACCACCCCGACGTGGCGGCGGGCCTGGTCGCCGACCTGTTGGCGCGCGATCCGTTGCATGCAGGGGCGCGCAGCGAGCGCTGCCTGCTGGCCGGTGACGCGCAGGCGCGCGCCGCCTTCGCCGCCGGCCTGCGCGGCGAAGACCCGACGCAGGACTACCTGGAACTGGCGGCGCGCTACACGTCCCTGGGCTGCGACGCGGACGCCGTGACCCTGCTCGCGCTGGCGCCGCCGGGCACGCTCACGGACCTCTGGCTGGCTTGGCTGCAGCGTGCCAGCGATCCGGCCGCCAGCGACCGCGCCCTGGACCGTGCCCTGGCCGCACCGGTGCGCGGCGTCTTCCCCGCGCAGGCCGTGACCATCGCCGTGCTGCGCTGGGCGCAGCAACGCCGGCCGCACTGGAAGACCGGCCACCTGCTCGGCCTGCTTCTGGTCAGTCTCGGGCGCGTGGACGAAGCCGCAGCGCTGCTCGCCGCCGCCGGCGATGCTCCGGATGAAGCCGCGTTCTACCTCAACCGCGCGCAGGTGCGGCACGCCGACGGCGAGCGGCCAGCGCTGCTCGCCGATCTGCGTCGGGCGCTGCAGCTCGCCCCGCAGGACTGGCGCGCGCCGCACGCGCTGATCCGCGCCCTGCTTGACGGTGGCGGCGACGACCTCGCGGCCGCCCGCGCCACCGCCGTGGATGCAGCGCAGCACTTCCCCGGCAACCAGGCGCTGACTCTCGACCTCGCCCTGGTCCACCTGTGGGACGATCGCCCACGTGAGGCGCTGGCGGCGCTCGCCGGTCTGACCGTGCTGCCGAACGAGGGCGCCTACGAAGGCCGTGCGCTGTTCCGCCGCGCCAACCTGCTGGCCGCCGTCGCTGCGCTGGAAGGCGGCGCGGTGGCTGGCGCCGAGGCGTTCATCGCCGCGGCGCGCACCTGGCCGGAGCGTCTCGGCTCGGGCCGCCCCTACGACACCGACGAACGGCTTGAGGATCTCCTCGCGGCGCGCTGCCGCCAGGCGTTGGGTGATGATGCGGGGGTGCGTCTGGCCTACACGCGCATCGCCGCGACCACCGCAGCGCGGCACACGCGCAGCGGTGCCGCGCTGCTGGTGAGCGCGCTGGCGCTGCGCGGCCTTGACCGCAAGGAGGAGGGCGCCGCCCTGCTGCGGGACTGGCCGGCGGCGACGCCGGTCGAAGAGGCCCTGCGTGCCTGGGCGCGGGCCCGGTTCGCCAACGATCTGGCCGCGGCCACGCAAGCCCTGCGCGATCCTGCCACCGGCCAGCCGTTTCCACTCTGGCGGTTGGCGCGCAGCCAGCCGGATTTCCCGCTGATCGTCGCCATGTTCCGCATCCCCGCGCCGTGAACGTCCCGCTCTTCCGGAGACCACCATGACCATCCGCCCCACCGCCAGCGTAATCGCCCTGCTCGCGCTGGTCATCGTCGGCGCCACCGCTACAGAGCCCGACGCCACGCTGCTCGACGGCATGGAAGGGCCCAGCTTCGCCGCTGCCAACCCCAAGGTCGACGTCGCCGTGACCGCCGGTCGCACCGGGCAGGCGCTGCGCTTCACCTTCGCCGACGGCTGCGCCAGCGCCTTCGCCACCGGGCGGGTGCGCGGCACGCCGGCGTGGAATGAGGCGGCCGGGCTGTCGTTCTGGGTCCAGGGCGACGGCTCCGCGCACTGCGGCGCGCTGCAACTGGTGTGGAACGACGATTTCGCCCAGCGCTACGACGTCGCCTTCCCGATCAACGCCACCGGCTGGACGCGGGTCGTGATACCCTGGCGCGACCTGGTGCCGGTGCTGTCCAATGCGGCCAGCCTACCGCTCGACGCGCGCGGCGCCCGTCCGCCCGCCCAGCTCGGCGCACTGTGGTTCGGCAAGTGGTGGTACTGGCGCGACTGCGCGGCGCACACCTACGCCATCGATGACCTGCGCCTCGAAGCGACCATCCCGCTCGACACCGCCGACCACCGCCCGCACGGGGCGCCGCTCGCGCGCACGTTGGCCAAGCTCGCCGCGGGCCAGCCCATCACCGTGGTCGCGATGGGCGATTCGCTGACCGACACGCACCACTGGTCAAACCGCGAGCACAGCTGGCTCGACACCTTCAGCTCGACGCTGCAGAGCACCTGGCACGTGGCACCAAGGATCATCAACACCGCCATCGGCGGCACGGAACTGCGCCAGAACCTGGTGCTGATGCCCTGCTGGCTGCAGGCGACGCCGCACCCCGACCTGGTGGTGGTGGAGTTCGGCGGCAACGACTGGAACAGCGGCATGCGCGGGCCGGCCTTCCTGGCCGCGCAGCGCGACGCCATCCAGCGCATCCGCCGCGCCACCGGCGGCAGCGCCGACGTGCTGATCGTCGCCACCCTGCCCAGCGCCGCGACCTGGGACGCGGTCGGCGAGCTCGCCGCCGCCTGCCGCGAGGCCGCGGCCAGCGAGCGCGCGGGCCTGGCCGACGGCTTCGCCGCCTTCCACGCACTCGGCAAAGACCATCCGGATCTGTTCGCCAGCGACCAGACCCACCTTGGCACGGCCGGCCAGGCCTGCCTGGGGAGAACGGTGGCCGACGCGATCGCAGCGTCTAAGTGACGAGTCGGTCAAGCGCCCTTCGCGTGATAGACCTGCCTGGGCTTCTTCACCACGGCATGCGTTCCACCGCTCTCGACCACCTGTCGGTCATCGAAGAAGAGCAGTGAGCCGTCGTCGGGCTCTGTGATGAAGGTGTCGTCGCCGTCGCTGGCGACCCTGATGAAGCCGGACCAGCGCACCTGGTCATGCTGCGACATCCGGGAGCGTCCACGCATGCTACAGGCCACCGCCTCATGCCGTCCGTGCCACCAGCCACCCCGCCCAAGCCTTGGGCCGCAGGTTGGCAAAATCCGTCCTACCGGTGTGCAGCTCGGCGAAGATCTCGACCATGTACCTGTAGGGGTCCAAGCCCACGAGCCGGCAGCTCTGGCAGATGCTGAACATCGTCGCCGCCCAGGTGCCGCCGCGGTCTGAGCCCACGAAGAGGGAATTCTTCCGATTGAGGCTGGGCTGACGCCAGAGGCGCTCGAGGTCGTTGTTGTCGATCGGGATCCGGCCATCGGTCGTATAGGTGCGCAGATTGGGAAAGAGCTTGCGGGTGTAGTGAGCAGCACCGTAGAGACCGCTGGAGTGCCGTTGGTCCGCCTCCCAGGCGATGACCAGCCTCTCCAATCGATCGAGGATGGGAATCGCCTCGGCCTGACGGCGGCGCAGCCGCTGATCCGCGGTGTGGTCGGCGGTCTCGCGCTCAATGCGGTAGAGCAGCGAGAAGTGGTCGAGGGCCCGCGAAGCCATCAGCTCACCGGCCTCCAATGCCTCCTCGAACTTCCGCCGGGCATGCGCCATGCAGGCCGCCGGCGTCATGAGCCCGTCGGCAAAGAGCCGATGGTGTCCGGAATAGGCATCTGCCATGAGAACGCCGCGGTAGTCGCGCAGGAACTCGGCCGGCCATTTACCCTCTCGGGTTCGTCGGTAGTCGCAGTAAAACTCGTCGTCTGCGTAGTAGCCCCAGAGCCGGGAGAGGTGCGTTTTCCCGGCCCCAGGATCCAGCGTTCTGATCCAGGTGTCATCTATCCCGATCACCGGGCTCTGGCGGATGGACTCGCCGATGGCCGCCTGGATGGGCAGTAAGGCGGTAGCCCCATGGCGCACCCAGTTCATCAGAGTGGAACGGCCAAGATCGATGCCAGCACGCTCCAGCTTGGTCTCCTGCCGGTAGAGCGGGCAGTGGAGATCGTACTTCTCCACCAGGACCATGGCCACGGTGGTGTCGGTGGGCAGACCCTTGGGCACGATGCAGGGCATGGGCGCGGCCGAGATCCGCTGCGCATCGCTGAAGGGCGAGCCGTAGATGGGATAGATCAGACGCAGGCGCCGGAACCAGGCGGGGAAGTAGTCGAGCTTCTCGACGATCCGCGTACCGATCTGCGGCAATGGCTTCCCGTCTGGGCCGATGCGCTCGGACTCAGGAAGTTCCATGGGCCGCTCTTCGATCGGCAGGGTGTCGGGGAGGGAGAGCCGGCCGCGGCGCTTGGTGCGTGGCTTGGCTGGTCCCGGCCTAGCCGCATCAGAAGCTGATGGTGCAGTGGTCGCCGTCGTCGAACCGGCGTTCGCCTTCGTGGCGGCTGTCGAGTCATCCGGCCGCAGCTCAGTCTCTACTAGAATCTGGCGCATGATCTCGTCGAGGTGCTGTTGACCCGGATGGTGAGTCTCGCTCGAGGTGCCGAAGACGCGGCGAGTCATCCTGGCCATGCGGTAGGCCATGACCTCCAGCTTCTCGATGAAGTCGGCAACCTGGGCGCGCAGCGCGGCATTCTCGATCACCAAATCAGCTGGGGCACCAATGGAGGCAAGGTGCGTGCGAAAGACGACGTTTTCTGACTCAGCCTGCTTCCGGCGGAG
>JBBQSO010000076.1:0-25722 GCA_038213805.1 Planctomycetota bacterium | reverse complement strand
CAGCTACTGGGCGGTGGCGCGCGGCCAGGTGCCGCTCGCGCACTGGTTCGCGCTCGGCCGGCCGCTGGTGGCCAGCGGCGGCCAACCCGCGCTGATGTCGTGGTCGGGCTCGATGTTCGAATACCTGATGCCCGACCTGCTGATGCCAGTGTTCCCCGACACCCTGCTCGAGCGCAGCAACCGCGCGGTGGTCGCGCGCCAGATCCACTACGGGCGCAGCCGTGGGGTGCCATGGGGCATCTCGGAATCCGGCTACCACCTCACCGACGCCGCCCAGGTATGGCAGTACCGCGGCTTCGGCGTGCCCGGACTTGGCCTCAAGCGCGGCCTTGCGCAGGACCTGGTCATCGCGCCCTACGCCAGCGCCATGGCCCTGCTGGTCGACGCGCCGGCCGCGGTCGCCAATCTGCGCCGCCTGCAGCGCGCGGGCTTCACCGGCCGCTACGGCTTCTACGAAGCCATCGACTACACCCCGGCGCGCCTGGCGCCCGGCACCAGCCACGGGGTGGTGCGCTCGTGGATGGTCCATCACCAGGGCATGGCGCTGCTCGCCATGTTGCACGCGCTCGCTGGAGGCCCGATGCGCCGGCGCTTCTCCGCGGATCCCGCGCTCAAGGCGGTCGCGCTGCTGCTGCAGGAGCGCGCGCCGTTGATGGCGGGTGATGCCGAGCTGCCGGACGAGGAGCCGGTCGCGCTCCACGGCGAGCCCGACCAGGCGCCCGCGATCCGCGTGATCAGCAACCCGAACAGCCCGCAGCCCGAAGCCACGCTGCTCTCCAATGGCCGCTACCACGTCATGATCACCGCGGCCGGCGGCGGCGCGAGCCGCTGGCAGGAATTCGCGGTCAACCGCTGGCGTGAGGACGCGGTGCGCGAGGCCGACGGCCTGTTCTGCTACCTGCACGACGTGCAGCGTGGCCACACCTGGTCGAACACCTACCAGCCCACGCTGCGCCCGAGCCGCTCCTACGAAGCGGTGTTCACCCCGGCGCGCGCGGAGTTCCGCCGCCGCGACCACGACCTTGAGACCGTCACCGAGATCGCGGTCTCGCCCGAGGACGACGTCGAGCTGCGCCGCGTCACGCTCATCAACCGCTCGGGTTCGCGCCGCATCATCGAACTGACCAGCTGCGCCGAGGTGGTTGCCGGTTCCGCCGCCGCCGACGCCGCGCACGCCGCATTCTCCGGGCTGTTCGTGCAGACCTCGGTGGACGTGCTGCGCGAGGCGCTGCTCTGCCGGCGCCGCCCGCGCCGCGCCGGCGAGACCATGCCGGTACTCGTGCATCTGATGGCGGTGCACGGCGGCCAGGCCGGGCCGCCCAGCTACGAGACCGACCGCATGCGCTTCATCGGCCGCGAGCGCACCCTGGCCGCCCCCGCCGCGCTCGACCAGGCCGGGCCCCTTTCCGGCACCACCGGCTGCGTGCTCGATCCCATCGCCGCGATCCGCCGCCGCGTCGAGATCGGCCCGGGCGAGAGCGTGGTCGTCGACCTGGTATGGGGCATGGCTGGCGACCTCGCCGGGGCGGAAGCCATCGCCGAGCGCTACCACGACCAGCACCTCGCCCAGCGCGTCTTCAGCCTGGCATGGAGCCAGGGTCGCCTGCTGCTGCACCAGCTCGGCCTCAGCGAAGCCCAGGCCCAGGCCGCGGCGCGCCTGGCCGGCGCCCTGGTCATGGCCACTTCCTTCCGCCGTGCGCCCGCCGGCGTGGTCGCGCTCGGGCGCCGCTCCCAGTCCGGGTTGTGGGCGCACGGCATCTCCGGCGACCTGCCGATCACGTTGCTGCGCATCAGCGATGCCGCGCGCCTCGATCTGGTGCGCGAGGTGCTCGCCGCGCATGCGTGGTGGCGCGCCATGGGCCTGCAGGTCGATCTGGTGATCTGGAACGAGGACGTCTCGGGCTATCGCGCCACGCTCCACGACCAGCTCATGGGCCTGGTCGCCGCCGGTCCCGCGGCCGGCCTGGTCGACCGTCCGGGCGGCGTGTTCGTGCGCCGCAGCGAACTGATGCCCGATGAGGACCGCGTGCTGCTGCAGGCCGCGGCGCGGCTGGTGATCACCGACACCGCCGGCTCGCTGCAGGCGGTGGCGGAGCGCCGGCCGCGCCCAGAGCGCCCGGTCGACCGCCTGGAACCCGCGCGCGTCGGGCTGCGCGCGGAACCGTCCGCGCCTGTCGCCGTGCCGGCGGACCTCGCCTTCGCCAACGGCCTGGGCGGCTTCCTGCCCGGCGGCGAGGAGTACGCCATCGTCCTGGAACCAGGGCGCACCACGCCGCTGCCATGGGTCAACGTGCTCGCCAACCCGCGCTTCGGCGCGGTGGTTTCGGCAAGCGGTGCAGGCTACACCTGGGCCGAGAACAGCCACGAATTCCGCCTCACCCCGTGGCACGGCGACGCCACCACCGACGCCTCCGGCGAGGCCGTTTATGTGCGCGACGAGGACAGCGGTCGCTTCTGGTCACCGTGCCCGTGGCCGGCGCGCGCGCCGGCGCGCTACGTGGTGCGCCACGGCTTCGGCTACAGCCGCTTCGCCACCGCCTACGACGGCCTCGAGAGCGAGCTGACCACCTTCGTCGCGGTCGAAGCGCCGGTGCGCTTCCTGGTGCTGCGCATCACCAACCATTCGAACCGGGTGCGGCGCCTGGCGCTGACCGCCTGCTGCGAGCTGGCGCTGGGCGAACTGCGCCAGCGCGGCGCGATGCACGTGATCAGCGCGGTCGACCGCGCCAGCGGCACGCTCACCGCGCGCAACCCCTACAGCGCCGACTTCGCCGGGCGCGTGGCCTTCCTCGACGCCAGCGTGCGCCTGCGCACCGTCACCGCGGATCGCGGCGAGTTCCTCGGCCGCAACGGCCAGTGGAGCAGTCCCGACGCCCTGGCGCGCACCCGGCTCGGCGGGCGCGTCGGCGCCTGCCTCGACCCGTGCCTGGCCATCCAGGTGCCCTGCGAACTCGCGCCTGGCCAGGAACGCGAGGTGGTGTTCGTGCTCGGCTGCGGCGCCGATGCCACCGAGGCGCGCACCCTGGCGACGCGCTGGCGCGATCCCGACGCGGCCCGCGCCGAACTCGCGGCGGTCGGCGCGCACTGGCGGCGGCTGCTCGGCGGCGTGCGCATCGCCAGCCGCGACCCGGCCCTCGACCTGCTCGCCAACGGCTGGCTGCTCTACCAGGTGCTGGCCAGCCGGCTGTGGGGGCGCAGCGGCTTCTCGCAGTCTGGCGGCGCCTACGGCTTCCGCGACCAGCTCCAGGACGCCATGGCGGTCGGCGCCCAGGCCCCGCACCTGCTGCGCGAGCAGATCCTGCGCGCCGCCGGCCGCCAGTTCACCGAAGGTGACGTGCAGCACTGGTGGCACCCGCCGGCCGGGCGCGGCGTGCGCACCCACTGCAGCGACGACCTGCTGTGGCTGCCGCTGGCGGTGGCGCGCTACGTCGAGTGCAGCGGCGACATGGGGCTGCTCGACGAACAGGTGCCGTTCCTGACCGGGCGCATCCCGCGCCTCGAGGACGGCGACCTCTATGAGCTGCCCGGCATCGGCGAACCGGCGTCGCTCTACGAGCACTGCCTGCGCGCGGTGCGCCACGCGCGCGGGCGCGGCGCACACGGCCTGCCGCTGATCGGCGGCTGCGACTGGAACGACGGCTTCGACCGCATCGGCCACAAGGGCCGCGGCGAGAGCGTGTGGCTGGCATTCTTCCAGCATGAGGTGCTGGTGCGCCTCGCCGAGCTGGCACAGCGCCGCGGCGACCAGGCGGTCGCCGCCGAACTGCGCGCGGATGCGGCGGCCATGGTCCAGGCCGCCGAGACGCACGCCTGGGACGGACGCTGGTACCTGCGCGCCTTCACTGACGAGGGCGCGGCGATCGGCGCCGCCGAGAACAGCGAATGCCGCATCGACTCGCTGCCGCAAAGCTGGGCGGTGCTGAGCGGCGCGGGCGAACCCGGGCGCGCGCGCGCCGCCATGGACGCGGTCGATCGGCAGCTGGTGCGCCGCGGCCGTGGACTGGTGCAGCTCTTCGACCCGCCCTTCGACCACACTCCGCTCGACCCCGGCTACATCCGCGGCTACCCGCCCGGGGTGCGCGAGAACGGCGGCCAGTACACCCACGCCGCGGTGTGGGTGGCGATGGCCTTCGCCCGCCTCGGCGACGCCGAGCGCGCGTGGGAGATCACCCGCCTGCTCGACCCGGTGCGCCGCGGCGGCGACGCCGAGCGCCTGGCGACCAGCAAGGCCGAGCCCTACGTCATCGCCGCCGACGTCTACGGCGTCCCCCCGCACACCGGCCGCAGCGGTTGGACCTGGTACACCGGCTCCGCCGGCTGGATGTACCGCCTGCTCATTGAAGAACTCTTCGGCCTACGCAAAAACGGCGACCGGTTGCTGGTGACACCCTGCCTGGCCAAGGACATGGACGGCTTCACCTGCACCTGGCGCCACGGCGCCGCCACCTACATCATCACCGTCGCGCGCGGCGCGCAGGCGACGCGCGTAGACGGGCAGGACGTGCCGGACCATGCGATCCCGCTGGTCGATGATGGCAAGGAGCACCATGTCGAGGTGTGGCTCTGAACGTCACTCTGGCAGGTAGCGGTGGATTCATTTGAGATCGAGCGGCGCGGCATCTGCATCAGCCGGTGCTGCCGCCAACGTCGCTTGGTGAAGCCTATTCTCGATTACATCCGAAGCCGATGAGGCGCACCAGAACGCGCTCCGGGCAAACACCCACTGCCGACTGCCGGATTCGTTAGACTCCTACGTATAATGTGCGCAACGGGCACCGCCTTCCCCTGAAGGCGGCTCAGGAAGGCCCGCGAATCCAACCACTTATACGTTGAGGAAGACTGTCATGGCAGATAAAG
Organism: Planctomycetota bacterium; assembly: GCA_038213805.1. Lineage (GTDB taxonomy): Bacteria > Planctomycetota > UBA11346 > UBA11346 > UBA11346 > BOG-1363. The sequence goes on along the minus strand of JBBQSO010000076.1, from coordinate 20,865 downwards.
CGCTCCTAGTCGGCATCAACTCGTATGCGTACCCCAATGAACTCCAAGGCTGCCTAAACGACGTCCAAGGAATGGCACGCTTCCTGGTTGAAAAGGCGGGATTCCAGGATGCAAACATCCGCCTCCTCGTCGACGCCAGAGCGACCGCGCAAGCGATCAGAGAGAGGCTGCGCTGGCTTGTCTGCGACGCTGCTCCGGAAGATCGCCTCATATTCCACTTCAGTGGTCATGGCGCCCTCCTGCCGCTGCGCTCGCCGGATGGCGAGGTCGAAAAGGTCCACGACTGCATCTGCCCAATCGATTTCGACTTCACTGTGGAGCACGCATTGGTGGACGAGCATTTCAATGAGCTTTTTTCGACGCTGCCTGACGGAGTCCGGTTCTACTGGATCTCCGACTCGTGCCACTCGGGCCAGTTGGTGACCAGGGATATGGGCGCCGCGAGCGCCCGCTCCCGTCAGTTCAAGGCCCGGACCTTCCATATGCCGATGGACCTGCAATGGCGGCTTTCCACGGCCAGGCACAAAGGCCTGGCGATGGGCTCGCTACCTGACGTAACGAGCGCCTTGAACTTAGCGCTCATTTCCGGATGTAGATCCGATGAGGTCTCTGCCGACGATTTCATCGACGGTGGATACCACGGTGTGCTGTCCTATTTCCTCCTGCAGGAACTCGATGCGAACGCCTCGTCGGACATTTCCCATCTGCATGCGCGACTGGCCGAAGCCATCCGCAAGGCCGGCTATGCGCAGAACTCGCAACTAGTCGCGAACCGGTCCCTGAGCGGACTGCCCTTTGCCCTTTCTACCACTTTCAGCGAACTCGCTCGCGATCCGTCTCTCCAACCCGGGGCGGTAACTCATTCCGCCCCAAATCTGCAAGGAGCCATCATGAATACCCTCGAAGATCAGAATCTGGCATTCGCCCAGAAGGACCTCGAACATCAGATCATCCGCGGCCTGGTGGAGGACAGCCAGTCGCCGGACGGCAAACCTTCCGCCCTTGTCCCGAGGCTGAAGGAGATCTGCCGCTTGCGCGCAGGCAAGAAGGCCACGAGCGCAAAGAGCAGGGATGTTGTGACCGACGGACTGGTAAGCTTCGCCATCAAGGTCATCACCGAGGAGGCATCGAAGATCATTCAGAGTTTCGAATTCCTGCTGCATCCCGCCGAAGGTTTCGTCACCTGGTACAACGATACGGACGACTGGGTCCATGTCCTGACCTTTGATGAGAAGGACGCCGTGCGCTGGGTCAGATACGAGGAACGCAACGTCGCCCCCAAACAGGTAGTCCAGCTGACGGCCCGTGGAAATCTCATTCACATTGTCACTACCAACCACAACGCCACCTACGACTGTGCCAAGGGCACCGCCTACCTCTATGATGGCACGACCGTCTATCCCAGATTGAGCTGAATTTTCCGGGTCTGACAAACCGTTCCGCGACGCCCTCCTCGTGAGGGCGTCGCGGAACTCCAGCCTCCCGGACGGGAGGGTGAGGGAACCCGATCGACTGGACCAGACTCGCCTGCGACGCCCAGGACGCCGATGACCATCCGCCTTCGGCAGGGAACCCCACGCTTCCGCTGATAGCAGGGCACTCGCGTCGATGAAATCCTCGGGCCGAGTCGCCACACGGTAATCAGTATCGCAAACCGTCCGTACAGGGTCCTAGGCAAGATTCCTGATCCGGCCCGGCTCAGCGATCATGGTCTGGCCGCCACGCAACGGGAAACCGATGCCTGCGCCGTCACATACGGTCCCTGCCGGCCGCGCGCCAGGCTTGCGCGAAGCGACCACAAGTAACAAGTGGATGCTCGCGACTTTCTGATCGCTGAGGTGCCGGAACAGGCCGTCGATCCCTGTGAGACTGAATTCCACTTGGATGCCCTTGCGTCTCGCAAAATCCGAGACATCCAACAGGTCATCGTCAGTAACCCACTTCCTGATCCAGCCGGACAGCGCATCGGCAGCCGCGCTGGCGTCGACCCGCACCTGCCGCTCTGAGATCTGCAGCTCTCCCATGATCTCCTGCTGGCTCCGCCGCTCCATAAGCAGCAGGTGGAGGACGCGCAACGGGCGGGCGAGGTTCCGCCCACCCGATGTCCCGGCGAGCGCCTGCACCTCGAAATGGTAATAAGCCATGCGGATATAGTGGAGCATTGCGGCACTCTCCACCTCTTCATCGATGGCCGCACGCTGATCGGCGGACTCGCACTCGTGTGCCTCCGCCAACGATATGAGCGGGCGTCGACCCGCGATGCGGAGCGCGTCGACATAGTGATTGGCGAGGACCCTGCTAAGGTAGGGCCTGAAGCGACCGCGCGATGGATCATATTGCTGCATCACCGAATCGAGTTTCAGCATGAGATCCATGGCTAGGTCATGGGCTTTCTCACCGCCCACCCCTCGGGCCTCGAGCGAATGGCAAATCGGCTCAAAATAATACCAGCGGCTCTCGATCCAATCCCGACGATCGGCGAACCTGCTCAGCATGGTCGTCGCCTCGCGCAAAGTGCGCGGCCGGTCGGGAAAGAAGCTCATGGCGGCTGCTCCGAGTTGCGAAACCCTATACGGAAAAGCCACTGAGCGAGCGGCAGTTTCCTGCTACTGCCGGTGTGCGAGGCCGGTGCGCGTATGTTGTTTCGTGCCGATACGCTTCTACGCGGAATTTAAATTTGCTTTCATGGTCCATGCCTCTATCTCCTCATGTCAGTTGCCAGGCACCAAATGAGTGATGACTCCGCGTGGGCCTGGATAACTCCTGGCCTCCCCTTCGGCCGCGTGACCGTCACCGAGCGTCTCGGCAGTGGTGGTATGAGCGTTGTTTTCAGAGGTAATTACCGAGATCTGGGCGTCGATGTCGCGATCAAGATCCTGCACCCAGATCTGCCGCGGGAACGATTCCACCGTGAGGCGTCGATCGGCATGAGATTGCGTGACCATCCGCACATCGCCAAGACCCTCCATATCGATGAGGCGCACGGTCACCCGTATCTGATCATCGAGCTGCTCGCATACACCTGGCAGCAGTTCGCCGAGCACCGGCAGGAGCCTCGCAATCCCCTGGGAGCGAACTGGTTCCTCGATGCGGCCCGGGGCCTCGCTGAAATCCACGCCGCTGGCATTGTGCATAGGGACATCAAACCCTCGAACATCATGGTCTGCCCGAGGGGGACCAGCAAGATCACTGATCTCGGTCTGGCCCGTTCCCTGCTCGAACCGCCACGGCTCGAGAGCGGGCACTACGGAACGCCCCAATACGCCGCACCCGAGCAGGCGGCGGGGGAGGCGATTGACGCCCGGGCCGACGTCTATTCGCTCGGCATGTGCTACTGGCAGATGCTCACCGGCTGCCCCATGGACAGCTGGCAGAGGAAGTTCCTCGCCGACACCGAACCACCGCTGCTGGCCAGCACCTCGCGCCGCCTCGCGCCGCTGCTGCGGGCGATGACCGAGCTCGAGCCATCGCGGCGGCCCGCCGACGGGTCGGCGGTGGTCGCAGAATTGCTCGCCCTCGAACGCCCACCCCGCTCCCCCCGCAGGTTCGCGACCTTCGCCCTGGTCGCGATGTCCGGCGTCGGCATCGGGGCCATCGCTATGCCCCGGACGTCGCCACCGCCCGAGGAGTGGCAGACCCCCTACCGTTCGCTGTTCATCGTCGGGAAGGGCCTGTCCGCGCGACTCTCGGCCGATCTCGCCGAGGCCGCGCAGTCCATCGGCATCAAGCTGGTGGAACGGCCGCTCGCGCCAATGCTCGGCGAGATCCGCCTGGGTGACGAAGGGTTCGCCAGCGCGAAGAGCCTAGTCAGGCGCGGCAATCTCATCGCCGGCCAAGTCTTCGTCATGGTGCAGGGCGCCGCATCCGACCAGCAGCACGTGCAGTTGCGCACGGCCGTGGTCGAGACCGGCGAGATGGTCGATTCGCGCTTCGTGGCGCTCGCGGATGTGCGCATCGCAGCCGAAGCCATGCTGCGTTCGACCCTGCAGCGCCTCGAGGAACGGGGCCGGATCCTGGCGTGCGCGCCGGATGGTTCGCTACAGGTGTCGCTGGGCAGCTGGCACGGCCTGCAGCCGGGCGACCGCCTGCAGATCCTTGATGCGCACAACCACGCGTGCGCGCAGGGCACGGTACTGCGCGCCCACACCGAGACCGCGCGGCTGCGCCTGGATGACAGCGCCACGGCCGCCGTGGGCATGCGCGTCGAGCGCGTGCCCGTCGACGGCGAGGGCGCGCCATGAGGTGCGCGCTGCTGGCCATCGTAGCCCTGCTCGCGGCCACTGGCTGCAGCGCCCAGGCGACGCGCACGGTCAGCGACCAGGGCGTGGTCTACGGCGAGATGTCGGTGCCGTTCCGCGGACGGTGGTACCAGTATGATGAGCGCGCCCTGGTATTCGCCCGCCACCAAGCCTGGGCGGCTGCCGAACGCGACCTGCGCATTGCCCTGCGCTTGCGCGGCCGCGAGCGACGCATGGCGCGCACCTGGGGCATGCACTTCACGTGCTACTTCGCCCACCGCGAGCTGGCCGCGGTGCTGATCGCGCAGGGGCGCCTGGACGAGGCCGAATCAGAACTGCGCATCAGCCTCACCCAGGAGCCGAGCGCCAAGGCCGTGGCGCTGCTCGAGCGCATCACCGGGCTGCGCGCCGGCGATCATCTCCACGCCCCTCCCGCGCCGCAGGTCATCGGTATCGACGACGGGCATTTCCGGCCGGAGACGCCGGAGGCCGCGGCGGCGACGCCCGGCGCGCTCACGCTGGAGGTGGTGGCGCCCGCCGCACCCGTCGCCGGCATCGCCCAGCTGCACATCGAGGGGCACTGCTCCGGCGCCGCCGACGGGCTGGTCGCCATCGCCCCCGGCCGCGCGCAGCAGGCGATCTCGGTCGCGCCAGACCGCACCTTCTCCGCCGACCTCCCCAGCGATGCCACCCTGATGGCCGCCGCCCTGGTCAGCTATCCGGAGCAGGGTCCGGTGGTCCCGCCCGCAGTACCCATCGCCTTGCCGCAGGCAGACATCTTCGCCATTGATGGCCCGCCGGCGAGCCATCCTCTGCCCGGCACCACCGCCTGGTTCAGCATCACGGCGGCCAGCGCGGGGGGCCTGCGCGGCCTGGTTATCGAAGAGGGCGGTGAGCGCGTTTCCGCGCAGTCGCTGAGCGGCCAGCGCTTCGCCGGCATGGTCGCGGTCAGCCGGCCGCCCGGCAGTCACGCACTGCGCTTCCGCCTGCAGCTGGCCAGTGGCGCCGAGCTGCAGCGCAATGCCACCGTTGAGCTGCGCCCGGCGCCGGCGCGCGATCTGCGGCTACGCGCGCGCGCCCAGCTTTTGCCGGCGACCGCGTCGGGACCGGGCACACTGCCGGATCAGGCCGACGACATGCGCTGCGAGGAGGCGTTGCTGCGCGAGCACCGCTTCCGCTACGAGCGCGCCGACGTCCAGGTCGCAGCGCTGGAGGAGACCACCATGTGGCGCGCCGGCTGGTTCAGCCAGCGCACGCTGTCGCGCGTGACAGACGAGCAGGCGCGCTACTTGATCGCGGTCATCATCACCCGCGAAGCCGACGGCATCGAGTGCTACCTGACCCTGATCCACCGTGACTCCCGGGTCGCCTTCGCCCACCTCGACGGGTACGCATCTGCCACCGACGAGCGGACGTGCGGCCAGCTGTTCGCGGCCCTCGCCAACCGCCTGGGCTGCGACTTCCCCGTGCTGGATGGGCGCTGCCTGACGGCGCAGGGCACCGCCCAGCTCGCGCTCGGCACCCTCGACGGCGTGCGCCGCGGCGTGCGGCTCTCCGTGCTCACCCCGAACGATTCCGACCACACGGTCGCCGCGATCGTCGAGGCGGGGGCGCCGGAGGATCACATCGCCCCCCTTTCCGTCGTCTCCGGACGACTCACCGATCAGGTCGACGCCGTCGGCGAATGACCAGTACACCCAGCACCTCAAGGACGAGATCATGACACTTTTGCACGGCGTGTTCTACAATAACGCTGGCGGCAAGGCGGGCATCAGCCCGTCCCATCCCCACATAGAGATCCTCAGATCCGACGGCACCGTATACAGACGTGATCCCCCGACCATCTCGGGATCAGATTTTTATTTCTCCATCACCCACACTGGAGACTACAAGATTCACGCTTGGTCGGACACTGCCCCCGGATACTCTACACTGAACAAAACCGATCCTCAATTTCCTGTCGATGTCCTCACAACGATTCCAGCGAAGTCCTTCTACGCCGACGTGCCCGGCCCCTACTTAGCGCCTGACGACACCTGTCATATTTTGATACACCTCATCCTGCCGCCGGGAAAATCCCTGGAGGACGTCGGCGTCGCGTTGGCAGATGGGGGTCCTGTCGCCTTTGAGCGGCTCCCGGATGGCGATCACAACTATGTCATCATCCAATCGTTGCAGAAGACCTCGTCGTACGAGCTGATCGTGTCCTGCGGCATTCTCAATTCGGGGAAGATCATCAAGGCGACCGGCGATGGCTACTCCAGGGAGATGGACCTGTCATTCCAATGACCTCTACTGGCAACGCTTGCGCGCGCTGCGCAGCCGGTCTCGTGCTCGGGCACGGATTGGCCTTCGCGGTCCAGGAGAATGGCGCCCAGCGCGCCGGATCGGGGGTGCGCGCCATGGGCATCAGCGCGTTCTCCGCTATCGACGATGACGTCAACGGAATCACCTGGAACCCTGGAGGGTCGGTGCAGCTCGAATCCGCGGAGGTCTCCGTGTCGGGCGGTGGGTACTGGCGACGATCCAGTCCGCCCGGCTTCGTGTCCCAGACGAGCACCACCGCCTCACTCGATTACCTTGATTTTGCGCTACCCTTAAACCTCTTGGGGATCCAGCAGACCATCGGGTTTTTCTGGCAGCGGCAATTCGATTTCACCCGTTCCACGAGCCTCACCTTCGGCGACGAATTCACAAGCAACGCATTCTCGAACAATCAGGACGGCTCCTTCGCTTCCATCGGCTTGAGCTACGCGATCGAGCCCCTTCCGGGCCTGGGGATCGGGGCGACGCTGGCTAGCTGGCGGAATTCCCACACCCACGCCAGCCACTTCCACAGCATCAGCACCACCGACAGCAGCGTCATCGGCACCCCGATCCGGATCGTGACTGAAGACGAGTTCGAGACGCGCAGCGTGGGTGGGAACAACGTCGTGACCGGCATATGGTTCCGCGCCACACCAGAGCTCACGCTGGCATTCGTCTACCGTCCGGCGTTCAATCTCGCGATCGAGACCGTTGAACATGTCCGCGAGCATGACCAGGACGGCCCCACCGCCTCGGACAACCTGTCCGACACAAGCCAGGGACGTTGGCACTATCCGCCCAGCGCGACGCTCGGGTGCGCCTGGACCCTCAGCGACGCCGACACCGTGGCCGTCGACTGCACCTGGACACGGTGGAGCGCCTATTGGATAGAAGCACACGGGGACCGCGCCAATCCCATTTCCCGGTTTGTCGATCAGCACCGGCTTCCGGACGGATACAACGTCTACATCGGCTACGAGCGCATCATCCTGTTCGATGAGGCGCTGTGCGCAGCCCGGATCGGCATGCTCTATGAAGAGCTGCCGAGCCGGGCCACGAGCGCCCTCGACAATGTCGATCCGGTCGACCCGCACGTCGACCGCTATTTCGGCGGCTCGTTGGGCGCGAGCCTCGTGACCCGCTTCCTCACCTACGATGTCGCCCTCCAGGTGCGTCGTGGTCAGCACGTCGGAACCGGCCAGGAAACATCCGTCGACCACTCAGCCACGGTGACAAGCGCCGTGCTCGTCGCCGGGGTGACGCTGATGTTTGCAAACTGACCGCGCGTCGGGCAGCAGCACCGCGCCTCCGGTCAGGGCTTCGCCGACCGCGACCCAACCTCCCGGTCACGGCGAGGGGCGCCCCTACCGCCCCGCCCCCATCGCCGCCTCGCCCTTCCCCATCGGATCCGCCCCGATCGTCCCCTGCAGCTGCTCCAGATAGTCCGGCGCCTGCACGGCGGCGAGCTGGGCGCGGGCGCGCTCTAGGCGGCCGGTCACATCCAGGCGGCACGCCTCGTCGTGATGGCTGCGCCGCGCGAGGAAGGCCTCGAGCGCGGCGACGTGGCGCCGCCACAGCGCGGTGTCGCGTTCCTGCTTCACTGCCAGGCGGCGGCGGTACCAGGCGCTGGCGAGCAGATTTTCGCGCGTGAACAGCGCGCGTAGTGCGGGATCGCCGATGCCCTTGCCCTGCCAGTGGCCATGCGCCATGACGTGCAGGATGGCGGCGAGCGGCGGGCTGGCCTCGTCGATGCTGCCATCGTCGAAGTAGCTCTGCGCGACGCGCTGCTGCGCCTCGACGATGGAGTCGAGGCCGGCGACGAAGGCCGCCAGGTCCTGGGTCTCGGGGCGCAGGATGGCCTCGTTGAACACCGCCGCGGGGGTGTCGAAAATGCGTCCGAAGAAGGTGTGGACGAACTTCGAGGTGATGCGATAGCCGAGCCGGCTGGCCGGGATCGTGCGTCCGCCGTGGCTGAAGTCGGCGATGCGTTCCAGGTGGCCGTTGCGGATGAGCATCGCCGGCTCGCGCTCGGCGACCGCGAGGCGGCACCAGATCTCGGGGATGAGCAGACTGATGTCGTGATCGACCTGGACGTGCGGGCCGATGTGCCCGGCCGCAGAGGTGAAGCCGTCGGCACCGGTGAGGATGGCGCTGACCAGGGCGTTGTTGAGGTCGGCGGTGGCGCGCACCATGTTGAACGGACCCTTGGTCAGCGCGCCTTCGCTGCCTGCGCCGGTGGTCGACGGCGACTTGCCGGTCAGGCTGCACGCGAAGTCCATGAACAGCTCGGGCAGCTCCTGGTAGTGGATCGGGTTGTAGACCGCGAGCATGCGGATCGCGCCGTCCGGCGGATTGTTGCGCCGCCCGGCCAGCACCGCGTTGACCGGCAGGTGCAGCGCCTGCTGCGGACCCAGGCGCCGGTGGAAACGCGTCCCGACCAGCGCCAGCCAGCGGTCGCGGTGGTGGACGAGGTCGGGCCTGACCTGGAGATAGCGCGGATTCTTGGTGCGCTTGCCGTCGACGATGCGCGGGTGCGCGCTCGACACCACGTAGCCGCCGGTGCGCGCCGCCGCGCCACGCAGGCGCGCCTGCATCGGTGCGGTGAAAGCCTCGAAGCCCATGGCGTCGTCGACCAGGGCCACGGCGTCCTCGGCGGTGAGCGGTTCGTAGTTCGAGGCGAACAGCCCGGGCGCGGCCATGTCGATCTCGGCCTGCTTGTCATAGCCGCGGTGGATCGCGTCGTCGGGGCGCTGGAACAGCCGCGACTCGCAGTTCTCGGCAAGCTTGACGCTGGGCGCATGGTAGTCGGGGTTGAGTCCCGACAGACGCGCGCTGGGCACCACCACCGAAGCGGTGATGTCGTCCTCCATCTGGACCTTCAAGGCGGCGGTGAAGTCCTGGCGCAGCTTGAAGGTGCGCCACGAGCCGTCGCCCTGCAGGCCGACGCGCAGATAGCTGCCGACCAGTTTGCGGTCGCCGAACTTGAACTCGTGCCCGCGGCTGCCGTTGACGATGTCGACGCTGAAGTGCTGGCGCCAATCGCCGCCCCATTCCGGACGGTAGAAGCGTTTGATGATGAAGAGCAGCGCGCGCACATGGTTGGGCACCGTCGCCAGCCACGCGTTATAGGCCGGGCTGAACTCGCCGGGCGAGGGCGTGAACAGCTTGATCACCGACCCCAGGCTGCGCGCCGGGTCGAGCAGCGGTCGGCTTGGACGGCGGCTGTAGTCGTGGGCCTGGTCGGGCAGCATGCGGTCGCCGTAGTCGCGCGCGCATAGCGCCGCGACCGCGTCAAGGTCGTGGTCGAGATCGCTGATGAACACCGGCCCGTACAGCACCGCGTCGACCAGCGACTTGGCGATCTCCGACTTGCCGCCGCCCGAGACCGTGCACGGCTTGTGGCAGAAGGTGCCCTCGGCGACGGTGCCGACCAGCCGCCACGACGGCGCACCAGGGTGCTTCTCAAGGTGCACCTTGTAGCCGGCCGGGTGCACGTAGGCGAAGCCGGGGCGCAGGCGGATCGACTGCCGCCCGGCCGCGCCCTGCCAGCTCACCGTCTGCGCGCGCTGGTCGATGCGCACGTCCTCGGGCACGTAGACGATGTCCGGGTAGCGCTTGTCGATGCCGTGGCCCTCGCTCTGCATGTCCATAAGCGCCGCGAAGCGCTCACGTTGTTCGGCGAAGGTGTGGCCGCGGCTCTGCACCACTGCGTTGTCGCCCGCGAAGACCTCGCCCAGGGTGTAGCTGGCGAAGGCCAGGGCGCCGCCGGAATGCTCCTCCTCGCAGGCGCCGAAGCGGTTGGCGGCGAAGCCGATCTGGGTCTTCACCTCCTTCTTGCAGTAGCCGAAGTAGTTGTCGGCGAGGATGGTGACGACCACGCCGTCGACGGTGCGGCAGGTGATCTTGAAAGCGTTGCCGCCGTTGTAGCGCTCGCCCTCGTCGCGCCAGCACATGCCCTCGGCGCGCTGACGCGGGGTCGCCTGATCGGCGTGCGGCAGGCCGACGTCGCGCTTGGTCAGCGCGGTCAGGTGCGGCGCCAGGATCACGCAGCCGGTGTGGCCGGTCCAGTGGTCGGTATCCAGCGCAGCATCGTTTTCGGGCAGGGTCGGGTCGCCGGCGTTGCCGAACACCGACTCGACGAAGTCGAGGTTGGAGACCAGTCCTCCGGGCGCGAAGAAGCGCGTCTCCATGGTGGCCCGCGCGCTGACCCCGGGGACCTCCGGGCAGACCAGCGGGCGCAGCAGCAGGCTGACGGTCAGCTCGGTGCCTGGGCCGCGCTCTCCGCAGGCGAAGGGCAGGCGCAGCAGCGCGCGCGGCGGTTTGAGGGCGTGACGCAGCAGCGCGGCGAACACCGCCTTGGGCACCGCGCACTTGTCCGCAGGCACCGGCAGGCCGCCCTCGGCGATGTGGAACACTCCCTGGGTGGTGCGGCGGTCGGAACGCGGATTGTGCAGCACGCCCTGGGCGGTGCGGAACGAGGTCAGCAGCTCGGACGCGAAGCGGTCGCCGTCGACGGGCAGCGACAGTTCACGCGCCAGGCCGTGGCGGTCGAGGATGAAGGTGTCCTTGGGCAGGCGTGGGATGTCGCCGCAACCAGCGAGGTGGCGGTCGAGGAAGGCCTGGATGCGCTGATCGGCCGGCGGCAGCACCTCGCTGAGCAGGCGACCCTGCTCGCGGTGGTTGGCGAGCAGGTCGCGCGCCACCGCCAGGAATTCGCGGTCGCTCTCGGCCGGCACCACCTCATGGCCGAGCGCCGCGAGCTTGAGGGTGATGTAGCGGATCAGCTGGCGGCGGTCGCCGTCCTGGTTGACCCCCTCCTCGCTCAGACCCAGCGCGCGTTGCATGTCCATGGTGGATCCCCTCACTAGCGTGGCCCGGCATGAGAGCGGGGCTGGGGCGCTTGGGAAGGGGCAGGGCGGCGGGATCCCCGACAGTCAGGGAGTCACGGGAGGAACGCACGTAAAGGAGCGGGTCTGAAATGGCCCGGGGCCATGCGTACGGCGGATGGCCCTACGACAGATCCGCCAGCATCCTCGTCCCATCCCCGAACCCATCCACCGGGCATCCCGCCCGCGCCAGCAGGCCCATGAGCAGGTCGGACTGGTTGCCTTTCGCTTGTTTGACGAAGCGACCACTGCGGATGCTGCCGCCGGCACGGCCGGCGACGATGGTGGGCAGATTGCGCGGATTGTGGGTGAATCCTTCCGACAGGCCCGAGCCGTACAGGATCGCGCAGTTGTCGAGCAGGCTGTCGCGGCCCTCGCTCAGACCCTTGAGGCGGCCCAGGAAGTAGGCGAGCTGCTCGACGTGGTAGGCGTTGATCTTGGCGAGCGCCGCGAGCTTCTCCGGGTTGTTGTCATGGTGCGAGAGCTCGTGGTGCTGGCTGACGCCAAGCTCGGGATAGGTGCGGCTCACAAAGGCGTTGTCGATGACCAGACTGAAGATGCGCGTGGTGTCGGTCTGAAAGGCAAGGGTGACCAGGTCGAACATGATGCGCGCATGTTCGTCCAGGCGCTCGGGGATGGCACCGGGTGGCTTCACCTCGATCAGCGGCGAGGTCTTGTAGGACTTTTTCGCCGCGCCCCCGGCGGCGGCGCGCGCGCGCTCGGCCGCCTGCTTCTCGATCGCCGCGATGCGCGTCTCGAGCGAACGCGCGCTGTCAAGGAACTCGTCGAGCTTGCGCCGGTCGTTGCCGCTAACCGTGCCACGCATGGCGCGCGCGTGCTCCAACACCAAGTCGACCATGCTCTCGTCCAGCGAGCGTCCCTGCGGCGCCGCGGTGGCGCCGTCACCGACCGGCGACGGCGCGGGGGCCGCGCCGCGCCGCGCCGGGCGCGCAGTGCGCGCTGCGAACAGGCGGGTGTAAACCGCACGCGGATCGACCTCAACCGGCATCGGCTGGGTCGGCGAACGCCACGAGATGTGGAAATATGCGCTGGAGAAGCCCTCCATGCAGTCGCCGGCCGCGCGCAGCGGGCTGAGCGCCAGTTCGATCGAGGGCAGCGCAGTGTAGGCGCCGACGCGCTGCGCCGCCACCTGGTCGGCGGAGATCGCGCACTCGACCGCTTTCTCCTTGATGTGGCAGCCGGTCAGCCAGGTGCTGACCTCGCGCGCGTGCGAGGCGTTGCCGACCTTCGGATCGATGGCCAGCATGCTGTCGACGCCACCCAGCAGCAGCACGTCGCCGAGCAACGGACGCAGCGGCTCGAGGGTCTTCGGCAGCGGCCCGCTCTGGGTGAACGATGCTTCGTCCTTCGGCCACCACTGCGCCTGGTTCACGCCATTGGGCACGTTGATGAAGCCGAGGCGCACCGGCGGCCGGGTCGCGGCGCCACCGCGCGGCGGATCGGCCCAGCCCATGGTCTCGAGCAACGGCAGGCCGATGGCCACGCCCAGGCCCATGAGGGCGGTGCGGCGGTCGATGAGCCAGTTCCTGCGCATGGTGATCTCACTCGGCGAGGTGTCGGTAACGGAATGGGAAGCTGAGCGCGACCGCGATGACCAGGCGATCGAGACGATCGCCGTCGGCGGCAGCCGCGACGACGATGCGGTCGAGGGCAGCATCGTCGTAGTCCTCGAGCTGGCGGCCGAGCGCGTAGCCCAGCAGCTTGCCGGCGACCACGCGCACGAAGGCGCCCTGGCGCGCCAGCAGCGCCTGCTTGAGGCCGGCGGGACCATCGAACGCCAGTCCGCCGGGCAGTTCGCCGCGCGCGTCGATGGGCGTGACGCCGTCGCGGTCGCGCCAGCGCCCGATGGCGTCAAAGCGCTCCAGGCCGAAGCCGATGGCGTCCATGGTGCGGTGGCAGCCGGCGCAGGCGGGGTCCTTGCGGTGGCGCTCCATAAGCTGGCGCAGCCCCAACGGCCCGGCGGCCTTCGCCTGCTCCTCCAGCGCCGGCACGGCCGGCGGCGGCGGGGGCGGCGGCGCGCCAAGCAGCTCCTCCAGTACCCAGCGCCCGCGCTTGACCGGGCTGGTGCGCTCGGCCATCGAGGTGGCGGTCAGCAGCGCCCCCAGCCCGAGCAGGCCGCCGCGATTGCGGTCGGTCAGCGGCACCTTGCGCAGCTGCGCACCTTTCACGTCGGCGATGCCGTAGTGCTTCGCAAGGCGCTCGTTCAGCCACGCGTAGTCGGCGCCAAGCAGCTCGACCGTGCTGCGCCCCTCGTGCAGCACGCCATCGACCAGGGCGATGGCCTCGTCGTAGAGCGCCTGGCGCAGCTCCGGCGTGAACTCCGGGAACAGCTTCCGGTCGGGGCGCGCGTCGAGCACCTTGCGCAGCTGCAGCCACTGCCCGGCGAAGCTCTCGACCATGACCCGCGAGCGCGGGCTCTTCAGCATGCGCCGCACCTGCGCCTCGAGCACCGCCGGTTCGCGCAGGTGGCCGCCCTGGGCCTGGACGAGCAGTTCGTCGTCGGGCATGGTCGACCACAAGAAGTAGGACAGGCGCGCGGCGAGATCGTAGTCACCAAGCGCGTAGTTGCCGTCGGCGTCCGGCGCGCGTTCCTCCTCGATGCGGTAGAGGAACTCGGGCGCGAGCAGCGCCGCCTTGACCATCAGCTTCACCGCTTCGCTGAAAGTCTCACCCTGGTGGTCGGCGAGCGCGAACACGCCGAGCAGGAACTCGATCTCCGCGGGCCGCGCGGGGTGGCGGAAGGCGCGCGTCGCGAAGCTCTCGGCGATGCGCCGCGCCGCCGCCGCCTTGTCCAGCACCTTGTCCGGTCGCGCCACCACGATGCGCCGGTGCGCCTCGCCGGGCGCCGCGGCCGGCGGGCCGACGACCTCGATCGCGTCGATCAGCGCGGTGCGCATGCGCGGCCCGGCGGCCTTCCCCGTCAGCGGTGCGGCGCCGGCGTCGACCGGCGCCGCGCTGAAGGGGTTGAGGAAGATCAGCGCGAGCTGATGCGGGCCCGCCGCCAACGTGGTGCGGCAGCTGTAGGCGGCAGGGCTGCGCGCCGGCGCAACGACGGTGATCTCGCTCGCCACCACGCCATCGACCTTCAGCGCTAGGCGCACCGGCTCCTTGCCCGCCTGCTCGGCGCCGGCGCGCACGCGGATGGTGTAGGCGCCATCGACCGGCGCGGCGATGGTGGCATCGACCTCGCCCGGGGTCGAGATGGCGCGCTGCCTGGTGCCCACGCGCCCGTCGTCCGGCCGGCCGTCGAGCACCGCATTCAGCTCGCCGGCGGGCAGGTGCAGGTCGAGCTGGTCGGCGGCGATGATGCGGTCGAGCAGACCGTCGACGGCGATCAGGTACTTCTCCATCAGCAGCGGGGACAATGACAGCACGTCGCCGTTGTTGTCGAAGCCGTAGCCGACGTCGTCGACCGGGAAGTCGTCGGCCGGGTGCGCGTCGACGCCGAGCAGATCGCGGATGGTGTGGTCGTACTCGACACGGTTCAGACGCCGGCTGGTGACGCGCCCGGCGTTGGGCGGGTCAAGGTCGCGCAACCCAGCGATCCACGCCGCCAGGTGCGCGCGCTCGGCCTCGCTGGGTTGGCGTTCACCATCCGGCGGCATGTCGCGATCGGCGAGCTGGTGCGCGACCTTGCGCCACAGCGCGCGCGGCGCGAGCGCCGCTTCGCCACCGCCGATGGCAGAGAAATCGACCTCGCCCTTCTGCTTCTTCTGGCCATGGCAGGAGCCGCAGTAGGTCGCCAGCAACGGCGCGATGTCCGCGCCATAGGCCGACGCCAGATCAGCAGCGGAATGGCGCACTGGCGCCTCGCCCGCATGCATCGCGACGGCCGTCGCGGACACCATGATGGCCATGCAGGCGCGGCTGCAGCGCATGAGCTGCGTTGGGCCGAATACATTCAGTTGCCGCGGGTGTGGAAGCACCCGCTGAGTTCACCGGTTAGCGCGTGGTAATTCCAGGAAATAATTGCATGTAGCGCGACATGGCGGCAAAAGCCGCGCGGCGTCAGGGAGTCGCGGACGACGACGCACCAGGACGCGGCAGAGGACATGGACGTCGCGGATCGACAGCCCGCCTAGCGCTCGCCATACGTCACTTACAGCTCGCGCGTCCTCTAGGGCAGGCACTCCAGGAAGCGGATCGGCTCCCCCGCCGCCGACCCGATGAGCTGTCCATCGCGCATCACCACCCGCCCACGAATGATGGTCGCCACCGGCCAGCCGGTGACGGTCATGCCGGTGAACGGGCTCCAGCCACACTTGCTGGCCATCTCGGCATCGGTGAAGGTGTGCTGGCGCTTGAGGTCGACCAGGGTGATGTCGGCGTCATAGCCGCAAGCGAGGCGGCCCTTGCCGGCGATGCCGAAGACGCGCTGCTGGCTGGTGCTGGTCAGATCGACGAGGCGCTCCAGGGTCAAGCGGCCGGCGTTGACGTGGTCGAGCATCAGCGGCAGCAGGGTCTGCACGCCGGGCAGGCCCGCTGGGCTGCCCGGATACGGCACCGCCTTCTCGGCGCGGGTGTGCGGCGCGTGGTCGCTGCCCAGCACGTCGACGGTGCCGTCGCGCACCGCGGCCCACAGCGCCGCCTGGTGGCGCGCGTCGCGGATCGGCGGATTCATCTGCGCGAAGGTGCCGAGGCGCTCGTAGCAGTCGGGCGCGACCAGCGTCAGGTGCTGGGGCAGCACCTCGACGGTGGCGACGTCCTTGTGCTGGCGCAGGAAGTCCATTTCCTCGGCGGTGGTGACGTGCAGCACGTGCACGCGCTTGCGGTGCTGGCGCGCCAGCGCCAGCAAGCGGGTGGTGGCGAGAAGCGCGGTCTGCTCGTCGCGCCACACCGGATGCAGCGCGGCGGTCGCGCCCTGCTCGGGGATCAGCGCGCGCCGGCTGCGCAGCCGCATCTCATCCTCGCAGTGCACCGCCATGCGTCGGCGGATGTTGGCGACGATGCGCCCGAGCGTGACGTCGTCCTCGACCAGCAGCGTGCCGGTCGAACTGCCCATGAAGACCTTGATGCCGCTGCAGCCGGGCAGGCGCTCGAGCTCGGCGACGTGGTCCACGTTGTCGTTGGCGCCGCCGATGTAGAAGGCGTGGTCGACCCAGGCGCGGCCCTTGGCGCGCGCGAGCTTGTCGGCGAGCTCGACCGCGGTGGTGGTCGATGGCTTGGTGTTGGGCATCTCGAAAAGCGCGGTGATGCCGCCCAGCGCCGCGGCGGCGGTGCCGCTGGCAAGGTCCTCCTTGTGCTCCAGGCCGGGCTCGCGCAGGTGCACCTGGCTGTCGATCGCGCCGGGCAGCACGTGCAGGCCGCGCGCGTCGATCTCGCTCGCCGCGCGCGCCCCGGACAGCGCGCCGAGCGCGGCGAAGCGCCCGCCGCGCACGCCGACATCGCCAACTGCAGTGCCGCTGTGGCTGACCACGGTGCCGCCGCGGATGATCAGGTCGTAGGTCTCGCTCATGGGGCGGCTCCGGGGGATGCTGGCGTGGCTGGTGCTGGTGCTGTCGGCGGCGCGCGGCGCAGCCAGGTCAGGAAGCGGCGCGGCGGATAGGCGTCGCCGCGCCCGACCAGGCGCGTGGCTTCGGCCTCAAGGTCGTGCAGGCGCGTGGCGAGCATGCGCCGGCGCGCCAGGATCTCGTCAGCGCTCGGCTCGCCGGGCGGGAAGAAGATCGGCTCGCCATAGACCACCGCGACGTGCGCGCCCGGCAGCGGCACACGGAAGCGGTCCCAGCTGCGCTTGAACGACAGCTCGCGCGTGGCGCGCGCCGCCAGCGGCAGGATCGGCACGCCGCAACGCCGCGCGAGCTCGATCGAGCCGTCCTTGACCTCTTTGAACGGACCGCGCGGCCCATCGACGTTGAGCACCGCGTGGTAGCCGTCGCGCAGGGCGCGGATCAGCTCCTTGGCGCCGGCCGCGCCACCCTTCGACGACGAGCCGCGCACCACCTTGATGCCGATGCTCTCGAGGTAGGCGGCCGCGATGCCGCCGTCGCGCGAGCGGCTCGACAGCGTCGCCACCGGCAGGTTGTGGTGCGGTCCGAGGATGGTGAGCAGGCTCTGGTGCCAATGCGTCACGAAGAACGTGCCGGTCGGGCTGGCCCGCCCCGCCTGGCGCAGGTGCTCGGTCCCGTAGAGGTGGAAGCGCAGCGACCTGGTCAGCGCGAAGACCACGGTGCGCACCAGCTTGGGGGATGGGGTGATCCTCATCGGGGGTCCGGAGGTCCGGAAGTCCGGAAGTCCGCGAGCGGATGACCGCGGGCCGACGATACCCGCACGGCACATGGGGCGGCTGCGGGACGGACGCGCGGCTGGTCGGAACGGCAAAAGGTCACGCGCGCGCGGCATGGCGCCATTGATCGCCGGACGCGCGGTGGGGCAACAGCTTTGTCGCGCGGGGATGGGCGCGGCGGGAATGGGGGTTGACTGCCCCGACGGCGGTCACGGCGCGACCGCGCTCACTTCGGCAGCGCGAACGCCACCCACGCATCCCCCTCGGGCCCGCCGATCTTCCCACCACCGGTCGCCGGGATGACCACGAACTCGCGGCCGCCCGCCTCGTAGATCGTCGGCATGGTGGTGCCGTGGAAGGGCAGCTCTGCCGACCACAGCTCGGCGCCCGAGTCGCTGTCGAAGGCGCGGATGCGGTTGTCCTTGGTGCCGGAGCAGAACACCAGGCCGCCGGCGGTCACCGCCGGGCCGCCGAAGTTCTCGGTGCCGGTCTTGGGCATGCCCGCCTTGGTCATCTCTGCAAACTCGCCGAGCGGCACCTGCCAGAGCTTGCGTCCGCTGTTCAGGTCGATGCAGGCCAGGGTGCCCCACGGCGGCTTGATGCCGGGATAGGTCTCGGGATCGACCAGGCGGCGGTAGCCGTTGAACGAATAGCGCGGCAGTGCGCCCGGCTCCTCGGCCGGCGGGGCCTTGCCGCGGTCGCGGCCCATCAGGAAATCGAGCAGCGCCTGGCTCTGCTCGGCCGTGACCGTCGGCGGCAACGGCGGCATGCTGTTGCGCCCGGTCTTCCACAGCGCGCGCACCGCCGCGTCGTCCAGGCGGTGGCGCAGTCCGCGCAGCGGCGGCGCCACGCCCAGGCCGGTGCGGTCGGGGCCGTGGCAGACCGCGCAGTTCATCAGGAAGGTCTGCTCTCCGAGCGTCGCCGGTTTGGCGGGCGGCGGGTCATCGTCGCGGAACACGGTGATGATGTGCGGCTGGTGGTTGACGCTCACGTACAGCCGGCCCGACGGGATGTCGACCGCGGCGCCGGTCCACTCCGCGCCGCCGTGGGTGCCCGAGAAGACTGTCGGCTTGCCCTCGGTGAAGGGCTCGAACCAGCCGAAATTGGCGCGCGCGGTGAGCTGCTCGATGGCGAGCTTGGCCGCCGGCGTGCGGTCGGAGAGATCCTCGCGGCGGATCGGCAGCGTGAGGAAGGGCTCGGGCAGCTCGAGGTCCGGCTGGTAGGGCGAGGTCACCTCGCCCGGCAGCGTCGACACCGGCGCGCGACGCAGGCGCACTGGGAACAGCGGCTTGCCGGTGACGCGGTCGAGCAGCAGGGTGTTGCCCAGCTTGCTCACCGCCGCCACCGCGTCGACGCGCTTGCCGTCGTGGGTCACCGTCACCAGGTTCGGTGGCGCCGCCAGGTCCAGGTCCCAGATGTCGTGGCGGATCTCCTGGAAATGCCACAGGTAGGCGCCGGTCGCAGCCTTGAGCGCGAGCACGCAATTGCAGTAGAGGTTGTCGCCGAGGTGGCCGCTGCCGTTGAAGTTCGGCTTGGGCGAGCCGGTCGTGACGTAGACGATGCCGCGCGGCTCGTCCATGGCGATACCGCCCCAGCAATTCGCAGCATTTGCGGGCGGAGTGGTCTTCCAGGTGTCGGCGCCCGGCGCCGCGCCCGTGGGCGTGGTGTTGAAGGTCCACAGCGCCTTGCCGGTGGCGATGTCGAAGCCGTAGACGTCGCGGTCGAAGCCGGGGATGACGATGACCGAGCCGCACACCGCCGCGCCCGCGGTGCTGCCCGCGGGCAGCACCACCGCGCCGTGCTCGCCGAAACCCTCGGCGCGCGCGCCGCTCTTTGCCTCGAGCGCGATCAGCTTGCGCCCGCCCGGCAGGTACAGGCGCGGAGCGTTCGCGCCGTCGCCCGGCCAATACAGCAGCCCGCGCCGCGCGGGCGCCTCGTAGCCGCCAGCCTTGCCCAGGCCGAGATCGGCGCGCCAGATCTCCGTGCCGGTGACCGCATCGACCGCCGCCACGCCGCGCCCGCAGGTCGGCGTGTACATGATGCCGGCGACGACGATGGGATTGCACTGCATGTCGCCGCCGCCATCTCCGCCGTGCCAGGTCCACGCCACCTGCAGCTGCGCGACGTTGGCGCGGGTGATCGCGGTGAGCGCCGAATAGCGGTCGCTGGTCGGCCCGCCCAGCGAGCGGCTCCAGCCGCGCAGCTGCTCCGTGGTCGGCCAGTCCTGCGCCGGTGTCAGCTCGGCCGTGGGCGCGGCCGGGATGATCTGGAACTCGGGCAGCGCCGCGCGCGCGACCGGATCGTCGTGCGCCAACTCGGCGGCCGGCAGCGCCACGGCCAGGCCACCAAGCAGCAGGAGATTACGGACGAGACGGGCGGTTTTGGTCATGGCACCTTCATGGTTCAGACATACGGCGTACGTCGCGGGCGGTGGCGGCGTTGTCGTGAGCATCCGCGCGCACGATGATGGTGAGCGCCTCCCCACCG
Organism: Planctomycetota bacterium; assembly: GCA_038213805.1. Lineage (GTDB taxonomy): Bacteria > Planctomycetota > UBA11346 > UBA11346 > UBA11346 > BOG-1363. Next base: position 703 of record JBBQSO010000076.1, on the reverse strand, counting down.
GACCACGCTCGTGGATACCGAGCCAGTCGCGGAGCGGGCCACGCTCAAACCCCGCGCTTTCTAGCCGAACGATTGCCTGTGCGCGCGTTCATTCTTCGGCGCATGCGAATGCTCGCAACTTGGCTCCGCGCGACCGCGCAGCGTGGAGCTGAACCTACCGCAGCCGGCACTCCATCGCCGCCCCAGCACGCAACCCAGGTCACGCCTTGATCTTTCCCGAAGCCCCCCTACGTTCCGCCCCTCAAACCAAAACCCGCCCGGGTGGCGGAATTGGCAGACGCACTAGGTTCAGGTCCTAGCGCCCTCAAAAGCGTGCAGGTTCGAGTCCTGTCCCGGGCACCATAAGCCCCTGTAGCCTAATCGGTTACAGGGGCTTGTTTTTGGCGCTAGGATGACGCCGCGGCTAGGCCGCGCTTAGACCGCGGATAGAAAACGAACCGCTCAGGGTAAAGAAATGGTGCCGACTCTCTGTCGGGGGTCGGCACCTTCATTCCTTGGCTCCCATCGTAACCACGGCGCCCCGATCCGACCGCTCGGCATTGAGCTGGTTGATATCGGAGTCCTAGCAGGCTGTTGAAATACCCATTCAACTCGTTATTGTATGTCAATGCGCGGACACGACATACCCCAGACGAGCCTTTTCAGCTTTGTGAGCATGGAGAAGCGGATCCCCGAGACGCATCCTCTTCGGGGGATCCGGGTC